>CAJTYJ010000049.1 GCA_910583895.1 uncultured Lachnospiraceae bacterium
GTAGCGCTCACAAGAACCTGAATCTTGCTCGTCTGCCAATTCCGACACTTCCGCAAACCGTATGAAATTATATCTGCAGATCCATACTCTCTGCATGCGGAAGATGGGACTTGAACCCACACGACCTAACGGTCACAAGATCCTTAGTCTTGCTCGTCTGCCAATTCCGACACTTCCGCAAACCATCGAATCGCTCAGCGACTCAACGATAGCTATTATAGCACCCCATATCCCTTTCGTCAATACCTTTTTTTAAATTTTTTCGAAATTTGTCGCACAGCATATATCCTGCTAAAACAACACCATTAATTCCCATTCTTTCAACCGCCGCAGTGATTCCCAGAAAGCAGGAAACACAGCCCTTTGCTTCCTTCTCAGAGAAAAACCAATGGATGTCTCCGGGCAATTGATCAGCAGAAGCGGCAGATTGCAACCACACTCCGACAAAGTGCGATTGCCGCCGGGGAGGGCCGGGGATTTAAAACGGCAGAATTTGTTAATCGTTAATCGGCGTTACCGTTTTCTTCAATGTCTGATGGTAAAATTCGTATGCCATTTTTGTAAAACGCTCACATTCTGTTTCATAAAACTGGGTGTCGGCAGCGTTAAGACGTTCCTCATCCTCATCTGTCAGGTATTCTGGTATGTCCCAGTACGCTGTTAATCTGGTGTCATCTTTGAATTTCTCCAAAACAGCATAATATGTATCTGACAGTAAATCATAGAGACTGGTATCTTCCATACGCTCCAGCCCACGCATGGCATAACATAAGCACGGATAGCCCCAGTTGCAGAAAAACTGGATAAATCCTCCATTATTGATGTCCACAAACAGCTTCCAGAGGGCAGCAATTTCCTGTTCGTCATTGTCAAGTTTGGTCCAGTCTCCGTTTGAATCTACTAACTTTGCATGAAACTCCATAGAGTAATCATCCCATAACATTCCGTAATCTTCCATGCGCTTATTCTCCATTCCTGTTCCGATTTGCCGTTCTCTTACTTACTCCCCGCTGAGGAATTGATTTTTCAGCAAACCCGACTTCTGTGCAGTCTTTTCAGTCATTGTATTGTGCAAATACCTCTTTTGCATCCTCCACATCGTTCACCTCTGGCTGTTTATCGCTTCCATTCTATCACAATTCCAGAAGCGTGGAAATAGTAAGAAATCCGAACCCGTCCCTTATTGGAACCGGATTCGGATTATCATGATCGGATGCGGATAACAGGACTTGAACCTGCACGGGTATGCCCACCAGAACCTAAATCTGGCGCGTCTGCCAATTCCGCCATATCCGCCTGCACTCTGCACTCCCGCGGCCGCACAGCACGCATACGGGAGCATACAGTGATTCTATGTTACCATCAGTTCCTGCAAAAGTCAATCCATTAAAAAATACATTCCAGCACCAACAGCAAGACCGGCTGGTGCAGCAGATAGAAAAAAAGACTGTGCCTGCCGACCCACTCCAGCGCTCCTAAGGTCTTTTTGCACAGAAACTTTCGGATTCGCTCCTGTTCCATCAAAATCCCGTACAGAAAATATCCGCACAAATACAAAAAGATCCATGGAAAAAAGGAAAAATAGTCCCCGGAAAAAAAACCTGGTTCCGGAAATCCAAGCGCCGTCATTCCCAATCCCCGATAAAGACTTTCCGGAACCCTGCCAAAGATCAGCGACTCAAATCCAAAAGTCCCCCGATTCACATTGCGTGTGACAAAAAACAAAAATCCACTTCCCAATAAACCCGCCGCGGCCGGCACCTTTGCCAGGATTCCCGACAAGGGAATCAAAGCCAGCATGGCCGCACCCGTGAACGTCAGTATCCCGAACAGAATCCGCTCCGAAGGCATGAACAGAAACGTAACTGCCGTAATCAGGATTCCGGCAGCTGAAATCACAAGCCCTCTCTTCAGCGGTGCCCGGCCCAGTCTCCAGCAGAATCCGGACAGCACAATAAACGTCCAGCAGATACTCTGCTGCCACGCATACCCCGGTGCACGAAAAAACCATGTCACCGGCACCCGATACAGTTCTACCAGGTCAAACATTCCATGATACATGATCATACTGAAAAGTGTAATTCCCCGAAGGGCATCCAGCAGATGATAACGTTCTGTACTCATAGCATCTGCTCCTTATGCCATACTCCACACATCCAGTTCTCTTCTTTCCCCGTCAGTCCAGAAGTCCGCAGAAACGCTGGACCATCTGAAACATTTCCTGATAATTTTTCCCATGTTTTCTGCACAAAGCAATGACACTTTCATACTCCGGATAAAACCGCTCTGTACCGCCATAACGGCATACTTTGACTTTCGCCTCACCAAAAGGCGTATAGACCGTACGGACTTCCCGCTGCTGCACCGTACGTTCCATGGAGACTCTTCGGATCCCGATGGTGGTGGTCTCTGCAAAAATAATCTGCTCCATACGCTCCACGTCCTCATCCTTGCAGATCACATTCAGCTGATAGGCCGGACGGTTTTTCTTCATAAAGACCGGAATATAATGGACATCCTTGGCACCCGCTTCCAAAAGCCGCTCCATCGCATAGCCCAGGCTTTCTCCGGTGCAGTCGTCAATGTTGGTCTCCAGTTTGACGATCACATCCGTTTCTTCAGATCCGGTCTGAATCAGCATGGCCCGCAGAAGACTGGGCCGGTCATAAGACCTTTTGCCGGCTCCCATCCCAAGTCTTAGCACTGTGAATGCTTGGGGCAGCCGGTCCGCAGTCCGTATCGCCGCCACGATCGCCGCTCCTGTGGGCGTAACCAGCTCTCCTTTCGTCTCTGTGATATGCAGAGGAAGTCCGTGGGCCTGTACGATGTTCAGAACTGCCGGCACCGGCACCGGCAGAATCCCGTGCTGGCAGCGGATGGTTCCCTGCCCTTCGTTTAGCTTAGGGACGATCACCTCCGTGATGTCAAGGTTGTCCAGACAGACTGCTGCCGCCACAATGTCCACAATGGAATCCACCGCACCTACTTCATGAAAATGCACCTGTGCAAGCGGAACTCCATGGGCCTTTGCCTCCGCCTCTGCCAGAATCCGAAAAATCCGCCCTGCGATCTCCTTTGCCCGGACGGTCAGATCCCCCCGTTCAATAAGATGTAAAATCTCCGGAAGGCCCCGATGTGCATGGCCTTCTCCCTGTTTGGAATGATGCGCTTTTTCATACCCATGGCTGTGACTTTCTTCAGTTCCATGCAGATATTCCATATCATGATCATGATTCTCATGGGCTTCATCCAGCACCACATGAAAATCACACATATCCAGCCCGGATTTTTTCACCCGGCTGATTACCGTCTCAAATCCCTTCACAGAAAGGCTTGCAAGCGCCCGTCTAAGCACTTCCTGGTCCGCCCCCAGATCCAGAAGCGCTGCCACTGTCATATCTCCGCTGATCCCGTTTTCGCATTCCAGATATAATGTATGTCCCCTCATCTGTCCTCATCTCCTGTCTGTTCTCTTCGCATTCGAAAACAGTATACCATCAAACAGCCGCTTTTACCAGCCCTGTCAGAAAGCCAAAAAATGGCTTTCGGTTCCTTTTTTCCTTATTCCTGCCAGTTTATTTCTCCTTTATACCTTCTGCCCTTTTACATAGGTCACCTCTTCGGTCTCCACACAGTAAGCGGCCAGCTGTCCGCCGAATACACAGCCACAGTCCACAGCGATATGGCCATTTTTCTGATAGATCTCCGGTCTTTGGTCAGGCCGAATCACAAGCGTTGGCGTGTGTCCGGTCACCAGTATCATCCTGTGGTCCTGATAGTATCTTCTGTCATAATCCGCACGCTCAAACAAAAAATCGGAAACATCATACCTGCTCAGATCCCGGCCCTCCTCAAAGCCCCGGATTCCGGCATGAACCAGTACATATTTTCTTCCCCTTTCCTCAAGCACTTCATAGACCGACGCTTCCTGCAGATAGTCAAGAATATCCTGCTGCTCCTCCCTTGACCGTGTCCGAAACTGGTCCGCTGTCACTCTTCCCCCGTCCTGCACCCAGTAGAAATAGGAAAGCAGATCTTTTGAGGTCAGATGATTCCGATAGTTTTCCTCTGTGATCTCCACGGCCAGCTTTTTCAGTGCACACAGCATCATATAGTCATGATTCCCCACAATATAGATCGCATTGGGACGCATCATCAGATCCTGTATCACTTTCATTGGCTCCGGCCCCCTGTCCATGGCATCTCCCAGCACATAGAGTTCGTCCTGATCAGAAAAATGAATTTTGTCAAGCAGCGCCTGGTATGGTTCGTAGCAGCCGTGAATATCCGACATAATATAACGCATTGTGTGTCCCCTTTTTTCGCTTCTTTGCAGTCACTGCATTCCGAGCAGTTCCACCGTTTTCAAATCTTTCTCTCCGCCGTAAAATTTGTCCAGCACTTTCTGAAATACGCCGCACTCCGGCCTGATCAGTGCGAACAAGGTCATGGAAGAACGAAGCTTCAAATCATCCGGCCATCCCATCACTGCAGCAGCATCGTCGCAATCCAGCTCAAGAAGCGCCCCGCAGATTTCCAGAAGATTCCTTCCAAGAACCGGATCCTTCAGATACTCCTCTGCCTCCCTCCGGTCCCGGATGGCATAGTACTGTGCTGTCTCACTGCGTCCAAGTCCCGCAATCTGCGGGAAGATATACCACATCCAGTGGCTTTGCTTGCGCCCCGCCCGGATCTCCTGCAGCGCTGTCTTATAAGAATTTCTCTGCGCTTTTCGAAAGCGCTCCAAACTGTCATGCATGTTTTTCTCTCCTTAAAACAGATATCGCCAGCGGACCAGTGGAACACATTACACCACAGATTTCCGCTGGCATCCTGTCCAACCAAAATATACCATACATCGAATCGCAGACTTTTTCCGACCTGGTTAATCCCATCTTGTGGTTGGTAAAATTATACCATACATTTTCAGCCTTTTACCTATTGAATTTTTCTTTCTGGTTTTTGCCTGGATGTGCAGGCTCAGAATGGACAAAGCAACAGAAAAAACGAAATATCTTACTTATAGTTCTTCCCCGTTCGTCTCAATCACCCGCTTGTACCAGTAAAAGGATTTCTTTGGAATCCGGCGGCCGGTTCCGCTTCCATCCTCCTGTTTGTCCACATAGACAAAGCCGTATCTCTTTTTCATCTGTCCAGTGCTCGCACTGATCAGGTCAATGGGAGCCCAGGAGGTATAGCCCAAAAGTTCCACACCATCCTCCTCCACAGCTGCTTTCATGGCCCGAATGTGCTCTCTTAGATAGTCGATCCGATAGTCATCCGCCACATACCCTTTATCGTCTGGCTCATCCAGCGCTCCCAGGCCATTCTCCACAATAAACAAAGGCTTCTGATAACGGTCATACACCTGATTCAGCGTGGTCCGAAGCCCCAGGGGGTCGATGGGCCAGCCCCATTCGCTGAATTTCAGATACGGATTTTTTGCCGATTTAAAAAGATTTCCCTCGGCAGTCTCCTGTTCCTTCGCCGCAATGCACCGGCTGTTATAATAGGAAAAAGAAATAAAGTCCACCGGATATTCCCGCAGAATCCTTTCATCTTCCTGCTCCATCACGGGATATACGCCCTTCTTCTGAAGACGTCTGACCGCGTAGGAAGGATAATATCCCCTGGCCTGCACATCCGCAAAGAAATAGTTTTCCTGATCGGTCAAGAGCGCTTCCCACACATCCTCCGGACTGCAGGAATAGGGATAGGCGCTTCCTGCCGCGAACATGCACCCCACTTTATTCTCTGCATGGATCTCATGGGCCAGTTTTACGGCCAGCGCGCTGGCCACCAGCTCATGATGCGCCGCCTGGTATTTTACCTGTTCCTCATTCTCGCCTTCTTCAAAGCACAGTCCTGCACCCATAAACGGCGCATGGAGGATCATATTGATTTCATTGAAGGTCAGCCAGTGGGTCACATACTCCCGGTACCGCACAAACAGCACCCGGCACAGCCTCAGATAGCATGCAATCATCCTCCGGTCCCGCCAGCCCCCGTATTTTTCGATCAGGTGAATCGGACAGTCAAAGTGCGAAATGGTCACCAAAGGCCGGATCCCATATTTTCTGCACTCCTGAAATACCTGTTCATAGAACTGAAGACCCGCTTCATTGGGCGTCTCTTCCTCTCCGGTGGGAAAAATTCTGGTCCAGGCAATGCTCATCCGATAAACCTTGAACCCCATCTCTCCCATCAGCCGGATATCCTCCCGGAAGCGGTGATAAAAATCAACCGCTTCCGCCGCCGGATACCGATGTGCTTCATCCATCCGAAGCATCTTTCTATGTCCGGTGATCACCTCACTCCGGTCCGGTCCTGCCGGACACACATCCACATTTGCAGGCCCTCTGCCGCCCTCAAAAATCCCGCCTTCACACTGGTTGGCAGCAGAAGCGCCGCCCCATAAAAAATCAACTGGAAATCCCATATCTGCCTCCATATTACAGTTCTGCAGCTGCCCTTCGTCCGGAAGCATCCCCGGATGCCTGTGCATCCGGAGACTCTTCCTTGCATACCCCGGGCAGATGCTGTTTTTCAGTTTCACAGCTTTATTCCATGACATGATGCCAGGGTCAAAAGGTCATGTATGACATGTTTATTTCAATGCCTTGAGGACAATCTCACCGGGCATGATCCTGCCGGGCTCCGGTTCGACGATCTCCAGATAATCGTCTGAATTGGTAATCAGCACCGGAGTATCCAGACAATATCCCTTACCTTCGATCAGCGCCTTGTCAAAACTGATCAAAAGCTGCCCTTTTTTCACCTGGTCGCCTTCTTTGATATGCGCCTCAAAGCCTTCGCCGTTTAACTGCACCGTGTCCATACCAATGTGAATCAGAAGCTCTGCGCCCTCCCCGGTCTTCATGCCAAGAGCGTGAAGCGTGGGAAACAAAGCTGTGATCTCACCGTCTGCCGGGGCGTACACCTTCCCCTCTTCCGGCACAATCGCCGCTCCTTTCCCCAAAACACCGGAGGCAAAGGCTTCATCTTTGAGTTCTGAAAGTTTTTTTACCTCCCCTTTCATGGGGCTTGCAATCTCGATTCTTCTCAGCATAGAAGTATCTTTTTTCTCTGCTGCAGGCATTTTTTCTTCTTCTGTCTTTTCCTGCACTTTTGGCTCTTTATACAGAAGCATCGTCGCCGTAAAAGCAATCACCATGGTAATTACCACACCAATCACAGCCACCATCAGATTGCCCATGCCGCCGTCCGGCTCGATCATGGCCGGAAACTCAAAGATTCCCATACCGCCCATCATAAATTTCCGGAAGTTGAACGCTCCATAGAAGCCGCCGCCGATTCCTCCTGCAATGCAGCTGATGACAAACGGTTTTTTCAGCGGCAGCAGGATTCCATAGATGGCCGGCTCTGTCACCCCGAAGATTCCGGAGATAAAGTTTGGCAGCGCCATCTCTTTCATCTGACGGTCTCTGGTCTTAAAAAAGATTGCCAGCACTACGGCTGAAGTCGCAAAGGTACAGGCAAAGAAAGGCATCATCACGTTGTCATAGCCATTGGTCATAATGTTGTTGATATAGACCGGGATAAATCCCCAGTGCAGCCCGAAGATGACCAGGATCTGCCAGGTCAGGCCTACGATGGCACCGGCAAGCATGGGGCTGAAATTTCTCACGCTCATCACAGCCTCTGCAATGACCGTGGAACCAAATGTCGCCAGCGGTCCGATCAGCAGAAAACCTGCTGGAATTGCCACAAAAAGCGTCAGCATCGGCACAAAGAAGAATTTAACCAGATCCGGAATAAATTTACTGAAAAACTTCTCGCATTTTGATGCAAAATAGACGACAAAAATAACCGGAATGACGGTCCCTGTATAATCCATGGCGATCAGCGGAATCCCGAAGAAATCCGTGTACACTGCAGATTCAAACATGGTCCCTGCAAACAGCGTATACAGCGCTTCCCCGCCTGCAGACAGAGCACTGTTCTGCACCGTCGGATAACACATGATCGCGCCGATGACCAGACCAATCATAGGTTTCAGATTAAATTTTTTCGCAGCCGTATAGCCGAGAAACAACGGCATAAAGTTGAAAAGTCCGTCGCCGATGGCATTCAAGATCAGATAACCGCCGCACGTGTCCGTATACAGTCCAAGCGCCACAAACAGGGCATTCAGACCTTTCACCATACCGCAGGCCGCCATGATCCCCAGGATCGGCTGAAAGATGCCGGAGATCACATCGATGGCCCGGTTGAAAAGATTTCCGTCTCCGGTCTCTTCCCCCCGGTCCGCGCTTCCTTCTTCCAGTCCTAAAAGCGGCATCACATCCGCATACACTTCCGGCACATGATTGCCGATCACCACCTGATACTGTCCGCCGCTCTTCATGACGGTCACGACCCCGCTCATATTCTTGAGCACGTCGTCATTGGCTTTTGACTCGTCCTTTAATTTGAAACGAAGCCTTGTGATGCAGTGGGTCAGGCTGATGACATTTTCTTTCCCGCCTACCTGTTTTACTACTTCTTTTGCCAGATCTTCATACTTACCCATTTACCGTTTCCTCCTTGTCCACAGTTCTGCGCTGCTCCTTTTACGGTCAGAGGCACTCTTTCGCTCTTACGGCTCTTTTTTTGCCCTGTCCCCAGAGCTTTCGCTGTTTTTGTCTTACTTTTGCATGCGGGTTGGCATGCTGCCGCCGGCCCCTTGGCACAGCGACGATATTATGAAGGTTTGGCCAACTAAATGTCACCACCCTGACATACCTTTTCTACTGTCCGGTCTTATTTACCACCCGTTCAATGTGAATGGTCAGATAAAGCTGTTCTTCCTTGGACAGTTCGTACTCATATTTTTTGTCAATAAACTGTGTGATTTTTTCCACACATCCGTAGGCTTTTGGATATTTCCCTTTTATCACTTCCCACAGATCGTCGTTATCATCTTCCGTATAAATCTTTTGCTCCACCAGACGTTTGGCAAAGAATTTCAGATGCGTAATAAAACGATAATAGTACACATCATCCTCATCAAAGCTGATCTGAAAATAATATTTGACAATGTTGACCAGCTCCTGCATGATCCGGGTAATCTCGTACATATTGTGCATGATTTCCTGATCCATCTGGGCATTGGCCAGATGCAGGGCGATAAACCCCGCCTCATCTTCCGGCAGTTCTACCTTGAACGTCTCCTTGATCTGCTCTAACGCCCACAGGCCGATCTGGTATTCCTCCTTGTAAAACCGACGGATATCCCACAGCAGCACATTTTTCACCGTCACCCCGTCCAGGAAACGGATCATAGAAGTATGTACATGGTCAATCAAAGAAATATAGACCATATCGTTCAGCTTTTTTCCAAGCCGCTTTTTCGCCTCTGCAATGATCTCTTCCCCCAGAGCCATATGTTCCATGGGGATATCCTTGATCAGTGCCTGAAATTTGCTGCTGACCTCTCCGGCCGCCAGGGCAAAGGTCTTATCCACCGCTTCCTCGGCGATCTCTTCCCCGGTCTTTTTCTTAAAGCAGATGCCTTTTCCCATGACGATCTTCTCTTCGCCCGCTTCATTCAGCACCACAGCCACGTTGTTATTCAGAATCTTGTATATCTTCATAACTCCCTCTCCTTATCCGTGTCCCCCGTTTTTATGGTACAAAAAAACCTATACGCATAAATATACCCTAAAATTACTTTCAGAAAATATTTACACATATAGGTTTGGCTTGCTTCTGCAATCACCATCCTGGTTCTGTGATAACTTTACCATATCTTGCTGGGAAAGTCAATTGTTATTTTGCTATCATTCATCCCACCCATCCATAAACCGAATATTGACGCAGATATTGCGGACCACATCGCCTTTTTCAAGGATCAGATCCCCCGGGTCCGTGACAGCCGGAAGGTCAGGATTATCTTCGGAGAGTTCCAGGCCAATCCAGTTGCCGGCCGCCTCGTTGGCCAGCTCCACCGCCTCTTCCAGTGTTTCCCCCTCTGCCTCACAGCACTCCAGATCCGGAAATACCGCCCGGTAGGTGCCTTTTTTTGTCCTATGAATAACTGCTGGATAGATAAATTTCATACAAGTCTCCTTTCTGACATGCGAACTACCGTTCTGCGTCTCCCCGTTCCTCCACCAGATGGTATCCGATACGCTCCACCCGGCGTGCAAGATCTTCCCGGCACTCTGCGGCTTCTTCCCCGGTACTGATCTTGTTGTCATAAAGATCGTACTGCTTCCGGTTTTTCAGAGGCGAAAGGTTCGGCATCACCACATTGGCGCCTGCCAAAATCCCCTTCTCTCTCCCTTCCGGATCCAGAGTCCCAAGAGCCGTGGTGGCCGGAAGCAGAACCTTCGGCAGCAAAATCCGGATGACAGATAAGAAAAACAGTGTCTGCTCCACGCTGCCGGCCGGCTCCCCGGCAAACACAGTATCGTGATGGGGGATAAAAGGTCCGATCCCCACCATATGCGGCTTCAGTTCTTTTAAAAACACCAGATCCTCCGCCAGGCATTCGGCCGTCTGCCCCGGAGATCCTACCATAAAGCCGGCCCCCACCTGGTAGCCTAAAAGCTTCAGATCATAAAGGCACAGCTTACGCACCGCAAGGCTCATATCTGCAGGATGAAGTTTTTTATAATGCTCTTCATTGGCTGTCTCGTGGCGCAGCAGGTAACGGTCTGCCCCTGCTTCTTTCAGCAGCCGATAACTTTCATAAGAGCGCTCCCCAAGAGAGAGCGTAATGGCACAGTCCGGATGGTTCTGCCGGATAGAACGGACGATATCCGCCATCCGCTCGTCTGTAAACCACCGGTCTTCTCCGCCCTGAAGTACAAAGGTCCGAAAGCCCAGCGCATACCCTCTGGCGCAGCAGTCCAGGATCTCTTCCTTGGTCAGACGGTACCTGCGGGCATGAAGATTCCCCCTTCGAATCCCGCAGTACCGGCAGTCATTTCTGCAGTAGTTGGTAAATTCGATCAGTCCTCTGGTGTAGATTTTTTCTCCGTAATGCAGCTTTTGGACCCGCACTGCTTCCTCTCTTAGTCTGCCCGCTGCTTCCGGATCTGATGCGCAGCCCAGCAGTTCCAGAAACTGCTCTTTCTTAAAATCCGGATTCTTGATATAGCGCTCGATGATATCCCCCATCTGTCTTCCCCCGTTATTTCACAAACATTCTTACCAGCTTCTCCTTGACCGCATCATAGGGCTGATATCGCATAGGCAGATCCAGCCAGCCGGCTTTCTTCACGATGCTTTTTTCATGACTGAAAGTCTGAAAGCTTTTCCTGCCGTGGTAGGAGCCCATGCCGCTTTCTCCCACGCCGCCAAAACCCATTCGGGATGTGGCCAGATGGATGATCGTATCATTCACGCAGCCGCCCCCATAGGAAACTCTTTTTAAAAACAGCTCTTCCGTCCGCCGCTCCCGGGTAAAAAGATAAAGCGCCAGGGGCTTTGGGCGGGCTTTTACAAAGGTGAGCGCCTCTCCCATAGAAGCCACTGTCAGGATGGGCAGCACCGGGCCGAAGATCTCTTCTTGCATAACCGCGTCTGATTCCCTCACACCAGCAAGCACCGTCGGCGCAATCCGGAGCGTCTTTTCCTCATATTCCCCTCCCAGAACCAGCGTCTCTGGATCAATCAGCGACCGCACCCGTTCAAAATGCTTCCGGTTCACCATCTTTCCGTAAGAAGGGTTGTCCAGCGGGCGAATACCGAACTGGCGTTCGATCTCCTTTTGAATCTGCGAAAGCAGTTCTTCCTTGATGCTCTCTTCTGCCAGCACATAATCCGGCGCCACACAGGTCTGGCCGCAGTTTAAAAATTTTCCGAAGACCAGCCTTCTGGCCGCCAGCCGGATATTCGCCGTATGGTCGATAATACAGGGACTCTTTCCCCCAAGCTCCAGCGTCACCGGCGTCAGATGTGCCGATGCCTTCTCCATGACCATCTTTCCCACCTTCACGCCGCCGGTAAAAAAGATATAATCAAATCTTTGTTCTAATAAATTCTGATTTTCTGCTCTGCCGCCCTCGATCACCGCCACATACTCTTCCGGGAAAACCGCGCCCAGCATCTGCGCCAGCACCCGCGACGTCTTCGGCGCATAGGCGGAAGGCTTCACCACACAGCAGTTTCCGGCAGCCAGCGCACCGATTAAGGGCTCCAGCGTCAGAAGCACCGGATAATTCCACGGCGACATAATCAGCACAACACCATAAGGTTCCTGCACGGTAAAGCTTTGGGACGGAAACTGTGCCAGCGGCGTCAGCACCAGGCGCTTTGCCGCAAAGGAACGCAGATGTTTTTTCATATACCGAAGCTCTGACAGGGTAAGACCGATCTCACACATATAAGATTCTGCTCTGGACTTCCCAAGATCCGAAAAAAGCGCCTCACTAAGCTTCGGCTCATACTCTCTGACCGCCTGTTCCAACGCATTCAGCGCCGCAAGCCGGTAATGGATATCCAGCGTCTTTCCGGAATCAAAAAAGCTTCTCTGTCTTCTCAGCAATGCCTTTGTCTCCATATCCTATCTTCCCCTGTTATGATTCCTTTTTTGATCAGCTGCCAGTCCGGGCTTGAAACTACGCCTGAAAAGGCCTCTGCTACCGCCGGCATTCCCTCTTTTTACATCCGTACGCGGCCCCGGTTTGAACGGCGCTCTTCCTTTTACTTCGTAATAAATACGCTCCAGCTGCTTTTGGTCCATAAGCACCGGAACGGGATAAAGGGGATTTCCCTCCCGGTCTGCATGCCCTGCCATCACCGGGATGTCTTCCATCTGGATCTCCGGAAAATGCCTGGGGATCTCCATGGCATCATTCATATCCTGGATCCAGCCGATGAAAGATTCGGCAGCTTCCTGGTCTTTCATCGCCTTGTCCACCACACCGGCCTTTCTTGCCAGTCTGGCCAGTTTTTTCTCACAGGCGGGACCATACATCCGAAGGACGATGGGAAGAATCACCGCATTGGCAAGGCCATGAGGCGTCCCGTACTGTCCGCCCAGAGAGTGAGCCACCGCGTGGATATATCCTACATAGGATTTTGTGAAGGCCACTCCTGCACAGTAAGCGGCTCTGAGCATTGCACTTCTTGCTTCTTTATCCTGCCCGTCATCGTATGCCGCCTTCAGATGCTGGTAGATCAGATGTACGGCTTCCTCCGCCATCATCCGGGTTTCTCTCGTGGTGGAACATCCGATATAGGCCTCCACCGCATGCGTCAGGGCATCCATCCCCGTGGTAGCTGTGATGCTTCTGGGCAGTCCCATGGTCTCGTGATAGTCCAGAACCGCATAGTGGGGAATGAGGCAGAAATCATTGATGGGATATTTGTGATGCTTCTCGCTGTCGGTGATCACGGCGGCCAATGTCGTCTCGCTGCCGGTGCCTGCCGTGGTGGGCACCGCAATCAGAAGCGGCAGCCTTTTGTGTACTTTCAAAAGTCCTTTCATCTGGCGGATACTCTGACGGGGCTTTGCGATCCTCGCCCCTGCCGCCTTGGCACAGTCCATGGAGGAACCGCCGCCAAAAGCGATCAGCGCTTCCGCTTTTTGCTCCAGATAAAGGGCTCTGGCCTCTTCCACATTTTGTATCGTGGGATTGGCCACCGTCCGGTCATAAATACAATAAGAAATCTCTGCTTCTGTCAATGTCTTTTCCAAAAATTCCGTAAGCCCCAGAGCACGGATGCCACCGTCCGTCACAATCATAACCGAACGGATGCCCTTTTTTCTGCACACATCTGCAATCCCTGCCACCGTGGGGATGATCTTAGGATTCCGATAGGGAAGAAACGGAAGTGCCGCCCGAAAAACGGTCTGAAAAGCCCTGCAGTATATTTTCCTGATGATCCTCATGCTGTCTTTACTCCTCTGAAATATGTTATCCTTTTTCTATTTTCAGGGAAATCCCTCTGCCTTCACAGATTTTCTTTCAGTATACCTTTTTTCCGGCAATCCGGCAACTGTTTGTTGCTTTGCTTTTCACATCTGCACCGCCAGGGACCGATACTTAAGATGCCGTGCCTGTCACCTTAACGGCCCAGACCTGTGCCGATCAGGCAGCAGACTGCAAACAGCACAAGATCCACACACACGATAGTGGCTCCCACCGGTGTGGAAGCCAGGATGGACAGAAAAATGCCCAGAGCCGCCCCAAAAACCGACAGAAAAGCCGAGGCCCCGATGACACCCCGAAAGCTTTTGAAAATCCGCATGGCAGACAGTGCCGGGAAGATAATAAGCGCCGAGATCAGAAGGGATCCTACCAGCTTCATGGCAAGCACGATCACGGATGCCGTCACAACCGCGATCAGAAGATTGTATCGATTTGTCTCAACTCCTGTGGCCCGGGCAAAGGTCTCATCAAAAGTTACCGCAAAAATCCGGT
Source organism: uncultured Lachnospiraceae bacterium (assembly GCA_910583895.1). Taxonomy (GTDB): domain Bacteria; phylum Bacillota; class Clostridia; order Lachnospirales; family Lachnospiraceae; genus Hominiventricola. The sequence continues at coordinate 14,379 of CAJTYJ010000049.1, forward strand.
GATAAAAAATCGTAAACAGCAGCACCACCGCCGCAGAGAGTATTACGCAAAGCCACACATCCGCCCTTGAAAGGGTCAGAATCGCCGTGGAGCCAAAGAGGGTGCTGCACACATCTCCGGTGAGATTCGCCGACTTGGAAAATATATTCAGAAACAGATATCCAAGTGCCAACGCCCCCACCGAAATCATGGCGATGGCCGCATCCCCCTGAAGCTTTGCATTCTGTCCGGTGCGAAGAAGCAGGATCGCAGCACCTACCGTGATCGGCAGCACCACCGCCGTATCGTGACTCACATCCAGAACCGTGGCCACCGCCATAGCCCCAAAAGCCACGTGGGACAGTCCGTCTCCGATGAAAGAAAATCTCTTCAGCACCAAAGATACTCCCAGTAAAGAAGAAGAAAATGCAATCAGCACCCCCACCAGAAACGCGTACCGGACAAAGGGATATTGAAAATACATACCCAGCAGTTCAAACACAGACGTCACCCCCTGTCACCGAGAGATAGGACCTCCCGACCTCACTTTTTACATAATCTTCCTTTGTCCCGAAAAAAAGCGGCTGTTCACTGATATGAAGTATATGGTCCGCATAGGTGACAGCCGCCCGGATGTCATGGGACACCATCAGGACTGTGATCTTTTCTTCCCGGTTCAGTTCCTCCAAAAGCTCATACATTTCCTGAACTGCAACCGGATCCAGACCTGCCACCGGCTCGTCCAAAAGCAGCATGGTTCTGGTGGCGCACAGGGCCCGGGCCAGAAGAACCCGCTGCTGCTGACCGCCGGACAATTCCCGATAACACCGTTTCGAAAGATGTGTGATGCCAAGGCGCTCCATCTGCCTGTCTGCCATATTTTTTTCCTTTTTCCCGTAAAACGGCCTCCATCCGAATCTTCCCAGACATCCGGACAGAACAATTTCCTGTACCGACGCCGGAAAATCTTTTTGTACCACCGTCTGCTGAGGCAGATAACCAATGCTGTCCGCTTCAAGACCATCTCCTGTACGTATCTCTCCGGACATGGGCGATTTCAGCCCCAGGAGCGCTTTGATCAGCGTACTTTTGCCGGAGCCGTTCTCCCCGACAATACACAGATAATCTCCTTCGTTCACCTCAAAATTCAGATGCTGCACCACAGCTCTGCCCTCATATCCAAGCACCACATCCCTGCATAAAAGCTGTGCCATCTTACGCTCCTTTCCCAGCCGGAAGCGCTTCTTTGAGCACTTCCAGATTCCGTTCCATAATGGAGAGGTAATTTGCTCCCTCTTCGATCTCCCTGCCGCTTACGGACTGCATGGAGTCCAGTATCCGCACCTTCTGATCCCTGGTCTTTGTGTTGTCGGCGATGGTCCGGGCGATCTTCTGATCCGATCCGTCGATGGCGAGAACCACCGAAAGGGACTGCTTCTGCACCTTCTCCGCCAGATTCGTGATGGTGAAAAAACTGGCCTCCGTCTCCGCCGAACAGCCGGAGAACGCCGCATAGCAGGTGATCCCGTAGTCCCTGGCCAGATACAGAAAAGGAAAGCGGTCCCCGAAGAGAAGCACCGGATCCGGCGACTGACGGACGGCTTTTTTGTATTCTTCATCCAGGTTTCTTAACTTTTCCTCATAGGCGGCTGCATTTTTTTCGTATATGGTACGATTTTCTTCATCCAGACTGCACAAAGCTTCTTTGATCCTGGTACAGACCATCTGTGCATTGGAAAGGGAAAGCCAGACATGCTCGTCGTATTCTGCCTCTCCGTGTCCAGATTCTTCATGATCTGCTTCCAAAAGACACTGCATCCCTTCCAGATGTTCCTCCTGTCTTACGGCATCTCCCAAAATCTCCATCAGATTCAGGGTTATACGATCCGGCTTCCTGGTGTTTGCAAGAGCTGCCTCCACCCAGAAATCCGACTCTCCGCCCACGTATACAAAAAGGTCCGCCTCCGCGATCTTTTTTAAATCCCATACAGTCGGCTGATAGCTGTGCAGATCCGCGCCGTTTTTCATAAGAAGGGTCAGCTCTGCTTCCTCTGCCTGTTCCCCGAGGATCTGTTTTACCCAGTCATACTCCGGAAAGATTGTGCAGACAATACGCAGACGGTCCGAAGACTCCTCCACGCCCTGTGTCTGCTGGCCGCATCCAAATACCAGGCATCCCAGACACAGCATCAAAAAAACTGCCTGTATTTTCTTCCTGCTCAACCACTGCTTTCTCATGTTTTTTCTCTCCCGCTTCTAAGAGCACTGCCCTTTTCTCTGCCGCAGCTTTCACACTGCCCTAAAAGGATTGTCCGCGCTTCATCCACCTGAAAATGGTGCCGGTTCCTGATCCGCAAAAGCAGCGACTCGCTTTCTTCGTCTTCCATATGATACAGTTTTCCGCACACGGAACACTTCATATGAAGATGGCTGTCACAGTGTTCCCCGCACACCATCTGATAAAGAAATTTCCGGCTGTTCCCCTTTACAAACCGCTTTACCAGCCCGTCCTCCACCAGCTTCGGCATAATCCGGTACACTGTACTTTTCCCCGGCGCGGCCGAAACTGCCGGTTCTTTTTTCAGTCTCTCACACAATTCTTCAATGGTAAACGCTTCCTCGCTGTGTGCCTTCAGATAGGCCAGCAGGATACGTTTCTGCTCTGTCTGATATGCCATTTGCCCCTCCAAATATGAGAATTACTCTCATATTATAAACACTACGGAAGAAAAGTCAAGCCGATTTCTGAAATCTTTCCTAATATGGTAAAACATGGTTGAGATCCGTCGGCAAACCCTGTATAATAAAAAACAAAAAAGGTGTCTTCCTGATCCAAAAGGCAGCCAGAACATAACATCCAAATACAACAAAAATGGAGGAATCAAAACATGAGCAACAAATACGCAGGAACCCAGACAGAAAAGAACTTAGAGGCAGCTTTCGCAGGCGAGTCCCAGGCAAGAAACAAGTATACCTACTTTGCTTCCAAAGCGAAAAAAGAGGGATTTGAGCAGATCGCAAGTCTGTTCCTCAAGACAGCAGACAACGAAAAAGAACATGCAAAAATGTGGTTCAAGGAGTTAAACGGCATCGGCGATACCGAAGAGAATCTGAAAGCAGCCGCAGAGGGCGAGCATGAAGAATGGACCGATATGTATGAAGGTTTTGCAAAGACTGCAGAAGAAGAAGGTTTTCCAGAGCTGGCTGAGAAGTTCCGGATGGTCGCAGCCATCGAAAAGCATCACGAAGAGCGTTACCGTGCACTGTTAAAGAATGTGGAAATGGCAGAAGTATTTGCCAAAAGCGAAGTCAAAGTATGGGAATGCCGCAACTGCGGCCACATCGTCGTGGGCACCAGCGCTCCGGAAGTCTGCCCCACCTGTGCCCATCCGCAGGCTTATTTTGAAGTAAGCGCAGAAAACTACTAAACAACGTGTATCAAAAAGGAGCTGTTGCGAAAGGCAGTTTATACACCATATATGGATACTATGATCACAAATAGTATCCCAGATATGGCGTATAACGATTATTTCGCAGCAGCTCCTTTTTATATGCCTGCTTTCGCACATACGTCGCTGACACAGCACTGTTCACAATGAGGTTTTGTACGGGCAGTGCAGATCTCCCGGCCATGATAGACCAGCCGATGACAGAAGTCGCTGCCTTCCTTTGGCGGAATCAGCTTCCAGAGTGCCATCTCCACCTTCTTCGGTTCCTTGATCCCATCCACCAGACCCATACGGTTCACCAGACGGATGCAATGGGTGTCCGTGACGATGGCCGGCTTGCCGAAAACATCGCCCATGATCAGATTGGCACTCTTCCTGCCCACACCCGGAAGTTTCAAAAGAGCATCAAAATCCGAAGGGACTTTTCCCTGATACTCATCCTGCAGTATCTTCATACAGGCACTGATATCTCTGGCCTTGCTCTTTCCAAGCCCGCAGGGCCGCACGATAACTTCGATCTCCTCCGGAGTCGCTTTCGCCAAAGCAGCCACATCCGGATACTTCTCGTAAAGCTTTTCCACCACCACATTGACTCTGGCATCGGTGCACTGTGCTGCCAGGCGGACACTGACCAGAAGCTTCCAGGCATCATCATAGTCCAGCGTACATCCTGCTTCCGGATAGGCCTCCTTCAGACGCTCGATCAGCTTTAATGCCAGCTTTTTTTTCTTTTGCTCTGTGTTTTCTTTTGCCATTTACCAGCATGCCTTTCTGCTGTTGTGAAAGTCCGGAAACATTACGCCCGAACGTCTATATACTGACCAAGACCCGGGACCATTGCCGCCTGCCCCATCATCTCCGTCAGCGCTTCTCCGGCATCCTGAGCCGTATCCAGAGCTTTGTTCAACACTGCAAGCTCCAATCCGGTGTTGATCGATCCTGGTGACACTGACATCATAAGTCCTGAAAGTTCCATCCTTTCACCTCCCTGCTTTTATCAAAATCGGTTCTGTATTCTATCATACCTCATTTTCCTCCAAATTGCAATGCACCCGGAATTTTTGTTGTGGATCATGGTGTGAACCGTTACTGTTCACACCATGGCTAATCACTCCGCTGATTAGTCATGGACCAGTACAGTTGTGGAGTCAAAGCATATGCCCCATCGCCGCAGGCGATTTCCAATGGGCATATGCGGTTACGTTCACAGGATACCTGTGAACAGTAACTGTGAACCAACTCATATTGCTGCCATCTGCACCAAGGGAAACACACATCCGAACTCTTTGTTGCTGATTGCACCTGCCGGATCCAGGTCCCATGAAGGGCAACTGACAGCAAATGTTCAGTCTGAGTCCACAATCCGGTATCCCACACCCACTTCCGTAAAAATATACTCGGGCTGAGCCGGATTTTTCTCAATCTTGCGGCGGATATTGGCCATATTGACCCGAAGGATCCGGTTATCCGTCTTCATGTTGGGTCCCCAGATCTCCTTGATCAGAAAATCATAGGTCAACACCTTTCCCGCATACCTTCCCAGCAGACTTACAATCTTATATTCATTCTGGGTAAGTCCCGCATCTCTGTCATCAATGAAAACCCGGTGCTTGTCATAGTCAATCACCATTTTGCCGGACCGAAAAATTCCCGTCTGAATCCCTTCCGGAGCAAGGCAGGCAGCCCGGGCGTGTCGAATGGCGGTCCGAAGCCTTGCCAGCAGTTCCGAAGTGCCGAAGGGTTTCGTAATATAGTCATCCGCACCCAGATCCAGCGCCTCCACTTTATCCCGCTCATGGGTCCTTGCCGATACCACAATGATCGGCATCCCCGACCACTCTCTTACGCTTTTTAAAATCTTCATTCCATCCATATCCGGAAGTCCCAGATCCAAAAGCACCACATCCGGACACCGGGAAGTGATCAGACTGTACGCCTCAGTACCCGTATCCGCCATGATTACATCATAGTTGTTGGCTTCCAGCACCGTACGGAAAAAATTCCGGATACTTTTGTCATCCTCCACCACCAGAACTCTGTCTTTAATATCCATTTTCTTTTTCCTCCTCCATGGGCAGCCAGAAGGCCACCCGCGCTCCGCCGGTTTCCCGGTTTTCTGCCCTCATATCCCCTTTGTGCGCCTTCACGATGCTCATGCACACCGAAAGCCCAATCCCCATATTGCGCCTGGAATCATACTCTTCTCCTTCCCTGGATATAAGTGTTCCTTCAAACATGACCGGAAGGACGCTCTCCTTTATGCCCTCTCCGTCATCCTCCACTGCCACCGAAAGTCTTCCGGGCTTTCGCTTTGCCACGATGCGGATCAGACTCACCGTTTTTCCGTGGAGTGCCGAATTTTCCAGAAGATTTACAATCACCTGCTCGATCAGAATCCCGTCCATGGGCACCATCAGAAACTCCTTGGGCAAAACTGCCTCCACCTGAATCCCCGGAAAACGCTTCTGGAACTTCATCACGGCGCTGCCTACAATCTCCTCCACCACTTCATCCTCTGTATGGATCCTGGCATTTTCCCCGTTGATCCTGGTGACGGACAGCAGATTTTCCACGATACGGATCAGCCACTGGGCCTCATCCCGGATATCCTCCACAAGCTTCAGCATTTTTTCCGGTGAAAGCACTTTCTGGTTGTCCAGTATCCCGCTGGCCGAACCGACGATGGAAGTCAGCGGTGTTCGAATATCATGAGAGACTGCCCGCAGAAGATTCCCCCGCATCTTCTCCTTTTCCGCCTCCAGACGGATCTGTTCCTGCTGTTTGGTCTGTGTCGTCAGAGTGCTGACGCTCACGGATACGGCCAGCATGGCCACGAAGGTCAGCGGATACCCGGTCAGGGTAAAATTGATCTCAAAGTACGGGTACGTAAATACGTAATTCACCCCGATCACTGCTGCCATGGATGCGGCGATTCCATATCCATACCCTTCTGTATATCTGGACACAAACAGCACGGCCAGTACAAAAAGAAGCGGCACATGCGTATCCGTCGGAGAAAACTGCTGCAGAAGAAGTGCAAATATCGTCGTGATCCCCAGCACCCCCACCGTGATCAGACTGTTTTTCACCCATTTTTTTTGTATTCTTTTCATATATGTGCTCTGTTTCTTTATAAGATATTGTTATTTTACCATATCCCCATGTTAAAAATGCGCTAAGAACACCCGGATCTTTTTCTTCTGCATAAAAAAAACCGGAGAGACCCCCTCATAGGATCCCATCCGGTCTGTCTTTCCAGGTGTTTCCCTGTCTTGAATCAGTCATACAGGGATTTGCCATATTTTATTTTTCCATAGATTTTCTGTGCCAGAATCACCGGCATGCTCACCAGAATATAAACAGAAGGAATTCCTCCCAGCAGTACCATAATGCCAACCATCAGAAGGCTTACCATATTTTCCATCCTACACGCTCCTCTTCTCTCGTTGTCTGTCAAATTTAGAGCATCATAACATATCTTCTTTTCTCTATCTACAGGCACCTGTGTATTTTAACTGTCCCTTAATCTTCTGCTTTTTTTCTTAGCACCTCATTAATCTTCGCTTTCTTCCTCTTGCACTTTGTCGGTCTGCCTTTTATAATAAAGACACGGACCGAAAATCCAAAGAAAGGAGCATCTTTCATGTATCAGAAAATCAAACGTATCCTGGCTCTGCTTGCTGTTGTCCTGATCTTTCTGCTCTATCTGATCACCTTCCTTTTGTCCCTTTTGAAAAGCGAGCAGGCCAAAGAGCTTCTTATGATTTCCCTGGTGGCAACGGTGGTAATTCCGGTGCTGCTTTATGTCTATCTGTGGCTGTTCCGGATCTTTCACAAAAGAAAAAAAGAGAACATCTGCCACTGACACATCTTTTTTCTCCTCCGCATATATTACACTATAAAATTTTGCGGAGGTAAATATCATGAAAAAGTGGATCAGTCTGCTCCTTGTCTGCCTGCTGGGTCTTATGACCGGATGCAGCAAACAGGAGCCTGCTGCCGATCTGACACCTGTCACTTTGAACGAAGTGGCTCATTCTATCTTCTATGCACCCCAATATGTAGCAATTGAAAATGGATACTTTGCAGAGGAAGGGATCGATCTGACTCTGGTGACAGGATTCGGCGCCGACAAGGTGGCGACCGCTCTTGTGTCAGGGGAGGCCGACATCGGATTTATGGGAAGCGAATCCTCCATCTATATCTACAACCAGAACCCGGAGGATTATATCGTGAATTTTGCCCAGCTCACGCAAAGAGCCGGCAATTTTCTCGTTGCAAGAGAACCAATGGAAAACTTTTCCTGGGAGGATTTGAAAGGTACTTATGTTCTTGGAGGACGCAAAGGCGGTATGCCTCAAATGGTGTTTGAGTTTATTTTAAAGAAAAACAACATAGACCCGGCCACCGATCTCTCCATCGACCAGAGCATTGACTTTGGCTCCACAGCTGCGGCATTCACCAGCAATGATGCACAGTTCACCGTTGAGTTTGAGCCGTCTGCCACTGCATTAGAAACGGAAGGCGTCGGTCATGTGGTTGCTTCCCTGGGAGAGGCCTCCGGTTATGTCCCCTACACCGCCTACAGTGTCAAGCAGAGTTATTTATCCGAACACCCGGAGATCCTGCAGGCTTTTACCAACGCCCTCCAAAAAGGCATGGATTTTGTCCAGTCTCACACTCCGGAAGAAATCGCCAAAGTCATTCAGCCCCAGTTTGAAGAGACGGATTTAGAGACCATCACCACCATCGTCACCCGCTATTATGAGCAGGATACCTGGAAATCCGATCTGATCTTTGAAAAAGACAGCTTCGATCTTCTCCAGAATATCCTCCAGGAAGCAGGCGAACTGCCGGCGTGGACTCCCTATGAGGACCTGGTCAACACCGAATTTGCAGAAAAAGCGGCAAAAACAGCTGCTGCTCCATAAGCTGCTGCCTGCAGAAATCAGATGTACAAAATAAGAAGCTGCCCAAACAGACAGCACTTATAAAACCCCATTTCGAAATGTCCCGGGGAACGGCGCAGTATAGGAACTATGCCGTTCCCCATATCCCCAAGCATCCCAACTGGTATGATGCCATCATACCATCTTCCTTCATGCTGATTTCCGGTCTGATCAGCGTTCCTGCGTATTAAGCAGAATATTCAGAGACATTTTCATGTTATCCGTCGTTTTAAAAACATATATATCAGCGTTCAGCCTTGATCGGATTGGACGCATCCTTTATTCTGGTAAAGAAAAACCAAAGCCACAATCATGGTAAAAAATTCTGCCGCCGGTACTGTCAGCCACACGCCTGTCACTCCCATAAACTCCGGCAGCATAAGCAAAAGCAGCGTGATCAGCCCAAATGTCCGCAAAAAAGATAATACCGCCGACAGTTTCCCATTTGACAGCGCAGTGAAGGCGGCGGAAGTAAAAATGTTCAGCCCGCAGAACAGAAAACTGAACGGGAAGATCAGAAATCCCTTTCGCGCAATCTCATAAACCGATGTCCCCTTCTCCGAGAAAAAGCACACCAACGGGGAGCCAAAAATATACGCGGTTCCAAAGATAACGATGGAAATCAGAATCATGAACCGCATGCAAATGAAAAATACCTTTTTCAGCCTGGTATTGTCCCGTTTTCCGTAGTTATAGCTGATAATGGGCGCTGCTCCCATAGAAAACCCTATGTACAGGGTTGTCAAAAGAAACTGTGTATAAATGATGATCGTGATAGCCGCCACCCCATCCTCGCCAAGCAGCTTCATCATAATCCTGTTAAAAAGGAAGGTCGTCAACGCAGAGGCCCCCTGGCTTACCATTTCGGAAAAACCATTCGCACAGCTGCCTGCCAGAACCGAAAGATCCATAACAGGCTTCCTGAAATGCAGACTGCTGTTTCCCACCGAAAAAAACAGAATGCCCGCCACTGCCGCTATCAGGTACCCAATGCCCGTTCCGAATGCGGCTCCTTTGATTCCCATCTGCAGTAAAACCATAAAAATATAATCAAACAGGATATTGGCTGCTCCCGCACCTACTCCAAGTGCCATACCGATTCCAGGGCGTCCTGCCGCCACAATCAGATTCTGGAAAAGAACCTGCGTCACACTTGCAGGTGTGAATAAAAGCAGAATAAACAAATATTCCCTGCAATAAGGAAATAAAATCCCGCTTGCGCCAAGTGCCCAGATCATGCGGTCTATGAATATAGCCCCAAAAACCGCGATGACCACTCCCAGTAAAGCCCCTGCACCGATGAGCAACGTAAAATCCTGTGATACCCTTACTGATTCTCCTGCCCCCATCTTTCTTGCAACGATCGCACTTCCCCCCGCAGCAAGCATGGTTCCAAATCCTATGATCAGATTGATGACCGGGCACACAATATTGAGCGCTGACAGAGCATTGGTACCTGAAAACCGTGCAACAAAGATTGTGTCAACCGTCGTGTACAGCCCCATAAACAACATCATTACAATCATTGGAAATGCAAAGTTCAGCAACGACCTGAGATCAAAATCCTGCGACAGCGGATTTTCTTCTGCCTGTGTGTCATTCATGTCCCATGTTCTCCTTTCCTTCTTTTCCCAATGTATATTCGCAGGGTTCGACAGACTCTTCCTGCAGTACACATTCCCTGGATTTGCTGGGTTTTTCTAATATAAAACGCTGCGTTGGGTAACCAAACTCAACCAGAAGTTCTGCCTCCGCAAATCCAAGGCCTTTCATCATCTTCCGATATCCAGTATCCGCTTTGTCTCCCTCCCTGAAGGTCGTGACAGTGATTGCTTTGGAGCATACCAGTTCGTATAGCGCCTTTTCACAAAAGGCTTTTGCAATTCCCTTCTTTCGGTATTGCGGATGCACACCCAAAAAGTCAATGCTCCCTGTCCTTTCATGAAACGCCATGATACCAACTGCAGTATCCGCATCTTTCCAGAATCATTGCCCGCCTGTTCCTGATATACGACTTCAGCTGTCCAAGATACTGTTGTTCATCCAGATGTGGGAAACCGTCAATCACAAGGTGAACCAGTTCCATCCATGCCGGGATGTCTGCTTCTGTTGCACAGGTAATCTTCTGTCTCCAGCAGGCTTCCCCTTCCAGATTTGCAGGATTTTCATGCAAAACAAATCTTAGCTGCAATGGGTAAAATGCTGCCTCTTCCCTGTACTGATTGGGAGCCTTCTTATACATCGCTCTGAAGCTGTCTGTAAAAGACTGCTGACTCTCATATCCGGAAGCAAGCGCAATTTCAAGAATGGATTGGTCAGAAAAAACAAGCAGCTTTGCAGCCTCGGTCAGTCTGCGGCGCAGTGTGTAACTTTGGATTGTAAAACCCACCATGTCTGTAAACATCCGGTGCAGATGATACTTCGAGTAATGCAAAGCCCCTGCGATCGTTTCCAGATCCGGCTTTTCATGCAGATGGCTTTCAATATAATCAATTGCCGCTATTATTATTTTGATTCTCTCCGCCATTGCAGCAGCCTCCTTTCTATCCGTGTTTTGATCAGAAAGTATATTTTTGTCCGAAACACTATGATTATAACAGAAAATCTTATCCTGCTTTTCATGTATCTTGCGTATTTTATCGATTTAAAATCGATACCGAACGTGACGATCTCAGACTCAGTCTGGTCATGAAAATCCTGCGGCAAAGAGACGTCCGGCTGATCGCTATGCTGGACAAAATGCTCTCTGTTATCATTCTCCTGCCGGCAAGGCGTGCCCGGTGCTATGATCAGAGAGCTTGATTTTACCCGAACTGCCGGGGAGAAAGGCGTTGATCAGAGCATTGTGAACCATTCCGCACACCGTAAACTAAAATGTATGCATATGTGCTGGTCAAACATTTCAGTAAGACCGGCAAGGAAACCATGCACGGCAAAATCAAACGTATGCTGAAAAATGAGCTACAGCAGATGTGTAAAAACGATAACGACAAGAGGCCAGGATTCAGAAAAGCACTGGCTCCCGGCTTGTAAAATCAGGGTTATGTTAGTATGAAGATACGAAAACGAAAAGGAAAGCAGATGGGAAGATTGACTGTGACGAAGCAGATCGACCAGAAACATCAGGAAGATTTACAGAGGCTCAGAGGCTTTCGCCTGCTTGATGATGATTTCCTCACATTAGACCGATATCAGTCTAATGTGAGTTAGGCCGACAAATAAAATAAACCGAGGATTTATGGAAATCTC
>CAJTYJ010000050.1 GCA_910583895.1 uncultured Lachnospiraceae bacterium
ACACTTTGGGCAGACATATTCATTTTTGAATTACAGTTTGCGGAAACTCAAGGCTTCATTTCCATTTCCAATCACAAAAAAGCAGCGAACACAGAAGCTCCAACCACCGTCAAAAGTCCTGCCACCGCAATGGACAGACTGCTCATGGCACCTTCCACCTCTCCCAGCTCCATGGCTTTGACCGTACCGATGGCATGGCTTGCAGATCCGATGGCAATTCCTCTTGCAATGGGATCTTCAATATGAAAAAGTCTCAGAACCAGTTCTGCCATAATATTGCCCAGCACTCCGGTGATTATGATGACCGCCACCGTGATCGTCACCAGTCCTCCCAGCTCCTCGGAGATACCCATGCCGATGGCTGTGGTAATCGATTTCGGCAGCAGTGTCACATACTGTTCATGGGTAAAACCAAAAAGGAGCGCAAAGGCAAGGACACTCACAAGACTGGTGAGCACACCCGCCAGAATTCCCCCGAAGATGGCGCCTGCATGACTTTTCAGGAGCTCAATCTTCTCATACAGGGGCACTGCCAGACATACCGTCGCCGGCGTCAGAAGATAACTGATGTATTTTGCCCCTTCATAATAAAGATCATAGTCCAGATCCAGGAGGGTCAGAACCCCCATCACTGCCAGCACAGACAAAAGCAGCGGATTGAAGATGGCAAGCTTCCATCTGCGCTTCGCAAAAGCGCCCAGTTCATAAGTCACAATACTGATCAGTACTCCAAAAAAAACGGAATCAAAGAAAAATGCTCTCATGATGCGCTCCTTCTCCGTCTCCAAAGCAGGTGCTGAGTGACCCGTCCGCTCACCCCCATGACCAGCACCGTAGACACCAGCGTAGTGATACTGATCTGGATCAGAATCCCTTTCAGCGCCCCCCAGGACTCCAAAAGCTCTACGGCCGCCGGAATAAACATCAATGGCATGATCTCAATCAAAAATCTTGCAGTCTCCTTCACCATCTCCAAATGAACAATCCCCGTCAAAAGTGCCAGGAGCAGCAAAAGCAGCCCGTAGATCGAAGCCGGAACCGGCAGAGGGATCCAGTATTTCAGCAATTCCCCTGCAAAAGAAAACAAAAGTATCCATAAAAACTGTCGAACGTATTTCATAACTTCCTTTCTCTGTCCCATAGACAGACAGCATACCGCATGTTGCCCATCTTAACACATTTTTACAGATCCGGCAACCATGCACGGGTTGCCTTATTTTCAGCCTATACAGATTGTTGTATTGACAAAATAAAATAAAAGGAGGAAAATAAAATCTGAAAATCAATAGAAAGGAGGAAAACAGCCATACGGCAGACAACATTCAAAAGAAAGGAGGCAGAAAATGCTTGAACATGTCAATACCGGAATACCCGGAAAAAACTCTTCTGCATCATACACGCCTGGAGCGGGATATTCTGTGCAGGGAAAAGGCGTTACTATGCGCTTTGAGACATCCGACGGAAAAAAAGGAAAACTGCAGTGGAACAAGGATATGCTGGCTTCTGCAGGCGGAGCGGGCGGTACGGTAAATGCCAGGTATCACGAAAGCTCAACCGCAAAAGATCCGGTTGCTGTCATATGGGGAACCGGCCGGGATGGGAAAAAGTACCGCAGTATCGTTCATCTGAACAATATTGATCCCGGTCATGCAACTCCGGCAGAAATGATCGCACTGAACGCTCACTTGTTAAGGTCCAGCGGTAAAAATGCTGAAAATCCGATTGCTTTATGGGCATCCAAAAGTGCCGGCGCAAATTCAAAAATGGATTTTGTACAGTATTTCAAAGAATATGCTGCCATGCAGCAGCAGACAGCCAAAACCCATGCTTGGACTTAAGAATAAGGAAGCATGAATGATTCCGACCGACAGAAGAATCATGACTTAATATGTAGGAAAGAAGGAGTTTTTATGACAATTCGAATGATTAACGGATTTCCGATATACGCCGTTACACGGGCAGAAGTACCCTGCCAGCCCAGTTATTTCCAGCAGCAGGCAGAAACATGGGTAGAGGGCTCCAGGAGAGATACACTTTCCGAAGAAGAAATCGAGGCTTTGAAGCAAAAATACCATTCCTCAAACCTGTCAAAAAAGGACACGGTTGCCCTGTTCGGAGAACTGGTGGAAGCCGGTATTCTGTCCACCAGCACAGCCCGGGATATTTACTGCGGAGCGGTTCCGCTGGATACCAGCAAGATCGACCCCACAAAGCCTCAGGGCGTACTGACCCGGTGCGGCCAGGCAGCCGAAGCTTTTGGCGGCCTTGGAACCATGCTCGGCGTCGGCGGTCTGGCTTCTTATGGAAATTTATATGAGTATGCGAAAAAAACGACGGATGTAGACGTGGAGAATTCCCGTTATTTTCAGGAATACAGACAATTCCTGAATATTCTGGAGCAAATCAGCGCATAGCGCATGTTCCTCCCCCGTCACTCATAACATAGAAAAAAGAAAACTTTTTGGAGTTTCCATGTACAAAGACCCCATAGGTAAAATCGGCACACTTGTCCTGTGTCTGCTCCTGGCCGTGGCGGGCTTCGGCGCTTTTCAGAAGAAAAGCGCCCCCGCTTCCGCCCGGGTTGCAAGCAAAAAACTTCCCATTTACTGCGTACAGACCGATTCCCCCAAAGTAGCCATCAGTTTTGATGCCGCCTGGGGGAATGTGTGATTGCGCGAACGTGTAAACGAATAAACACAATCATATTCCATCCATATATACCCTCTGAAACAGATCCTGTAATTCATCAGAAAACCGGTAATGCACCGTGATCCCCTGTTGATCCGCCTCGTTTTTCTCACCGATTTCTATTTTTTCCACGAACTCCACCACCGCATTCCGGTCCAGGACTTCCAGTTTCCGGAAAGTCAAAAGGTTCCGGATCCAGGACGAATGCAGCATTTCTACCGATTTTTCCGCTTCCTTGTGAACCAGTTTTTCCAGCTTTTCTTTCAGAAAGTTCTCCTGCCGCAGATAATCCGCCCGCAGTTCCAGATATTCTTTCTTTGACAGTAATTCTTCCTTATAATCTGAATATCCTTCTTTTTTCAGACGTCCCAGCTTTTGCAGACGCTCCTGGATCACCCGAGTCTCCTTTTCCTGCTGATTCTCATAATCCGGCGGTTCTTTCCGCAGATGTTCCGTCATGTGTTTCAGGTCTTTCACACTGTGGAGTACCGTATTCAGATCATCCAGAACTATCCGTTCTAAAATCTCATGCCGGATCAAATGGCTGCTGCATACCTCTGTCCCGGAACGGCTGTATGCACCGCAGGTATAGGACACCTTTTTCTTCCCGTCTTTGTCCGGATACCGGCGTTTTACCATGGCTCTCCCGCAGTCCGCGCATTTTAGAAATCCTGCAAATATACTGACATTTTTCTCAAAATCAATGGCCCGCGTCCTCTGCCGGAGTAGTTCCTGCACACGATCCCAGGTCCCTGGCTCAATAATTGCCTCATGGGTTCCGGGAACGACGATCCATTCTTCCTTTGGACGCTGCCTTGCCTTTCCCCGCATTCTGCGCACAGTTTTATTCTGCACCATACAGCCTTTATACATCCCGTTCTGCAAAATACGGTGAATGGTCGCATACGTCCAGTACGACGCGGCATCCATTCTCCTGCTGTTGCGGTAATTCTCTCCATTTTGCTGTTTATAGGCTGATGGACACAAGACCCCCCTCTCATTCAGTCTGGCCGCAATCGTTCTCTGACCAGCGCCGGACAGGTACCAGTCATAAATATCCCTGACAACAGCCGCCGCGTATGGATCAATTACCAGTTTATGACGGTCCGCAGGATGTTTGCGGTACCCATAACTGGTATGCGCGCCGCAAAAAGCCCCGGCCTTCTGTAGCACTTTAAAAGAGGACTGCACTTTCCGGGAGATATCCTGAGAATATCCCTCGTTAAAAATATTGCGGATGGGCAGCATCATATCAAACCCCTGCTGCCGTTCGTCGCCTGTGTCCACCTGATCGTTGACGGCGATAAACCGGACTCCCAGACCAGGGAATACCTGCTGGATATAGCGGCCGGTCTCCAGATAATTTCTCCCGAACCGGCTCAGATCCTTGACAAGAATACAGGTAATCTTCTTAGCCTTTGCATCGGCCAGCATTCGCTGAAAAGCCGGACGATTATAATTTGTCCCGGAATGGCCGTCATCCACATATTCATTATACAGCTCCAGTTCCGGCATTTTGCTCAGGTACTCCTGAAGAAGTCTTCTCTGCGAATCAATGCTGTTCGACTCTTCTTTCTCTGTGTCCTCCTTAGACAGGCGAAGGTACAGCGCTGCTCTCTCCCGCATGATGCTCCCCTTTCCAAAACCAGAATTTATATGATATAAACCTTCTGTTTCAACTCAGTCATTCCGGTGAGCATGGATCAACGCTTTCACTGCATGCTCTACGGTAACCGTACCTTTAAATTCTCTTTTGACCAAATAGATAACTGTTCTTTTCCCTTCGTTCTTTTTCCGGGTCTCCAAGACTGCTCCTTCATCCAACGCTTTTCTATATCTTATTCCGCCGGACAAAAGCACATGCAAAAAAAGAGCCACCCCTCACATCTCTTGGCGTCCTCATACCACCCAAGGAACACCAGTGCTTCCATAGTGACCGTCTCCCAGTCGGACAGCGGATTGATCTTCGCCGCTTAAAGTCCAAGCTCCTCCATCTGCAGATAATTCTGTCTTCCTCTCAGGAACGTGACGCTTTTCTTCACACAGGAGCAGAATAACCCCTGGTACCATCCCAGACGCTGATCCGGATCCTCCTCCTCATCCGCCCTCTGACACAGTTGTTCAAATTCCTCCACCACCGGAATCTCATGCGTCCAGTAATAGACGCCTCCCCGCTGCAGGATATAATTCACTTCTGGCAGTCCGGCTGCCGGCCGGCTCCTTCCTGGCCGCCGCCGGCAAAAGGTACGTCTTCGTCATCCAGCTCAAGCAGCTCCCTCAGCTCCTCTGGTTCCGCATCGGCGCCTTCTTCTGCGCCCGGATATCCGCACTACACAAATACAGAATTAGGCTCATGACACAGACATCCCCCACATAAATCAGGAAATGCCCTGCTAGATCAGACCTACCCAGGCGCAAACAACTTCTTTGACAGTCCTGCCCGCAACAACGACAGCCAGAACTGGGTGGACTTCGTCTATACCTACTGGCATGTGAACCGTGTGGGCTCCAAGACGCTGAATACCTTTACGAAACACTCCCGGAACTTAAAAGAATCCTGCATATTTCGTCTTCCAAACTACATATTTTGCAGTTTCAAAATACAGCCGGGAATTTCGTGTTGCAAAAGATAGAAATATGGAGAAAGGTATGATAGGATTATTTCAAAAAGAATATTTTTACAATAGATAAAGGAGGACCCCCATATGTCAGTGGTCAGGATTGTGAAAGGTGCAGAATTCAGGATCAACGTAAATGAAGAAATCAAAGAGGATGATATATTTTTCAAACAGTATGAGCGGGCAGCGGCCATGCTGGATGACATTGTCGGCGCATCGGCTCGGCTCAAGGATTGCCCCGACTCCTGGTCCTGGAAACACCAAGATTTTGAGAACAATGTCATCGCCTTTTGCGGGGAACGGGGAGAGGGAAAGAGCAGCGCCATGATGACGTTCGTTAACGCTGTATATTCCAACAGGGAGAGGAAAAATCCGGTGTTCTCTTCCTGCCGCCATCTGGAGAATACCTTCTTCTCCGAACCGCTCCTGATCGATCCTTCTCAGTTCGATGACGTCCATAATGTACTAGACCTCGTACTTGCCAGAATTTTTCAGGATTTTGACAGACGCTGCGACTATGGCGTCCAGTATACCGACGAAAGGACCAGGGAACGTCTGCTAGACCGCTTTCAGACCGTTTACCGCTACATTTCCCTGGTCAATAATCAAAAGCAGATGCTGGATGATGAGTTTGATTACGAAGGAAATATCAGCAAACTGACCAAGCTTGGAGAAAGCACCAATTTAAAAAAGGCAATGGCGGAGCTGATCAGAGACTACCTGGATTTCAGGAATAAAAATGAGAAGAACCAGCAACTGATCATCGCCATCGACGACTTGGACCTGTGCAGCGCCAATGCCTACAAGATGGCGGAACAAATCCGTAAATACCTGATCATTCCCCAGGTCACTGTCGTCATCAGTGTCCGCATCGAGCAGCTGGAACTGTGCATCCGTGAGAAAAACCTACGAGATTTCCGGAAGCTCTATGAAAACCGGGATGATGAAGTGTACCAACAGCTTAACCAGGAAATACAGACCATGGCAGAGCGATATATGGCAAAACTGATCCCGAAGCAGCGGCGTATCTATCTGCCGAAAGTGCAGAGCTTTGACGACGTACATATCCTGTACATGAACAGTTCGGACGGCGGTATTCTATGGGATTCTGCCGCATCCGGCAACCTGGGCACCTCTGATTCTGCTTCCCAAAGAACCTCGTCCGGCAGTCCAAACGCCTTTGATTCCGATTCTCAGGAATCTGCACCTGGCACCCCGGACACCTTCACTTCCGCCATGCTGAAACTGATCTTCCTCCGGACAGGCATGTCTTTCCTGCCGGAAGGAGACGGAACCAGTTACCTACTGCCAGACAACCTGCGGGATATGATCAGCTGGCTCTCCATGATCGCTGGTCTGAAAGATCCGGCTGGAAACGATGAAATTTATCTGGAAAATATCGAAGCATTTGAATGGTATTTTCAGAAAGAATGGGCGGCTGACCACCTGAAATTATATGATGGGCTGACCCTTCAGGAGATCGGCCAAATGGACTCCTTCCATATGCATGTAACCATGCTGAAGATTCTCCGTCAGATTGCGCAGGAAAGCAATGTTCTGCCCAATCCTGCTTTTGAGCCAATCATATCAGACCGGTCAGACAGTTTTTATCGAGTCATGCATTTATTCGATTTTCTCTCCAAAAATATAGCGGACAGACGCAGAGAAGATTACATCTATCAGATGCGTACGCTGTACACGATCCGTATACACCGTCTTTTCAGAAGCTCACAAGAGCAGAAGCTTGCTCAGTTTATCAATGGATATATCTGGGGGCCGGACTTTAATTTTACCCTGCCCATACACCAAAATTCCGGAACCGACCGGTCGCGTTTTGTCATAGAAACTGCTCAGAGTATGAACAAGGTTCTGGATGCTATGAACAGTACTGCTCCCCGTTTTCTCCTTCCGGAAAACGGAAATCCACTGAAAGCATCCAGTATTGCCGATCACCCAAAAAGAAATGATTATATAAAAGCCTGGATTCTGCTGGGGCTGCTGTCCAACATTTTTTATTCCAATAATAATGGTCAGACCATCTACTCTTCCGAAGGGTCCATGATCTATGACAACAGCAACATTATCTATTATATACAAATCAGCCTGGAAAACTATCTGACTGGCCTGTGCAATCTGGACGCCCTGTATCATAAGATCAATATAGGTATGCTTGGTATTACCTATGAGGAATTCCAAGCGGTCATCCGGGCAATTGAGGAGAGTAATTCAGAAAGCATTGCCTGTGCCAGAAGCATCCTTTCCAACCTAGACCTGACATTAAAAATCAAAGATTACTGTATACAGCATCGGGAGTATCGGAAAGGTACAAAAGATGAAACAGAGCGAAGCCGGAAACTGGTGGACACATTCTTCAGAAACATTTCTGCTTATATGAAAAAGAAGCAATACGGCGTCGCCTGTTCACCGGAAAGGCTAGAGCTCTTTTCCTTTGGCAAGCAGGAAATTACTATTGATGTCAGCGCCTTATATGCCGAACTTTTTGATCTTAGCGTCCAAAACATCCAGTATAGAAAGGAACAGGAAGAAAACAAAAAAGTCGAAGAAGCAGTCATCACATTCCAGGCGAAACTGACCATAATCCCGGATTTTCCGGTTACTGAAGGAGCAAACGCATCCACCTTTCTGCGAAACTGGTCTGCCAATAATGCCAAAAGCAACCTGGACCTTCTGGCCTCGAAAGTACAGTGTTATCTTTCCAGGCGGCGGGAACAGCCTGCAGGACTGGATGTGAACGGACTGTGCAGTCTGTATGCCAGCGTAGAGAGAATGTACTTAAAAGACCAGAATGCAAACATCACCCAGGAAATGCACGAAGAATACAAGCGCCTTTTGAATGTGCAGACAGAGATTGTGAGGTATCTGAATGGACATTGAGAAAGGAAATCTGGAGACTTTATTTTTAAAAATTCCCTACCACCGGATCTCTGCCGGAAGCCGCTCCCGCGGAAACCGCCATGATTACCGGACCGTCAACGAAGACCTATATATGCAATATGCCCAAAGCATCTTCCCCAACTACTCCGAAGATGAGCGCCGCAATCATTACCAGAAGCTTCTCCAGGACATGTCCGATCCTCCGAATGGGAATCCCAGCGTATTCCGGTTCATTATGAACATTGCCGGAAAATTGCTTTTGTATGACGGCGAGGAAATCACTTGCAAATTTGATGAGATGCTCCGGTGGCGGGAGATTTCTTTTCAGCTGGGACAAGACTTTTTCACTTGTGCCTTTCTGGCCAATCATGATCAGAAGAAAGGCCTCCAGTGCAGAAATTTTTCCTGGCTTCCGATCATCCGCAGCGACGACAGGCGCCTGCACAATATTCTAAAGAGGGGCATGGCAGAGAATCATTTCCATCTGAACGGCTCCACGAAAGTCTTTGAACTGAACTGGATCTGCCTGATGAATCTGATCGATGGCCGGATCCATGACTTCAAGAAGCTTCCCGTCGCCCTGCAGACCCACCCCCTGGACCGGCTCCGGCAGGAGGGGAAAGCCGAGAATTTTTACGCCGAGTGCCAGCGGGCAGCTCTTTACCGCGTAGCTCTTTTCGCCGCGCTCCGGAACAACCCAGTACTTGAAAAAAACAGTTTGGATCTCCTTCAAAAAGCAGAGCACGGGTGCCCCATGGAAACACTGGTGTCCCGGATTCAAGACATGATCGTGCTGGCCAAACATCTCTGGGGAGCAAAGATTGACGACAAATATATCCTGGACTATGCCTTTGAACGGGATATGCCTGCTCACAACGACAGGGAATGTTTTCTGCTGGCCGGAGAGCGCAGATTTTTATATGAATGCTACCAAGCTTCTGTGTCCGATGTATTTACAGATTTTCAGAAGAATCTGTTCTATGCCTATCTCTCCATCCGCACACATTTCCGAGGGGAGCTGATCCAGATCAACCGGCAGGTAGGATTTGCCAATTTCAGCAATTATCAGAACCGGAAAGAGATCTTTATCGAAGGTCAGACCGAATACGAGGCGGAGCTGGTTCGTCTGGCCCTGAACGGGACCATGCAGAAGCAGAATATCGTCTCCCTGGAAGCCCGCATCTGTCCGAAGAAGCAGCCGTCTGAATTGTACAAGGCCATCGTAAAAAATCAGAACATCATTGCAGGAGGTTCCGCTTCCGGCCGCAAAACTGCTGCTCCGGCTTCTCTCAAAAATCCCGGCATGGAAGATAAGGTTACTTATGTGCTGCATTTTCCCAAGATACGGGATAAAAGATTCTGCCCTGGTTCTCCCAGGAATCAGAATGTGCGTCTGGCAACCCGAACGCATTCCAGGAGCATCGCCGCCCTGCTGGAACAAAGCACCCATATCAACTGCAGCATCCGCGGCATCGACGCATGTTCCAATGAACTCTATTGCCGCCCGGAAGTCTTTGCCCAGGCTTTCCGGTATCTTTTGGACCTGGAGTTCACCTGTAGCAAAAAGGGCGGACACCCCTCCGGCAGAGAAGAAGACAGAACCAGGCTCCATGCCACTTATCATGCGGGGGAAGACTTCCTTGATATTGTTGACGGACTTCGGGCCATCGATGAAGCCATCCTGTTCTGCGGTCTGAAGAGAGGAAGCCGGATCGGACACGGGCTTGCCCTTGGAATCAATCCTTCTGAATACTATCGCTATAAAGGGTACAAACTGGTTCTTCCCAAACAAGTGCTGCTGGACGACATTGTCTGGCTGATCAATAAATCCGACGAGACGGGATGCGCCTTGGACAGCTCACTGCGGACAAAGCTGACCGAACAGTACTACAGCCTGTATGAAGAGATATATCAGAATCACATGCCGCACAGGCACAAAGCGTCGCCCATGGACTATTACCAGAGCTGGAAGCTCCGGGGCGACAATCCGAAGCTCTACCGGCTGAGCGAGGAAGAATTTGCCGCCAAGATTCGCCGAAGGCCGCTTCAGCGTTGGGAGCGCTATGCCCTGAACGACCAGGTACGCAATAACGTGCGAATGATCAGATGCTGCCAGGATTTGTATTTTGCCTATCATTACAATGAAAAAGTCCGGAACATAGGGGCAGAACAGACGGAACTGAAAGCAGATCAACGATATACGAATATCGTCCGTCAGCTTCAGGACCAGATGATTCGCAAGCTTGTGAAAACCGGCATCGGCATCGAAACCAATCCCTCCTCCAACTATCTGATCGGAACCATTCAAAAATACGAGGAACATCCGATCCTTCGGTTCAATTCCAGAAAGCTACGCAAGACGGAAAAAAACAGTTCCCTCCATGTATCCATCAACACCGACGATCAGGGCGTCTTTGACACCATGCTGGAAAATGAATACGCGATGATGGCGCTGGCGCTGAAAAAGGCAAAAAACGACAGTCATGAACCACTGTATGACATCGAAGACATCTATGAATGGATCGATTATGTGCGGAGGATGGGGCTGGAGCAAGTTTTTATATGATATGCGCTAAGTTTTACCGCTCTCCGCCCCTGAACCATAATTACTGTCCACGGCTCAGTAACACGCACTGGCCGCGTATTCCGCAAGAACATAATTGTAATTTGGGCGGTTCACGGATATAATAGAGACAAAGGCATTGTCAAGTAATCTATGAAAAGCAGCCCAGGAGGATTTTACAGGACAAAGTGGGGGCAGATGCAGAACTTTGATAAAGAGGAGAATTTTATGAATGTATTGAGAAAAGAAAAAATATATACAACCGACTATATCTACGCTTTGCCGGATGGGGAACGGGCGGAATTGATTGACGGAAAGATTTACTATATGGCTCCGCCAAATACAAAACACCAGAGAATTTCCAGTTATCTGCATAATGAAATCTATAATTATATCAAAAACCATCATGGACCGTGTGAAATTTTTGCAGCTCCATTCGCGGTGTTCTTAAATGAAGACGATACCAATTATGTAGAACCAGACATATCCGTGACCTGCGATCCCCATAAAATAACGAATCAGGGCTGCCATGGAGCACCGGACTGGGTGATCGAGATCGTCTCCCCCAGCAGCAGAGCGATGGATTATTTTACAAAGCTCTTTAAATATCAGACTGCCGGTGTCCGGGAATATTGGATCGTAGACCCGCTCAAAGAGCGGGTTACCATCTATTTCTTTGAAAAAGAAAACGTAGAAGAATATTCTTTTGGTGAGGATATCCCGGTCGGTATCTATGAAGGCTTTTCCCTTAAAGTGCAGCAGAACAGCTGATCCGCGCAGTCTTGCATTCCCCTGGGGCAATGAAGACACTGCTGACCTTCTGTCCACCCTGGACAAATACCAGGTCAAAACCACCTTTTTTATGACCGGCGGCTGGGTGGAATCCTACCCGGACGACGTAAAGGCCATCGCCGAAGCCGGCCATGATCTTGGAAACCACAGCGAAAATCACAAACAAATGTCACAAATCAGCGCCGATGAGTGCAAAGAGGAGATCAGACAGGTCCATGACCAGGTAAAAGAACTGACCGGAAAGGAAATGACCCTGTTCCGTCCTCCCTACGGAGACTACAACGATACCCTGATCGACGCTGCCGGCGAGCTGGGATATCATACGATCCAGTGGGATGTTGACAGCCTGGACTGGAAAGACTACGGTGCAGACGCCATCGTATCCAAAGTCCTGGATCACCCCCATCTTGGCAATGGTTCCATCATCCTTATGCACAACGGTGCAAAATACACCAAAGATGCCCTTCCCCGGGTGATCAGCGGCCTGCAGGAAAAAGGCTTTGAAATTGTGCCGGTCTCCCAGTTAATTTACAAAGAAAATTATGAGATGGACCACGAAGGGCGGCAGCATGTGACCGAAAATCAGCCGGAAAAGGAACCATAACCGTGGCGGGCTTTGCTCAGCAAAGCCCCATCCTGGCCAGCTCTTTTGCCACCCCGTCTTCTTCCACTGTTTCACAGACCCGGTCAGCCATATCTTTCATCTTCTCATCTCCGTTGCCCATCAGGACGCCGCAGGCCGCTTCTTCGAGCATCTGATAATCGTTCATGCTGTCCCCGAAAGCGATGGTATCTTTGATATCCATCTTCAGGTACTCAGCTGTTTTGTGGATGGCAGTTCCTTTATTGGCCCTTCGGGAGATCAGCTCCCCGTTGAAAAAATCTTCCGAACGGGCCGGAAAGAGTACAACATGAAATGTCTTTTCAAAGACCTGAAAGATGCGCTCTACCTCCTGGCGACTCCAGGCAATAAAGGAAATCTTGGGAACCGGCGCCTGTTCTTTCACCCACGTGTCGATACTCCTGGCATTTTTTCGGCCGTTAAAGAAATTTTTCCAGCGTATGATCTCCGGATTGTCCCCCGGGATTGGCTCGCTCTCAGAGAGGATCCGCTCTCCCCTTTTTGACACATAGACATCCTGAAATCCTTCCAGAATATAGATGGTTTCCAGCTGATCCAGAATCCCCACCGTCTCCTTCAGACATTCTGCGCTTAAAGATTCCCGATAAACATTCTCCCCGTCAATCCAGATATCACTTCCCGCACTGGCCACAATGCCGTCCAGCTCCACATCCGCCAGCTCCTCCGGAAGCATGTGACAGGATCTTCCGGTACAGATAAAGATCCGATGTCCTTTCGCTCTTGCCTTCTTCAGTGCCTCTTTGACCGCCGGATGAATTCCTCCCTCCGACGGCAGGATCGTACCGTCTATGTCCAAAAATACCAGTTTCTTTTCCATCTGTCCTCCACTCTCCTTTTTCTCTGTCTGACCCGGCTGCTATCCTTTTTTCCAGAAAGTCCGGTAATACAGGGCAAAGAATACTTTTGTCACCATATAACAGGGCACATACCACCCGTGTTTCATCATAAAAAGATAAAGCTTTACAGAAAGCCCGATCTGATCCATCGTGTGATGCATCAGTGCCTCCCTGACAGAAGGATTCTGACACATCTTTTTTATATTGTTAAGAATTTGACGAAGTGAATCCGTTTGATTTCTCCAAATTTCATTTTTCACCGCCATCACTGCAAGACTCAAGAAATCATTGCGGATCTGGGGACGGAAATCATAGACCCCTTTTCGATCTGAGATGGCCTCCATCCGCTCCCGCAAAAGCAAAATCTTCGAAAGATACTCCGGATCATGTCCCCCGGTCATGGAAGACAGGTTATACCAGTAGTGATATGGATAATAGTCCGGTACTGTACAGACCCGCTCCGCGTCCAGAAAGACCGCAAACACCATCTGCAAATCTTCCCCCACACTCACCCGTTCCTCCCAAAGTTCCAGATTTTGTTCCACCAGGCTTTTTTTGAACAGTTTGGTCACCCGGGATGGCTGAAGGCTGCGTCCGATAAAGCTGCCGTCATTCAAAAGTACCGGAAACAGATCTTTAAGCTGCTGCCGGTCATAGACAGTCCGGTCCATCCGGTTGGTCTCCCGCCGGGGCGGATAGCCCGGATCTTCATAGTCAAATACCAGTCCTGCCATAGCGATATCTGCCTGATGTCCGGTAAGCGCCTCCCAGAGCCTCTCATACATATCCGGTTCGATCCAGTCGTCACTGTCCACAAAGCCGATCCAATCTGCCGAGGCATGCCTGACCCCCTCTTTCCAGGCAGAGGTAAGCCCTCCGTTTTCCTTATGGACCACCCTGATCCGTTCATCCTTTCTGGCATAATCCTCACAGATGGCCGGACAGCGATCGGGAGAACCATCATCCACCAGAATAATCTCCAGATTCTCATAGGTCTGGGCCAAAATACTGTCCACGCAACGCCCCAGCACGTTCTCTACACCGTATACCGGCACCACCACACTGATCTTCTCTCTCATACTATTTTTGTACCTTTCTGAGCAGCACTGCAAAAATCGCCGGGTTTGCCAGGAAGATCCGGTACCCCGCCCTGGTCCTCAGAGGCAGTTTCCGAATCCATTTTGCCCCTTCCAGGAGATATCTTTTCAGATCTTCCATCAGTTTTCTGCGAAGTTCTGGCATTTCATTCTCTTGATCCATACAGCGCAGATAAAAGGTAATACAGGCGTCACACAGCTTCCGGTACGCCTTTGGAAGCAGCCGTTCATATCCATTTTCATTAAAAAAGAGAATCCGTTCTTCGTGGGCTAAAAGCCACTGAAGCCGCTTTTCAGAAAAAACCGCCGTGATGCTTCCCGCATGATCTGTATAATATCCATAGAGTTCCCGGTCTGTGGCCGCCAGCTTTTTCCCTTCATGAAAAAGCCGGTAGGTGGTCGCCTCATCCTCATGAATTCGTCCCTGTGGGTAACGTATTTTTTCAAACAATTCCCGCCGGTACAGTTTATTCCAGGCCACCACAAAACGGGTGGCGCTCTCTTCCGGTCCGTAGAGCTGTTCTAACAGGCTTTCCCCCCGGTATACCCGGTAGCTCCGGCTCTTTTCACTCCTCAGCGGCTCTCCCTGCACATAAGAAAAGCCGCACTGGCTGATGGCGCATCCCGTCTCCGTAATCAGATCATACAGCGTACGGATAAAGTTCGCCGCCACATAATCATCCGAGTCCACAAAGGCCAGATATTCCCCTTCTGCCCTATCAATCCCCGCATTTCTCGCCCCGGAAAGCCCGGCATTTTCCTGATGGATCACCCGAATCCGGGCATCTTTTTCGGCATACTGGTCGCAGATTTTTGGACATCCGTCCGGCGAGCCGTCATCCACCAGGATGATTTCCAGATTTTTATAAGTCTGCGACAGAAGACTCTCCACACACCGGGCCAGATAATCCTCCACCTGATACACCGGCACAATAATACTGATCAAAGGTTCCATGTTATTTGAAAATCCCTCCCTTTCTTCTGAGCCAGTGCACCAGCACCACAAATCCCCGGCGCAGTACACACAGTCCATATACCATACCTGCCTGTTTTCGCTTCAGAAAAAACCACAGGATCCGGTAATCCAGATACCAAAAGACGGCCTCATCTCCCCGCGTCTTCACCCAGGAATCTTCCCCGTAGGACCGGATTGCCTGTATTTTCTCTTTTACGGAAAGATCCGGATCTGCCGGCAGCTTCCCGCACTCGTCCATAATCTCGTTCATATACCGGGTGAAGATGCGGCAGTGACCCTCCTTTTTGTTCCCCCACCACTGGTCATAGAAGGTTTCTGTCTCCCTGCAGATCCGCTTTGCCAGGGCCAGACGGTCCTGTCGTTTTCCGGAAGAAAGGGTCACGTTTCGTTCCTCCTGAATATAATAGCAGAGCGGCTCTGCCAGTACCATAACCGTCTCGCATCGCTTCAGATAATCCAGATTAAAAAGCAGATCCTCCCCAAGACTTAAGGAGGGGTCAAACCGGCCCGCCTGTTCTCTTTTGTAAAGCTTGTTCCAGGGCATATTCAGAAAGCTCTGTTCATATAGCGTCAGAAAATCTTCCTCCCCCTCCGTCAGCCGGAAAGTTCTGGTCTCCCCCGGCAGTTTCAGAATGTCCGCCCCTTCATACAGATGGTGAAAGCCGCAGAGCACCAGATCAGCGCCGGAATCCTGAAGCGCTTTCTCCATCTGTTCCAGATAGTCCCGGGCCACATAGTCGTCGCTGTCCGTAAAAAGCAGATACTCTCCTTTGGCACTCTCAATCCCCGCGTTCCTGGCTGCAGACACTCCGGCGTTTTTCTGATGAATCACCCGGACTCTCCCGTCTTTGTCTGCGTAGGAGTCACACAGGGCACCGCTTCCGTCTGTGGACCCGTCATCCACCAAAAGCAGCTCCAAATCTTTTTTTGTCTGCCCAAGCCAGGACTCCACACAGCGCGATAGACTTTCCTTTGCTTCATAGACCGGTATCACCACACTGTACATCTATCTTGCTCCTTTCAGCCTGGAGCCTGCCATCTCCAGCACCATTTTCCGTTCCTCTTTCCGAAGAATGATAAAAAAATTCAGAAGAAGGGACAAAGGACCTGTCACCATTCCCATCAGTATAAGACTTCCCCAGGAGTGAATCGGATAAACCATCCGGGAGCCAAGTCCCAGCAGTGTGATGGTTCCAATGGACAAAAATCCCAGCAGAATATCGCTGTAAAAACGATTCCAGCGGACCTTTAAGCAGCTGGCCGCATAGATCGGTGTGAAAATCAGATTCCGCAAAAGCCCGGTGGCCATGCTGGACAGCGGAAAACATGCTGCCCCCAGATCGGTGGTCTTCAGAAGGATCACGGACATGACCGAAGACAGGATCCCCGACCCAAGAAGCACCAGAGAATTCCACTTCACCTTCTTGGTAATGATAAATACGTGATAAAGCACCTGGATACTCATGCTGACATAAAGTACCCCCACCGCCAGGATCGACAGCTTCTGCAGGGCCAGAGGATCTTTTGAAGGCTGCCAGAGCCGGTAAAAGTCAAGGCCATAGGCCGTCAGAAAAGCGATGGGAATGCTCATCAGAAAGATCAGGATCCGGTTGCTGCTCTTGATAATGCCAACCAGTTTCTCTTTATCGCCCTCTGCATAGGCAATGGTAATCTGGGGATTGAACACACCCACGATCGTTCCCATCAGGTTGGAAATAGCGGTGGGCACCATCGTTGCCAGCGCCAAAAGAGTCATCGATGCATTTCCATCCAGGATCAGCGCCCCGGACAGCAGAACGCCGATCCCGTCCAAAAGCTGCTGCCCCAGTCTGGTCAGAGAATTCCATGCGCCTAAGGAGACCAGCTCCCACACGTTCTTCCAGCGGAAGTTGGACCAGGACATCCGAATGTCCGGCAACAGCTGCCTTGTGAATCTCCGGTTCCAGAAAGCAATGTAAGCCGTACTGATCACAGATGCCACACCGATATACCAAAGAGTCGGCCTCCACACAAAAAACGTCACGAATAAAAAGCCGATCCGTAAGATATCCGCGATCATGGTCCGGATGGAAGTCAGATCCAGCCGGTTCATGGCATAGGTGGACACTCCGTACACAGAAGTAATAATGCTTAGAAAAAAGTTTCCAAATACAAAAAACCACAGAAGCTGCACATCCCGCAGAATCTCTTTTGGCACATTTAAAAACGGCATATATCCCATAAAGAGGACGATCACCAGAGCCGGAATCAAAAAGATCACCGCCATCAGTACATTTCCAAAGAATATGGAAGAGAAATACTCGCTGGCAGTCTGCTTCTCTCCCCGGTGGATATGAATCGTCACAAACCGGCTGGCCATGGTATTGAGGGCTGAGACAACGATCTGGGCATAGAGTACAAACTGATTGGCCAGCGTCACAAAACCATAGGTATTTTCTCCGATCTGTTCCTCGATAATCCGGGCAAGAAAAAAGCTGATTCCCATATTTACGGCAAAAGCCAGAAGCTGTGCCGCCATGTTGACTGCCAGTCTCTTCTTATCCATTCCATGCACTCCTTTTCCTTTTGCTAGTCATGATGCCTTTCAACTCTGACATCCTGTCATCCTTTTATACCATTGTCACCTGACGGATCACCAGAATCAGCGTCAGAAGCTGCCCCGCTGCCGCCGCTGCCCCGATCCCCCGGTCCATCCGCCTGGAAAGCAAAGTCCCTCTGTTTTTGCAGGCAGTCAGAAAGATCAGCAGGAAGGGAAGAAAATATCTGCCCTGTACACCCTCGATGGATACATGTCCCATGGGCGTCCACTGAAGCAGCATTCCAAGAAGGATCAGCCCTGTACAACCTGCGCACAGAAGCAGCATAAAAAACCGCTGAAAACCACTGATCTTTCTTATCTCTTCTTGGACGTCACAGATGGACAAGAATAAAAGGAACCAGAAGAAAAGAACCAGCGCCATGGAAGTCTCGATCTCCACCCAGCCCAGTTTATAGCCCACCAGAGACTCCAGATAAAACCCGGTCTTATCCAGAATGGTATTCACGATCATGTAAACCAGCTTCAAAGGCTCTTTTATAAAATATCCCAGAGTATAGCCTGTCATATAGGCACTTCCTCCCCCGGTGCTCACCACACTGGTGGCCTCTGTCGTCTGCACAATCCCCGTCACCATCTGCATATGCTTCATAAGAAACAAAAGCACCGGAATCCCATAGAGTGCTCCTAACGACACATACTTTTGTCTCCTTCCCCGGAATCGCTCATACGGGATCAGGACCGGCAGAAAACACAGAGGCAGGTAGCTTCCGCTCTTGCAGAATACCAGAAACCAGGCCATAAGTTCCAAGAGCGCCATACGTTCTCCGGTCATGGGTTCCTTTTCATAGATCGCCTGCAGGCACACGCAGCAATAGAAAAACAATATTCCGTGCACCATGGCATCATGGGAAAATGAAGTACACTGCTGCAGATTCACCGGCAGAAGGGCCATCACAAACAAGGTCATCTTCCCAAAGGGCAGACGCTTCATCCCCGCCCTGGCCAGCAGCGCAAACACAAGAAGGTTCAGATACCGGGCCAGAAGAAGCATGGGCACGCTCCCCAGCCCCAAAAGTCTGGCCAGACTCATGCCCAGCACCGCCGGCAGATACAGAAAAATACTTCCCTCAATATTGCTGTTGATCTCTGCCTCCACCATCCGGTCATCCTGCACCCGGGAGAACATTCCATAGTAAATATTCCGATAATTGCCAAAGGAAGGTGAGGCAGTAAAGGTAAGCGCCGCGTCATCCGCCCGCATCAGACATCTGGTATCCCCCAGAGATTCATACCCAAGAAGTTCATTGCTGTAGCGATAGGCCATATCCATATGCTTTTCTTCATCCGGAACCATCTGAGGCGACAGCAGGATATTGTAAAAAAGCCCGAAGCCAAGGATCAGCAAAAGCAGCACATTTTCAAGCCTCGCTCTTTTTACAAAAGCCACATACCAAAACAGGCAGGCAAACAACTCTACCCCCAGAAAGATAAAAAAGAAAAACCGCTTTAAAAAAATGTTAAAATACAGATATGCGTTGACACAAAGTCCCTCGTCACTGGTCATCACTGCAAGCCCGCTGTCCCACAGTTCCGGGGAAAAAGAAAGGTCAATCTGATACTCGTGATCCGCGACCCCTTCCTGGGAATCCTGAAACAAAAGACCGGCATATTCACCGGACAAAAACGCAGATGCATCCACTTTTGTCTCACATAATACCTGTGAAAGGGTCAGGTCCGTCACCGTCGCCTTCATGCTTCCTTCTGAGAGAACCACCCCTTCTTCCATAAAAAACCGAACCCCAAGCCCCGTCAGATACTCCTCTTTTGGCATCACTTTCTGACTTAAAGTCTGGTTTTCCTCATTGACCGGCAATGTTTCCCCGTCCGCCCCATACACGGTGGTTTTTTCTGTCGTATTCTGCGCAATTCGAATCTGGGTGTCATACAAATACAGAAATATCAGTGCAACTGCCAGTATCATAACCCCAAGCCCGGCCACTTCTTTTTTGTCCGGCATCACCAGGATCGGTTTTCGATCCCTGCCAGCTTGCTTCCTTCTTCCAAACCCTTCCGAAAAGCCGCCCGCGCCAAAAACACCGATTCCAAAGAGCAGCAGAATCAGTCCTGTACCCAGAGGCTTTTGATACTGGTGAACCCACACCGGATAGGTCAGATTATAGACCAGACTCTTTTCCAGAGAAATCCCATTGAGAATCGCACGGCCCGGGGTCACAGTCGTCTCATTCAGCCACAGGGAAGGCCCCTCTTTTTCTGCGTCCGTCCAGATCTGCACCGTGAGCACCGGCAGTGCCTCCTCTTCTTTCTGATCAAGGGACAAAGGCACAAACAGGAACTGATCCTCTGTCAGCTCTTCCAGGTCATACTGCTGCTCTCCCACCGGCCTGTCCCCTTCCAGCGCAAGCATGTAAAGCTGCCCTTTCAGATGCTCATACTTGTGAAACGCAAAGAAAAAGCCGATCTGCTCTGCCTGTCCCGACGGAAGCTCCAGCGTAAATTCCAGCTGCTTTCCATCCTTTAACTCTTCCGTAGTACTGCGAAGATTGGCCTGATTGGCCCCCTCAAGTCCCAGGGAACAAAGCTGCCGCACCGGCAGAAGCATACCTGCTGCCGCCACCAGCAGGCAAAACACGGCCCACAAAAACAGATACCTTTTCCCGTTTTTTAACCTGATCTCCATAATACCAACCTCAAAATCTTTCCGCTGATGCAGGACTGCCGCAAAATACAGACTGCCCGGACGAAAACCGCTCCATCTACCGGCTTTCGCCCGGACAAACTGTACCCTGCGACAGTCCCCCATTCCTTTTTCTGTTATTCTTCCGCTTTGACAAGCGTCAATGTCATCTCCAGTCCTTCCGGCGCCTGGATCCCCTCCGGCACCACCAGCGCAACAGGCACCTGATAGGTCCCCGGCTTTTGATATTCCGAAAGATCCGCCGACAGTATAACTGCATCTGGCGTAAGCTCTGCAAGTTCGGACTCTACTCCGCTTACGACCACCTCAAGCATCCCGGATTCTGACCAGTCCGGTGCAAGCCCCGGCTGCAGATTTTCCCAGCGAATCTGATCTCCCTGGAAAAGAAAGTTTTTAGACACATGGGGAATGATCTCCATGGTAACCACGATCTCCCGCTCCTCTTCATCCGGAATCAAAAGACCGTCACTTAAATACTGGCTGATATCCACCCGCTGTTCTATCTTTCCGATGGCGCCCTCCGGATTCAGCGCTTCCGCCGGAATCTCCAGATTATAGATCGGTTTGATCTGGCTGTTGGTTCCTGCAATGGTCACTGTCTCCGGCAGATAGGAGATCGCTCCAAGGCTGCAGTTCTCCGGTGCAGCCAGACTGGTATCGAAACTGATACCCACCTTTTTCGTGTTCAGCGTCGTCACCGTCACGTGGAAATCCTGGTCTTTTCCGTAATATTCCAGATAGGTCCCGTCAATGGGTTTTCCCTCGCTGTCCAGAAGTTTCAGTTTGCCGGAGCGCACCATGGTTCCGGTGATGCCTGTGATATTCACTTCCACCACCACGCTCTTGATCCGGTCAACCACGGAAGCCGGACCTGTGATCTCAATCAAAGACTGTTCCGGAACTGCGCTTCCCGGCACCAGTCCCTTCTCCTTATCCGGATCCCCCTTGGTCCTGACCGTCACCTTGAACTGCTCCGTCACTGACTCCTCAATGCTGACCAGCACATTTTCCCGGTTCTGAGCTACCCGCTCGATCGTGGAATCTCCGATGTATTCCACCTCGATCCGGACCATACTGCCAAACTGCAGATCCTTTTGCATATCTGCAGTCACGACAAAGTCCGAGGCCTTCAGGCTGTTTAAAACACTTCGTCTGGCATAAACAGTCAGGTCCACCACATCCGTGCCTTCCTCGATCCGGCACATCTGTCCCTGAGATGTGATGGCGTCCATATTGACCATGTTGACTTTTATATTTCGAAGGGGCCTGCTGTCCACGGCGTCATCAATGTTCACCACCACAAGCCACAGTACAATGGCCCCCACAACAGACAGGATCTTCAGAAGCAGATTATTAAACAGTTTTGTCTTCATTCTTGCCCCGTCCCT
This sequence comes from uncultured Lachnospiraceae bacterium, assembly GCA_910583895.1. Lineage (GTDB taxonomy): Bacteria > Bacillota > Clostridia > Lachnospirales > Lachnospiraceae > Hominiventricola. Next base: position 21,752 of record CAJTYJ010000050.1, read on the forward strand.
TCCATAATTTGATCTTTCTGCCCTCTTCCGGCTTCGACTTAAGCGACTGGAGCTGTTCTTTTAACTGTTCCTGATTCAGGTTGCGCAAAAGCCGTCCGTTCTTTGCCACGGAGACGGCCCCCGTCTCCTCGGACACCACGATGGTCAGGGAATCACTGACCTCGCTGACGCCCACTGCCGCCCGGTGTCTGGTGCCAAGGGCTTTGCTCAGATTCATATTGTCCGACAGAGGCAGATAACAGGTGGCTGACCGGATTCTGTTCCCTGTAAGAATCAGCGCCCCGTCATGGAGCGGAGTATTTTTCTCAAAAATATTCAGAATCAGCTGGCTGGACACCGCCGAATCGATGGAAATTCCAGTCCGCTCATATTCCTTCAGACTGACGTCCTGCTCGATCACAATCAGAGCTCCGGTCCGCACTTTTCCCATCTCAAAGCATGCTTTGACCAGCTCCTGGATCGTCCGGTCCGTAATCCCTTCCTCTTCTTTTTTAGAACTGTCAAAGGGAACAATGGAGCTTAGGATATTCTTTTCCCCCAGCTGCTCTAATGCCCGGCGAAGCTCCGGCTGAAATACGATGATCACAGCTGTGATTCCAAGACTGAAAAAGTTCTCCGCAATCCACAGAATCGTATTCATATGGAAGATCGCAGCCACCGCCAGAAGAGCGAGCACCACAGCGAACCCTTTCAGAAGCGTCCATGCACGGGTTGATTTGATCCACACCAGGATCTGATAGAAAATAAAGGACAAAATGATAATCTCCGCCACATCTGTCTTGGTGACATTCAGCGCATCCAAGGAAATATACTGGTTGAGCTGCTGAAGATTCATCTTCTCACATCCTTTCTCCTTACGATTCTGTCAGTCCGTCTTAATGTCTTTTTCTTCCTGTCCGGTTTCTGGAATTGATCTTTTTCACCTTTTTGTCTGAAACTGCTATGGACATCTTAGGGACCGCTTTTACATAATAATAATACTCATCATCCTCAAACTGAGTGTACTCTGTCCTGGAATAATCCACACTCAGCACAAAAAACTCTACCACCAGCGCAATCAGCAAAGCCGCCAGTGTTCCTAACACCACTGCCCCGATGGATACACTGATATTCATGACCAGGCCGCCGATCAGATACAGTACTACATTGATCACGGCCCCGACACAGATGGCCAGATACCAGGAATAATCCATGCTCATCTTCCGGATGGCATAGACGACCATCAGCGTTACGGCCAGCACAAGGATAGTCAAAAGCATATCTTTGTTATTCAGCACATTCTCCACCAGATACAAAAGCTTTGCGGACATCTGCTCCGCTTCCGAGCTGGAAAGCATCTTCTCGTTATTCTTCATATAGTACATCAGATAGTAGCAGATCGTCCCGCAGGCCACAGGCACCGCACAGACAGGACCACCCACAAGTCCCAGTACCAGAGGCATGGCATAGGGAATCCGAAAGAAAAACATCATGGGGGTCAGCATCAGCACATATCCATGCTCCGGAGCCAGCCGGAAGTAAATGGCATACATGATAAACAAAATTCCTGCCACCACTGCAAAAGTCTCCAAAGACAGGGCATAGGCATGGGCACACAAAAGGATCCCGCCAAACACAGCCATAAGGTTGACCGGAAGGAAAGAGCACAGAAGCGCCAGCAAAAGTGACACCGCCGGACTGGCCACCTTTTCCATAAAACCAATCTGACTGTTCATGGTCAGAAAAGCCAGTAAGGCAAACAAAAACTTCATGGCAGGAATCAAATAAATATCATATCTGGAATAAAAGATCTTTAAATGCTGTTTTATCTCAAGTAAAGCTGTCATGTTTTTTCTCCTCTGTCACGGTGGCGGATGCGGAACGTTTTTTCTCCTGTACATAGATATCCGAGATTTTCCGAAGTGTCTGCGCATAGGAACCCACACTTTTTTTCGCCACATGATAGCGGTAGGAACAGACACCGTACAAAATACAGACATAGACTGAAACTATGAGCACATAAAGTAAAAGCACGGTCATCCCCAAGCTTTTCAAATCCATTTTATGAAGGTTTTCCAGCAGATATTCCATATTGCAGGCCCCCCAGAGCACTGCCAGCAGCACAAAACTGACCGTCATAAAGAACCAGCCATACAGCATCTGCAGGCTGATGTAGTCATGCCGGAAATATCGGCTGATCTTTAATTTTCCCTTCCCTTTTTTCTCCTCAAACAAAGAGGCACGGGTCATCAGTATTACTTTTTCTTCATTTATCATATAACAAACTCCATCCCATATATCCCCTAGTATAACACAACTGCCCGGAAATTCAACATCCTTTTCCTTGAGTTTCCGCAGTTCTATCCACAGAACTCCCAATCAGCCTTGCTGATTAT
>CAJTYJ010000051.1 GCA_910583895.1 uncultured Lachnospiraceae bacterium
ATTTGTCCATGATGGACAGGGACTCATAGTCCAGTGTATATTTCGTTGCGTCAAAGCGGTCAATGTTCGCATACAGCACAAAGAATGCATAGGTATTCCACAGGGTTCCCATGAATTTCCGCTGTCCTTCCTGCACGGCCTTTCCATGGAACCGGTTGGGCAGCCACGGGGCACTGTTGATATAGAAATACCAGCGGATCGCGTCTGCACCATAGGTCTCCAGCGCATCAAAAGGATCCACCGCATTGCCCTTGGACTTGCTCATCTTCTGACCGTTTTCATCCTGTACATGCCCCAGGACAATGACATTTTCATAGGGCGCCTTATTAAATAATAAGGTAGATTCCGCCAGCAGGGAGTAGAACCACCCGCGGGTCTGGTCTACTGCCTCGGAGATAAACTGCGCCGGAAACTGGCTCTCAAAAAGCTCTTTGTTTTCAAAAGGATAGTGATGCTGTGCAAAAGGCATGGCCCCGGAATCAAACCAGCAGTCAATCACCTCCGGCACCCGCCTCATAACGCCCTGACACTTCGGGCAGGTACAGGTGATCTCATCGATATACGGACGGTGCAGTTCTACGGTCAGCGCCGCGTCATTACCGCTCTTCTGTTTCAGTTCCTCACGGGAACCGATGCTCTCCATATGGCCGCAGCCTTCGCACTCCCACACATTCAGTGGAGTTCCCCAATAGCGGTTGCGGCTGATGCCCCAGTCCTGGATGTTCTCCAGCCAGTCACCGAAGCGTCCTTTGCCGATGTTCTCCGGAATCCAGTTGATGGTATTGTTGTTGCGGATCAGATCCTCTTTCACCGCTGTCATTTTGATAAACCAGGATTCTCTCGCGTAATAGATCAGCGGTGTGCCGCATCTCCAGCAGTGAGGATAACTGTGCTCGAACTTGGGCGCGTCAAAGAGCAGCCCTCTTGCGTCCAGATCTTTCAATACCTCCGGATCTGCCTTCTTCACAAACAGTCCGGCAAAAGGCGTATCCTCTGTCATATTGCCTTTGCCATCCACAAGCTGTACAAACGGAAGGTCGTATTTTCTTCCCACATTGGCATCGTCCTCACCAAAGGCCGGAGCAATGTGTACCACGCCGGTACCGTCGGTCAGAGTGACATAGGAATCGCAGGTGACAAAATATCCTTTTTTACGCTGCTTCTCTGCCACTTTCGCAGAACAGTCAAAGAGCGGTTCGTACTCTTTGTACTCCAGATCCTTTCCGGTGTAACGCTCCAGCACCTCATAAGCCGGCGTGTCCTCTGTGCCCAGCTTTCCAAGCACCGTGTCAAGAAGCGCCTCAGCCATATAATATGTCTTCCCGTCTGCCGCCTTTACCTTCACATAGGATTCCACCGGATTGACGCAGAGCGCCACATTGGACGGCAGTGTCCAGGGTGTGGTGGTCCATGCCAGAATATACGCATCCTCGTCCTTCACTTTAAAGCGCACCACTGCAGAGCGTTCCTTCACGTCTTTATAGCCCTGCGCCACCTCATGGGAGGACAGGGGCGTCCCGCAGCGGGGGCAGTAGGGCACGATCTTAAAGCCCTTGTACAAAAGCCCTTTGTCCCAGATGGTCTTCAGCGCCCACCACTCGGACTCGATAAAATCATCGTGATAGGTCACATACGGATCGTCCATATCCGCCCAGAAACCGACGGTGCCGGAAAAGTCCTCCCACATCCCTTTGTATTTCCAGACACTTTCTTTACATTTGGAAATAAATGGATCCAGTCCGTACTCTTCGATCTGCTCTTTGCCGTCCAGTCCCAAAAGCTTTTCCACTTCCAGTTCCACCGGAAGCCCATGGGTATCCCAGCCCGCTTTTCTTGGCACCATATACCCTTTCATGGTACGGTATCTGGGAATCATATCTTTGATGACACGGGTCAGGACATGGCCGATGTGGGGTTTCCCGTTCGCCGTGGGCGGACCGTCATAAAATGTATAGGTCGGGCCCTCTTTCCTGCGCTCCATACTCTTTCGGAACGTGTCGTTTTCTTTCCAGAATTTTTCCACTTCCTTCTCACGTTCCACAAAGTTCATATCTGTGCTGACTTTGTTATACATGTTTTTCCAACCTCCTGATTTCAGTTTTGCATCGCCTGGGCTGATGCTGTTTTTCGTTTCGCATCTGCCAAAAAGGCTCCGTCCTGTAACAGGACGGAGCCTTAATAAACGTGCTCGAATCAACCACCTCTTACAACATACCAGCATATGCGCCCCCTGTAACGCAGGGATCACGTCAGTGCCTACTTGCCTGTGCTTTCAGCCTGCAGCTCAGAAGTGATCTTCAGAATCATGTACTCTTGCCGGGCTCTCACCCTCCCCGGTTCGCTGAAAATTTCCACAGATCCCTACTGTCTTCGTCAAAGCCTTTCTCTTTCAAAAGCCATTATAAATTCAAATTTCCCGGTTTGTCAAGGATTTTCGCCCTCTTTCCTGTCCTTTTTCCCTCCTTTTGTAAACAGTTTCTTAAGTTTTTTCTTTGAGCCTTGCACCTGTTTTATAAATATTTTATAATGGGAAAAATATCCCCGAAAGAACGGGGCAATATCTTAATCCATTGACACACATGGTGTTTTAGAATAGAGGAAAAAATGTATATATCAAAAAAAAGCAAAATCTCGGCACTGGCGTCCGTCCTCTGCCTTTCTGTAGCCTTTTCCACACCCGTATTTGCAACCGAAGATCCCGCTGTAGAGTCTGAGATCCGCTATAATATGGAGATCCAGTCCAATTCCTGGGAAAACTGGCCCGCCGGACCCCAGGTCTATGCAGAAGCTGCCATCGTCATGGAGGCCGGCACCGGCACCATCCTGTACAGCAAAAACATTGACCAGCAGCTTTATCCCGCAAGCATCACCAAAGTCATGACCGTCCTTCTGGCACTGGAAAATCTTGAGATGAACGAAGAAGTGACTTTCTCCCACAACGCGGTCTTTTCCATCGACTACAACAGCAGCCACATTGCCAGAGACGAGGGCGAGGTCCTGACCGTAGAGGAATGCCTTTACGCCATCATGATGGAATCTGCCAACGAATGTTCCAATGCCATCGCCGAACACGTCTCAGGCTCTGTGGAAGCGTTCGCTGATCTTATGAATCAGCGGGCCGCAGAACTGGGATGCACGAACACTCATTTTGTCAACCCCCATGGTCTCCCGGACGATAACCACTACACCTGTCCCCGGGATATGGCTCTGATCACCCGGGAAGTGATCAGCCATGAAAAATTCCGTCAGATCAGCAGTACCCCCCGCTACACCCTCCGGACAACCAATAAAAAGAGCGAAGAACTCCTGATGAACAACCATCACTACATGATCAACAATTACAAGACTTCGCGCTTTTTGGACAATACGGTGTTTGCCGGAAAGACCGGATATACCACAGTCGCCCTCAATACGCTGGTCACCTGTGCCACCAGAAACGGCATGGACCTGATTGTCGTCACCATGAAAACCCAGGGCAGCGCGGAGCGGGGCGTTCCCGTCTATACAGACACGGCCAATCTTCTGAATTATGCCTCGGAGAATTTCCGTAAAGTCAACATCGCCGAAAATGAGACAGAATTTACCATCGGGCAGGGAGAACTCTTTGACACCGGAAGTTCCATCTTCGCCACCTCCACGCCCATGATTGAGATGGACCAAAACGGCTATGTGGTTCTTCCCATCAATGTGGATTTTGCGGATGCTGCCCCAAAACTGGAATTTCTGGATGAGACAGAAACACAGGCAGAAGAAGGCGAGCCGCAGGTAATCGCCACCTTGAGCTACACTTATGCAGACCAGCCCATCGGCTCCACGACGCTGCTGCTGTCAGAAAGCGAAATTCAGGAATTTGATTTCCAGAAAACAGACAAAGAAGAAGCGTCTTCACCCGGTGAGCCAGAAGAGCCAAAAACGCCATCGGTCAATCTGATCAAGATCAATCTTCGGGTGGTGGGAATCGCTGCCGGTGTTCTTATGGTGTCTGTTGCCTTTCTTCTGGCACTCCAGAAGCTGGCCGGGCACTTTGAGATCGAATTGAATCCGATAAAAAGATGGAAAAACTGGCGTGACCAGAAAAATGCCTTCGGCAGTCAAAGCCGAAGGCACTACAAAAGCCGCAGGCGGCGGGGCGGAAGAAGATGGTTTTAAAACTTTTTCACGAACAGTGCCCGGATGGCATTTAAGACGGCCAGCACCATAACACCTACGTCCGCGAACACCGCCAGCCACATGTTGGCGATGCCAAGGGCTCCCAAAAGCAGGCAAACCCCTTTGATGCCGATGGCAAACCAGATATTTTCATAGACAATCCCCAGGCATTTGCGGGAGATCCGGATGGCCTTTGCGATCTTTACAGGATCGTCGTCCATCAGGACCACATCCGCTGCTTCAATGGCCGCATCGGAACCCATGGCTCCCATGGCGATTCCGATATCCGCCCGGGACAGAACCGGTGCGTCATTGATGCCGTCTCCCACAAAGGCCAGTCGTTCTTTCTCGCCTCTTTTTTCCAGAAGTTCTTCCACCTTCTTTACTTTTCCTTCCGGGAGAAGCTCGCTGTACACTTCATCAATTCCAAGCTCTGCTGCAACCTGATCCGCAACTGCAGCCGTATCTCCGGTAAGCATGACCGTCCGGCTCACCCCCGCGGACTTTAATGCCGCCACCGCTTCCTTGGCATGAGGCTTGATCCGGTCAGAAATCACAATATGTCCCTCATAGACTCCGTTCACGGCCATATGAACGATGGTCCCCACATGGCGGCACTCTTTATACTCCACCTGCAGGTGCCGCATCAGCCTCACATTGCCGGCCGCCACCGTAATGCCGTCCACCTGGGCAATGACGCCGCTTCCGCTGATCTCCCGGATATTCGTCACTCTGCTCCGGTCAATGGGTCTGCCATACGCTTTTTTCAGGCTCTTGCTGATCGGATGGGAGGATGCACATTCTGCCAGCGCTGCATATTCCAAAAGCTTCTCCCGTTCCATCCGGCTGTGATGAACGTCAATGACTTCAAAGACTCCCTGGGTCATGGTTCCGGTCTTGTCAAATACCACACATTTTACCCGGGACATGGTTTCCATATAATTGGATCCTTTGATCAGTACCCCCGCATTGCTGGCTCCGCCGATCCCCGCAAAAAAACTTAAGGGAATGCTGACCACCAAAGCGCAGGGACAGCTGATCACCAGGAAAGTCAGAGCCCGGTAGATCCAGTCTCCAAAATCTGCCGGAAGCCCCAGAACGGCCATGCGGACCAAAGGCGGCAGGAATGCGAGGGCCAGGGCGCTGTAGCAGACCAGCGGCGTGTAAACCCTTGCAAATTTTGAAATAAAGTCTTCCGACTTTGACTTTCTCGAACTGGCATTCTCTACCAGATCCAGGATCTTTGATACGGTGGACTCTCCAAATTCTTTCGCAGTCCGGATTTTCAGAACACCGGTCAGATTGATGCAGCCGCTGATGACTTCCTCTCCTTCTTTCACACTGCGCGGGACACTTTCACCGGTCAGCGCACTGGTATTTAAGCTGGAGCGTCCTTCTGTCACCACGCCGTCGATGGGAATTTTCTCCCCCGGCTGCACGACGATAATGCCGCCGACCGGCACCTCATCCGGATCCACCTGCATCAGCTCCCCGTCCTGTTCCACGTTGGCGTAATCCGGACGGATATCCATCAGCTCACTGATATTCCTGCGGCTTCTGCCCACCGCATAGCTTTGAAACCACTCGCCCACCTGGTAAAAGAGCATGACGGCGATAGCTTCTGTATAGTCCCCGTCCTCGTACACGGCCAAGGCCATAGCCCCCACCGTGGCCACCGCCATCAGAAAGCTTTCATCAAATACCTGCCGGTTCCTGATCCCCTTTCCTGCTTTGAGAAGGATGTCGTAGCCCACAATCAGATACGGCACCAGATAACAGGCAAAACGGATCAGTCCCCTCGCCGGCAGAAAATGCAGAAGTACCATCAAAGACGCCGCAAGCAGAATCCGGATCAGCATCTTTTTCTGTTTCTTATTCACAGATCACGCCTCCTTTTCAGACTATTTTACGGCAGCCACAGGCCGACGCTTTTTAGATCAGATAAAAATTTCACAATCATCTTCCACTTTTTTGCAGTTATCCCGCACCTTCTGCATCACTGCCTTCGGATCCTGTCCTTCCTCAAATTCCACGCTCATCTTCAGAGTCATAAAATTTACCGTCGCGTCCTTGACGCCCTCTGTCTTTCTGGCCGCATCCTCCATCTTATTGGCACAGTTTGCACAATCCACATCAATCTTATAAGTTTTTTTCATGTTCCCGTTCTCCTTTTTCTTATAATTAAACATATATTTAATTGTTTAATTATATTATATACCATTTCCGCAAAAATGCAACCCTTTTTTCCAAAATTTCAGGTGCAAAAAAGCTGACGGAAAAATCCAGTCAGCTTTTTCGAAATGTGGTAATCTTCTGCTCTCTGCAGGTACGTTCCCAGATGGAGTCATCCAAAGAATCCACGTAATCCTGCAGAGGCGCTTTTTCCAAAACGCACGTTTTCAGGCCGCGAAGTTTTGCGGGAATGACCAGATCCTTCGCCTGGGACCCGGTGAAAATCTCCAGTTCCTCCAGCACGGAGAGCTTCTCCAAGGATGATAGATCTGTAAGATCTCCGATTTGTATCCGCAGGGTGTATAATCCTCCAAAGTTCGAGATATCCTCCACCAGTGCATCTCCGCTGCCCACAGCCGTCCAGTCTGTCTCGTACCGTTCACCGTTGACACTGCAGAAATCATAACCTGCACTTTCCACCACTTCCAGTGATTCAATTTGCAGCAGATCACTGTAACGGACATCTCCCTCCAGCTGCAGTGCCTCTTTTACCACAGCCAAAAGCACGGGCTCCTTCCAGTCAATGACATAATCCGCCACTTGCTTTGGTTCCTTTTTCAGACGCCAGACAGAGCCGTTGGCATGCTCCCAGGCAAGCACGAAAGGATTGTGGAGAGACGGGTACTCCCACACCTCCATACCCCGGTATTCTCCGCTTTTTTCTCCAAATCCCATATGCCGCTCTTCCTCATATTCCTCATAAGTTGCCGCCGTATAAAGCGTCAGCCGGCTCATATCCGGCGCAAAATCCTCCGGTGCAAAACCGATGAACTCCATGAGATTTTTCTGTCCGAACCGATAGGCCGCACTCACCACCTGCTGTTCTTTGTTTTGATCCGTAAAAATGCAGCGGACCCCATATACTTCATTGCCGCTCTCTACCTGATATTTTTCAAAGGAGAGTGAACATAAGTTCTCCCCGAATACCGCCTCGGCAGTCTGACGCATATCATCGCAGACCTGCTCCCAGTTTTCGGACCAGGCATCCTCGCCCATCTCATTGTCTCCTACTCCCCACAGAATCTGCGCCTCCTGATCCCTGCCGGAAAAAGTGCTGAGACGCGCATCCAGACTGCAGGTTCCAAGAGCCCATTTTTCTGGTGTCTGAAAGCGGTATGCGCCTGCGTCTTCCATATACCAGCCTTTTCCTCTCTGAATCCAGGGCTTTTGCAGATAGTACTCCTGATCTGGCATCTGCAGACACTGTCCGGGGAAAATCCGGTCCGGATTATCCAGTTCATTCAAAGCGGACAGATCCTGCCACCTGCTGCCGTCTTCATATACACTTTGGGCAATCTTCCAAAGGCTTTCCCCCTCCGCCACCACATGCTCTCCCACCGGTACCGTAAGCTTCAGGTAGTTTTCAGAACCCTCTTGCGGATGTGTCAGCATCGCATAATCACCTGGCTTTTCTGATTCAGCTGCCCGCACAATACCGCCTGATAGCAGCGCTCCCATACAAAGCCAGACCGGCAGGCTCTTTGTCAGCCATATGTTTACTCTGTTTTTTATTCCTTTCATTCGAATACCCATGATGCACTCCTGCTGCCTTCCCCACTGCCCGCCTTTATAATCCATACGGCCTGATCCGTGATTTTTCGCTTTTCGTTGTTTTCCCAGACGTAGAGGCTTTGGATCCTGCCCCGGTCCTCTGATTCAGAAGTCTCCTTTTCTTCATACTGAAGCATCCAGACGCTGTCTTTTCCGTAAAAGGCATAATGGGAAATATTCTGTTCCAGCTCCTGCATCATGTCTTTCTGGCAGAGAACCAGCGTATGCAAATTCTCCTCCCCGAAAAATCGATCCCTCTCCATGCCCAGTTCCCTGTACGCAGCCCGAAGGTCCGCCTCTGCACGCACAGGAATCGTTTCCTCTGCTTCCTGCCTGAGGCCTTCTGCCAAAAATAAATATGCTTCGGATTCTTCGGATTTTTGTATACTTTCCAGGGAAATTTTCGCCGCTGATGCCAGCAGTTTTTCCTGACTGCTTTTATACAGATTTACATAACCTTCCAGTCCCATCTTTCGGATATAAAAAATATCATCTCCAACCACTCTGGTTTCATCTGCCAGCTCCACTTTCTTCTGGCAGCTGCCGTCACCATCCAGCTGGTACCGGTTTTCCAGATATCCAAAGTATACATGGTGTCCATATTTTCTGTAATCGTTTTCCATATCCGGGCTTTGATACTGCATCAGATACAAATGCGTTCCGTCCCGGGAATAATCTTTGGAAGTGCTCAGTACAATCCCCTCCTCCAGTTCCTCCAAAGGATGGATCCCTTTCTTCGTCACTCCATAGACCGTTGTCCGTTTTTCGAGGGCTTCCCGTTCCCAGCACGCTTCCAGCCCCCAGGCAAACGCCTGTTCTGCATAATTTTCTCCATAATTGTCCAGATAGTAGCTATAAGCGTACAGCACATCCCCCGGAAGGCTGTCTCCAAGCAGCTCAGAGAGGGGAATTTTCTCAAAAGAGTTTGCCGGAATCATTTCCATATAGTAGACATCTTTAGGATTTCCCTTCTTATCAGCCAAAGATGCCATGAGCACATATCCCTTTGTCTCCTCTACGGTCCTGACCGGAGAGGCGGCAAGATCCAGCACACGCACCGTGCACAGAAGGGGATAATATTTTGATTCTGTCTGTTCTAAAAGCTCCCAGAGTTTTTCCGTATCCGCATCCGTTTCTTCCCCATCACGCGCAATCCAGTCCGAATACCGGACATGCTCTTGTGCTTCGATTACGAAAAGAAATTTCCCCTCCTTTCCCAGCGCGCCGATCAGTTGATTGTCTTCCTCACCAGTATATACCTCTGTCTCCTCTTTTCCTCCTGAAATCCGGTATACCGAACCATCCCGGATATAGAGCAGGTTCGCTTTGTTATCATCCCGGCAGAGAACCGTATCCACACCCTCTGCCAGAAGCCGGGGCTCCTTTTTGGGCCTGCATCCATACAGACGGTCATCCATCCCGTAAAAGATTACCAAATCCCCGTCATTTTGCACCCGGTACGGCTCCTTTTTCCTGCCATTGATCTCTCCGATCTTCTGATGGTCTATTCCGTCATACCGGTATAACATACAGCGGGTACAGGGCAGTTCTTCTCCCCTGACCTGCACCGTACCGTCCACAGACGCCTGACCATACCAGACGGCTCCCTTTTGATCCACACTGTAAAAAAGGACATTTTCCGCAATCTTTTCTGCCTCCTGTGCTGCGTCAGAAGGCTGCACATACAGATCGTAGCAAAACGCGCGCACCTTCACCCACTCCTCTAATTCTTCCCCGGATGTATAGGCAAGGGCTTCTTCCTGTTCTTTGGCCCCTCTTTGTACGCCAAAAGCAGTCCATCTCATATCCCGGGGAAACAGCAGGCGCTGATCCGGCAGTTCCCATACCACATCCTGCAGCGCCTTTTCCTCATTCCGGATCTGGATTTCATTTTCTTCCTCCCATTCCTCCCAGTACTCCCATGCTTTCCAATACGGGACCTCTTGCGTCTGTCCCTCCAGTGCAAACGCATGATCCGTCAGAAGAAGCGGTTCATCACTCCCTTCCCGCCACAGATACAGTCTGTTTTCCGTGTCTGTATAGGCGAAAAAATCCGCTGCCGGCGCTGTCTTGGACTGCTCTCCCTCCTTTTGAAAATTCAGAAAAAGAAGCGAGCATACCGCTAAAAACAGCACACCGGCTATGAACGGATATTGTTTTTTCTGTATGTGCATTCCGTCCTTTTCTTCCACCGTATCATCTCCTGTTCTTCTGCCCCTGTCTTTGGCAGGAACGATTTTTGCAGGCCCCAATTTCAAAAATCCCCCTGCAAGCGTGTCCGCACACTGGTATCCTGTCTGTATTATACAGATATATCATTCGGTATTCAATGAAAACTAAAAAATAACTCCTTTCCTTTTCAAAAACAATGTCAATTTTTTTCCTGTTTTCGCAGAATTTTTCCATTACCAGGGCGCAAATTGGAATGGAGTTGATGCAAACCAGATGAGTAATCAAAAATGGAGCAATGGATCTTTTTTTGTTCAAAAACAGAAAACGGACTCCGAAGAGTCCGCGATCCATGGTATCATTACGTATCACCAAATGCATCATATACTGTAAAAATTATACCGAATCTGGTGCAGCGTATCGATTTGTTTTCTTGTATCAGGCTTACTCTGCCAAGGACAAACATCCGGCAGCAAACCCAAAGACCATGTGCAAGATACATTGCAGCATTTGTCTGTACCAAAGACAGACAGGCAAAGCCGATGGTCTGTCCGAAGTGGTTTTTAACGAAACCTGCTCTCTGGATCTATGACCGTTTTGCCAGTGCTTCCTGGATCATTGCCCTGCATCTTTGGATTTTCGGCAGGTCCTCTTCGGTCACATTGACCAGCGGCGCACGCACACCGCCGATGTCCATGCCGTCCATCCGAAGGATTTCTTTGATCACTGCGTACATATTTGCTCTGCAGGAGCAAAGGGCACTGATAATCTCATTGGCCTGGTACTGAAGTGTTCTTGCATCCTCCATGCGTCCTTCCACAAAGGCTTTGTCCATGGCAAGGTACAGTTCCGGCATGGCCGCGTAGGTGCCTCCAATGCCTGCGGCGGCACCCATGGCTCTGCCGCTGACAAACTGTTCATCCGGGCCGTTGAACACCACCCAGTCGTCTCCGCCTGCTGCTAGAAACTGCTGAATATCCTGCACCGGCATGGAAGAATTTTTGACGCCGATGACTCTTTTGTTCTCCCGCATTTTTTGAAGCAGCGGCACCGTCAGGCTTACGCCTGCCAGCTGAGGGATGTTGTAGATGATAAAATCCGTGTCCGGTGCGGCAGCGCTGATGGTATTCCAGTATTCTGCGATGGCATACTCCGGCAGGTGGAAGTAGATGGGCGGGATAGAAGCAATGGCATCTACTCCTAGCTCCTGGGCATGAGCGGCCAGTTCTGCGCTGTCCTTTGTATTATTGCACGCCACATGAGCAATCACCACAAGCTTTCCCTCTGCCGCTTCCATAACGCTCTCCAACAAGCGTTTGCGCTCTTCCACACTCTGATAGATGCACTCACCGGAAGAACCGCCCACATACAGGCCCTGGACTTTTTTCTCCATCAGATAGCGGGTAAACTGCTTTGCCCTTTCACCGCTTATCTCTCCATTCTCATCATAGCAGGCATAGAACGCCGGAAAAATCCCTCTGTATTTTTCGGTACGACTCATAAGATCTCCTCCATCTTAACCACACGTCCTTCCCGGTTGGACTTCGTGCAGGCATCCGCTGTGGCAATGGCTTCTCTTGCCGCCACGCCATTGAGCAGTTTTTCAAATTCTTTCGTTGGCTTCATACCATGCATAATATCGTTTAAGTATTTCATTTCCTTTACGATCAGTCCGTGCAGCCACAGGGGCGGAATCTTATCCGGGTTGCCGTACTGAATCGCACCGTCCATCTCTGTGCCGTGATAGATCGCGGTACGGTTGGCATCCTCCTCCTCGTTCTCATGGAGCAGCGAGTGCACTTCCCTGCCATCCACTTTTAAAGTCACGCCTGCATCAAACATATCCAGCCGGATTGCTCCTTTGGTTCCCTGAATCAGCAGATAATGCTCCGGCCAGTGGAAAGCAGAACCCCACTCCAGAACCGCGTAGCGGTTGTCGGAGAACTTCATGTTGATAAAGATCATATCATCCTCATCACCGAACTCCTCGCCTCTGTGAGCCACATTGTCCGCGTTCATATAGACCGTCTCCGGCATGCCGCCCATGATAAACTGCACGCAGTCCAGCTCATGGATATGATGATACAGATGTCCGCCGGATTTCTCCCGTATTTTCTTCCAGGACACGGATGTCTGCACATCCTCCCAGCCGTTTCTTGCAGAGTGACAGTAAAGTACTTTTCCGATCACCCCTTCGTTGATCAGCTCCTTGGCATGGTGTACGCCGTTGAAGAAGTTCATAATATGTCCTGCCATGAACACCACGTGATTCTCCTCGCATGCTTTCACCATCGCATCACAGTCCTCATAGCACAGTGCGATGGGCTTTTCACAGAACACATTCTTTCCATGCTGGGCTGCCTTGATCACCGGCTCCTTATGCAGATAATTGGGCGTCGCCACGATCACACAGGAGATATCCTCCCGCTCAACCAGTTCGTCCAGACTGGACGCCGCGTCACAGCCCAGCTCGTTTGCAATCTTTGTTCCGTTGTCCGGATCATATACAACGGTCACTTTCGCGTCTTCCTGCTGGTTCATAACTCTTGCCAGATCCGCGCCAAAATATCCCGCACCTACCAAACCATAGTTTACCATTCTTTTATCCTCCTGATCAAAATTATTTATTTTACAGCTCCCTCAGTCATTCCGCCCGCAATATACCTCTGTATAAAGCTGAAGAACACCACCGAAGGCACCACAACTACCATACAGGCAGCCATCATATCGCCCCAGTTCAATACATCCGCTCCCTGCATGGTATGCAGTTTGATGGACAGCGTCGTGATACTTGAACTGCTGGTCAGAATCAATGCATACAGAAATTCATTCCATGCATTGATAAACATGTAGATCGCTGTGGACACCAGTCCCGGCGCCACCAAAGGAAGCACAACCCTGATAAAGGTCTGAAGCCTTCCTGCTCCGTCAATCCTGGCCGCCTCTTCGATGCCGATGGGCACCGTCTTGAAAAATCCAACAAGGAGCCATACGGCATAAGGCACATTAAAGGACAGATAGACCAGCATCAGTCCGGGCCTTGTATTCGTAAGTCCCAGTTTGCCCATGACAACCGCATAGGGAATCACCAGCACAATCGCCGGGAACATATAGGTCATGATCAGAAGCTTTGACATCATATTGCCCAGCTTCGGGAAAAAACGCACGATGCCGTAGGCAGCCAAAGACGAGATGACCGTTGCAATCAGAGTGGTGGACAAAGAGACCACCAGACTGTTCTTGATGTTGACTCCCAGATTCAGATTCACCATGACATTATAATAATTGGCCAGTGTGAATTTCTGAGGAAGCATGGAAGTGGGATTCGCCAGCAGATCCCCACTCTCCTTCACCGAACAGATAAACAGCCAAAGGAGCGGAAAGGCTGCAAATACGGCCAGAATCGTGATATACACATAACATCCGGCTTCTCCCAGCCGCCTTTTCATACGAGTGAGCATATTCATGAATCCGCCTCCTTTTCCCATTTATTCAGCACACAGAAGTAAGCTGTGCAGATTGTGAGCAGGATAATCAGAAGAATTACCGCCGCGGCAGAGGATCTTCCCACATACTTGTTGACCCAGCCCAGATTGTAGATATAGATCGGCAGCGTCGTGGAGACATTCGCCGGTCCTCCTCCTGTAATCATGTAGATAATATCGAAACTGTTGAATACCCAGATGGTCCGAAGCACCACCAAAAGCCCGATCACATTTTTGATATGGGGCAGGGTGATGTACCAGAACATATGCCACTTCCTGGCACCGTCGATCTGGGCAGCCTCGTACTGGTCCTGGGATACGGTCTGCAGCGCCGCCAGCACATTGACCATGATCAGCGGAAAACCAAACCAGACGTTGACCATCACAAGCGTCGGCATGACCATCTCAGGTGTTGACAGAAACTGCGGCAGCTTATCCGCAAGTCCCATCTGCACCAGAAGAGTCGGCACAAAACCATAGATTCCGTTTAAGAGCCATTTCCAGATAATGGCAATGGCAATCGTGGGGAAGGCCCATGGAATGATCAAAAGAATCCGATACACCTGTCTTGCCACCTGATTGCGAATGCTGTTTAACGCCAGAGCCGCCGAAAATCCGATCAGCATCTGGAACAACAGGCTTAACACCGTCCATTTTACCGAGGTCCAAAGGGCCATCCAGAAATTCGGGTCTGTCAGAATCGCCGTATAATTGGACAATCCTTTCATGCCGTATGTAGCTTTGATCAACGTCTTGTTGGTAAAGCTGTAGAAGACCTGGGATCCCAGCGGATAGACAAACAGACAGATCACCAGCACAATGGCAGGCAATACCCACATCCAGCGTCCATAGTCTTTTTTTACTTTGTATTTCATCTCCATTCCTCCAGCTTTTTGAAAATGCCGGAAAAGGCTGCGCTCTTTTCCGGCACATTTCTGGTTAATCGATCATCATATCAAAGATTTCATTCAGCTGAGCTTCCGCATTCTTTGCTGCGGTCTCAACATCGGTCCCATTGGTGATAATATCCTGGAACATGGCTTCTATGATGCCCTGAGAAGTCAGATAGCTGGCCTGCACGCTTGCGCCGTGATCATCCACACCGATGGCATTGCCAAGCTCGATGGCTTTGCTGATGACATCCACTGCATTGCCATAGAACTGTACAGTCTCATTGGATTTGTAAGCCTCTGTCTCGGAAATTCCCGCCACTGCCGGAAGCATTCCCACCGGTACCGCCTCCAGGAACGGAATATAGTTCTCCTCCTGCAGAAGATAGCTGACAAATGCCTCACAGACCTCCGGATGCTCACTCTTCTCCCAGATCACCAGCGGAATGTGTGTTGCCTCCGCGCTGTAATCCGGATCATCCGCGTTGATCTTCGGCAGAGGAGCTGCATCAACAAATTCGGCAATCTCCGGCGTGTTGGACTGGACACCGCTGATCATGAAGCCGGAATTGAAGTCGAATGCCGTCTTGCCCTGGTAGAACAAAGTCGCGTGATCCAGCACCGTATAGTTGACGGTCTCTGCCGGAGAACAGTTCTTGTACACATTGACCCAGAAATTGATTCCTTCGATGGCCAGATCGCTGGTCAGATTCGCAGTCAGATCTTCATTCAGAAGGCTTCCGCCGCCGCTGGTCACATAATAATTCAGATAACGGGCTCCTAACAGGTCATTGGTGCTGCAGGAAAATGCGGCCCCATAAGTTTCATCATTGGTAAGCTCCACAGCCAGATCATAAAATTCCTGCCAGGTCTTTGGAACTTCTGCACCAACGGCATCCAGAAGATCATGACGGTACCACATAACCTGCGCATGAGAATAATAGGGAACGCCATAAATGGCGCCGTCCCAGGTCATATCTCCAAGGGCTTTTTCAGAGAATTTGTCCCTTCCAAATGTATCCAGGAAATGGTCTGCCGGTGCAGCAACGCCTGCATTGATCATCTCCACGACTTCACCGGTATTCTGAGCCGTGCTCAAATCCGGAAGATCGCCAGTTGTGATGCCTGCGTTCCATTTGGTGTTAAAATCTCCCCAGGAGTAGGTCTCGATATTGATCTTTACCCCCGGATGCAGTTCCATAAAGGAATCTGCAGCCGCCTGTACTGCGTCCATACGGGCTCCCTGGGTGAAAGAATGCCAGAAGGTAATCTCCCCTTCCAGATCGCCTTCCGCCGCACTATCTTCTGCTTCCCCCGACTGTGCAGTCTCTGCCGGAGCGTCAGAGGCCGGCGCCTGTGTATCTGTCCCCTTATCTCCCCCGCAGCCTGCCAGCATCGCCGTCAGCATGGTACATGTCAACATAGTTGCAATCCATTTTCTTTTCATACTTGATCCTCCTTTTAAAAAATTAAGATTCCTCCACAGCTTTTGTTATATTTGCTGTTTCTAGGTGTAGTATACCTGCTTTTTTTATGCAATTCTATCTAAAAAATACGCAATGATAGCACAAAACAATTATTTTTCACTCTTTTTTTATTCTTAACTTCCAAAAAACCTCTTTTTATGTTTTGGATAATATGCATAAAAAAATGCGGCAAATCATTAAAAAAATGCCGCATTTTTGTAGGTCCTTCACAAAACCATCCGCTGAGACCACAGATTCAAAACCGATTGCTTTACCAAAATTTCACCTAAATATAGCACAAATCACCTTTTTTCCATTCATTCTCTTGCAGTATCCCGATACTGTTTTGGTGTCATACAAAAATATTTTTTGAATATCCGGATAAAATAATTGACATCATTATACCCAAGGGAATATGCGATATCGCTTACGTTGTCCCCGGACACCAAAAGTCTTCTTGCCGCAGCCATCACCCGGATCTCATTTAGGTATTCCGAAGGTTTTTTGCCCACCTGCTGCCGGAATAAGGTCCGAAACCGGGACTCACTTAACCCTGCCATCTCACTCATCTTCTGCACAGAACAGACTTCTGTGGTATGCGTATTCAGATAGTCCACCACCAGCTGGATCCGGGAATCCATCCGGTTGTCCGACTTCTGAATCCGAAGTTTTAGTTTCTCCAGCGAATAATCGTCTTCCAGATGCTGCCCTCTGCCTGTCACATGAGTCTTTGTCTTCCCCTTGGATATGACATACCCGATCAGAATATCCAGATACCCCCGCACCCAGAACATCTTGGACTGTTCTTCTGCCCGGACCCAGTTATAAATATGTTCAAAATACTCCCGGGCCTGTCCTTCCTGATCTTTGACCACAGTCGGAATCTGATAATAGTCTTCCAGAATATTTCCGCCGCCGTACTGAACGGAAGCGGCAAAGCGGATGCTGTAAAACTCAAACTCATCTCCCAGCGCATGACAGGAGAGCGTACTGTCCTGAGGCAGATAGATGATCTCTCCCGGGTGCACCCGCACCTCTTCTTTGTCCACGAAAAAAGCAGCACTTCCTTTTATAATATACCGGAGCATGTTGTAAGGAAGGCGGCTCTCCGGATATACCCAGGTCCGTCCAAAAGAATACCGGTCTATAAATAAGAAATTGAACCTTACATCATTGATAAATGTATTCATAGAAACCCCCCATTTTCTTTTTATTTTACCGATTTTCCTTCTTTCTTTCAACTGTTTCGTCTATCATCTGCTCTTTTTGTGCTATTATTTGTTATTTCCTCTCTATGATTTTCTGTCACAGACCTTTACAATAAAAGGCAACATCATACAGATACAGGGGGAAAAACATGATATTTGATTCCATCAAAAACAAAGAAAACTACAAAGATCACAAACTGATCTACCAGGCGCTTTCTTATCTCAGCGCACTTCCAGAGGGCGAGATGCCGGCGCCTGGAACCATCCTTGTTCCTGATCAGTTATTCTGCAATCCGGTCTCACTGACTTCGAAGCCAAAAGACCAGTGCATCTATGAAGCCCATAAAAAATATGCGGATCTTCATTACATACTGGAAGGAACCGAAGGAATTGCAACTGCAGACGTGGAGACGCTGCGGGTCACGACTCCTTACGAGGAAGAAAAAGATATTCTTTTTCTGGAGGGAGAAGCGGACGGATGCTATTATCTGAAGCCCGGCCAGTTCATGGTGTGCTGGCCAAGCGACGCCCACAAGGTTGCCATCATGAGCGAAAGACCGCAGCAAATCCGAAAAATCGTATGTAAGATAAAAACAGAAGAAGGAACAAACTCCTAAAAACACAAAACGCTCTTTTGCAATCGTCCTTTCTGTGTTAGAATAAAACACAGAAAGGAGTTGATCCTGCATGAACCAAGGTGCACTGCCCCATGATCATGGAACTTTTTGGGAAAAACACATGGACAGCATCCCAAAAACCGATGAATTTCAAACCCCTTCCGATATCTTCCGGCTGCTGGGAGACAGCAGTCGGCTGCGTATCTTTTGGATTCTCTGCCACTGTGAGGAATGTGTCATCAACATCTCCGCCATGATGGATATGAGCAGTCCTGCCGTATCTCATCATCTGAAAGTATTAAAAGCCGGAAGACTGATCGTAAGCCGGAGGGACGGAAAAGAAGTCTACTATCGGGCCGCCGACACAAAAGAAACAGCTCTTCTGCATCATATGAGCGAAGAGCTGCTGAAAATTACCTGTCCCGGCACCTGTTAAATATTTTTTTGAACCTGAAGATCCTCTGTTTCATTGATTTTTTTCAATGTGCCATGATCCATTTCATACACTTCATCACAGAGCAGTTCAATATCCTCTTTATTATGGCTGGCCAGAAGTATCAATTTTCCCATACGTTTCTGGTCTGAAAAAAATTTTCTCATTTCCGCAACTCCTTCCTTGTCAAGGCCATTCATCGGTTCATCCAAGATCAGGATTTGCTGGTCTTCCATGGTCGCCTGGGCAATCGCCAGGCGCTGACGCATACCCAGCGAATAGTTGCAGACTTTTTTCTTTGCATAGGGATCAAGGCCCACCTTTTGCATGGCGGAATAAATGGCTTCGGCATTTTTTTTATTCCGTATTCGATACAGATATTCCAGATTACGATATCCTGATAAATTGCGGATATATCCAGGTTCTTCAATGATAATTCCAGCATTTTTCAGCATATCCATCTCTTTTCCCATCACTTTGCCATTTACCCATATGTTCCCGGAATCCACATGAAGAAAACCACAGATACATTTAAATAATACGGTTTTCCCGGAACCGTTGTATCCGACTATCCCATATATTTTTCCACTCCTGCAGATCATATTTACATCATGCAATACCAAAGTCCCTTTAAATGATTTACTTACATGTTTCATTTCGATCACAGACTGTTCCATTTGCATCTCCCTATTCTTCTTTATACCACTGAAATTCGGTCTTTTTGATTTTCAGGCATATAAAACTTGCACATGTCAGAATTCCGGCTGTTAGTACTGCCAGCATATAAGGAACCGAAGGCTGAAGAAAACTGTCATGTAATTTGATTCCAATATGGGTTACCCGCATCCAGTTTACCGGTGCAAACATTGCCATCCACCTTTTTAACAATGGATGGATATTCTCAACCAGATAAATCATCGTCACCATAAGAAATGCCGCGGTAACCGCAACACTTCTACTTATGTACAAGCTGACCACAAACATAAAAAGGCCAATAAAAGCAATCACCAGAGTGCCAAGCAGCACGGTCAGTCCAAGCAGTTCCAGAGGTGTAAACAGCTGCATGGTTTCATAGGAAAAAAAGAACAAAAACCGGTACGACTCCGAGCCGCCCGTTAATGCCAGAGTATGATACAGCTTCCCCCAGCCCAGTGTATACTCACACGAGCCGGTCAGCAAAAGCATACTGAACACTACATTGGCGGCCATGAGCAAAAATGCCTGTGCAAATATCGCGCCAATCTGTCCTGCTGCCCACCGCATTCTCCCTGTACGGATGACCTGATACATATTTTTATTCTGCATAAATGGAACATCTGAAAAATAATAAATGATCCCGACCATAAATAACAGCAAAAAGAAAAGATTGGACAAAAGAAACGGAAATGCCCATGGCGCTGCCCCACAGTCCAGATCTTTGGAAGCACATACAACCGGCCGCATATACAGATACAAAATGCATCCCTGCAAGAATGCCACGGAATACGTCCTGGAACTAAAGATCCGCTCTGCAAGTGTCTGCCGAAAAAAACGAGCATATAACATGATGTCTATATCCTCCTTTTCAACTGCCGTACACCCGCAAGGCCAAAAAGCAGCCACGCCGCTGCTCCTGCCGCAAGTGCCCAGGTGAACATTTTTATATCACTGTTCCATATGTTGTATCTGGCATCAAAAATTACATGGGGATCCAATGCCGCTGTTTGTCGAAAGCTGTCCGCACCAAATTCAGTCAACATCTGATACAGCAAAACCGGCAAGGAATAAACAAGCAGTTTATTTGATAAAAAAAGGGAACAAAATGCTGCCGCCATCGACAAAATGCCTGCCAGAATCCCCCACTGTGTTCCATAAAGAAAAAACCATAAGAGGTAATATCCACGCTCCAAAAAATAACGATAACCGCCGAACTGTAAGATATATTCCATCATTCCTTCATCCACCCAGGGCAAACCTGCCAGGCAACACACAGAAAAGCAGGTGATGCCGATTCCCATTGTCAGTACAGATGATAAAAAAATAACAAACATTTTGGAAAAGACATAGCTTTTCAGATTTCCGCGAATCACCAGATACTTTGTGTAATGATATTCCAGCTCATCTGTAAACGCGGCTGCATATGGAATGGCCGCCAATGAAAAGGCGATCAAAAAACCAGCATCATAAGATGACAGCAGTACTGCTGACAAAACAGAATCTCCCAGATTACCCATCCCATCGTTTGCGGACAAAAACAAAATTAAAACGATTCCCGGAACAGAAAAATAGAATTCTTTTTTACGAAACAGGCGGCCGATTTCTGTTCGAACGTATGCCTGTCGCTTTCTCACTAAATCAACACCTCCGTACCGTCCGCTGCATCCACAAACATATATTGTGTATATTCATATTTTTCGCCGGTGTCACTGTCATTCCCTGTTTCCAGAACTTCAAATAACCATACAATTTTCACATCGTATGTGCTGTCTGCTGATTTCACCGGCAACTTGTATAATTCTGCCCGTTTCACGGTAAAGGAAGGCCCTATCATATCTGCGTATTTCTTTGATACTGTTTTAACAATTGTATCAAGATCCAGCAGGCTTACGGCATCTTTCGGCTCGGAAAAAGAATATAACCGTGAGATATCCAATCTTTCCAATCCATTTGCAGAACACAGCACCTGAATCGGTCGGTTGCTCTCCTCATCTTCCGGAAAATCCTGACTTCCAAAATATATGGGCAGTCCCTCCTGCAGCTGAACTGCTGTGTAAAAATAGCAGTCATCTTCCACTCCCCAGGAAATTCCTTCTGTACCCAGAGCTTCCCCCGTTTTATCAAGCATCATAAATTCTTCTGCCATAGTCTCATGATCCAGTGCGTAGTAATCATATGCTGTATTTTCAAGCTGATAACCCGCATCGCGGATGTCCTTTAATACACGTTCAAACATCATTTCGGGATCCCCGGCTTCTAATACCGCGTCTTTTGCATAACGTTCTGCGTTATAATACGAATAGAGACGAAATGCTCCATTTATCTTTTCAAACACCGGAGTGTGACTGTAAGTTACATTTGTGCTGATATTCAAAAATGTATCATCCTCATAATTCGCTGTATAACATGGAAATTCCATACCATCTTCCCCGGATCCAGTTTCCTTTTGTTCATCCATGATGGTCTTTCCCTCTGCAAACACTGCTTTGACTTTTTCTATATCCGGTTGCTGAAGTGTGGCTGTCATTGTGTGCAGATTCTCCATATCTGCCTCCTCAGAAATCCGTATATCCATATCAAATACCACGCCATCTATGGTTTCCTCAAATCTTTCTGGAAAATCCTGTTGAGGTACATCATGTTCGGTCTGCGCTGTGTCCTCTGCTCTTATTTCATTTTCGGCATCTGTGCTGAACGATTCCTCTCCACATCCGACACTGCCCAGAGATAATAATGCTGCAGTCAAAAGAATGCTTTTCTTCATCTTCATAAATACTTCATCTCCTTTTTGTATTTTATTTGTCGATCATACCCTCAGTGGACAAGGGGGGGTGATCTTTTGTCCATTGAGAGTATCATAACTCAATACCAGATGGTTCCTTTTGTCCGTAAACCTCCGGATTTCTGTCCGCGAAATCACAAACAGAGACCACGAGCAAAACACACCAAAAATCCGGCAGCTTCTTCCAGAAAGGAGAAACCGCCGGATTTATTTCATTAGAAAAACAGCATAACTGTTATTTTGAATTCTGTTTCATTAAATTGGTATTTCATCGTTCCGTTATACTTTTCCAGGGCGGCTTTTACACTCTGCATCCCCCAGCCGTGGCTTGCCTTGTCCTCTTTCGCCGTAATCAGCCTGCCAGTCCTTTCATCAATCAGCGGCTGTCTGGAAATTGTATTGGAGATCTGGATCACAATAAACTGATGTACCCGGCATATTTTCAGACAGATTTCTGCATTTTCTGTGTCTTTGCTTCCGTCGATGGCATTGTCCATCAAGTTTCCCAGAATCGTACATACATCGTTTGTCCGGATGCCTGTATTGGACGGAAACTCTACGTCCATGCTCACCTTTATTCCAAGCTGCTCTGCCTTTTGTTTTTTGCTACTGAGAATCACATCGATGATATCATTCCCTGTAAAACTCTTCAGCATCAGTTCTTTCATAGGCTCGCTGATCTGGCTGATGTATGCTCTTGCCTCATCCAGCCGTTCAGAAATCATCATCTGATAAAGGATGTCCAGATGATTGTTCAGATCATGGTACAGCCTTGCATTGCTTTCATAAAGATCACTTACCATCTGATAGTTTTCCCGCAGCAGTTCATTTTGCATTTCCGCTATTTTGCTTCGTATTTTTTCGTTGCGATTTTCCTGATAGCTATAGACAATATAGATTCCCAGACCGCAGAGAACCACCGTCAAACCCCAGATGCTGGACAATTCCACCGACGAAATGCTCTGTGATCGTTCCCGATAATATAAAAATCCCAAAAAGGCGATCCCTGTTATCAACAGTATATTTCGTTCATAATTGCTTCTTATAACCGGAATCAGCCATTTTCTCAATAAAATCATAAAAACAATCATGACAGACTTTGCCAGAACAACCAATCCTATTCTTTGCAGAGAAAATGTCATGATCGTATCGCCATTTATGTTCCATCGGTTTCCAAGAGAGAGGTACAGGCTGCTTACCAACATATCTGTGCTGCAGAAGCAGAACGTGTAAAACAAGATAAAGGTCAAAAGTTTTATAAAATTGATCCGATAAAGAGCCCGTGCCACAATACTGCTTACGATTACAAGCTGCAAAAGTGTAAATGTTGAATAGAGCACTATATTATTGATGACCAATACCCAGGTGGCCATACTCACTACATAAATACGATCCCAATATATGCCTGCATTTTTTCTCTGATCTTTAAATGCTTCCCAAAGCAGCCAGAACATTAATCCCACTTCGGTCAGACAGGCCACCCATTCTATAAATTCTGATAAAAATATCATACATGCTCACTCCAGTATGCAGCCATCCGATTTTTTACTTCTTCCATCCTTGCATGGCTCGCATGAAGGCACACGCCATTGCTCAGCAGAATCTCATCTTTTCGAATCCCTTTGATCTGTGCAAGATTCACTATGCTGCCCCGCTCTACAAAGACAAAGTCTTCTGAATGAAGTTCTTTATATACATCCGAAAGACTCTTTCTCACTTTTTTCACACTACCGTCTGTGCAGATGATCATTGCATTTTTTCCGTCTTTCTGAATATATATGATCTGTTTTAGCAGAATTTTTTCTATCTTTGTCGCTGTCTGTATCAGGTAACTTTTCTGAGACTGATTCTGCATTCGTTTTATCGCATCATCCAAAGCCTTCGGCAGTTTTTCATCCATACTGCTTTTGGGAATATACCGGAAGATATCCAGTTCATATGCATCTACGGCATATTTCAGATATGCCGTTACAAAAATAATGATGGCGTCCGGCAGACAGCTCCTGATCTGTTCTGCAAGCTTCATACCATCCGTATCCGGCATCTCAATATCGCTGAGCACAATATCAAAGTACTTCCCTTCCTGAAGGTCATACTTGAACAAATCACTGCGATCATACGTTTCCAGCATCGCCATGATATTGTTTTCATTTAAATATTTTTGCACTTTGTCTTTTATAATCACAAGCAGAGCATGATCATCTTCACATACTGCCACATGCAACATTTTTATGCACCCCCATCTGCA
>CAJTYJ010000052.1 GCA_910583895.1 uncultured Lachnospiraceae bacterium
CTTCAACGGTAGTAAGTGAAAGCGAGAGTACCAGCACAGTAGTAAGCGAAAGTGAGAGTACCAGCACAGTAGTAAGCGAAAGTGAGAGCACGTCTACCGCAGTAAGCGAAAGTGAAAGCACCAGTACCTCAGCATCGATCAGCGAAAGCATCAGCACCTCAGCATCCACCAGTGAGAGCGAGAGCGTTTCCGCTTCTGAGAGTCAGAGTACCTCGGAAAGCTTAGGAGGCACTCCTGGTACCGGAGGCACAGGTGGAGGCACCGGCGGCGGTGGAACAGATCCGGCAGATACGACGGCTGATCCGGCTCCGACTACCACAGTGACCGATGGTCCGGTACCAGCAGCGGCAGTACCTGCAGCAGCGGTGGCAACAGCACCGACTCCGGCAGCGCCTGCGGTTATTCAGGCAGCGGATGATCCGGTACCGCTGGCAGTTCTGGGCGATGAGGATTTGCAGGAAGTACAGGAAGAGATCACAGATGATCAGGGACTTCAGACGATAGAAGACGAAGAAGTGCCGCTTGCTGCCGGCGGAATCGTCGGTGGATTGCAGCATAACTTCCAGCATGTGTGCGAAGCATTCGCATCTGGTCTCCTTCCGCTGTTCCTTCTTGGAAGCAACAGAAAACGGAGAAAAGAAGCTTCTGAACTGAAAAAACAAGTGAATGACAGATCAGGAAGAAAGGATAGCTAATGGGAATTTTTGAAAATATGGCATGGGGGTTTTGCAGATTAGATCTGCTGGCACTGATTTTCATTGTCGCGGTTGTGGTTGTGTTTTTCGTAGACAGACACAGACTGAATAAAAAGATCAAAGAATTAAAAGATCAGTTATAAGCAGATAAAACAGAAATTAGTGACTGCCTTTATAAGTCAGTCACTAATTTCGTATTTTATCTGAACAGATAGCAGGAGACTCATTGTGCGGGGATCGAAGGAAAAAGAAAATGTATTAAAGTATAAACTTGCGTATTCAGGAATTGTTCTCCTGGTATATATCATTGGAAAAAATATACCGCTGTATGGTATTGACCTGTCATCTTACAAACAGGTGACTTTTCGTGCAGAGGAATTGTTGACTCAGACAATCAGCGGAGACATTTACCGTTCTTCTGTGTTTGCAGTTGGAATCTTTCCGTCTATGATATCCGGACTGCTGGTTCAGCTTTTTCTGGCAGTTCGGAATCTGTTTACCAAAACCCGGGTTCCTCCGGGAAAAACCAGAGGTATCACCGTTTTGGTGACACTTGGGATCGCGGTGCTTCAGGCGGCAGTCCAGGTTCCAAAGCTGAGTTTTGCAGTAAGCAAAGAGCCGCTGCTTCTGATACAGACCATTGCCATGCTGGAGATGGTGACAGGAGCAATGCTCATTCTGTGGATTTCAGACAGAAACAGTCGGTTCGGTGTAGGGGGAAGAACTGTGTTTATCCTGGTTAATATTTTGGAACGGATCTCTTCGACATTTTTTTCACATACACTGGAAGAATTAAAGATCCCGTTGCTGATCTCAGCACTGGAAGTGGTGGTCATTCTAATTATGGAAAACAAAGAAAAACGGATTCCGGTGCAGCGCATTTCCATACACAATATTTATGCAGACAAGAATTACCTGGCTGTCAAATACAACCCGGCAGGTATTATGCCGGTAATGTTTACAACAGCGGTATTTATTCTGCCGGGACTTTTTGTATCGTTGCTGCTGTCGTTTTTTCCGTATAATCCGTTGCTGATCTGGTGTCAGCAGAATCTGTCTTTGGCTAAGCCTTTTGGGATTATGGTCTATCTCCTGTGCGAATATCTGCTGACGATTGGATTTTCCATGCTTATGATCAATCCAAAAGATATCACAGAGCAGTTTTTAAAAAGCGGAGACAGCATCGTCAACCTGCACGCGGGCCGCGATACAAGAAGGTATCTTGGAAAAATTATGAGGAGGCTGAGCTTTCTCAGTGCGACGGTTATGGGAGCGTGTATGGTGTTTCCTCTGGTACTGCAGCTAAAAGGCGAACTTGACAGCACGCTGGTCATGCTGCCGTCTTCCATGATGATGCTGGCAGGATTTTCCTGTACGCTTGTTCGGGAGATGATTACTTTAAAAAATTATGATACGTGCAGGCCGCTGTTTTAAAAGCGGCCGGGACAGGAGCTGAAGCATGTTATATTTTATTCCGGCATGGTACAAAGACAGAGAATGGTGTGAAAATGAGCAGAGCTGGCGGGTGAAGCGCATGCACACAGAATTTGACGATACCGTAAAACAGATCCAGCTGTTTCACCGAAGCAAATTTTGTGAATATCGGATCATGCTGCTTGGCTTTGCCCCCAACTTCCGCCATTTTCTTCACAGACAGGGGGTGTACCGTGCCCCGTACTGGTCCTGTTTTGATGCAATTCAGGAGGTCCGCCGAAAAAAGGCCGGGATTCTGTCTTTTCATGATCTGAACTGGCCGGCGGGGATTGAATTTTTTTATTCGCCGTTTGTCGTGATCGCCATGCTGGGAACAGAAAAATATGCACAGATTGATTTTGGAGAAGATGGCAATCCCATATGGATTGAATTATACCAGGACGGCAGGATCTGTCGCCGCAATCTTTATGATGACAGGGGATTTGTATCCGGTACGGTCCTGTATCAAGAAGGTGAGCCGCTTTATCAGGATTATCTGATGGAAAACGGCATGTGGAAACTGCGTCATTACTTTGAAGACGGACATGTGGAAATCAATGGAAGATGTCCCCAGTATTTGCTGGAATATAAAGGCAGTACCTGGACAAAACCGTTCTCTAAAACATCTTATAAGTGCATAGAACATGTGATATACGAGGTGCTGGACGCCTATCTGGCTCTGACGGATTCCCGGGATATTTTCTGTGTGGCAATGCATGGGCTCCATATGAAACTTTTGGGGGAGGCGCTTAAGAGCAGGAAGATGATCCTGTCTTTTTTTCGTGACAGATATCAGGCAGGAGAAGGGGCAAAACTGCTGGATCTGATTCAGAATGCAGACTGTGTCGTGGCGGATTCCAGAGAACATGCAGGGCAGATACGAAGACAGACGGGGATAGCAAAAGAGCGTCTGAAAGCAATTCCACCATATGATACCAGAGCGGATGAGGGGATCAGTCTGCAGCTGGGTGTTCAGAAAATTCTGATTCCGGTGGATGGTCTGAAGCCGGAGCTGTTTGGCAGGCTGATCCGTATCCTTGGGCGGTATATTCCGAAGAAGAAAGACGCAGAAGTGCATCTTTTTACCAGAGATGCCAGATATGACAGAAAGCAAAGGCTGCTGGAACAGGTTCGCATGGAGCTGAAAAAAGAAGGCCTGCCCGCAGCCTGGGCGGCAGAGCCAGAAGGGGAGATGATGGCAGAGAATGATCTTGAAACGGGAGAAAAAGTACCAGTTTATTTTTTCCCGGAACAGTGTGTGGACGAACTGTCCGTGAGTAAATGTATGAGAGAACAATGGCTGCTTTTGGAACTTCGGGAAGTGCCGGAACAGTTTCTGCAGATCAATGCCATCAGTTTTGGCATTCCTCAGATTGTACAAAAAAGGACCGATTTTGTGGAGCACAACGGAAACGGCATGGTGATCGGAAGTCTGGACGAACTGCCGGAGGCGCTGGATTATTACCTTGATGAGCTGAAGCACTGGAACAGGGCGAGGATATTTTCTTATAAAATAAGCAGAAAATACACTGCAGAGCGTCTGCTTAAGATGTGGGGGGAGGTTATGGACTGCGTTGGCTGAGATCGGTATCTTACAACTTGGGATGACGGACTGGAATGAGGTCTATACCATGCCGGATAATGTGGTGCTGGACCATACAGATGTCCTTGAAAAGCCCCTCCAAAAGCCGTATGACATGTTTTTTCTGGACCGGACCCCCACAGACAAAGAGATTGAACTGCTCTATCCGGCGGTGAAGGCCTATACGCTCTTTGTGACCAGGAATGTGGAAGTGGAAGGACAGACAAAGTGGCTGTGCCGCAGCAGAAAAGCCCAGTACATCGAGGAATCAAAAATCCAGCAGTTTCTTACGGAAGAATCCAGATACTATTTTTCGCGTCCGTACGGTGAGAAATTCAGTCTGAGGGACGTGGCGATTGCACAGGGCTTTCGCGGGAATGTGAAATGGAACGGGAATGAGAATGTATTGCTGGAGGCTGATTTCGGTGAACAATTCCGGCAGGCTGCCTACTGGCGTTACAACAGTCCTGTGTCCCGGGGGCAGATGATGGACTTCTGGCTGGAGTATGACAAAGACCCTTCGGTCCAGATCCGCGTGATCCTGATTCTTTTTGCGGCGGGAAGTGCCTGTCAGATGCTCAAACGGTGGGAACTGGACGAAAAGGCGCTGGAACAGGTGGTTCAGGTGGAAGGCAGTAAGAAAGATGGTACGTTCTTTGTCTCGGTTCAGGCAAAGGGCAAAGGGAGGCTGTGGCTGACCGCGCTGCACAAACGGGTTTCCAGAGGGAGTCACGGGTATTTTCTGCCGGGAGGCCAGCGGTATGTGACGTCACGCCGGGAAGAGGCTTTCTGCTATTTTGAACCGGGAGATTTAAAACCCCCTTTGTGTGTATATTTTGCCGGATATAAAACACTCCAGGGGTTTGAAGGATACTATATGATGAAAAGACTGGGATGCCCGTTTCTCCTTTTGTCTGAGCCAAGGCTGGAAGGAGGAGGCTTTTATATGGGGTCCAGTGAATACGAATATATGTTCGAAAAGGCGATCCGAAGCCATATGGAAGAACTGGGTTTTACACCGGATCAAGTCATTTTATCCGGTCTTTCCATGGGTACCTTCGGTGCACTTTACTATGGATGCGATATTCGGCCCCATGCCATGATCGTGGGGAAGCCGCTGGTCCATATCGGAAACGTGGCAGCCAATGAGAAATACCTGCGTCCATCTGGATTTCCAACCTCGCTGGATGTTCTGCACAGTCAGTGCAAAGACTTGGGAGAAAAAGAAATAGAAAGACTGAATGATAAATTTTGGAAAAAATTTGATAAAACCGACTGGGGAAATTCAAGATTTGCCGTCGCCTACATGATCGAAGACGACTACGATGCAGATGCCTATGAGGAACTTTTGTCCCATCTTCGGTCGGACGGCGTGCAGGCCTACGGGAAGGGGCTCCACGGGCGTCACAACGATAATACAATGGGAATCATTCACTGGTTTCTAAGTCAGTATAAAAAGATACTGCGTGAGGATTTTGGGAGAAGGACGGATCAATGACCGGAGAAAAATGGACGGTTTACTGGAATGAATATTCTTCGGATACCTATCTGTATGGATCAGAGATTACTTATCACGGGAAAGATGATGTGGAATTTCGGAATCTTTTGATGCCGCCCGGAACGGTGATCAAACAGTGGTATTCGAGAACTTATTATCAGATGCAGCGGATCGAGCCTGCGCTGCCGATGATTGACGGGGAGAGCAGATATCAGCTTACGGTTCATGTGGACTGCCCGGAGAATGAGACATGGCTTTTGTGTCTGGTCTTTTACGACAAATACGATGTGGAGGCCGGAACCATTGCCGTGAGGGATGAAGTGTCCTATTTTCAATGTCCTTTAAGGACATACAGTTACAAACTGCAGCTGATGAATGGCGGAATGACACAGTTTCGCTTTCACTGTATTGAGATTCAGGAAATAGAAGATGAGACGGATGAAGGGTTTAAGGAAACTAAATAAGCTTTTGCGCAGGGTCAGAAGCTACAAAGCACAGATGGCCCGGCTTTCAGATGAGGAACTGTCCCGTCTGACGGTGACATTCAAGGAACGCCTTGCAACAGGAGAGACTCTGGATGCGATTCTGCCGGAGGCATATGCGGCGATCTGCGAGGCGGACTTGCGGATTCTGGGAATGGAACCTTATGATGTGCAGGTGCTTGGCGGGATTGCGCTGCATCAGGGATACCTTGCGGAGATGAACACCGGTGAAGGAAAGACACTGGTAGCGACCATGCCGCTGTACCTGAATGCCCTTACCGAAAAAAGCACAATCCTGGTGACGGCGAATGAATATCTGGCATACAGAGATGCGCAGGAGATGGGGCCGGTATACCGCTTTATGGGGCTGACGGTAGCGGCCGGAGTCCCGGCCAGCGGACAGAAGGAATTCGACAATGAGGAGAAGAAAAAAGTATATGCGTCGGACATTGTATACACGACCCACAGTGCCCTTGGCTTTGACTATCTGATCAACAATCTGGTGAAAAATTCCAAAGACCGTTTCTTGAGGGAATATTATTATGTGATCATCGACGAGGCGGACTCGGTTCTTCTGGATGCGGCCCAGACTCCGCTTGTGATTTCCGCATCACCCAGAGTACAATCCAATCTTTATCAGACGGCGGATTTTTTTGTCCGGACGCTGGAGGAAGAAGAGGACTATATGCTGGAAGAGGGGAAGGTATGGCTTACGGATCAAGGTATCCGGTATGCGGAAACGTTCTTCCAGATCGACAATTTTTACAGCAGGGAACATTTTGAGATCAATCGACATGTGATTTTGGCTCTTCGGGCTCATAAGCTGTTCGAAATAGGAGAAGAGTATATGGTGTCACGGGAAGGGGAGCTTCTGCTGATAGACAAAGACACCGGGCGGGCGCTGCAGGGTATGAAACTTCGCGGTGGTCAGCACCAGGCGCTGGAAGTGAAAGAGGGGTTAAAGCCGACCCAGGAGAGCCGGTCCGTTGCGGTAGTTACGTTCCAGAATCTGTTTTTGATGTTTCCGAAACTGGCCGGGATGAGCGGTACCCTGGCAGATGCGGTGGAGGAACTGCGGGATGTGTATGGGGTAAAAGTGCTGGTAATTCCGCCCAACCGTCCCAGGAAACGGGTGGATTTGCCGGACTGCTATTTTAGAAATACCAGGCAGCAGCTTTCGGCAGCGGTAAATACAGCACTGGAGATTCACGAAACCGGACGTCCAGTATTGATGGTGGCGGCAAATTTTGAAAACACAGAATGGATCTCCCGGATGTTTACCAAGAGAAGAGTGCCCCACAACGTGTTAAATGCCAGCAATGCTTACTGGGAAGCGCAGATTGTCCGGGAAGCAGGCCGGCATGGTGCCGTGACCGTGGCAACTTCAATGGCCGGCAGAGGAACCGACATCAAGCTTGGAGAAGGAGTAGAAGCGCTGGGCGGCCTTGCAGTGCTGGGTATTGGGCGTATGGGCAACGTGAGGATGGAGCGTCAGGCCAGAGGGCGGGCTGGCAGACAGGGGGATCCTGGCACCAGTCAGTTTTTCGTGTCACTGGAAGATGGTGTGGTGGGAGAAGAAGAGTGGCTTGACAAATACATAGAAGGGAAAAAGAAAATCCACAGACGGAAACTGAAAAAGATCATTAACAAAGCCCAGATGGTCAAAGAAGAATCTGCCGTGACGGGAAGAAAGCAGTCGGTGGTTTATGACAAGGTGATACAGCGGCAAAGAGAACTGATTTATGCCACCAGAGACAAGCTTTTAAGCGGTGGGGAACTGTCCCGGGATTTGATTTTGGAGATGGCAGGAAGCAATATCCGGCGCTTCCTGTTGTCAAAGAAGACACTTGAACGGTGTGACCTGAATCGTTATATTCTTGACCATGTTTCTTACCGGCTGGAAAAAGAAGCGGCAGAACTTTCACTGAAAGACCGCAGGGCCATCAGGCGGTATCTGATGGAGAAAGTATGTCAGGTCCTGGAAGAACAGGAAAAAAAGACAGGAAGCGCTGAGCGGATGAACGAATTTTTGCGTGTGGCGGTGCTCAGTGCAGTGGATGATGCCTGGGTGGAGCAGGTAGATTATATGCAGCAGCTGCAGGCGGCGGTCTCCGGCAGAGCCACGGCTCAGCGCAATCCTTTGTTTGAATACCAGAATGAATCCTTTGCATCTTTCCGGAAGATGAAAAACACAGTCTATGAAAATGCCATGCGCAGTATTCTGCTCAGTGATATTTTTGTGGATACAGAAGGGAAACTGCATATTTTGTTTCCGTGATGGCGTGCAAAAGTCTTACGGTTTTTGGAAAAATATGATGAACTTTCTGTCAAAATAATAGAATTGTTTGAGCAAGAAAGGGAAAGGCTGAGATGATTTACAATTTTCATAATGCGTATTGTTGGATAAAGGGTGGCGTAGAATCAGGAATGGCTTATAGGGCGAAAATTTTTCGCAATCTGGGTTTGGATGCCAAGTTTATTTTCACCAATTATTTTCCTGATCGCAATATATGGTATGAGACAACTGATCTTGGCTTTCAGGATTCAGAAGTGATTTGGATGTATGAATTTTTTACAGACTGTAATGTTTCTCCTGTTACTTATACCTTAAAACAACTGGAAGATACGTTTGAGGAAAACAATTACATTGTTTTGAGAGACGGCACCACTGTGAGATATCAATTTCCCGATTTAAATGTTTATTATCTTGCTTATTTGGCAGATGATCAGAGTGATTTTGTTTATCAGGTAGCGATGATTTCCAACGGCAGTATGCTCAGACAAGACTATTATACCTACTGCAGGAACTATTCTGAGTATTATTATCCTGCTGATGGACAGGCCCACTTATATCTTCGACGTTTTTTTAATAAAGATGGTAGTGTTGCTTATGAGGAAATGATAGAAGGTAAGACGAGATTCTATAAATTTCACGACAAGCTTCTTTATTCGCAGGAAGAATTGGTAGAATATATGATGTCTTGTATTCATTTTACGAAGAATGATGTGGTTTTAATAGATGGAGAATGGGGGACGATTGATAAAGCTGCTTTTTTACAAAATGCGTACCCGGCAAAAACGGGATTTATAATTCACACATATCATTATCTATATAGTGATGATGAACATATCTTGTGGTCTGAATGGTTTGAATACATTTTTTCTCATCCTGAGAAAATTAGCTTTTTTGTGACAAATACAGAAACACAAAGTATGCTTCTGAAAGATCAATTTCGTAAATATAAAGGGTTAGACGTCAGAGTTGAGACGATTCCGGTGGCCTATTTGGATCGAATCAGAATACCGAAGAATGCTAGGAAGAAGCATTCTCTTATTACAGCCGGGCGACTTAGTGCTGATAAAAATGTCAATATAATTATAGAAGCGGTTGTAATGGCAAAACAGGAAATACCAGATATAACATTGGATATTTATGGAGAAGGAGTAATAGAGACAGCTCTGCGAGAATTGATTGCAGAATTGAAATGCGATACATATATAACATTGCGCGGTTTCCAGAATCTAGATGATATTTATCAAAATTATGAAGCATATATTTCGGCATCTTTTGGAGAAACCTTTGGAATAACTTTATTGGAAGCAGTTGGTTCGGGGCTTCCTATTGTGGGTTTTGATATTCCTTATGGAGTTCAAGTTTTTGTGGATGATGGAAAAAATGGATTTAAAATGTCGTGTCATACAGCAAAGGGCCTGTCTGATGGAATTGTACGTCTTTTTACAAAGTCGGATATAGAAGCTTTTCAAAGACGTTCTTATGAGATAGCACAAGCTTATTTGGAAACAGATATTGAGAAAAAATGGAGGGCCATACTGTCATGAAAGTACATGTCACGAATCTGTATGGTATAAGTGGAACCGCCGGGAAAGCTCAGCAAATGGCAGCAGACATTGCAAGGAAAGATTTGAATTATCATGAACTGGGGATCTACAGATATCCCATGCACTCCGATACTCCGGATATGCTCCGCACGCGCCTGGACGGGATCATCGCTTCGGTCAGTCCTGGAGATATCGTCATCTTTCAGCTTCCCACCTGGAATGGCCTTGCTTTTGATGAGGCGTTTGCGGCGCATCTGAGCGGTTATCGGGGACTGAAAAAGGTATTTTTTATTCACGATGTACCGCCTCTGATGGATCAGCGGGTATGGAAAGAACTGGATCAATATATTGCATTTTACAATAAGGCGGATCTGATCATCCTGCCGTCTCAGAGTATGGCGGATTTTCTGAGAGCCAGGGGACTTTCCGTGAAAAAAACAGTGATTCAGAGGATGTGGGATGAGCCCGCTGACGTGGATGCGGCCAGTGGACCGCCGTTTCGCAGAAGGATAAACTTCGCGGCAGATGTTGTGCGGATTCCCCGTCCTTTTGTACAAAACTGGAGCAGTGAGACGGTGGAGCTGGCAGTCACGGGGAGCCAGGAAGCGTATCAATGGGCAAAGGGAAGAAACCTTCATTTTCTGGGATGGCATCACAATGGAAATCTTCTTACGAACGTGCTCCGGCGAAGCGGGGGATTTGGTCTGCTCTGGCACGATGATCCGGTATGGATGAACTACATGAAATGCAACGCCTGCTGCAAGCTTGGCACCTATTTGGCAGCTGGTCTTCCCGTGATCGTACCTGACAGCATTCCTGAAGCGGATACCATCCGAAGGAAAAATCTCGGTTTGACCGTGCGCACTCTTGATGAGGCGGTGGATTTGGTAACGCATATGACAGAAGAGCAGTACCGCCGGATGGCACAGGATGTGGATTCTTTTGCCGGTCTGATCCGCGGTGGATACTTTACAAAAAAACTGCTGACCGATGCAGTCTTTCAGCTGCTGTATGACTGATGTCTAAAGGAGACTGGGCAATATGATCTACAATTTTCATCATTTTTATTACTGGCTGAAAGGCGGGGTGGAGACCGGACAGGCATACAGAGCAAAAATGTTCCGTACCCTTGGACTGGAAGCAAAGTTTGTCTTTGCCACCACATTTCCTAACTGCAATATCCAGCAAGAGACGTCCTACCTTGGCTTCCTGGATTCAGAAGTGATCTGGATGTACGGATTTTTTACCGACTGCAGAATCTCTCCGGTTCTTTATACATTGGAGCAGCTGGAAAATACGTTCGCGGATGAACCATATTCTTTTTCCAGAGACAAAGCAGTTGTGACCTACTATTTTTCACGCTCGAGGGTGCATTATCGGGTTTTTCTGACGGAACCGGACAGTGAATACATTCACCGGATCGAGATGATTTCCGGCGGATGTCTGATCCGGAAAGATTACTATACCTACTGCAGAATTTATTCTGAATACTATGTTCCGGCTGACGGGCAGTCACATCTGTATCTGCGCCGGTTTTTTCACGAGGACGGAAGAACCGCTTACGAAGAAGTAATTGACGGCAGCAATGTCATCTATAAGTTTCCGGACCGGCTGCTTTTCTCCAGAGAAGAGCTGGTCGGAGAGATGATGTCCCGCTTAGCGCTTACGGAAGATGATCTGGTCCTTATTGATATGGAACCGGGGATGATTGAAAAAGCTGCATTTATACGGAATGCTGCTCCGGCCAGGATCGGCCTGGTCATGCATGCGGATCATTTCTGGAATTATGATGAGGAGCATGTACTGTGGTATGGTATCTATGAATATGCGTTTGCACATCCGGAGAAGATCCGTTTTTTTATCACCAATACAGAAGCGCAGCGTCAGCTTCTTGGAGAACAGATGAAACGATACCGGGGAGTGGAGCCGAAGATTTATGCCATACCTGTATCAGGCCTTGAAAAACTCAGGAAGCCAAAGACGTTAAGAAAACGGCATGCGCTGATCTCGGTAGGACGTCTGGCACCGGAGAAGCGCATGGATCAGGTGATCAGGGCAGTGGTCATGGCCAGAGAGAAGGTGCCGGATCTGTCTTTGGACATCTATGGAGAAGGCGCGGAAGAGAAAAAATTACAGGAACTGATCGACACACTTGGATGCGGTGCATCTGTGCATCTGTGCGGTTTTCAGAAGCTGGATGAGGTGTACCAAGAATATGAGGCCTATGTATCCGCATCTTATGTGGAGACGCTTGGGGTGACGCTCTTAGAAGCGATCGGCTCGGGGCTTCCGGTCATCAGCTATGATATTCGTTATGGAGCACAGATGTTGATCGATGAGGGTGAGAACGGTTACAAAGTTTTGTGGGGGGATGTGGAAGCCCTTGCAGAAGGGATCGTCCGCCTGTTTACAGAAGCAGACCTTGAGAAATTTCGCACACATTCCTACGAAAAAGCGGCGCACTATCTGAATCAGGAGGTAGAAAAGAAATGGAGGGAGCTGTTATGCTAAAAGACACGATTCTGCTGTTTGACCGGTATACGCAGGACAGCAGAAGACTGCATGAATCTTTCCGGCAGGCAGGCTGCGAGTGTTCGGCAGTGGTACTAGAGGACAATGATTTTTTGCCGGAAGGGGTTCTGTCTGTATATGACCTGTTTTTGGGGTATTTTGCGGAAGAAGGAAAGTCTTTGGGGAAGCCGAAATTTTTCAATGAGATTCCGGTGCCGGATCACTGGAGTATTCATGCGGGAGTCGGAGAGACTGATTATGGAAAAATCACCTGTCAGCACGAGGAAATGGGAAGGATTTATTACTGGAAATCCGGGAAGAAATGGCTGGTGGAGGCGGTAGACTGGTTTGACCGGAAAGGAGTTGTCCGGTTTCGGGATCATTATAATCGTTACGGCATGATCTGTGCCAGGTCCTTTTACAGCGGGCAGGGAAAAAAAATCGGGAAGACCTGGTTTGCTTTAGGCGGTCAGGAAGCGATTGTGGAAAATACGGTTACGGGGGATCTGATTGTAAATGACGGGGATCTGATAAAATTTTTCCGCAATAAAATAGATATGATCGGCTATTTCTTTCAGCGCTGCGATATAGAAAAGAAAAAAATTTTTTATAATTCTCTGGCAAATCCATTTCTGATTTCCAACAGGCTTCCTGTTTCTGGAAAGCAGGATCTTTTGTTCTGGCAGGAGGAGGTGCGAGATGAGATCCCCGGAAATATGGGGATGATTCTGAAAGGACAAAGTGCCCGCACGGGCCGGATTATGGTGCAGAAAAGAAGTTCTTATGAAAGGCTTGTGGAGCTTGGAGCCAGTCCGGACTGCGTGCAGAAGCTTGGGTATTTCTATGACTTTCAGAAAAAGAATCATCACAACCCGGAGGCTTTGATCTGTACAAACTCGGAACGGATCGAACATGGCGAAGAACTGATACAGGCATTTCCGCAGATGCATTTTCACATTGCAGCAGTCACTCTGATGTCGCCGAAGCTGACGGAGATGGGGCGGTATAAGAATGTAAGTTTGTATCCGTGCGTGCAGGCAGACACGCTGGATCAGCTCTTTTGTCAATGCGACTATTATTTTGACATCAATCACTGGAAGGAGATCGTATCGGCGGTGTATCGGGCGTTTTTGCACAACCAGTTGATCTTCGCTTTTGAAGAGACGGCTCATAACAGGGAGTACACAGCAGATGCGCATGTGTATCCGGCGGAAGCGCTGGAACAGATGATCGCGGATGTAAAGGCGGTCATGAACAGCAGGGAGCAGATGGAGCACCACCTGAAATTACAGCTTGAGGATGCCATGGCGGAGGAAAAAGAGGTATATGAGAAATTACTGGACTGATTGACTGTCGTCTGTGAGAAGAGAGGGAACAGGATGATCATCAAACTGCCCTCATTCTGGGAAGTCCGGCTGATGGGGGTTATGGGCGGGAAAAACGGCAGCAGATTTTATGTAATACCAACATCTGGGAGACGCTTTTGAAATAACAGGAGGAACGACAAGCATGGTATACAATTTTAACTTGGGGATTGGCTGGGCCAGCAGCGGAGTGGAGTATGCGCAGGCGTACAGAGCAAAACTTCTGCGCAGAATCGGCCAGGAGGCCAGATTTGTCTTTACGGATATGTTTCCAAAAGACAACATCCAGCATATGACGGAGAATATTGGATTTCAGGATTCGGAAGTGATATGGCTTTATACGTTTTTTACGAACTGCAGGATTTCACCGGTGACTTTTACTTTGAAGGATTTGGAGAAAACGTTTGGAAATCGAAGATTTTCCGGCATCAAAGAAAACGGAAAAGTAAAATATACATTTCCCGGGACCAATACGTATTATGTTGCATATCTGGTCAACGATAAGGAAAGAAGAGTACATCGGGTGGAGATGGTGTCCGGCGGCTGCCTGATCCGAAAAGATTATTATACCTATTGCAGAATTTATTCAGAATATTATGCACCGCTGGATCAAAAGGCACATCTTTATCACCGCAGATTTTTCCATGAGGACGGGACGGTTGCCTATGAGGAGATGATAGATAACGGCGCGGTTATGTATCAGTTTCCGGATCGGCTTCTCTGCTCAAAAGAAGAACTGGTGGGATACCTGGTGTCGCGCCTGAATCTGACCAGAAAAGATGTGGTTTTGATTGACCGGACGACGGGAATCGGGCAGGCAATTATGCAGAATGCGGGGGCGGCCAGGATCGGGATTGTCATCCATGCGGACCATTTCAGTGAGGGAGGCACCGATGAAGAGGCGATTCTTTGGAATAACTATTATGAGTATGCATTTTCTCAGAGAGATCATGTGCGGTTTTATGTTGCGTCCACGGACGGGCAGAACCGTCTTTTGAAACAGCAGTTTAAGAAGTATATGAAAGCAGCTCCTAAAGTGGTGACCATTCCGGTGGGAAGTTTAGATGAGCTGAAAGTTCCGAAGAAAGCCCGGAAGAAACATGCCCTGATCACCGCCTCCCGGCTTGCCGGTGAGAAACATGTGGACTGGATCATTGATGCGGTTGCGGCGGCGAGGGAGCAGGTGAAAGACCTTTCCCTTGACATTTATGGAAAAGGCGGGGAAGAGGGCCGGCTGAAAGAACAAATCAAGCGGCTGCACTGTGAAGACTATGTGCATCTGTGCGGGCAGCAGGACTTGCAGGAAATCTATCAAAACTACGAGGCGTATGTATCAGGCTCCACCAGTGAAGGATTCGGCCTTACACTTATGGAAGCGGTGGGATCGGGACTTCCCATTATTGGTTTTGATGTGCGCTACGGGAATCCCAGTTTTATTGATGACGGTGAAAATGGATATCTGATTCCCGTCAATGACAAGATGGAAAAACAGGAACGGATACAAAAACTATCAGACTGTATCATCCGTCTGTTCACAGAGGCAGATCTGGAGAAATTTCATGCGCATTCCTATGACAAAGCCAAAGAATATATGACAAAGGAAGTGGAGAAGAAATGGAAAAACATATTAAAGTAGAGGATACCATTTTGCTTTTGGACCATTATGGGCAGGACAGTCAAAGCCTGCATACGTCTTTTGCACGTGCCGGTTTTTCACTTCCGGTGATCGTGATCCAGGAGAATGGATTTCTGCCCGATGATGTGATGTCGGTCTACGGATTCTTTCTTGGGGATTTTAAGGAGGCTGTGGGAGAGCAGGCGCACCCTAGATTTTTTAACCAGATCACAGTTCCTGAGTACTGGGAGATCAAAGGCAGTAATATCAGCGGCTCTGTGTATGATCTCTCCAGGCAGAGGGGCAAAATTTTTTATGCGGAGCCTGCACACAAACGCCGCGTGAGAATTGTGGACTGGTATGATGAAAAAGGGGTCGTCCGTTCCAGCGATCACTACAACCGCTGCGGCGCCGTTTTTGCAAGGACAGTCTTCAACGCCCAGGGAAAGAAATTCAGCAAGTCTTACTTTTCGGCCCGTGGGCAGGAGGTGATCGTTGAAAACTTTGTGACGGGTGATATCATCTTAAATGAAGGCAAGGAAGTGCGGATCTTCCATACAAAGACTGATTTTATCGTGTATTTTCTGGAACGGGCAGGCTTTCTTAAGAGCAGAATTTTCTTCAACTCTTTGTCCACTCCATTTTTTGTATCAAACAGACTTACGGCGAAGGAGAAAAAGGATATTTTGTTCTGGCAGGAACCGGTCCGGGAGGATATCCCGGGAAATATGCAGGTGATCTTCCAAGGACAGGCCAGCCGTACGGCGACGGTTATGGTACAGAAAAAGCGGTCCTATGACAGACTGATCGCCCTTGGAGCCAATCCGGATATGACGCGGCGGATGGGGTTTCTCTATCCTTTTGAAAAAGAGAACGGGCACAGGCCAAAAGCGCTGATCTGTACCAATTCTGACCGTATGGAGCACTGCAAAGAAATTGTGCAGGCGCTTCCGCAGATTCATTTTCACATCGCGGCCTTTACAGAGATGTCTTCAAAGCTTATGGATATGGACCGTTTTGATCATGTGAGTCTTTATCCCGGGGTGAAGCAGGGAATCCTGGATGAACTGTTCAAGGAGTGTGATCTTTATCTGGACATCAATTATGAAGGAGAGATTGGATCGGCCGTACGCAGAGCGTTTCTGCACAATCACCTGATTTTCGCCTTTGAGGAAACCATACATAACCGGGATTATACAGCAGATGCACACATCTATCCTGCAAACCGCGCAGACCAGATGATCAAGGAGATCAAGAGGGCTGTGGAAGACAAGGAGGCGATGACGCAGGGACTTTTGCGGCAGCATGAGGCTGCCATGGCGGAAACGGAGGAAGCCTATCAGAAAGTATGCCTGTGTGCGCTTTGAAAAGCGATGCTCTGCAGCGCTGCAAGTTTGATCCCCCGTTGCTTACAGCGGAGTCTTTGATTTATCAAAGTTTTAACAGACTGAAAAGTCATGGAGCCGTACCATTGTGACAGCAGAATTTTTCCTTGCCAGAATGATGTCCGGACAGGTATAATAGGAAAAGAAATGGATGCGTTTCAACAGATATCATGCAGACAAGACACGGGTGTACGGATAGGTTTATTTTCAGCCAGAATGGATTTTCAGCCTGCAAGGCGAAGGAGAAAAGCGATGCGGCGGCATCGTTGAGCGGCGACAACATAGCAGATGGAAATTCAGGCAAGTCATTTGGGGAACTATATAGGGGCTGTTGCGAAATAACCGTTATACGCCATATCCGGGATACTATTTGTGATCATATGATCCATATATTGTGTATAAACTGCGTTTCGCAACAGCTCCTTTCATTTAGAGATACCGTGTTGCAGTGTAATTGCAAAATATCATGGAATACCTAATATGCTTATAACATGAAGGATCAATCGGTTTCTACACTGGCAATCAAGGACATGATAAAAAACTGGAACGGATGCCAGAACAGAGACAGAGTACGGGCAGGGAAGGACAGAGATTATGATAGAAGTAATAGTAAACAGGCCGAGTTTTGAATATGATATTCATTCTCTGGTGAAAGCTTTTTTTCCCAGAGAGGAGGTGTCGGTCCGGGTACAGGAAGATTTTTTGGAGGATACCAGGATCCGTCTGGCCGTGAGACTTACGGATACCCTGGTGCAGGCAGAGTTGTTCGAGTCAGGGGAGCTTCGGGAGAAGAAGATGCATCCCATCGACCCAGAGGACCGGAAAGAGACCAAGAATCATTTGAAACGGCTGATCTATCGGCTTCTGTCGTCTTATACCGGGCAGTCGCTCCCCTGGGGGAGCCTTACGGGCATTCGTCCTGTAAAGATTGCCATGCAGCTTTTGGAGGAAGGAAAGACCAACCCGGAGATTGCAGCCTACCTGAGAGAACACTATCTGGCCAGCAAGGAAAAGGCAGCTTTAAGCGTGATGATCGCAAACCGGGAGCGGTATGTGCTGCGCAACATTGATTATCAGGACGGGTACAGTCTGTATGTGGGGATTCCTTTCTGCCCCAGCACCTGCCTGTACTGCTCATTTACTTCCTATCCGCTGTCTTTGTGGGAGAAGCGGATGGATGCATATCTGGATGCGCTTTTTCTGGAACTGGACAGTGCGGCAGAGCTGTTTCGGGATAAAAAGCTGAATACCATCTACATCGGAGGGGGTACGCCCACAACCTTGAGTCCCGAGCGAATGGACCGCCTGCTTAAGAAGATCGGCATGGTCTTTGATACAGAGCATCTGCAGGAATATACGGTGGAGGC
Source organism: uncultured Lachnospiraceae bacterium (assembly GCA_910583895.1). Taxonomy (GTDB): domain Bacteria; phylum Bacillota; class Clostridia; order Lachnospirales; family Lachnospiraceae; genus Hominiventricola. Next base: position 17,813 of record CAJTYJ010000052.1, read on the forward strand.
CGGTCGGCCGGACAGCATCACCAGGGAGAAACTGCAGGTGCTATTGGACTATGGGATTGACCGGATTTCCATCAACCCTCAGACCATGAAAGACGAAACCCTTCGAATCATCGGCCGGCATCATACAGTGGCCCAGACGAAGGAAGCTTTTAGGCTGGCCAGAGAGATGGGATTTACTCATATCAACATGGATCTGATCGTTGGCCTTCCGGGAGAAGGGTATGAGGATGTGGAGCATACCATGCAGGAAGTGGCGGCACTGAGACCGGACAGCGTGACCATACATTCTCTGGCGATCAAGCGGGCGGCGAGGCTCAATCTTTTTAAGGAGACCTATGAAGAGATGGGCCTGGAAAACAATATGCAGATCATGGATATGACCGCAAGATACTGCGCAGAGATGGGCCTGTCTCCGTATTACCTGTATCGCCAGAAAAATATGGCTGGGAATTTTGAAAATGTCGGATATGCCGGGCCGGAGAAGGCGGGGATTTACAATATTCTGATGATGGAGGAGAAGCAGTCTATCGTGGCCCTCGGAGCCGGAAGTGTGTCAAAACGGGTGTACCCGGACGGACGGATCGAGCGGTGCGAGAATGTGAAGGATGTTTCCCAATATATCGAGAGAATCGGGGAAATGGTAGAAAGGAAACGTGTGTTATTAGAAGATTAAAGGAAGAAATCAATTTAATGTGTATGTTTGAGGGTCAGGACAGAAAAGTATTCCACTCATTGCCACTGTGTAAATATCAAAGAATTTTAATGGCGTTAAACAGTACAACATTGGAAGTTCAAGATATTCGGCGGTGATACTGATACCATAAAAAAGCAATAATATTCCCGCGCCTATCCGAATGGCCTCTTTATAGGTTCTCGTCAGGCTGGAAGCCAGAAGCGTGATTGCAAACAAAGTCAACCCTGTCAAAAGCAGGCCCAATGTAGTGGTAAAAACAGCTTCTCTTTGCTCTAAACCGCCTAGCGGCAAAATGGCGGTAAAATAATTACATAACCCGCTGAATACCGCAAGTGCAAGCAAATTACATATACAGGCAACTGCTTTGGCACAGACAACTTTGCTGCGACTCACTGGTTTTGTAAATAGATATTCCGCCGTTCCCTGCGCCTGTTCTTTCGCTATACACGAAACACCGAGATAGACCGCATAGCTGTTGGTCAGCATCGTGACCCAATAATATATACAGCCATACCAACCCAAAGCAGAGGTCAGATCACCGCTCACGCCAAACATAGCTTTCAGAATTTTGGGAAAATCCGATATGAGCCCTGTCAGCTCATTGAGGCTGTCCTTTAGTGACAAATACTCAAAGTAAGCGAAGCCGCACAAAATCAAGACGATTCCCATCCAGATCAGCAGCATTTTTCTTGTTAAGCACAGCTCGTTTTTCACTAACGCCTTCATTCGTTTCCTCCTTTACACAGCCAACGCAATATCCCGCTTCAAGATTTTCCAGTATGCCAGCAGAGCAAACCCAAACAGCAGAAATAGATACCAGATCATATAATCCCACGAATAAGACCCGGAGCTGTGGATCTTTGCCGGGCTGAAAAAGGAAAACGGCGATAAAAAGCCAATGGCCCGGATGCCAACAGTCCTCGAAAAAGAGGTAATGCAGTATTCCATAAACACGACCAGTCCAGATGTCAGAAGCGGAGAGCGGTTATTGGGCCGGAATACTCCCGCCATTGTCCCCATCAATGCAAAAAAGAGAGTGAGAAGGACAAAGGAGCCTGCCACCAGAAAAAATTCCCCTGTTGGAAATCCGGGGCGAAACAGTGTCATTGTGAAAAAGGACGCCATCACATAAAAAATTCCTGTTACACATACCCCGGCAAGGGCGCACAATAGTTTCCCTTTGTATATCACTTGCCGCCCACAAGGTTTCGTATACAAATATTCCGCTGTATTTTCCGTATATTCCTTAGTATGTAAGGACAGACCCAGGTGCATCCCGAAAATGCCGCCAGCGATCATGAAAAATCCCGTAAGAAAAGAATACATTCCCATAGGTTTTGTAAGAAGCTCAAGGGAAATATCGACGGTTTCAAAAAAGCCTCCCTGTGCAAATCCTGTCGGCAGCGCCCCCGCTGTTTCCACCATGCCATAGTAAACCGGCGTCATGGAAAAAATACATACTGCAAGAGTAACGGCCCAAATCAGAATATATTTTTGTGACCGTTTCCATTCAAATCGAAAAATCTGCATGACAGGCCTCCTATTCGTAGTAGTGGAGGAATATTTCTTCCAATGACGGTTCCTCAATTAAAATGTCCTCCAGCTCCAGCCGATGAAGCTGGTTCATAATCATCATAACTGTTCCGCTAAACATAAAGGATACAGAAGTCTTGCTCTTGCTCCACTCCAAATTAGCCGTACCGGGAACAGAAAAGAAATTCTCTGGAATGGCGTTTTTTGCAGTCAACGAAATTTTCTTGTAGCCGTTTTCCCGCAGTTCATTCATGGATTGAACGCCGACCAGCCTCCCCTTCCGCAGAATGGCTACACGGTCACAAAGCCTCTGTACTTCACTCAGAACATGGGAGGACAAGAAAATCGTCGTACCGCGTTCATTTTCTTCTTTTAATAGGTCATAAAAGGTCTGCTGGATCAGCGGGTCAAGGCCACTGGTAGGCTCGTCCATGATAAGTAACTTTGGGGAGGGCAACAGGGCCGAAATGATACCGACTTTCTTTTTGTTGCCCAAAGACAGGTCGCCGATCCTCCTGGACAAATCCAAATTCAGCCGCTCTGCCAATGCTTCCATCCGATTATGACTGGCCACTCCATAGAGTTCCGCCGTATAAAGAAGCATTTCCTTGACTTTCATACTGTTGTAGTAACAGTTTTCGCTGGGGAGATACCCCACATCCTTTGCAATCTCAGACGCCTGCCGCCCACAGTCCAATCCAAAGACAGAAGCGGTTCCGCCGGTGGGCTTCAACAGCCCCATCAGGGTGCGGATGGTGGTGGACTTTCCCGCCCCGTTAGGGCCGATAAAGCCGAAAATCTCACCACGCTCGACCGCAAAACTGATTTCCTCAATTCCCCGGTGCTTTCCATAGCTTTTGGTGAGCTTGTTTAGGGCAATCACGGGTTCACTCATGGCAGATATTCCTCCTTGTAAAAGTTTTGTTTCAACATATTCAGGATTTCTCGAAACTCTTTCATCATGCCGTCATAATCCACTCCATTTTCCAACTGAACGGACATACCCTTTGCAAGCAACATAAGCATCTGAAACACTAATTCTGCATCCTCCGGGTGTCTGAATTTTTTATAATCCTGCTCATGCAGAACGAGCGATGCTATATATTTTTCATTTACTTCTGAAAATATGGCTCCTTTCAATTCAGGCATCGGTTCCGCTGCCACGCTTGCAATAAACGACGCAATATGCGGGTGCTTTTTCAAGTTTTCCACTTTCATAACGCTGGCTTCCCATACACGGTCAAAGAAATCCGCAGTTTCCTCCAATGCGCTCATATTATAGGCTTGTTTCATTTGAGCTGCGCAGTAATCAAATAAATATTGGTAGAGTGCCTGTTTATTTCCAAAATACTGAAAAATGGAAGCCTTTGAGATACCTGCCGCTACCGCAATATCATTGATGGATGCTTTTTCATATCCATGTTTTGCGAAACAGGCCAGAGCCGCATTGCGTATGGTATCCTGCTTTTCGTTTGATAGAGCAAGAAATTTTTCCATCGTGTTATTCCCTCCAAATAACCGTTTCGGTTATCAACGAATAGCATAACACAAATAACCGAAACGGTCAATAGTGCTTTGTTTTATTTTTAGGGGCCCACAAAAATGCTTGTTGGGGAGCCTCCCCAAACCCGGCTCTTCTTTTGTATCCCTTTCCGATCCATCTTTTTCATGGTTCTTTTTTACGACTTCTTCAAATATAAACGAAAAATCAATGATATCATTTACCTTCCGAAGCAGATGGTCCATGGGAACTAAATCTTCAATTGTTATCAGATGCATTTCTATCTGTTGGCCTCTGCGTTTTGCCATCATAATATACCACCCCAAGTATTAATTTACATATATATTTTCTTAATATATAAATATTTTTGGCAAGGGGTTTGTCAACAGCTCGATGATGTCCAGAAGCCAGAGCAGGAGGAAAAAACGGGAATAAGGGAAAGCGTTGCAGATGCGCCAACACTGTACCCGGTAGAAAATGCAAGACATAATTACGCAGTGGATAATGGCAATCCGCAGGGGCTGAAACTTACGGCTGGAATGGCTGATAAGCCCGTACAGAGAACATCGTTAAAAGAAAAGCTGGAAGCGTTCAAGTCAAAAGTGTCAGGAACGGAGAAACAGGAAAAGTATAAGGAAAAAGGGAAGGAGATAACGATGTAGGCATAAAGATTGATTGCAACCCCTCCTTAAAATTGCTATAATGAGGGAAATACAGAGCGGAGGTGCGGGAATGGATAACAAAGGGCAGAAATGCTCTTTTTTCTGCAAAAAAGCATTGAAATATACGTATAATGGGCGTATTATTATAATCGTGAGGAGGGAACGGAAGGAAAACAAAAGACCTGATTAAGCTATTAGAAAGCAATGGTTGGAAGTTCAAACGGCACGGTGGAAACCATGATGTCTATGTAAAGGACGGAAAGAGGGAGAGCATCGTAAGGCACAGAGAAACAGATGAAGATTTAGCAAAAGCAATCATCAAGCGGAACGGGTTGAAATAAGCCAGGTATCCGCAGGATATAATATATAAAGTCATGTATAAGGAGGTTAGCAGAATGAAAAAAGCATATCCAGTTATTCTGTCCCAGGGAGAAAAATTTATTGTGGCATATGTGCCGGATTTTGAAATCAATACACAAGGCACAGATATTGCCGATGTAATCGAAATGGCAAGGGATGCAATAGGGGTTGTTGGAATTGATATGGAAGATGATGGAGATCCTTTACCAGAACCAACAGTAGTATCAGCAGTAAAGGCTGATTCGGCGGTGGATATTGTGACGCTTGTGGATGTGGATTTTGGGGAATATCGCAGAAAGAACGATATGAAGGCGGTCAAGAAAAACTGCACAATACCGTCATGGTTGAATTTTGAAGCTGAAAAGGCGGGAGTGAATTTTTCTGCAATCCTGACGGCGGCACTCAAAAGCGAGTTGAAAATTCAAAGCAGATAAGTGTAAGTGAGAGAAAAAGGCAGTAGAAAAAATCTATTGCCTTTTTAGATATTGGGATTAACTGACTGTATTTCTTTTTGTGGTACAATAGAGTCATTTTTATGAAATTCTGTCTTTTCGTATTCCCCAGTCAAACCACGGATTGTAGTATTGTTTTCCTT
>CAJTYJ010000053.1 GCA_910583895.1 uncultured Lachnospiraceae bacterium
TGAAGAAATTCCCGCCTACCAGACTGCAGCGGTACTGCTGTCAGGTGCTGAAGGAGGCCACCTGCCGGGACCGCTTCATCACCACCGGGGTGCGGTGGGCGGAGAGCGTGAAGCGAAGGAACAACCGGGGCGTGTATGAAAATTTCACTGCCAACCCGGAAAAGAAGATCATCCTGAACAATGACAATGATGACAATCGGAGGCTGTTTGAGAGCTGCGCCCTGAAGGGCAAGCGGATCTGCAATCCCATCGTGGACTGGACGGACCGGGATGTATGGGAGTACATCCGCAGCGAGCGGCTCCCCTTGAATCCGCTGTATGACATGGGCTTCTTCCGGGTAGGCTGCATCGGCTGCCCCATGGCGGGGAAGACCCGGTGGAAGGAGTTTGCCCTGTTCCCCACCTACCGGCATGCCTATACGAAGGCCTTCGGGCGGATGCTGGAGGTGATCCACAGGGACGGAGGAAAGACCAGATGGCGGACGGCGGAGGATGTGTTTTCCTGGTGGATGGAGGATTTCCAGGTGGAAGGGCAGATGAGCCTGGCGGATTTTGAAGAATGGAGGAGCGGAAATGAAGATTAAAGAATCAGAAGTGCCTGCAGGGATGCGGCTGTACAGTCCCCTGGTGGGCGCTTTTTATGACAGCGAGGACCACTGCACGTCCATGGACGGCTATGCCCTGAGCGGATATGACTGGACGATCAAAAAGGCATTGGAAAAGGACTGGATCCAGGAGAGCAGGGCAGGGCTTGCGGAATATCTGGATGAGGGACCTTTAAAGGAAAAGGTCGTAAGCATGCATCCGGCTGTAGAAGTCTGGAATTACTGTCTCTGGGGAGTTCTTAAAGTGGAATGCCGGGAGGAACTGTCCCCGGAAGAGACAGAGCGTCTGAAGAGCGAGTGGTACGGGCAGATGGCGGACGGCTGGGGAGAAGGGTTCGTCCAACAGGACATTGAGTGTGAGGAAGAGTGCCGGCTCTGTGTGGATTTTGGCGCAGCCTCCAGAAACCGGATCCGGACAGAACAGGAATTAAAAGGGATCCAGGCGGCAGACCAGAACCAGACTGTGGAACAGGAGAGTCCCAGGATGGAGATGGCTTAGGGGAGGTGGATGCTTGGGAGGACATTTTTTGCAAGAGACAGCCCTCCGGGAACTGGAATCCGGGATGCGGCAGATCCCTGGATTTTCACCCCGCCGCTCCGGGATCATCCGGGGAAGACCAGAGCAGATGCAGCCAGCGCCATATGGGGAACTTGTGCGGTTCTTCCTGGAGGAGATCCCACCATCCCGGCTGGCTGTCCGCATCATCAATCTGAAGAACAGAGGGGAGGTGAAGGAATTCATGTTTCGGAGCGGCCAGCATAAAAAGAGGTTCCGGGAGATCTGCGGGAACGGCGACTATGTATCCTTGTGCGCCGACCATGGCAGGGCGGCGGCCCTGTTCCTGCTGAGTGCGGACAATTTTTTATGGAACCAGGCAAAACCATGCATTACAAAGAACGGGATCCGTTACAGGGAGATGGCGGTTCATGGCATAGAACCGGATGGCTACGCCCTGTTGTGTGCCGCAAAGGAGATGTGCGGCGGCAGGCCGGGACTGTCCTTATCGGAACTGGGGGACCCGGAGCTGATCGGTGACCGGCTCCTGCAGGTGATCTTAACCGGCATCCTGATCAGCCGGCACGGGATCGGGATCATGGCAGAAAAAGAAGAGAGGAAAGGAAGGGGGCCAGAAAAGAAATGTTGAAATTGTATATCGGAAGGAACGCGGGCAGGACCGTCTGCCTGACGCTGCCAGCCTCCTATGAGGAGGTGGATAAGGCTCTTGCGGAGTTTGGGGATGCCAGGCCGGAGGCACCAGTACTGATTCAGGAGGCGCGGACGTCCGTCCCCTACCTGGAAGGACGGCTCAAAGGATTTTCCTTTGAAGAAAAGGAAAATCGCCAGGAACTGAGTTTCCTGGCCAGACGGATCAGATATCTGACACAGACGGAACAGGACGTGTTCTCCGCAGTGCTCCGGATGGAAGAGCCGGAAACCCTGAGTGAGGTCATCAACCTCTCCTACAACCTGGACCAGTATGAACGGATTCCCCACGGGACGGACCAGAGTGAGCTGTCCCGGATGATGCTGAAAAAGGATAAGGGAATCGAAGTCCCTGCAGAGATCGCAGGATTCCTGGACCATGAGCGGGTGTCCTCCGCCTATTTCCTCCGCCATAAAGGGGAGTTCTCCCCCAGCGGGCTGGTCTTAAAGAAAGAAGGGGCCGTGCCGGAGGAAGTCTATGGGAACGGCAGGCATATCCATCCCGGATATGAAAAGGGCGGCCTGATCCTGCTGCATCTGTATCAGAAAGGATACAGGAGTCCCTACGGGGACTATGCCCTGTCGGTTCCGGCTCCCAGGGAGCGGATTGCGCTGGCAAGGGAACATTTTGGGGTGGAGAACCTGGATGGATTTGGCTTTTATACGTCCTTTGTGGGGCGGGAGGACCTGACGGACTATCTGCCTGCCGGTCTGGGGGCGGAGGAGATCAACCGGGCGGCCACATTTTTCATGGAAGAAGTGCTGGATGGGACAGAGGAACGGCTCCAGCAGCTGTATGCCGTGCTGGAGGCAGAGTGTCCCAGAACGCTGGAAGAAGCACTGGAGGCTGCAGGGAACCTGATGGACTACCGGCTGTGTCCGGAAGGCGTGGACAGTCCGCAGGAGTATGTCCACCATATCCTGGAGGACAGCGAGGTCTACTACCTGGACGGATTTATTGAGCAGTTCGTGGACATGGATCGTATGGCAAAGGCGCTGATGGAGGAGACCGGGGCGGTGGAGACCTCCCATGGCATCGTGACCAGCGATAAGTGGCGTTTTCGGGAGTTTTCCGGAGACCTGGTCACAACCCGCCTGTTCAGCCCGGTCCAGGGGGAGTTTTTTGAAGAGGATGAATGGGGAAATATGGGGGAGACACCGTCTGTCCTGGATGGGCGGGATCTGATGCAGTATGCGTCCGCCATACAGGAGCGGATTAATGAGGAGGACTGGTCCCATGAAGGAGACCGGGGACTGGCCGTGTATCTGGATAACCAGCTGTTAAAACAGCGGGTGGTCAGCATGTTCCCCGGCATTGAGGAAGTGAGTGGCTGCCTGTACGGGGTGATGACCGTAGTGAGCCGGGGCGGGCTGCTCCCGCAGGAGCTGGGGACGGTCATGGAAAGCTGGAGCGGCCAGGCTTCCGATGGATGGGGAGAAGGTTTTGAGCAGAGGGAGTTCCAGGAGGAAGGCGGGATCCTGTATGTCAGGTTCTGGCAGCCGGAAGACTCCTTTGAGATCCTGCCGGAGGACGTGTTCCTGGACCGGATCCGGCAGAGCAGCGGACCCCAGATGGGAGGGATGTAGATGTATGTGACGATCGCAGCAACAAAATATGCAGACTGCCCGGAATACCGGGGTGCGGAGCTGAAAGTGCCTGCTGTCAGAGCACTGGTGCAGGATGCCATGGAGCGGGCCAGGGTACCGGTGGACGGGGAGTACCGGATGATCACCTTCCGGGGCTGGCCGGATTTCCTGGGGGAACGGCTGGCCAGGACAGAAGCGGACGTGCAGGAGGTGAACTTTCTTGCCGGCAGGGTCGGGCAGATGGACCAGAAAGAAATTTCCCGGTATGAAGGGGTGCTGGCCTGTATGGAGACCGAGCGCAGGGGCCATGAATGCTCCATCAAGGACCTGATTAATGCCACGGTCAACCTGGAATACTTCGATTTTCTGCCCGGTATCGTGAAGGATACGGATCTGGGGGAGAATGCGCTGGACGGAGACTTTGTGCGGATCCTGCAGGACCTGCCGGATGAAGTGATTGCCCTGATGGATCCGGCAAAAGTGGGGGCATATCTCAGACATTCGGAAAAGGGCGCATTTACCAGAGAGGGTTACTGCTTCCGTTCAAAAGAAGGCTGGCAGGAGATCTATGACGGTCAGGAGCTGCCGCTGCTGGAACCGGAGACAAAAACATTTTTGTCTGTACGTGTCGAGGAACGGGAGCATCCGGAAAAGGGCGATGGGTGGTTTTTACTGCCCTGTAGAAGCGGGGATATGGCCTCTTTATGGAGTTTTCTTTCTGCACCATGTCTGAGCGGATACAGGATCCTGGAGGTCAGCAGCATGATCCCTGCCTTTGAAGAACACATTGGCCCGGATGAGGACATTGAGGCGCTGAATGAACTGGCGGGGAAAGTGGCGGAGATGACACAGGAGGAGCTTGTAAAATACAAGGCCGTCCTGGAGTTTGACGGCTGGAAAAGCGTGGAGAGGTCCATCTGGCTTGCAGACCGGCTGGATGATTATGTGTTCGATCCCAGCCAGATCAGTTATGCGGGCTATGGGCGGGAATGCCTGGAGAACCTGGGTGTGGACTGTTCGGATCCGGCTTTTGAGAGATTCAGTTTTTATCAGTATGGAATGGAGCAGTATGAAGCGGCAGGAATGAAGCTGACATCCTATGGCTCGGTATCCCTGGACCGGGAACCGGAACTGTCAGAGACTCAGGAGGATGACCTGCAGATGGGAGGATGCGCCTGCCAGGCCATGTGACAGAGCGGAGCCAGGTGTCTGGTGATGAGGCAAAAATGCAGTTGTTGGATGGATAAGGTTGGATGGATAAGAAAGAGGAGATCTATGTGTATCAGTAAATCAGAAGAAGGAGGTGACAGAAGATCAACAGTTTTATTTCATGGGTCGGCGGGAAAAAGGCGCTGCGGAAAGTCATTTATGACATGTTCCCCGCCCGCTATGACCGCTACATCGAGGTGTTCGGGGGCGGAGGCTGGGTATTGTTTGGCAGGTCGCCGGACGGGAAGGTGATGGAGGTCTACAATGACTTCAATTCCAACTTGGCAAACTTATATTCCTGTGTCAGGGAGCAGACCTGGGAGTTTTTGCGTGACCTGGGGTTTTTGCCGTTAAACAGCCGGGATGAATTTAACGTGATCCGGCAGTTTCTGGACAAGGGGGAGTTTGATGCTCCGTTTATGGAAAGGGAGCTGGAGCTGGCAAAGCACAACCTGCCCCTGCCGGAGTTTGAGGATATGAGAACCCTGATGCTGGAGAATGCGTCCCCAGGGGATGTGCGGCGGGCCGTGGCCTTTTACAAACTGATCCGGTACAGCTACGGGAGCGGCTGCACTTCCTACGGCTGCCAGCCCTTTGATGTGCGAAAAACCTTCTCCCTGATCTGGGAGGCGTCCCGGAGGCTTGCGAACACGGTGATCGAGAACAAGGATTTTGAGGCACTTATCCGACAGTATGACCGGGAAACCGCCTTTATTTATTGTGACCCGCCCTATTACATGACAGAGGACCACTATGCGGTGGAGTTCCCGAAGCAGGATCATGTGCGTCTTAGGGATACCCTGAACAACTGCCAGGGGAAATGGATGGTCAGCTACAATGACTGCGGGTATATCCGGGATCTGTATGAAGGGCGGCAGATCACGGCGGTGACCCGGATCAACAACCTGGCGCAGCGGTATGACAACGGCTGTGAATACCCGGAGCTGATCATTACCAACTATGACCCGGAGGAGCGGAAGCTGGCCGGGCCGCAGCAGATGAGCCTGTTTGGGGACTGGATGCCGGGAGGTGAGAGTGACGATGGAAGGGATTGAGAAACTGCGGTGGGCAAAAGCCCTGATTGAAGAAGAGACCGGAGGGAAACAGCGGCTTTTAGCAGGCTGGGACGGGATGCCGGCAGTGCAGATCGCGGACGGATGCATGGTGGGACTTTACTTTGCCCTCTTAAAAAGTCAGAAGACGGGACTCTACGACTGCCGGGTGAAGGGGTATATCCGCACCTGTGGAGGTTACAGCCCCAGCGCCCGGCTGAAGGAGCTGACAGAGGAATGCGCCCGGATCGCGGCGCTTGTGGCACAGCTGGAAGCGGCGGACATCCATGGGGATGAGGAGGCCGTAGCCGCATTCTGTGAGGAACTGAAAAGGGAAAAGGAACCGGATGGAAACGGGGAGGGAGGTGGATGACATGAACCAGATGGAAGTAAAGGGGGCTATTGCCGGTGACGGCAGCCTCATCCTGCCCCCTGGCGTGCTGGAGACCATGGGGGCAGGGCCAGGGGATCCGGTGTATCTCGCCTATGGCAGCCGGAAGCCTGTCCGGGCGGAGAACAGCTATGGGAGACTGTTCCTCTCTGCAGAAGGTTTTTGGAAGGCCGAATGTATGGAACCACCGGAAGAGGCGGAGATGAAGCTGCCCCATGTACTGTTAGAAAAAGCAGGGATCCCACTGGATGCAGAGCTGGTGGTCCAGACCGTGGAAGGGGCGGTTCTGATCGGAAAAGAGGAACCGCTGACTGCAGCCAGAAGGCCGTTTTATGGAATGCTCCGGCTACTGGACATGACAGAGAAAGAGGCCATGGAGATCCTGGAGAAAGGAGGATTTTTGGATGGGTAAATCCGTGTACAAGCTGGTGGATCAGAAAGGACGGGTGTTGATTCCGAAGGAAATGCGGAATGCAGCCGGGATGGAGTATGGGGACATCGTTGGCCTGGGATTGCAGGATGGAAAGGTGTCGGTGCGGAAGGTCAGCATTGTTGAAGTAGGAGATCAGTCCCCGGAGGCAGTGGAAGCCTATGTGCGGGCGGCCATCCGGACCATGCCGGACGATACCCGCCTGAGCCTGATCTCCGACCTGTCCGGGCTGATGCGCCAGAAGGAGGGATGAAGGGATGGATAGACCGACAGAAGAAAAGGATGAAAAGCGTGCCTATACAGCAGAGGACTGTGAGGAAACTGGATACGGCATGTGCCTGACAGGGAAAGTGATCGTGGTCTGCCAGGATGCATTTCCGGACGGCTGCGGGAACCAGCTTTATTTCTGCACAGGAGGGAGCGGGGCGGAACCGGATTCCGTGGAGCATACCGTGTCAGGAGTCAGCCTGGAGAACGGGGAGGTAACCTGCTTCCGGCGCTCCCAGATCCTGGGAACCTTAAAGCCGCAGCTTCTTCCAGAACAGGCAAAGCTGCAGCTGTCCCAGATCCGCCCCATCGGGGCGCTCCCATTAGAAGGGCATGAACCGCTCTATTCCGGATACAGTTTTCTGGAAGACGGGCGCTATGCAGCCGGGGTCTGGCTGTGCAGCGAGAAGGAAGCCATGGACTATGTTGAAATGCAGAAACCCTACCAGCATAAAGTGATGCTGTGTGACCGGGACGATTTCTGCGTGATGGAGGTGGTGGCCGGGAAAATGGTGTTCCCGGATGAAGAGACACTCCGGAAGCTGCAGGGGCAGGCGGACGGCGGGAGCATGGAACTCACATAGGAAAGGAGGGATGCCCTGTGCGGGGGATACGCATGGAAAACGGAAGGATCCTGTACTTCGGGAACCTGGCCGGGTATGTTACCGGGAACAAGGCCGTGGTGGACCCGCTCTTTTCCGGTGACGGGCTGAACCGTTTTCTGGAGAAGCAGAAAGGGATCCGGGAGGTGGAATGGAGGGACGGCGTCTATGACCGCCTGATGAATGGGCAGGATGATCTGTCGGACGGTCCAGTGTTAAAGAACATCCGGATCTGGCAGCTGAAGCCGTCCGTGGACGTGCATATGAAGTTCATCGGCTATGACCGGATGCGGGAGCGGTTCGGGGAGCCTTCGCCGGAGGATTACCAGCTGGTGTTTGACGGGGAGGCCGAGACCAACAACTTGGAGGAGATCTACAACAAGTTCAACACGGGCCTGCATCCTCCGGGATATACGGGCCATTCCCTGTCCATGTCGGATGTGATCGAGCTGTATGACGGGGAGGGGAGCGAATTCCACTACGTGGATGAGCGGGGCTTTCAGACCATCGCCTTTGGCGGGCCGGAGCCGGTGCAGAGTCCTGTCATGCAGCTGTAGCGACGGCAATGGCGGCATGTCCGGGAACAGAAAATAAAGCCTGTATGACAGAAAGAAAAGAGGAGGAACCATACCATGAAAAACAGGATCAGGAACTTAAAGGAAAGAGCATCCGGCAGGATCCTTGCGGGATATATGGCACTGAAAGAGCAGAAGGGAGAAGGGTTCGTGGATACCGCCATCAAGATCCTGATGGCGGTGGTCATCGGAGCGCTGGTGCTGGCAGGGCTGTATGCCCTGTTTGACGAGACCGTGCTGCCGACCCTGACCCGCCGTGTGCAGGAGATGTTCAGCTACTCAGGCTGACAGCCGGAAAGGAGATGGAAATGGCAAAAACACAGAAAACAGCAACAGTGCAGCCAGCGGCAGCCGTGCAGGAAAGAGGATATGCCCCTCTCCAGTATGACGTAAAAATCCATTCCCTCTATCCGGAGGGGAGCTGCCGGGCTTCGGCCTCGGTGAACTTAAACGGGAGCTTCGCCATCCGGGGACTGAAGGTCATGGAAGGGACAAACGGCCTGTTCGTCTCCATGCCCAGCTACCGGACAGGGAACGGAGAGTATAAGGATATATGTTTCCCCTGCACCAAAGAGGCCAGAAGCCAGCTGAATGAGGCGGTATTACATGCCTACCACCAGTCCCTGTCCCAAAACCAGAATCAGGATCAGGGAAACCAGAACCAGCCGGTGTCGGATCAGGGCCAGGCAGCACCTCAGATGAGCATGTGAGAGAAAGGGGAAGGCTGTGATGACATTTTTTGAAAAAGAAATGAGGAAGCTGTTTCAGCATGGGCTGTCTTTTCAGGAGACCATCTTCGCCGGCCGCGCATGTTATGGCAAGCTGGATGAAGATATCCGGGTACGGATGGAGTTTGCCACAGAAGGGGTGGCAGACCATTATTCCGCTTTGAAGGTGACCCTGCTGAACCGGAAGGAGGGACCGATCGACAGCCTGCTCCTGCGGTTTTCGGAGGTGCTGGGCAGAAAGCAGACCACAAATCCCAACTTCCGGGAAGGGATATCCCCCCATATCTGGAAAGACGGGAATGACTTTGCCTGGTATGTCTGCCAGCCGACAACGGCAGACTATAAGACGCTTGCGGATGCGGTGGGCAGCTATACGTCCCTGTTCCAGAAGGAGGAGATGTCTCAGGGCATGGGCGAAATGACATTGTAGTGGATATGCTTCGTTTTATGGGAAATCCTTGTTGGTATTGGTCATAGCTATTCCGCCCGGTTTTCCATATACTTGGCTTACAGGAAGGAGAGACGGTTATGGAAAAACGGAAAAACTTATGTGCCATGATCCCGGAGGAACTGCACGGGAGGGTGAAGCAGGAGCAGGAGGCCCTTGCGCTGACCCTGGCGCAGTATGTGGAGATGGTACTGGAGGAACATTTTAAGAAAGGCGGGAAAGAGATGGCAAACGGGACAAGGACGCTGGCATTCCAGGTATCGGAGGAGTTGTTCGCACGGGTAAAGGGATACCTGGCAGAGCATCCGGGACTGAGCCAGAGGGAGTTTGTGATCGGTCTGATCACGAGGGAACTGGAACGGTACGAGGCCGAAGCGGCTGGAGAAAATAGGACGGAGGCCGAAGGAGCCGAAAGGAATACCGCTGAGGCGGGAGAAGCCAGGGAAGAGCAGGAAGCAGATACAGAAGCATCATAGAGGAGAGGGAAGGCCGCCGCTTTTTGTGGCGGCTTTCTGCAGGAAAGAAGCTCTGAAGCCCCAACGGGGATTTAGATAAAAAAGAAGATGGAGGAAAAAGAATGCCGAGAAGAGATGACCAGACACAGAGGACAGCCGTACAGGCTTCCCAGCAGGAAGCAGCACAGTCGGAGGTTCTGCCGGTAACCGGAGTGGCGATCCACACGGACAGCCGGAGAGGAGAATTCCTGGCAACAGCAGATGTGGAACTGGCCGGGATCTGCACCATCCGAAACGTTAAGATCAAGGAGGACGACTATGACCTGACGGTGGTGATGCCCAGGACGAAAATGGCGGACACCAGGGAATACAAGGATGCCTGCTTCTTTGAAAGCCGGAGCCTGCGGGAACAGTTCGATCAGGCGGTCAGGGAAGCATATACCCAGACTTTGGCCATGCAGGAGGAGCAGGCTTCGGGAGAGGAACAGACTTCCGGGGAAGCGCAGACTGCGGGAGAAGGGCAGGTTTCCGGGGAGGAACCGGACCTGGACGATGCCAACTTCCAGGAAGAGGAGGATCCGGAGCAGGAGGAGGGCATGGGCGGGATATCCATGTAGCAGCGGCAGGCAGGAGATCGACAGAAAACGGAGAGAATCAGAAACCAAAGAGACCAAAGAAATGCGGCAATCTCCCGATGGAACGGGAGGTGCCGGATGAGGCAGGCGCATCTGTACGCCTGCCTCCGTCTGTTTTATCAGCAGAAAAAGGAGGAGACGATTTTGAGAAAAGTAATGATCCAGTTAGGAAACCGTGTGTCCCGCAGGGCATTCCAGATCCGTCAGGCACTCACCAACAGGTCAGGGGAAGGGTTCGTGGATACTGCCATCAAGATCCTGATGGCAGTGGTCATCGGGGCGCTGGTGCTGGCAGGCCTGTACGCGCTGTTCGATGAGACGGTCCTGCCCACGCTGACCCGCCGTGTGCAGGAAATGTTCAACTATGCCGGCTAGGGCTGGTATAGCCCTGATCCTGCCGGCTCCCTGGCTTTTGTCCGGACTGAAGAGTACAGATGTCTGCCATCTGGGACAAATCCCGGCACTGGTACAGGCGGTCCTGTTTGCGGCGCTGTTACTGGCAGCGGCCTGGATCGACTACCAGGAGCATATCATCCCAGATATCCTGAACCTGGGGATCGCATTGTCGGCGCTTCTGTGTTTCCGGCCAGCGAATCTCTGGGGACTCCTGGCTGCGGTACCTTTCATGGTTGCGGCCATGGGAGGAGGGATGGGCGGTGGGGATGTGAAGATGGTGTCAGCCTGCGGCCTGGTCCTGGGGTTCTGGGATGCGATGTTTGGATGCCTCATCGGGCTGTTCCTGATGCTGTGTTCCTGCCTGGTCGTTTCAGGAGGATTGCGGGGGAAGGAAGCCCGGCCCATGGCTCCATTTCTGTCTGCCGGCTTTCTGGCAGCTTACTTTCTTCCATAGGGAGAAGGTGTGCTTCCTGCGGGAAAATGTCAACCATCTGTGACAGGGGGCATTTTGGAAACTGTTTATGGCTGTCGGATCCGGCAGCCTGTTTTTCTTTCAGGAAGGAGGAGATGCGTATGAAGAAAATCCTGCTTGTTGCAGGTGCCCTTGCTTCGGTGTCCGCCGCAGTTTTCTGTGTACTGCGCCGCCGTAAGAAGCATTATGGATCGCCCTGCTAAAAAGAAACTGTGAATAAGGAAAAGACTGCGGCATGCCGGAAGGATACAGGCTGCCGCAGCCTTGTATCGGAAGGAGGAAACAATGAGCTTTTTTAAGAATCGGACGGTGATCGGGGTGATCTGCATCATCCTTTCTCTGATCATCTGTTTTGCGGTAACCCCGCTGTTCAACAAATCCATGAGCCAGAAGGTGGAGATCGTCCGGGTGGTGAAGGAGATCCATTTGGGGGATGAGATCACAAAGGATATGGTACGGATGGTGGAGGTGGGCGGCTACAACCTTCCGGAAGGTGTGGTGAAGGATACGGCCACGGTGATTGGCAGGTTCGCCTCTGCGGACATGGTTCCCGGCGATTACATCATCAGCTCCAAGATCGCAGATGCCCCTGCGGCGGAGAATGCCTATCTCTACAGCCTGAACGGGGAGAAGCAGGCTATCTCCGTCACGGTCAAGGCCTTTGCCAACGGTCTGTCCGGCAAGCTGATGAGTGGGGACATCGTCTCGGTCATTGCCCCGGACTATAAGAAGCAGGGAGTCACGGTTATCCCGGCAGAACTGCAGTATGTGGAGGTCATCGCCGTCACGGCCAACAGCGGCTACGATGCCAATACCGGAGAACAGGCGGAGGATGAGGACCGGGAGCTTCCGGGAACGGTCACTCTTCTGGTGTCCCCGGAACAGAGCAAAGTGCTGGCGGATCTGGAGGCGGACGGAAAGCTGCACCTTTCCCTGGTGTACCGGGGAACGAAGGAGAATGCGGGGAAATTCATAGAAGCCCAGGACGAACTGCTGGAAGCGCTGTATGCCCCGGAGGAAGAGGACAGCGAAGGGGAGGAAACAGAAGGAGAGAAAACGGAAGAAGGGGAAGCGGAAGGCACAGGAGATGAGGCGGATTCCCAGGAGACACAGGAATCTTCAGAGCAGAAAGAAGGAAGCAGCGAAAAAACAGAGGACACAGCGAACACGGAGGGAGACAGGGAGGCTCCTGCCAGCGGGGACGGGGAGGAGCAGTAGATGAACTTTAAAAAGAATGGAATCTTTGGCCGCAGGGAGGATGGCGGCCAGAGGGAAGCGGAGTATGACGGGTACGGCTCCCCGAACCAGGTGCTGGCAGTCTGGGGAAGCCCTGGCAGCGGCAAGACCACCGTGGCGGTGAAGCTGGCCAAATATCTGGCAGGGAAGAAGAAAAACGTCATCCTCTTGCTGTGCGATATGACCGCCCCCATGCTGCCCTGCATCTGCCCGCCCGGAGAACTGGAATGCGAGCATTCCCTGGGCAGCGTTCTGGCGGCGGTGCGGGTGTCGGAATCCCTGGTGAAGCACAACCTGGTCACTCATAAGAAGTACGGCTGTCTCACCTTCCTTGGGATGTTAAAGGGAGAGAACGAGTACACTTATCCGCCCTTTACGGCCAGCCAGGCATCGGAGCTGATCCAGTGCCTGAAAGGGATCGCCCCTTATATCATCATCGACTGCGGCAGCTATATCGCCAACGACATCCTCTCGGCGGTGGCCCTGATGGAATCGGATGCGGTGCTGCGGCTGGTGAACTGCGATCTGAAGAGCATCAGCTACCTGTCCAGCCAGCTTCCTCTCCTGCGGGACAACAAATGGGATGCGGACAAGCAGTATAAGGTGGCCAGCAACGTAAGGACGGATGAAGCCAGCGATCATGCGGAACAGGTGCTTGGAAACGTGACCTTCCGTCTGCCCCATTCCCCGGAACTTGCCAGACAGACTCTGGCCGGGAACCTTCTGGCAGACCTGTCTCTTCGGGACAGCCGGGGCTTCCGGAAGGAACTGGAAGCAGTCAGCAGGGAGGTGTTCGGATGTTAGGGGAAAAAAGATCGCAGGAACTGTTTGGCCCGGCAATGGGGCAGGCGGCTTCCGGGAATGGGCAGAGGGCAGGCACGGCGGATGGAAGGGACAGCCAGGATATCAGGACGGTAGAGGGACATATCGGAAACAAAAACGGGAGGGGAGAGTCCGAAAGAATGTTGGATGCAAATGGGGGATCTGGAAAAAGCAGGGAGAAGGATTCTGATCTATCTGTGATAAAAGAGCCTGGAAAACCGGCAGAAAAGGAAAACTTTGCTGCTCCGGCATTTCCTTCCCGCTCCCGGATCCCGACTGCAACGGTGGGCGTGACCAATGCCCAGGCACACGCAGCTCCCATGGAGCCTCCGGCTGTCCTGGATGTGGAGGAGGAAGACGAGGCGGTGCAGTTCCAGAAGGGCGGGACGGCACTTAGGACCCATGACCTGTTCTTCTCTCCGCAGGACAACGCCAGGGACTTCTCCTCTGTCCTGCAGGAGGTACAGGAGTACATCTCCAGTAAATATTCCACGCTGATCATGGATGAGGGCGGGGAGGATACCAAGGCCCAGATCAAACGTTATATCACCAAATATGTGCAGGACTACCGGATTGCCGTCAAGGGCATGAGCGGCCAGGAACTGGTGGACACCATCTATACGGAGATGGCGGAGTTCTCCTTCCTGACCAGATATGTGTTCGGGGCCGGCATCGAGGAGATCGACATCAACAGCTGGAAGGACATCGAGGTCCAGTATGCAGGCGGGGAGACGAAGAAGCTGGAAGAGCGGTTTGAAAGCCCCCAGCATGCCATCAACGTGGTGCGCCGGATGCTGCATACCTCCGGCATGGTGCTGGACAACGCAAGCCCTGCAGTATTGGGGCATTTAAGCAAAAACATCCGGATCGCCGCCATGAAGACCCCGCTGGTGGATGAGGACATCGGGGTGGCGGCTTCCATCCGTATCGTCAATCCTCAGTCCATGCAGGCCGCTGACTTTGTAAAGGGCGGCACGGCGATAGGGGAGATGCTGGACTTTTTGACGGAATGTGTCCGCTATGGGATCTCGGTCTGTGTGGCAGGGGCTACCAGTTCCGGGAAGACCACCCTGATGGGCTGGCTTCTGACCACCATCCCGGATAAGAAGCGGATCTACACCATAGAATCCGGTTCCAGGGAACTGGCCCTGGTGCGGGAAAAAGAGGGGAAGGTGAGCAATTCCGTCATCCATACCCTGACCCGCGACAGTGAGAACGACCGCCAGCGGGTGGACCAGATCGCCCTTTTAGACATGGCCCTGCGCTTCAACCCGGATGTGATCGTGGTGGGGGAGATGCGGGGGCCGGAGGCCAATGCGGCCCAGGAGGCGGCAAGAACCGGCGTGGCGGTGATCACCACCATCCATTCCAACAGCTGTGAGGCCACCTACCGCAGGATGGTGTCCTTATGCAAGCGTGCGGTGGACATGAGCGATGAGACGTTGATGGCCTATGTGACGGAGGCCTACCCCATCGTGGCCTTCTGCAAGCAGCTGGAGAATCGGCAGCGCCGCCTGATGGAGATCATGGAATGTGAGATCTGTGCCGATGGGAGCCGCCAGTTTCGGCCCCTGTTCCAGTATGAGATCACGGAGAACCGGATGGAGGAGGGGAAATTTATCATTGAAGGCAGCCACAGAAGGGTCAATCCCATTTCGGAGGGACTGGCCAGGAGGCTGACCGAGAACGGGATGCCCGGCAGTGTGCTGGAGCGCCTGAAAGGGGGTGTAGAACAATGACCATGATCCAGTTACTGGCCTGTGCCGGGATGATCGCCGGCTGTTTCTTTCTGCTGCGCTTAAGGCCGGTGGAATTTACGGATGACCTGTTTTCCTTTCTTCTGCGGAAACCAAAGACGCTGAAGGAGGAGATCAACGAGGCCACCAGAAGAAAGAGGCCGGGGATTCTGAAGAAGGAGATCACGGAGGCCCAGGACATTCTTGTGATGACCGGGAGAGGGAATCGATTTTCTCTTGTCTGTGCTGTGAGTCTTGCCCTGTTCGCCGCAGGCGGCTCCTTTGCCATCATGATCGGGAACTTTTTTCTGGCACCGGTGATGGCCTGCGGTTTTCTGTTCATACCATTCTGGTATGTGCGCCTGACCGCAAACCACTATAAAAAGAATGTATCAGCGGAACTGGAGACGGCCCTCTCCATCATCACTACGGCATACCTGCGCAACGAAGACATTTTGACAGCAGTGGAGGAAAATCTGCATTATTTAAATCCTCCCGTCCAGAACGTGTTCCGGGATTTTGTCACCCAGGTAAAGATGGTGAACCCGGATGTGGAGGCGGCGCTGAAGGTTCTGCGGGGCCGGATCGAGAATGACGTGTTCGAGGAATGGTGTGATGCCTTAAGCGACTGCCAGCTGGACCGGAGCTTAAAGACTACCCTGACTCCCATCGTGAACAAGATGTCCGACATGCGGATTGTGAACGCAGAGCTGGAGTTTCTGGTGACGGAGCCGAGAAAAGAATTCATCACCATGGTTTTTCTGGTGATCGGCAACATTCCGCTGATGTATTTTCTAAACCGCAGCTGGTATGAGACACTGATGTTCACAACCGTGGGGCAGATCATCCTGGCGGTGACGGCGGCCCTGATCTTTGTTTCCACGGCCCTGGTCATCCGTCTGACCAAACCGTTAGAGTACAGGAGGTGATACAGGTGACAACCATGTTGATGATGGGGCTGCTGGCGGCCTTTGGGGTGTTTTTGGCAGGAGGGCTGTTCTTTGTGACAGCGGATCTGCTGCGCCTTCCCTACCTTCAGACCTCAAAAGCCATGGTCAATACGGGCAGGGAGAAAAAGACGGCGGCAAAGACGCTGGAGACCTATTTACTGATACTGGCGGCGAGGTTTGCCCCTTATATCCGGATGGATGCCTATAAGAGGAGCCGCCTGAAAAATATCCTGAAGGCCAGCGGACTGAACCTGGAGCCGGAGACCTATCAGGCATATGCACTGGTGAAGGCAGGGGCTGTGATGCTGGGGATCCTCCCGGTACTGCTTTTATTCCCTCTGCTGTCGGTGATCGTGGTGTTCCTTGCGGTGATGGTGTATTTTAAGGAGATCAACCGTGCGGATGAGCTGCTTGCCGAGAAACGGGGCGTCATCGAGACGGAGCTGCCCCGGTTCGTATCCACCATCGAGCAGGAACTGAAGAACAGCCGGGATGTGCTTTCTATCGTGGAGAATTATAAGAAGAATGCCGGGGAGCAGTTTTCCGGGGAGCTGGACGTGCTGGTGGCGGACATGCGTTCCAGCAGCTATGAGGCGGCCCTGACCCGGTTCGAGGCCAGGCTCAACTCCCCCATGCTCTCCGATGTGGTCCGAGGGCTCATCGGGGTGCTGCGGGGAGATGACGGGGCCATGTATTTCCAGATGCTCTCCCATGACTTCAAGCAGCTGGAGCTGCAGCGGTTAAAGAAGGAGGCCCAGAAGATCCCGCCGAAAATCCGGGTGTTCAGCTTTGTGATGCTGATGTGCTTCCTGTTCATGTACCTGGCGATCATTGTGATCGAGATCATCAAATCCATGGGGAGTATGTTTTAGGGGAGGTGAAAGATGCCGCCAAAGCCGGTCAGTTATAAGGGAAAGGAATACGGCTCCAGGAAAGAATTGTGCCAGGAGTATGGAATTGATGAGAAAAGGGTGACAGGACGCCTCTGTTCAGGGTGGACACTTGAGGAGGCCGTGGAGACTGCCCTTGGAGAGAAGGTGACCAATGGGATCCAGACAGAGTATGAGGGTGTGCAGTATCCGTCTTTAAGCTCCATGGCGGAAAAGCTGGACCTTCCGCTTTCTATCCTGCAGCATGCCTACTACCGGACAAAGGATATCGGACAGTCCGTGGAATATGCCAGAGGATATGCCAGCCGTGACATGGCGGTATGGGGGAAGGAGTACCAGAGCCTGTCCCAGGTCGCCATGGTGTTTGGCATCAGCCACTATCATCTGGTCAGTCAGGTGCGGGAAGGGGTAAGACTCCAGGAAGCAGTGAAGAAGGCGCTGGAGACGGAACCGGTTCAATTCCAGGGAAAGACCTATGAACATTTCGGGGACCTGTGTGCCGCATACCGGATACAGCCGGCCAATGTGTACTTCCGTCTGGAATACGGGATGGATCTTAAGGAGGCCTTGACACGGCCCATCAAAGGAATGGGAAATAAAAATGAGACAGTCTACCGGGGAAAGACGTATGAGAGTCAGATCGATCTTTGCCGGTCCTACGGCATCTCAGTCCTGTGCGTGAGGGAGCAGCTTCGGAGCCAGCCCCTTACTTTTCTGGAGGAGTTTGATGTGTTAAACCAGATGAAGGAACGGCTGGGGATGGGGAAGGAGGAGATGCTGAACTATATTCCCCACTGCCGGATCCGGGGAAGGAACTATAAGACCATGGCAGGACTCCTGCGGGAGTTTGGCATCACTGCAAGTGCTTTCTATACCCGGAAATGCCGGAACGAGGACAAGGATGTGTTCGCTGTCCTAAAGGAGATGCAAAAGGAAACAAGGAGGGCCTATGTGGTGGATGGGAAGCCCATGCTTCAGGAGGAACTGGAGAAGATGGGGTATACGAAATACCGGATCAGCCGGCTGGCCAGAGGAGAACTTCCCAAATATCCAAGGCTCCAGGGATTCGACCTGGACACAGGATGTATGGATGGGGAGAAGCTGTACTATGAGATCCTGAATGAAAAACTGCAGGAAGCCGGGCAGGTGTCAGGGGAAGAGATAGAAATCAAAATGGAGTGAAGGAAGGAGGGCCAATGACTGAAGAACAGAAAGAAAAAAAGAGCAGGGAGCGTCTGCTGGAAGAACTCTGTCAGCTGACCGGGGAGGAAAAGGCACAGGAGGTGAGGGAGCATTGAGGAAACTGTGGAAGGAGGAAAAAGGGGAAGGCTACATCGATATCGCTGTGCTGGTGCTGTGCGTCTTTCTGGTTTTGGCCCTGTCCGTAAAGCTCCTGCCGGTATTCATTGCCAAACAGCAGCTGGATACTTATGCTACGGAGCTGTGCCGGGAGGCGGAGATTTCCGGGCGGGTGGGGAGCGAGACCAGCAGGCGGGCGGCGGTGCTGACGGAGCAGACGGGCCTGACACCTGAGATCCAGTGGTCAAAGAGCGGGCGGATCCAGCTGAACGAGGAGGTCAGTGTCCAGCTGACTTACCGGTATGACCTGGGGCTGTTCGGCAGCTTCGGCTCCTTTCCGGTGACGCTGAAGGCAGAAGCCTCCGGAAAATCGGAGGTGTACTGGAAATGAGGAAGCTGAAGGAATGTTTCAGGGATGAGAGCGGAGTGTCCTTTCCTCTGGTAATCGCTATTACCCTGGCTCTGCTTTTGATTCTGTGCGGGGTCATGGAGTATCTGCGTCTGAACCTGATGGCTGCCGGCGTGAAGGAAGCGGTGCAGGATGCCATCGTGGTGGTGGTCAACGACAATTACGCCAACGTGTACCATGGGGTAAGGGAAGGGTATTCCGGGGGATATACAAGCGATGGTTCCGGCTTTGAGGCTACCGTGGATGACGGGGACATTTACTATGAGCTGGACCGGGTGCTGGGTACCCATTCAGAAGGCGGTGCCCATGTCAAATATGCGGAGGGCGTGCTGGAATATAAGATCACCGGCCTGCAGGTGACCATCCGGAACGCGCCCCTGGCCCCGTCAGATCCCCGGAATGCCCAGCGCTTCGAGGCGGATGCCATGGTCATGCTGGAGGTGCCGGTGCGGTTTGCCGGGAAGGTGTTTCCGTCTCTTCGGATGCGTCTGAAGGTACAGGCGGGATATATGGAAGTTTTCTGAAAATTCCATACGATAATGTTGGACTTTTGGAAAAACTTCGGGTATGTTGTGTCGTACAAAGAGATGCATACCGGTACTTGGAAACGTAAGATTCACTGAAAAAGGAGGAAAAGCATGAAACAGAATCCAAAACAGAAAAAATGGATGTTAATCGCAGGGGGTGCCGTCATCTGCATCGTACTGGCGGTGGCGATCGGGAGCCGGTTCAGGAAGCAGCCTGGGGCGGAGGATGTGATCCTTCCGGAAGAGACCGAGGATACCCGGATCATCCTGGCAGACCTTCCACACAGGGTGGATATCGAACTGGAAAGAACAGAAGGAGAGCGTGACGATCATGAGGCAGAAGAGCCGGAAGTGGTCGTAAGAACAGAAACGGGAGCTGCAGAAACAGTGCAGGAGGCCCTTCCGCCTCAGACGGACAGAGAAGAGCAGAAGCTCCAGGAGGAGGTGACAAAGCCGGAGGCTGTCTCGGAGGAGATCCTTCACGACCCTACAAAGAAACCGAATGGGGAGATGGTGGAAGGAGAGCCGGTGCCGGAAGAACATGCGGAAGGGACCAGGCCGGAAGAGCCGGTGGTGCCGGAGGGTACCCCACAGGCCGGGGACACTTCCGGAGGGCAGATCTACATTCCCGGCTTCGGATGGGTGGAGAACCAGGGCGGAGGCGCTTCGGGGACCACAGCCGGGGACATGTATGAGAACGGGAACAAGATCGGGGCCATGGACTGAGAAACGGTATGGCAGAAAGAAAAATATTGGACAGGAAAAGGGCATCGTCAAAGTGGCGGTGCTTTTTCTGTCACCGGGAGTTATACCCGTGAGCCAAATGATTTGCCAACACAGTTCCTGTATTTCCATAAAAGATACCGAATCATTTGCAAATAAGTATGCTCGCGGGTATATGTTCCGTGACAAGATTTTGTGAAAAAATATCGTCCGGCGATGCAGGAATGATACGGTCTACGGACAGAAAGGAGCCGAATGAAACAGATTTTTCTGAAGGTGCTGACAGGTCTGCTGGTCTGTCTGCTGCTTTTCCCTTCCACCGCCTATGCTGTGGGGGAAGGAAACATTGACAGTGGAGGCGGGGGCATGGGGCAGGGAACGAACCAGAACAGCTGGACACCGGGCATGGAGGGTGTGCGGGTGACGGTGGTGGAGGCGGAAGGAGGGACTCCGGTGACCGTGCCCATCGACCTGACCAACAAGCGCTTAAGCAACATCGCCTATTCCTTTGGGAAGGTGTGCAAGATCTCCTACCTGGGAGGGCAGGGGATCGCGCCGGATACCGGAGTCTACCAGTATGTGAACCCCGGCCAGTCCCTGCCCAGGATCATCAGTTCCAAAAGCCTGGGGGCAGCCAGCATTGAGGCGATCAAGAGCTATTTTACAGACGAGCAGGTGGTGCGCAGTATCGCCGGGCTGGTGGGGATGGACTTCGATACCCTGATTGGCGGCAGGTACAAGCTGTTCCTGGAACCGGTGATGTATGTGAAATTCCAGGGAGTGTACGTGGCCATGACCGCCACTGAGGCCGCCTGCTATGATGAGGTGACCGGGGGAGCTGTCCGCAGGGTGCTGCCCACCGTGGCCTTCCAGAACCTGCCGCTGTCCATGTTTCTGGAAAGCGGGGACCTGGGGTTCCCGGCGTGGGGAGGGCCAAGATCCGGCGTCCGGTCCAATCAGGAGGTGAAATCCTCCCTGGGCCTTGGCATTGTTCGGTTCAATGAAGTGGTCACTCCACCGGCAGTGTCTGTCTATGATTACGAATACCGGGTGAACACGGAGGTTATCACTTCGGTCATGGTGCGGGGAGGCCAGGCGGATCCGGACCATCCGGTATCCGTGACCTTCCATGTGGGCGGGCGGACCATGCGGGTGAACAACGTGTATTACCCTTCCGGAGACAGCCAGCTGGTGTGGATCCGCTGGACCACCCCGGCCACACCCCAGGTGATGGAGATCACCGTCTCGGCAACCGGCAGGGGACATGCGGAAAAGAGCGTGATCACCGCCAACATCGTAGACCTGGATCAGAACCCGCCACCGGACCCCCAGGCAGATGACCGCAATGACGGGTTCACGCCTGGTCCCATGCCGGTAAAGGAGCAGAGAACCTCTTCGGACTGGAGCGTATGGAGGCCCTGGTGGCAGGAACACTGGGTATGGCACAGCAGAGGGGAGGATGACGGCTACTGGTGCGACCATGGCTGGTGGGAGTTTGACCTGGATACCTATCATGCAAGCCTGTCGGCCACTATGGGGATCACACCGGATGGGAAGAACCCCACCGCTTCCGGAAGCACGCTGAAATCCGGTTACGGGATCCAGGAAACTGTGACAGCCAGGGTCAGTACCAGCCAGAGTTCGGCCACGACTCCGGCCCAGAATGCGGTGACGTATTTCCCGGAGTTCCAGTATGGGCGGTTCTGGCGTCTCCTGGAACGGACCGGGAGCGGGTACCAGGCACGGTTTGAGTTTCAGGAAAACGAGTACAGCACCTATCAGCGGAGGACCCATTTCACGCCGATCTGGTACCCGGACGGGAGCTATACCCCCTACACCTGGCTCATCGACAGCTGGACCCCTGCCGGGATGCTGTCCATGAACCTGTCAGACAGTGTAAGCATCCGGGGAAATCTGTGGATGGACTGGCATATCGCCCCGCAGGATCCGTCATAGGAGGGCAGGAGCATGGCATATGAAAGGATAAAGCGTCCAAAAGGAGCCGTCTACCATTATACAAAGAGAGAGAACCTGGACGGGATCCGGAAGGATGGCAGGCTGCGCCGTTTCGGGGACCGGGAATGCTGGGTGTGCAGCTGTCTGGAGGATACGCTCCGGCTGATGGAGCTGACAGTGATGCAGGAAGGAAAGCCCTACTATGCAATGGGTGGTATCCCGAAACACTACCCCCCTTTTGTGCCGGAGGAGTATGTGATCTTGAAGCTGCAGCCCAGGTACCAGAGTGGGGACTGGGTCATTTGGAGACAGGCAATGCCTGTGGATGCGCCGCAGGAGCTTTTGGATCTGGCAGAGGAATTCAGCTTTTTGAAGAAAGGATTCCGGGGAGATTTAAGGTTTTATGGGGAGCCGGAGGTCTTCGAGGTTGCTGATTTCCTGGAAATGAGAACATCCAGGCCGGAGCTTCGGATGGAATAAAAGAACAGATCATCAGAGAAAAAGGAGGAAAAAATCAATGAGAAAGAAAAAATGGATGGCAATGCTGGCGGTGAGCCTGTTCCTGGCGATGATGTTTGCCACCACTGCCTTCGCAGCCGGGACCGGGGATGTGGCAGGGGCCATTGAAGGAACCTGGACCACAGCATCGGCCCAGATCAAGACTGTGGTCAACAAGGTGGTGTTTCCGGCCATCGACCTGATCCTGGCCGTGCTGTTCTTCGTGAAGGTGGGGACGGCCTATATGGACTACCGCAAGCACGGACAGATCGAATGGGCTCCACCGGTGATCCTGTTCGCCTGCCTGGTGTTCATGCTGACGGCCCCGCTTTATATCTGGGGGATCATCGGGATCTGAGGAAAGGAAACTGTGCTTATATGCGGCCTGTCTTTCTGGCAGGCTGCGGAAAGGAGGCTGGTATGGATAAGGAGACATTCTGGAAAGTGATCGGGGAAGTCAACCGATGTGTGGAGGATGGTGACCAGGAGGCTGTTCTGGAAGCAACCCAGAGGAAACTGATGGAATATTCTGCTGTGGATATCGCCAGATGGCATGAGATCAAGGGTGTGTATATGCAGCTTGCTGACAGGAACGATCTGTGGGCGGCCTGTGCGGCCACGGGTACCCACTGTACGGATG
>CAJTYJ010000054.1 GCA_910583895.1 uncultured Lachnospiraceae bacterium
AGCTCCTGAATGGTCTGCTTATCCCGCTGGCTCTGCACTTTGCCCTCGTTCATGACGTCATAGTATTGCAGAAGCTTTCCCTGTACCCTGGCTGTCACGCTGTCCTCATAAGGCCGCTCCAGCTCCGGCTGTCTCCCGGAAATCAAGGCATCCAGCGTATCACATATTTCGTCTGCAAAGTGAAAGATCTGTCTCTTCCAAAACCAGATCCACAGACCAGATAATACAAAAATACCGCCAGTCACAGCCAAGAGGCTGTAACGAACACTGGAACGGGGAACAGATGCCCACAATATCCGGCACAGCAAAGAAAAAAGCACCGCTGCTGCCAAAACCATCAGAATTTTTAAAGCTTTCGCGTGCTTCTTCATTGTCTGCCTCCCGTCCAGATATACCCCATACCACGGATGGTCTTGATATAGGTATGATCGTCCTTCTCGATCTTCGCCCGAAGCCGGTTCATCGTCACCGTAAGTGTGTGGTCATCAATGAAATTCCCATCACAATCCCACAGCCGTTCCAGCAGAGTCTGTCTGGTAATGATGTTGCCAGCATTCTCGGTCAGTACTTTCAGCAGCTTATATTCGTTGGGTGTGATTGACAGCTTTTCGCCGCCCCGCACGGCCGTCAGCGCGCCAAAATCCAACAGAAGAAATCCGTCCGTCCAGCGGTCCCCAGGAGCCGCAGCAGCTTTACTTCCTCTCCGGATGGCCACCTCTACCCGCCGCAAAAAAATCTGCATGTTGAAGGGCTTTGCAATATAATCCTCTGCGCCCAGGTCGAATCCGTTCAGCACATCCTGCTCTAAATCATTTGCTGTCAAAAAAATCACGGGGAGTTCCGGTTTGATTGCCTTCAATTCTCTGCAGAGATCAAAGCCATTGCCATCCGGCAGATTCACATCCATAATCGCAAGGTCAAATGGATCCTCCTGCAAAAGCTGTCTGGCTTTCCGGCAGTTATAGGCTGCCACTGTCAGATAGCCATTACTGTCCAATTCAAAGCACAGTCCGGCACTTAAGGCCAGATCATCTTCTATGACTAAAATTCTCATTGCTTATCACCTTCTCGCTTCCTGACACGAGTATCTGAAAATGAAATGTTTTGTTTCCCGCTATTCTTATTTGATTCCATTTGAGTATATCATGATCAGTCTCACAAAAAACCCACAAACAAAAACTGTCTGTGGGTTTTCCATATCTTTCATGTTCGCAAAGGACTGCTTATCTCTTACTGAACTGCGGAGCGCGACGAGCCGCTTTGAGGCCGTATTTCTTACGCTCTTTCATTCTCGGGTCACGGGTCAGGAAGCCCGCTTTTTTCAGGGTCTGTCTGTACTCCGGATCCGCCTGTACCAGTGCGCGGGAGATGCCGTGTCTCACTGCACCTGCCTGCCCGGTATAACCGCCGCCGTGTACATTCACAAGTACATCAAATTTATCTACATTCTCAGTTGCCACCAGAGGCTGACGTACGATTACCTTCAGGGTCTCCAGTCCAAAATAGTCATCAATGCTTCTTTTATTTACTGTAATATTGCCTGTGCCAGGTACCAGGTACACTCTGGCGATGGATTTTTTTCTTCTTCCGGTTCCATAGAATTTTGTCTTAGCCATGATCTCTACCTCCTCTTAAAATGTCAGTGCTTCCGGTTTCTGAGCTGCGTGGGGATGTTCCGGACCAGCGTAAACATGAAGTTTGGTGTACATCTGTCTTCCGAGCGGTCCTTTGGGAAGCATGCCTTTGACTGCGAGCTCCACCACTTTCTCAGGTTTCTTTGCCAACATTTCTTTCAGAGTCGTCTCCTTCATGCCTCCGACGTACTCAGAATGATGATAGTAAATCTTCTGATCCAGCTTTTTGCCGGTCACTTTAATCTTCTCTGCATTCACGATGACTACATAATCACCGGTATCAACATGGGGAGTGAACTCCGGTTTGTTCTTCCCTCTCAGAATCTTTGCCACTTCAGAAGCCATACGTCCTAATGTATATCCGGTAGCGTCAACTACGTACCATTTTCTTTCCACTTTGTCTGGATTCGCCATGAAACTGTTCATTGGTGTACCTCCTGTTAAAATAATATTCTGCTGCATCATTTATACGTAAAAATGTCGTACCGGGGCTTTGGATCGGACATTTTCTCGCGTCGTCACAGTTTTATATTATATGACACATACCCGTGTGTGTCAAGCGCTAAATGCGGATTTATCCCTCTGTTTTCTGCAGGATCTGGACGTTCCTTTTCCCCCTGAAAAACAATTTCCATCAGGGTCAGTCCTTTTGCGGGGGCTGTCGGACCCGCCGCTTTCCGGTCCCGGGCCTGCAGAATCTTTGGTATACAGGACGGTTCCCATTCCCCGGTGCCGACCTTGATCAGTGTTCCGGCGATGATGCGGACCATATTATACAAAAAACCGTTCCCGGTCACCCGGATGCTGATCAGATCCCCCTCTTTCGTAACCTGCAGTTTATAGATCCTGCGCACGGTGGTCTTTACCTGGGCCCCGGCCGCACAGAAACTGCGAAAATCATGTTCCCCCACAAGATACGAGGCGGCTTTTTGCATCCGGCTTACATCCAGCCTGCAGTAAGTAAAATACGTATTCAGCCGGTAAGCCGGCAGGGGAAATTCCCGGTTCAGAATCCAGTATTCATATGTCTTTACCGTCTCCTGGTAGCGCGGGTGAAAATCTGGAGAAACTTCCCTGGAACGCTGGATACGAATGTCTTCGGGAAGTCTCTGATTCAATGCATAAGAAAATTTATCTGCGGCCATCCGTGCTTCGGTATCAAATACGGCAACATTGCCCATGGCATGTACGCCGGAGTCCGTGCGGCTGGCCCCACAGACCCGGATCTCTTCACCGGTCAGGTCCGACAGAGCCTGGTTTAACATGGATTCGATGGTATCCCCGTTTTTCTGAATCTGCCATCCCCGGTAATTGGTGCCGTCATAGGCGACGATCAGTTCCACCCGTTTCATGAATCTTCCTTTCTCCTACAGCGGCCAAAATGCGGTGACATACAGCCTCTCTGCCCAGGTGATGCCGATCATCGCCAGAAGATATCCCCACACCAGACCATAGGCCATCCGGTCCCTGCTTACATAGTGCAGGGGTTTCATCTTCGTCCTGCCATCCCCTCCGTGATAACAGCGGGCTTCCATGGCCATGGCAAGATCGTTGGCACGGCGGAAGGCAGAGATAAACAAAGGCACTAAAAGAGGCACCATGGCCCTGGCCTTCTGTATAAGATTGCCGGTCTCGAAATCTGCTCCTCTGGCAATCTGTGCTTTCATGATCTTGTCCGTCTCCTCCAAAAGAATCGGAATAAACCGAAGTGCAATGGACATCATCATGGCAATCTCATGTACCGGCACATGGATCTTTTTTAAAGGGCCTAAAAGCTTCTCCAGTCCGTCCGTCAAATCATTGGGCGTGGTCGTCAGAGTCATGATGGAAGACCCGATGATCAGATAGATCAGGCGAATTGCCATAAACACTGCCGTTTTGACTCCCTTGTCGGTAATTCGAAGAAATCCAAAACGCCACAGTACGATGTCTCCGTCCACCAGAAACAGATTGAACACCACCGTGATCAGAAGAATCATCATAATGGCTTTTAAGCCCTTGGTAATATACCGGAAAGGAACTTTGGACAGCTTCACTGTCATGGCCAGAAAAAACGTAGCCAGCACATAGCCCAGTATCCCTTTTGCCACAAACAGGGAGACAATATAAACCATGGTGGTCACCAGCTTTACCCTGGGATCCAGCTGATGAATGATGGATTTTGCCGGGTAATATTGTCCCAATGTTATATCTCGTATCATGGAATCACCTCTGTCCTTTTTTCAGCCAGTGTAAAATGGCATCGGCTGCTTCTTCTATGGTGGTCGCATCCGTATCCACATCGGCGCCTTTTTCCTTCAGTTCCTGCATCACATAGGTCATCTGAGGCGCGGCAAGGCCGATGGCCTCAAGCTCTTTGTAATGCCGGAAAACCTCTGCCGGAACCCCGTCAAAGCGCACCTGCCCCTGATTCATGACGATGATCCGGTCCACATACCGGGCTACATCCTCCATGCTGTGGGATACCAAAACAACCGTGATCCCCCGTTCTTTTTGAAGCCGTTCGATCTGGTCTAAAATCTCGTCCCGGCCTTTGGGATCCAGTCCTGCAGTGGGCTCGTCCAGAATCAGCATCTCCGGCTCCATGGCCAGCACCCCTGCGATGGCGACTCTGCGTTTTTGTCCACCGGACAGTTCAAAGGGCGAACTCTTGTCATGTTCTTCTCCCATTCCCACCATCCGAAGGGCTGCTTTTGCTTTTTCTTCCGCCTCTTCCCTGGAAAATCCCAGGTTTTTGGGACCAAAGCACACATCAGAGAGCACATCAATCTCAAAAAGCTGGTGCTCCGGATACTGGAAGACCAGCCCCACTTTGCTTCGAAGTTCTTTCATGGAGAAATTCTCTCCATAGATATCTCTTCCATTAAAATAGATCCGTCCGCTGGTCGCCTTCATCAATCCATTCAGATGCTGAACCAGCGTGGATTTGCCGGAGCCGGTATGCCCGATCAGGCCCACAAACTGGCCATCCGGAATCTCCAGATTGATGTCCTTTAGCGCATGGATTTCATAGGCGGTATTTTCGGCGTATGTGTAATTTACATCTTTGATTTTAATTGACATAACTGATCCACCAGTTCCTTGTTATTTAAGATTCCCTTCGGAAGGGGAATCCCCCTCTTCTGCAGTTCATAGGCAAGCAGCGTTGCCTGCGGGACGTCCAGACGCAGACTTTTCAACTCGTCCACCCGGGAAAAAATCTCCCTGGGATTTCCCTCCATCACCACTTTCCCTTTATCCATGACAAAGACATGATCTGCCTCCACCACTTCTTCCATGTAGTGGGTAATCAGGATAATCGTGATTCCTTCCTCCTGGTTTAACTTCCGGGCAGTCCTGATCACACTGGCCCGGCCGTTGGGATCCAGCATGGCGGTCGGCTCATCCAGCACGATGCACCTTGGATGCATGGCCATAACTCCGGCGATGGCCACCCGCTGCTTCTGCCCGCCGGACAGCTTATTTGGCGAGTGATGACGGTATTTGAGCATACCGACGGCACTTAAGCTTTCCTCCACCCGCGTCCAGATCTCGTCTGTTGGTACACCCAGATTCTCCGGCCCGAATCCCACATCTTCCTCCACCACGGTGCCGATGATCTGGTTATCCGGATTCTGAAACACCATTCCGGCATCCTGACGGATCCGAAAGAGCTTGTCGTCCTCCTTCGTGTCCATACCGTCCACCCACAGGGTTCCTTCCGTGGGAGTCAGAATCGCATTCATATGTTTGGCCAGTGTGGATTTGCCGGAACCATTGTGTCCCAGGACCGCGATGAATTTTCCCGGCCGGATATGCAGGTTCACATGATCCACTGCTCTTTTTTTCGACTCCACATTTCCTTCTTCATCCAGACGCTCATACTCGAACGTCAGTTCTTCTGCCCGTATCATGCCTTGTCTCCTCTTTGCCTGTGCTGCCATGCAGCGTAATGATATCCCCGTGCTTTGCACCAGATGTGCGTTTTGCGGCGCACACCTGCTTCGCCCGGTGCGATATTATCCCTGTCGAGATTATATCATGTCCGCACAAAATATCAAGGTAAAATGAACCCATTCTTGCGCTTCCAAAGCTTCCGTGCCAACACAATGTCCGGAAATGGGCACCGGCCGTATCCGCTCCTGTTCTGTAAAGCCAAGTTTCCTGGCCAGCCGGATGGAAGGCTCATTGTTTCTGTCTGTCAGCACGTGCACGGTTTCCATTTCCAGAACCTTTGATGCATATGTCAGAATAGCCTGGCAGCATTCCCATGCATAGCCCCTTTGGCGGCGGTCTTTTCGGATCAGATACCCAAGCTCCACCCCTTCCGGAAGGAGTTCTGACAAGAAGAGTCCGGCCCGGCCCACGATCTCGCCGCTTTCACGCTCCAGCACCGTCCACAGGCCAAAATCATAGAATGCATATGCAAAACGGATATAGGCCTCCATGACTTCCAGCTCTTTTTCCAGAGTCGGCTGCACCGGCCTCAGATAAGCCTTACTCCCTGAGGCACCACCCATTTCATAAAGCTTCGGCACATCCGAAAGTATGGTTTCTCTCAGCAAAAGCCGGTCCGTCCGCGCGATTTCCACCGGCCGTCCTGCTTTTCTTAACCGGTCCCTCTCTAAAAATGCCGGATCCAGATCCGGCTCCTCCAAACAATCTTCCCAGGCCACACACATGCTCCTTTTCCGTATTGCTCCTATCTTATCCCAGAAACCCTGCTTCCGTCAAGCAGCCATCCATGTTTTTCACGTCGTACGCCTTCTTTCGTTACTTTTTGCCTTCCCACCGGCCACCTGGCTCATGGGCGCAAAGGCAAAGGGACTGCCCCGCCACAAGGGTGAATTTTCCCTCTTCCTCTTTACGAATCTCCCTTTATCCGTTAGAATAAGTATCAGTATTCTTAAAAAAGCAAAGGAGATTGACACATGGCACAAAATCCACTTATCACAATCGAGATGGAGGACGGCGGCATCATCAAGGCAGAACTCTATCCGGACATCGCCCCCAATACCGTCAACAACTTTTTAAGTCTGGTGAACAAAGGCTTCTATAACGGCCTGATCTTTCACCGGGTGATCGAAGACTTTATGATCCAGGGCGGCTGTCCGGAAGGAAGCGGCATGGGTGGTCCTGGTTACTCCATCAAAGGAGAATTCACCCAGAACCGTTTTAAAAATGAACTAAAACATACCGAAGGTGTCCTTTCCATGGCAAGGTCCATGCATCCCGACAGCGCCGGAAGTCAGTTCTTCATCATGCACAAAACCAGTCCGCACCTGGACGGGTCATATGCAGCATTCGGAAAAGTGACCGAAGGTATGGATGTGGTGAATCAAATTGCCGGAGCCGATGTGGACTACAATGACCGTCCTATCCTCCCTCAGGTCATCAAATCCATGACCGCCGAAACCTTTGAGACAGAATACCCGGAACCAGAAAAATGCTGAAATGTCAGACATTCCCCGGGACCTGCGCACAATGAACAAAACGAAAAAAGCAAAGCAGCTGCATGGAATTTACCTCCTGCGGCTGCTTTGTTTCACAGTCAAAACCCGTGCCGTCTACGCAGCCTCTGGATAAGCAGAGGCATATTTTTCTGTTGATTCGTTATTTTTTTAACAAACCATTCATTTATTCAAAAATACGAACAACTTGAAAAAAACTCCGGATCCATATATAATACAAAAAGTTGAATTTTACGATATCGAATGACAGGAGCGCATAGATGATGGAAGATTTATTGATCTGGGTAGACGAACAGGACCAGGAAACCGGTTACGGAGAAAAGATGCTGACCCACCAAAAGGAACAGCTTCACCGGGCCTTTTCGGTCTTCTTATATGATCCAAAGGAAAAAAAGACACTGCTTCACAGGCGGGCCTTTGGCAAATACCATTCTGGCGGGCTGTGGACCAATGCCTGCTGCTCTCACCCCCGAAAAGGGGAATCCCTCCAGGAAGCTGCAGTTCGCAGGCTCAAAGAAGAGCTGGGCGTGGACATTTCATCCGGCGCCGGACTCTCAGAGCTTGGAAGCTTTCAGTATTATGAAAAATACACAGACTGTGCAGAGCACGAGATTGACCATGTATTTCTCCTCCTGGCAGACATGCACAAACTTACCCTGCAGCCGGATCCGGAGGAGATTGAAGACATCCGCTGGGTCACTTTCTTGGAGCTTAACCAGTGGATGTCTGACCATCCTGAAGCGTTTACCGCCTGGTTTCCAAAGGCACTGTCGATGGTCTGTGAAACTCTCCCGGCGGAATAAATGCCAAAACAACTCCTATACTTTTGAGTCCTCTTGTAAACCGTTTTGCACCTTTACTGCCGATATTCTTTCATGATCTGTGCAAACGCAGGCATGGCATCCCGGATCGTCTTCTCCGACACACAGTAGGAGATCCGCACATATCCCCCGCATCCAAAGCTGTCTCCTGGCACCACCAGCACGTCATGTTTTTTTGCATGTTCTGAAAACGCTTTGGCATCCGGCTCCAATGCCTTCACAAACAGGTAGAAGGCCCCCTGAGGCTTGACACATTCATAGCCCAGTTCCGTCAGGCCGCGGTAGAGAAGATCCCGGTTCTGCTGATAGGCCGAGATATCCCCGGACACTTCTGTGCAGCGGGCCACCACCTTCTGAAAGAGCACCGGCGCGCAGACATACCCCAGAGCTCGTCCGGCTCCGGCAACCGCTGCCATCACTCTTGTGGAATCCTCTGCCTCATCCGGAACGATGATGTACCCGATCCGCTCGCCCGGCATGGACAGCGACTTGCTGTAAGAATAGCAGACCAGGGTATTTTTATAGTAAAATGGTACGAATGGAACCTGCACTCCGTCATAGACGATTTCCCGGTAAGGTTCATCGGCCAGCAGATAGATAGCGTTTTGGTACTCCTTTCCCTTTCGTTCCAGAAGCTCTGCCAGTCTTCGAATGGTCTTTTCTGAATAGACAACCCCGCTGGGATTGTTGGGAGAATTGATGATCACTCCCTTCGTCCTGGGACTGATCAGCCTTTCCAGTGCATCAAAGTCAATCTGAAAATTCCCGGGATCCGCCGGTGTCACCAGAAGTTTCGCCCCTGCCGTCTCCACCCACACCTCATATTCCGGGAAAAAGGGGGCGAAGGTGATAAACTCATCCCCGGGATTCGTCAGCGCCCTGATGCTGATGCTGATGGAAGCCGCAGCACCCACGGTCATATAAAAATTGTCTGCCGAATAGCGGGTGCCAAACTTCCGGTTCACCGAATCTG
The DNA here is from genome assembly GCA_910583895.1 of uncultured Lachnospiraceae bacterium. Lineage (GTDB taxonomy): Bacteria > Bacillota > Clostridia > Lachnospirales > Lachnospiraceae > Hominiventricola. Next base: position 8,879 of record CAJTYJ010000054.1, read on the forward strand.
CCAGCGCCTTTCTCACCTCCGGATCCCCTGCCGCCGGCGAATACCCATGAAGCACCTCCGCCGGCTCCTCCAAAAGCTCCAAAATGGCTTCTTTGATCTGCCTGGGAGCCGGGATACTGGGATTCCCGATACTAAAATCATACACCCTGTCCGCTCCGACAATCTTTTTTCTCTCCAGTCCGTAGGCAAACAACTCCCGGATCACCGAGCTTTTGCTTCCGTATTCGAACATTTGTTCATTCAACATCTTGCCAACTCCTCCTGCACACTTGGATTTTTCACTCATCATTATAGAAGATTTCCGTCAAAGCTGCAACTTTTGGTCATACACCTTGTTCTCCCGAGAAAAAATCCCCACAGAGAACACTTCTGTCCGTCTGTGAGGATCTGTCTTGTCTTATAAATTAAACCAGCTCCAGCAGAACTTTCATCGCTGCATCGCCCTTTCTCTGGCCGATCTTCACGATTCTGGTGTAGCCACCGTTGCGGTTCGCGTACTTGGGTGCGATCTCATCGAAGATCTTGGCAACCATGTCCACTTCCTGAACTTTCTTTGCCTTGCCCTCTACCGGAGCCTTTACCGGATAGAGCACCTTGAGCATCTCTCTTCTTGCATGAAGTCTGGAAGGAAGATCTTTTTTGATCTCTTTCTCCACTTCATCAAAAAGCGTCACTTTCTTGCCGTCAACAACCTCTTTGACTCTCTTTCCGTCCTTGTCCTTGCGGGGAACCTTTGCGGTTACCTTCACCATCTCAAAGTTGTCTTTTTCTTTCACACCAAGTGCGATCAGATGCTCTGCAATCTTGCGCACCTCTTTTGCCTTGGACTCTGTGGTGATAATTTTACCGTGGAACAAAAGAGCGGTTGCCTGGCTTCTTAAAAGTGCTTTTCTCTGAGAAGCAGTTCTGCTCAGTTTTCTATATCCTGCCATTTTCTTTCCTCCATTCGTTGCGCCCCATGCCACGCTTCTTCGGTCTTACTGACAAGGGGTCTGGCTTTCAACTATGCTTAGCCTTTGACTTCCATTTTGCGCTCTCTTCTCAATCCGCTGCACGGATCGAGAAACAGCGCTCAGCCTTCGGCTTCGCTTTACTCCTCGCTCTGGTTTAATTCCAGACCGAGTTCTTTCAGCTTCGCAAGGACTTCCTCTAAGGACTTGCGGCCCAGGTTGCGGACCTTCATCATATCCTCGGATGTCCGGTTGCACAGCTCTTCTACCGTATTGATGCCGGCTCTCTTCAGACAGTTGTAAGAACGGACCGAAAGCTCCAGCTCATCAATGTTCATCTCAAGAACCTTCTCTTTTTCGTCACTCTCTGTCTCCACCATGATCTCTGCGGATTTGGCGTTCTCAGACAGATCAATGAAAAGGCTCAAATGCTCACTTAAGACTTTGGCAGCCAGGCTGACCGCCTCATCCGGGGCAAGCGTCCCGTTGGTATATACATCCAGCGTCAGTTTATCATAGTCGGTAATCTGCCCCACACGGGTATTCTCAACCGTCAGATTCACGCGCTCCACCGGAGTATAGATGGAATCCACCGCAATCACGCCGATGGGCAGTTCATCATTCTTGTTCTTGTCCGCACTGACATAGCCTCTGCCTTTGGTGATGGTCAGCTCCATATAGAGCTTGCTGTCCGCACCGCCGTTTAAATGGGCGATCACCACTTCCGGATTCAGAATCTCGATATCCGGATCGCACTGGATCTCTGCCGCTGTGACAACTCCCTCGCCTTCAAAATCAATATACGCTACCTTCGCTTCCTCAGAATCGCTGGTATTCTTGATGGCAAGGCTTTTCACATTCATGATGATCTCTGTTACATCTTCTTTTACACCCGGGATGGAGCTGAATTCGTGAAGTACACCGTCAATCTTCACCTGGCTCACCGCAGCGCCTGGTAAAGAAGAAAGCATGATTCTTCTAAGGGAATTGCCAAGGGTTGTTCCATAGCCTCTTTCCAATGGTTCCACTACGAATTTGCCATATTTTTTATCTTCTGAAATCTCTGCAATTTCAATCTTGGGTTTATTAAATACTACCACTAAAAAGCCCCTCCTGTTCTTTGCTGGGTGACAACACTGCCGGTTTTTTCAATTATTTAGAATACAACTCGACGATGAGCATCTCATTCACCGGAACATCGATCATGTCTCTGGTCGGAAGCTCTTTTACAAGCCCCTTGAGATTCTCCAGATCTGCATCCAGCCACTCCGGAACCAGACGTCCGCCGGTTGCCTCTGCGATCGCTTTGTAGCGGTCGGAGCCTTTGCATTTTTCCTTGATCTCCACCGTATCCCCTGCTTTCACAAGGTAGGACGGGATATTCACCTGTTTGCCGTTCACCAGCACATGCTTGTGGTCAACGATCTGTCTTGCTTCCTGGCGGGTTCTCGCAAAACCGAGGCGGAAGATTACATTATCCAGTCTCGTCTCCAGCATGATCATCAGGTTCTCACCGGTCATGCCTTTCATGCGGTCTGCCTTTTTATAATAATTACGGAACGGTTTCTCCAGCACACCATAGATGAATTTTGCTTTCTGTTTCTCTTTCAGCTGAAGGCCGTACTCTGAGACTTTTTTATTGCCTCTCTGGGAATTTCTCTTGGATTTTTTATCAATTCCTAAATAAACCGGATCCAGGCCAAGGGACCGGCATCTTTTAAGGACTGGTGTTCTGTTAATTGCCATCTTTCATACCCTCCTGATTAGACTCTTCTGCGTTTTGGTGGACGACATCCGTTGTGTGGTACCGGAGTTACATCCGTGATACTGATTACCTCAAGTCCGCATGCCTGCAATGCACGGATTGCAGCCTCTCTGCCTGAACCAGGTCCTTTTACGAACACATCTACTGTCTTTAAACCGTGAATCAATGCTGCTTTGGTAGCAGTCTCTGCAGCCATCTGTGCTGCATACGGAGTAGATTTCCTTGAACCTCTAAAACCAAGACCACCGGCACTTGCCCAGCTCAGCGCGTTGCCCTCTGCATCGGTAAGGGTCACGATCGTATTATTAAAAGATGACTGGATGTGTGCCTGTCCGCGTTCAACGTTTTTCTTAACACGCTTTTTTGTCACTTTTTTCGTAACTTTAGCCATTTCTAAACTAACCTACTTTCTTCTACTTTCTATCTCGTCGTCAACTGTTTCATAACTGCTCACTGTTTTTGCAGTTACACGTTTCTGTCATTTATTTCTTCTTATTTGCCACGGTTTTCTTCGGACCTTTTCTGGTTCTTGCGTTGGTCTTTGTCTTCTGACCGCGAACCGGAAGGCTCTTACGATGGCGGACGCCCCTGTAGCATCCGATCTCCTGAAGTCTCTTGATATCCATAGCGATCTGTCTTCTCAGATCACCTTCCACCGTCTGAGTCTGATCGATCACAGAACTGATCCTCTTCACCTCATCATCCGTCAGATCTCTGACGCGGGTGTCCGGATTCACTCCAGCCTCTTTCAGAATACGGTTTGAGCTTACTCTGCCGATTCCGTAGATATAGGTCAGGCCGATCTCTACGCGTTTTTCTCTTGGTAAATCTACACCAGCAATACGAGCCATTGTGATTATTCCTCCATTTTCTCTTCCAACTGTCCGCTGCCTTCACAGCCGTATGCAGCATTCATGAAACACCGCCTTCGGCGACGGAAATTTTCCACTCCCACGTCATGCCCTTACGGTCTTGGCTGCAAGTGCTTCCGTCTGTGCTGAACAGTTGCCTTTATTAATATTTTCCTAAATGAGGCAGCGAATGACGGATTCCATCCTTCTGCCCAAATGGGTAAAGACCCATTCTTTCCGGTACTCTCAGCTTACGCCTCCATCCTTCCCGGTTTTAAGCAATATCATCTCTTATGAATAATCGTCCACTTTCAGTCTTTTATATATATCAGCCGTCCCACACATCCGTGTGTTTCGACTGCAGCCGCCATATGAAAAACTACAAGTGCTAACATTCACAGACCATTAGCCTTGTCTCTGTTTGTGTTTTGGATTTTCACAGATTACTCTGATACTACCTTTTCTCTTGATGATTTTGCACTTTTCGCAAATAGGTTTCACCGATGATCTAACCTTCACAGTAAAGTCCTCCTTTCATCGTTTCCTTCCCGAGGGCATACGCCCCCAAAATCATGCCTACATATTATATCAGAGGCTGGAAAGGATTGCAAGTAAAATTTGTAAAACTTTTTAAAACAAAAAATGCTTATTTGTCTCTCCAGATAATTCTTCCTTTTGAAAGGTCATACGGAGAGAGCTCAATCGTCACTTTGTCTCCCGGTAAGATCCGGATAAAGTTCATCCTCAGCTTCCCGCTGATGTGAGCCAGCACTTTATGTCCGTTTTCCAGTTCCACCTGGAACATGGCGTTTGGCAACTTTTCTACTACGGTTCCTTCAATTTCAATTACATCTGCTTTCGACATGTTTATCCTCCTGCCAGTTCTGGCTTTCTGATTGAATGATTTGTTTGATCTGTTGATTCTGAAGCGGTTTTTTTTCTTCCAGCGACTTTTTCACCGACTCCGCGTACCGGTGAATTACCTGGATATGTCTGATCTTCTTTTTTTTGGGCTTTTCTGCCGTCCGCCGGATACCGTCCGCTAACCATACATATTCCGCATCTTTGCGGATTATGACATACAGCCGGTCTTTATCGTGCCCGGCCAGGGATCTTGCGAACATGCCCTCCTGGATCCTCACCATCATGTATCCTCCGCCGTCTACCTGTGAAGGGTCAGAAGCTCCGGTTCCCCGTCCGTGATCAGAATCGTGTTCTCATAGTGGGCGGATGGCTTGTGATCCTTGGTGATCACAGTCCATTTGTCCTCCATCCAGACGACCTCCCAGGTTCCCAGATTGATCATCGGCTCCACCGCCAGTGTCATGCCGGGAATCAGTTTCATCCCTTTTTTCTTCTGCCGGAAATTGGGGACCTGGGGGTCTTCATGAAGCTTGGTCCCAATGCCGTGCCCCACCAGATCCTGTACGATCCCATAACCAAAACCGCTGACATAATCGTCAATGGCATTGGAAATATCATACAGATGATTCCCTGGCCTGGCCATCTTAATCCCCTCAAAAAAGCTCTGCTTTGTCACATCCAGAAGTTTTTGCACCTCCTGACTTACCTCCCCCACCTTGTGGGTTCTGGCCGCGTCTGAATGGTAGCCCTTGTAAATCAGTCCTGCATCCAGGCTGACAATATCCCCTTCCTTCAGGATGTGATCCCTTCTGGGAATTCCGTGCACCACTTCCTCATTGACAGACACACAGATCGCAGCGGGAAAACCGCCGTAATTCAGAAAATTGGGCACACAGCCCAGCTTCCGGATCATCCGGTCGCCGCACTCGTTGATCTCCATGGTGGAAACTCCCGGCTTTATGATACGCCCCATCTCATCATGTACGATCTCCAGCAGGCGTCCCGCCTCTCGCATCAATTCGATCTCTCTTGCAGATTTAATCGTGACTGCCATCTTTTATGCTCCCAGAATCTTCACGATGGCCTGGAATACCGCTTCCATATCCATAGTTCCGTCCACATCCTTTAAGATGCCTTTTTTGCTGTAATACGCAATCAGCGGCTGTGTCTGTTCGTGGTAGACGCCCAGACGCTTCTGCACGGTCTCCGGCTTATCGTCATCTCTCAAAATCAGCTCCTTGCCGCAGGTATCACAGATCCCCTCTGTCTTCGTCGGCGCATAGGCAAGATGATACGTTGCCCCACAGCCCACACACGCTCTTCGCCCGCCCATGCGGTTTACGATATTTTCATCCGGAACTTCCACATTGATGGCAAAGTCCACGGACTCTCCCAGCTCAGCCAGTGCCTTGTCAAGACTCTCCGCCTGAGGAATCGTCCTTGGAAATCCATCCAGGATATATCCTCTCTCACAGTCTTTTTGCTGTACCCGGTCCACCACCAGGTCACACACAAGCTCATCCGGAACCAACAGCCCCTGATCCATGTAAGTCTTCGCCTTTTTGCCAAGTTCTGTCCCATTTTTGATGTTTGCGCGGAAAATGTCTCCGGTGGAAATATGAGGAATCTCATATTTCCCGGCAATCTTCTTTGCCTGGGTACCTTTTCCTGCTCCCGGAGCTCCTAACATAATAATCTTCATAATAGTATTCTCCATATTTTCCCAAACTATGCATAATATGTATATTTTTAAAAAAGCCTGTAGGAAAGCACCACAAGGGCACTTTTCGTACAGGCTTGGCACTGCCGCGAAAAAATTTGCCGCCGACAACTTTTTACGCATACCGGACAGTCTGTTAATCGTTCAGAAAACCTTTATAGTAACGCACCAGCATCTGAGATTCAATCTGCTTTAAGGTCTCTAGAACAACACCCACGATAATGATAATCGATGTTCCTCCAAAAGATACATTGGCTCCGAAGAAACCATTGAACACAATCGGAATCACACACACGATAATCAGACCTACTGCTCCGATAAATACAATGTAATTCAGGATTTTGCTGAGGTATTCCGTCGTCGGCTTGCCCGGCCGGATTCCAGGGATAAAACCGCCCTGGCGTTTCATATTGTTGGATATTTCAATCGGATTAAAGGTAATGGACGTGTAGAAGTAAGCAAAAAACACCACCAACACGATATATACCAGAAGACCGATGGAATAAACCGGCTGACTGGGATTGCACCAGCTTGACTGGTTTAAGCCAGTCAGAATCTTGGCTCCGATCCCGGTGCCGCCTGTCTTGCCCAGAAGGGATGCAATCACTCCTGGAAAGCTCATCAAAGAAGAGGCAAAAATAACCGGAATCACGCCCGCTGTGTTCACTTTCAGCGGAATGTTGGTCGATTGTCCGCCCACCATCTTGCGCCCCTGCATCTTCTTTGCGTACTGCACCGGAATCCGGCGCTCCCCGCCCTGAAGGAAGATGACAAACACAACGGTCACCAGAACCACAGCGATGATAATCACTGCCGCCAGCACACCGTTTAGGATCGTCTTTCCTTTGATGAACTGGTCATACAGCTGAATAAAATCGTCCGGGATTCTGGACACAATATTGATCAAGAGCACGATGGAGATCCCGTTCCCCACGCCGTGCTCCGTAATCTCTTCACCAATCCACATCAGGAATGCACTTCCGGCAGTCATGGCTGCCACCACTACGATCATGTTCGGAACCGTCGCAGACTGCAGAAGCCCTCTTCCGCCGAAACCAATGGTCATGGCTGTACCCTCGATCAGGGCCAGCACCACCGTCAGATAACGGGAAAAGGTCTGAATCTTTTTTCTTCCGTCCTCTCCATCCTTCTGCATTTCTTCTAATTTCGGAATTGCGATCGTCAAGAGCTGCATAATGATGGAAGATGTGATGTAAGGCGTAATACCAAGTGCAAACAGTGACATGCTGGTAAAGGAACCTCCGGTGAACGCATCAAAGAAATTGAATGCGTCACCGGTCTGTGCTGCGAACCACTGAGCAAAATAATCTCTGTTCACTCCGGGGATCGGCAGCTGGGACCCAAACCTTACGACCACGAGCATTAAAAATGTGAAGATCAGTTTTTTGCGAATGTCTTCAATTTTAAACGCGTTTCGTAATGTTTTGAACATTAGATCACCTCGGCTTTTCCACCAAGAGCTTCAATTTTGGCAGCCGCACCTGCTGAAAATGCATTTGCCTGAACTGTAAGTTTCTTGGTTAATTCTCCATTTCCAAGAATCTTGACACCGTCTCTTGGATTCTTTACGATTCCTTCGGCGATCAGCGTCTCCACAGAAACTACACTGTCGTTGTCGAATCTTTCCAGCGCGCTTACGTTAATACCGACGATCTCTTTCGTATTGCGGTTCGTAAAGCCTCTCTTGGGGATTCTTCTGTATAACGGCATCTGGCCGCCTTCAAAGCCCGGTCTTGTCGCTCCGCTGCGGGCTTTCTGACCCTTATGGCCCTTGCCGGCTGTCTTACCGTTTCCTGAACCATGTCCGCGGCCTCTTCTGAAGTTATCGCTCTTCTTGGAGCCTTCCGCATACGTCAAATTCGATAAGTCCATAGTGACACCTCCTTAACTGATTAGATTTCTTCCACTTTCACCAAATGTCTTACGTGCCAGATCATGCCGCGAACTGCCTCATTATCCGGCTTCTCAACCGTTTTGTTGAGCTTTCTAAGACCGAGGGCTTCCACGGTGGCTTTCTGCTTCGGAACTGCTCCGATCGGAGATTTTACTAATGTGATTTTTAATTTCTCTGCCATGTTCATTCTCCTTTCTTATGCCATGATTTCGTCTACAGATTTCCCGCGCTTCTTCGCAACATCCTCCGGAGAAGTCACTTTTGATAATCCCTCGATGGTTGCCAGCACCACATTCTGCTTGTTGTTAGAACCAAGGGATTTTGTACGGATATTTTTCACGCCTGCCAGCTCTGCCACCACACGTGCCGGACCACCCGCGATGATACCGGTACCTTCCGGGGATCTCTTAAGCAGTACGGAAGAACTTCCGTATTTGCCCAGATTGTCATGGGGGATACTGTTGTTGTCATCCAGCGCGATCGTTACCAGTTTCTTCACAGCATCTTCTTTTCCCTTGCGGATTGCTTCCGGAATTTCAGTGGCTTTTCCAAGACCAGCGCCCACGTGACCATTACCGTCACCTACGACTACCAGAGCTGTGAAACGCATGCTGCGGCCGCCTTTGACGGTCTTGCTTACACGCTTAATTGATACTACTTTTTCAGTTAATTCCAACTGACTTGCATCAATGATCTCATGTCTCATTGTCTCTTTCCTCCTCCTCTAAAATTCCAGTCCGGCCTCGCGTGCCGCATCTGCAAGTGCCGCAACTTTGCCCTGATAGATAAAGCCGCCGCGGTCAAACACAACCACTTTAATGCCTTTTTCCAGTGCTCTCTGTGCGATCACTTTGCCAAGGTATGCTGCCGCATCGACGTTGTTGGTCTTCTCAAGCTCTGCTTTTACTTCCTTCTGTACCGTAGAAGCGGATACCAGAGTGTTTCCCACGGTATCGTCAATGATCTGCGCATACATATGATTATTGCTTCTGAACACTGCCAGACGCGGTCTGTCTGCTGTACCGCTGATGTGATGACGCAATCTGTAGTGTTTTTTAGCGCGTACTTCGCTTCTTGATTTCTTACTGACCATCTTTACACTCTCCTTATTTATTTCTTACCAGTCTTACCAACTTTACGTCTGATGACTTCGGTCTCATACTTGATACCTTTGCCCTTATACGGCTCCGGTCTTCTCTTGTCACGAATCTCAGCCGCGTACTGTCCGACTTTTTCCTTGTCAATTCCCTTAACGGTAATCTTGTTGCCTTCCACAACTGCTTCCACGCCTTCCGGATCTTCCATCTCTACGGGATGGGAGTAGCCAAGGCTCAGAGTCAGCTTTTTGCCGGATTTTGCACAGCGGTAGCCGACACCATTTACCTCCAGAACTTTTGTGAAGCCTTCGTGAACGCCTGTTACCATGTTGGAAACCAGAGTTCTTGTCAGACCGTGTAAAGATTTCATTTTTTTCAGATCACTGGGTCTTGTTACAACCACATGACCGTCTTCTACTTTGATTGTCATCTCAATGGGAAGTACTCTCTCCAGTGTTCCCTTCGGACCTTTTACGGTCACTTTATTTCCCTCAGCAACTGTCACGGTGACTCCTTCCGGGATAGCTACTGGTAATCTTCCGATACGGGACATAATCTAAAATCCTCCTTACTTAGATTTTCGGAAGGGACGTCTGCGTCCCTTCTGTTTTCAGTATGATAGTATGTTCGCTCCACCAGGTCCGCGCTGCGCACTTACCAAGGGTCGCGAACGACCTCGCACTAAGCTGCTTTCGGTCTACCAAACGAAAGCAAGAACTTCGCCGCCTACCTTCAGCTCTCTCGCCTTCTTGTCGGTCATAACGCCCTTGTTCGTGGATACGATGGCGATGCCAAGTCCGCCAAGTACCCGCGGCATATCATCCTTGCCGGCGTACACGCGCAGACCCGGCTTGGAGATTCTCTTGATGCCCGCGATAATCTTCTCGTTTTTGTCTTTTCCATATTTCAAGGTGATACGGATGTCTTTGAAGTTTCCGTTATCCACCAGATCATACTTTGCAACATAGCCTTCATCGACCAGGATATCTGCAATCGCCAGTTTCATCCTGGATGCCGGAACATCCACGGTATCGTGCTTCGCAGTGTTTGCATTACGGATTCTTGTGAGCATATCCGCGATTGGATCGTTCGTTGTCATATTACCTGCCTCCTTTACTTTTTCCTACCAGCTTGCTTTCTTCACACCCGGAATCTGGCCTGCATACGCCAGCTCACGGAAGCAAATTCTGCAGATTCCGTATTTTCTCAGGTAAGCATGTGGACGACCACAGATTCTGCAGCGGCTGTATTCTCTGGTGGAGAATTTCTGTTTGCGCTGCTGTTTGATTTTCATTGATGTCTTAGCCATGAAATTCCCTCCTATCTTGCAAATGGCATATTGAATAAGCTCAACAGATAACGTGCTTCCTCATCTGTCTTGGCGGTAGTTACGAAGATGATATCCATACCTCTTACCTTGTCCACCTTGTCATATTCAATCTCCGGGAAAATCAACTGCTCTTTGATACCCAGCGCATAATTTCCTCTGCCGTCAAAGGCATTGGGGTTCACACCGCGGAAGTCACGCACACGGGGCAGTGCCAGATTTACCAGACGGTCAACGAACTCATACATCTTTTCTCCGCGCAGGGTTACTTTACAGCCGATGGCCATACCCTCACGGATCTTGAAGTTTGCGACAGAATTCTTTGCTTTTGTCACAACCACTTTCTGTCCTGCGATGATCTCCAGATCTTTGACCGCAGAATCCAGAATCTTTGCATTCTCCTTTGCCTCACCAACGCCCATGTTGATCACAACCTTGTTGAGCTTTGGCACTTGCATCGGATTTTTATAGCCAAATTTTTTCATCATGGCATCCATGATCTCGTTTTTATACTGTTCACTGAGTCTACTCAACTTCTTACGCCCTCCTCTCTTCCATACTAATCAATCACTTTGCCGGTTGCCTTCGCAACACGGACCTTTTTGTCTCCATCCATCTTGTAACCGATTCTGGAGACTTTTCCGTCACTGACATACATAACGTTGGAAGCGTTGATCGGACCTTCCTGATGAATGATTCCGCCCTGCTGATTCGCCATGGACGGTTTGGTATGCTTGGTAATCATGTTCACACCTTCCACAAGGACGGTGTTATTCTTATGGTTCACCGCGATGACCTTGCCTTCGCTGCCTTTGTCAGTACCGGCAATGACTCTGACGGTGTCGCCTTTTTTAATTTTCATTGTAGACATATTTCCGATACCTCCTATAATACTTCCGGAGCCAGAGATACGATCTTCATGAACTGTTTCTCACGAAGCTCTCTTGCTACCGGCCCAAAGATACGGGTTCCTCTCGGATTCTTATCCTCTTTGATGATCACAGCTGCATTCTCATCGAAACGGATATAAGAACCATCTCTGCGGCGCGCACCTTTTACGGTACGTACCACAACTGCTTTTACTACATCACCTTTTTTGACAACACCGCCTGGCGTTGCATCTTTTACCGTAGCAACGATCACATCGCCGATGTTTGCATATCTTCTGGTGGAGCCGCCCATCACGCGGATGCAGAGCAGTTCTTTTGCACCGGTGTTATCAGCAACTCTAAGTCTACTTTCCTGCTGTACCATTCTTGCATCCTCCTATTTGGCTTTCTCAATAATGCTGACCAGTCTCCATCTCTTGTCCTTGGACAGGGGTCTGGTCTCCATGACTTTTACGGTGTCACCGATTCCGCACTCGTTATTCTCATCGTGTGCCTTTAATTTATAAGTTTTCTTAACGATCTTTCCGTAGAGGGGATGTTTTACATGGTTTTCTACGGCAACCACAATGGTCTTATCCATCTTATCGCTGACAACTTTGCCAACACGGGTTTTTCTCAGATTTCTTTCCACGATTCTTTGTCTCCTTTCTCAAACTGATATTACAGAATCTTACGCGTTCTTCATGGCCATAACAGTCTGAATCCGGGCGATGTTCCTGCGAACTTCTTTGATTCTCGCAGTGTTATCCAACTGATTGGTCGCGTTCTGGAATCTCAGATTGAAAAGTTCCTTCTTAGCAGCTACTAATTCGGTATTTAATTCAGAAGCTGATTTTGCCTTTAAATCTTCTACATACTTATTAATTTTCACTGTTATCACCGCCTTCTAAGTCTGCACGGGAGACGACTTTACATTTGCAGGGTAACTTGTGGGTAGCAAGACGCAGTGCCTCTCTTGCGATCTCTTCGGATACGCCGGAGATCTCGAACATCACGCGTCCTGGTTTGACAACTGCCACCCAGTACTCCAGTGTTCCTTTACCGGAACCCATACGAGTCTCAGCCGGTTTGTTGGTTACAGGTTTATCCGGGAAAATCTTGATCCAGACTTTACCGCCACGCTTGATATAACGGGTCATGGCAATACGGGCTGCCTCAATCTGATTGGATTTGATCCAGCAGGGCTCCGTAGCGACAATACCATACTCACCATTGGTGATTTTATTACCTCTAAGCGCCTTGCCAGCCATGGAACCACGGAACTGTTTGCGGCGTTTTACTCTTTTTGGCATTAACATTATCGATCGCTCCCTTCCTTTGCTGCCTTTGTTGGAAGAATCTCGCCTTTGTAGACCCATACCTTGACACCGATCTTGCCGTAGGTAGTGTCTGCCTCAGCGAACCCATAGTCAATATCTGCTCTTAAAGTGTGCAGCGGAATCGTACCATCGGAATAGGTCTCGGTACGAGCCATGTCCGCGCCTCCAAGACGTCCGGAACAGGATGCCTTGATTCCCTTTGCACCGGATTTCATCGCTCTGCCCATGCAGGACTTCATGGCACGGCGGAAGGAAATACGATTCTCCAACTGCTGCGCGATGTTCTCTGCCACCAGCTGCGCTTCCCGGTCTGCTCTTTTGATCTCTTTGATGTCGACAACCACTTTCTTTGTGGTCATCTTCTGAAGCTCGGTTCTTACTTTCTCGATCTCCACACCGCCTTTTCCGATGATCATGCCCGGCTTTGCTGCGGAGATGATGATCTTCACGCGGTCAGAAGTTCTCTCGATCTCGATCTTGGAGACCCCTGCATTGTATAATTTTTTCTTCAGGAATTTCCTGAGCTGATAATCTTCCACCAGGCAGTCTGCGAAATCAGCTTCCGCGTACCATTTGGAATCCCAATCTTTAATAACACCGACTCTAAGGCCGTGCGGGTTTACTTTCTGTCCCATGATTGCCCTCCTTATTTCTTCTCGTCAAGCACGAT
>CAJTYJ010000055.1 GCA_910583895.1 uncultured Lachnospiraceae bacterium
ACACTGAAAAAAGCCCAATTCTTTTTCAAAGAATCAGACTTTTTCAGTACCCTCAAATATCAACATTTTCCGGGAATTCAAGGCCAACGGAGACGGTGGGATTCGAACCCACGTGCCGGTTGCCCGACAACTTGATTTCGAGTCAAGCTCGTTATGGCCACTTCGATACGTCTCCATACCATGATATTCTACCACACATTTTCCATTTATGCAATTTCAAATTTTTTGTTTCTTTTTTTCAGCATTTTTTTAACATTTTTCAAGTTTTGAAAATGTTTTCTTGTAAAAAGTGCACAGAGTATGTATAATAGGGTTTACATATCAAAAGAAAAGGGAGAAAGAAACATGAACGAAAACAAAGAGTTCAAACCGTATATTCCGGCAGAGAAAATCACGTCGGAATTTACAGTGACATCGATCATCATGGGTATGATCCTGGCGGTCATTTTCGGCGCAGCCAATGCTTATCTTGGACTGAGAGTAGGTATGACCGTATCGGCGTCTATACCGGCAGCTGTCATTTCTATGGGTGTGATCCGTGTCATTATGAAGAAAAATTCCATCCTGGAAAGCAACATGGTCCAGACGGTTGGCTCGGCAGGAGAGTCCTTGGCTGCAGGCGCCATCTTTACAATGCCGGCATTGTTTTTGTGGGCAGAAGAAGGTCTGTGCGGCATGCCGAGCCTTGTGGAGATCACGTTGATCGCCCTGTGTGGCGGTATCCTGGGTGTTCTTTTTATGATACCTCTTCGGAACGCGCTGATTGTGAAAGAGCATGCGACGCTTCTGTACCCGGAAGGAACGGCCTGTGCGGACGTCCTTTTAGCAGGAGAAGAGGGCGGTGCCAATGCATCCACCGTCTTCAGCGGCATGGGACTTGCGGCGCTTTTTAAACTTGTCGTGGACGGAATCAAAGTGATTCCGGCCGATGTGGCGGCAGAATTCAAGTCTTTCAAAGGCGAGCTCGGCATGGAGGTCTATCCGGCTCTTCTGGGCGTTGGCTATATCGTAGGCCCGCGGATTGCATCCTTTATGTTTGTCGGTTCTTTGGTGGGCTGGATGGTGCTGATTCCGTTGATCTGCCTGTTTGGAGCAGATACGTGGATGTATCCGGCGGATGCAGGAGTGACCATCGGTCAGCTTTATGCAGAAGGCGGAGCTTCCGGTATCTGGAGTTCTTATGTAAGATACATCGGTGCCGGTGCCATTGCTGCGGGAGGTATTATCTCCCTTGTAAAATCTCTTCCGCTGATCATTACTACGTTCCGCGATTCTATGAAGAGCATGAAAGGAAGCAGAAATACCAGCGATGCAAGAACAGCACAGGATCTTCCTATGAATGTGGTACTGATCGGCATTGCAGTTATGATTCTGATCATCTGGCTTGTTCCGGCGATTCCGGTGAATCTTCTGGGAGCGGCGATCATCGTCGTATTTGGTTTCTTTTTCGCAACGGTTTCCTCCCGTATGGTAGGACTGATCGGAAGTTCCAATAACCCGGTGTCCGGCATGGCGATTGCGACACTTTTGATTGCGACGATTGCCATCAAGACTTCCGGCGACAGCAGTATTACTGGCATGACCGGTGCCATCGCCATCGGGTCTGTGATCTGTATTATTGCGGCGATCGCTGGAGATACTTCTCAGGATCTGAAGACCGGTTATCTGCTTGGGGCAACTCCGAAGCGGCAGCAGATCGGAGAGCTGATTGGTGTTGTGGCTTCTGGTCTGGCCATCGGCGGTGTGCTGTATCTTCTGAATACGGCTTACGGTTACGGCGGTACGGAAGTTCCGGCTCCCCAGGCAACTCTGATGAAGATGATTGTGGAAGGAATCATGGGTGGAAATCTCCCCTGGAACCTGGTATTTATCGGGGTGTTCCTGGCGATTGGCCTTGAGATACTAAGAATTCCGGTTATGCCTTTTGCCATCGGTCTGTATCTTCCGATCTATCTGAATGCAACGATTATGATCGGCGGTGTGGTTCGCCTTCTGATGGATGGCAGAAAGCATGTGGATGAGAAGACCAAGGAACGTCAGTCTACAGACGGTACGCTCTACTGTGCGGGTATGATTGCCGGCGAGGGTCTGATTGGCATCGCTTTGGCAATCCTGACGGTATTCGGCTTCAGTATGGATTTGTCCGGTAAAGTAAATCTGGGGAATATCGGTGGCGTGGTGCTGATGGCACTGATGATTCTGAGCCTGCTGAAATTCTCTCTGTGGAAAAAACAAAAGAATTGATGGGCAGAAAAAAGCGTGAGCAAAACTATCTGGACCGGATTCCCAAGCGGACAGAAGGTCTTTCCTGGGAACAGGGGGAAGAGGGCATCGTCATTCTTCTGGTGGAGAATACGGGAGTGTTCAACCGGATTGCCCAGAAGCTGTTCAAAAGGCCAAAGTACACCAAAGTGCACATGGATAAATACGGAAGCTTTCTGTGGCCTTTGATGGACGGGAAAAGGACCGTTTCAGATCTGGCCAGACTTCAGAAAGATGCGTTTGGAGAAGAGGTGGAACCTTTGTATCCGCGGATTGTGAAGTATTTCCAGATTGTGGAAAGTTATCGTTTTATTGAATTTAAGAATTGATGGATGTGGGAGAGTGCTGTATGATAAATACAGTGCTCTCCCTTTTATATGCTGCGGGCGTCGGTCACTGTGCAGTCAGGCGATGAGATACAGAAGAGGTACCTGTACAGGGTGTAAGTTTAAGGGACATGGTTTATTCTTTGGAGTTTCACCAGATATCATATCGACAGAACGCAGGAATGCTTCCATGTGTTTCACAAAAACCAGCAGCCGGGGCAGACAAAAAGGGAAAGCAGGGATTCAGATCTTTGGATGGGAAGATGGAGAGGATGAGATGGACACAAGGATGAGAGCGAAGATTGCAGCGGTGGGATTGGTGGTTTTGATGGGAGGACTGTTTGCCGCCGTCTATGGAGCGGGCAAAAATCGGTCTTGTACGAGACCGATTTTTGCCATGGATACGTTTATGACTTTTACGGCCTATGGGAGAAGGTGTGAGGATGCGGTGGATGCAGCGCTTCTGGAAGTGCAGAGGCTGGATGCGCTCTGGTCCACGGGTGATGAATCCAGTGAGGTGTCCAGGATCAACGGGACAGGGAAAGGAGAGCTGTCGAAGGATACGGAAAAACTGCTAAAGCGTGCGAAGGAGATCTATCAGGAGACCGGGGGGCTTTTTGATTTTACGATCTATCCTCTGATGCGGCTGTGGGGATTTCCGACTCAGGAATATCGGGTTCCTTCGAAAGCAGAGCTTCAGGAGGTCCTCTCCCTGGTGGATGCGTCAAAAGTACAGCAAAACGGAAGGGAAATCATCCTGGGGGATGGACAGGAGATTGATTTTGGCGGCATTGCCAAAGGGTATACATCAGCGCGGGTGATGGAAATTTTTCAGGAGTATCAGATTGAGTCCGGAATGATTTCACTGGGCGGGAATGTGCAGGTTCTTGGGAAAAAACCAGACGGCAACCGGTGGCAGGTGGGAATCCAGGATCCAAACGGACAGACCGGAGAGGTGCTGGCCGTGCTGGAAGCAGAAGATTGTGCGGTCGTCACGTCGGGCGGTTATGAGCGGTATTTTGAGGAGGACGGCAACACATATATCCATATCCTGGATCCCAGGACCGGCTACCCGGCTGACCAGGATCTGGCATCTGTGACGATTGTGTCAGAAGACGGAACTTTGGCGGATGCGTTGTCTACTTCCCTGTACCTTATGGGATCCAGGAATGCAGAAAAATACTGGCAGACGCATCAGAATGCATTTGATATGGTACTGATTACGGAAGAAGGAACCATCCAGGTGACGGAGGGAATCTGCAAAGATTTCCATTCGGAAGAACCATATGAGATTCTGACCGGATACGGGCAGTGATCATACGGACATCCGGCTTTTTGTATCAGAAGGATAGTTTTTCTATTGGGGATACAAAGAGCCGGACAGAAGAAAAGAGATTTTTAAAAGAGGGACTTCTTACAGCTGACGGATTCCGGAGATGTCAGAGTCGATCATCATGGAGTAGTTGGTGTAATAGACGACGAACCCGGGTTTGGCTTTGTTCGGTTTTTTGACATGCTTTTTTTCTACATAGTCAATTTCCACTTTGTCGGCGCCCCGGTTGCTGGAATAATAGGCAGCCAGTCTTGCAGCTTCTTCAAAGGTGCGGTCCGGCAGTTCGTCGCCTCCTGACTGGACGATGACATGAGAGCCGGGGGCTCCTTTTGCGTGAAACCACCAGTCATTGCCCCGGGCAGTCTGAAAGGTCAGTTCTTCGTTCTGCAGATTGTTTTTTCCTACATACATATGATAGCCATCGCTGGAAATGTAGTGGAACGGCCTGGAAGTGATCTTCGGCCGTTTGCTTCCGGGGTTGCGCTTCCGGATATAGCCGGCCTGCATCAGCTCTTCTTTGATCTGTACCAGGTCTTCTTCCTGAAGGGCAATGTCCAGGGCAGTCTGGATAGAATGCAGATGCTCGATCTCTGCTTTGGTTTCTGCCAAAAGGGTTGTGACTGCTTCGCAGGTCCTCTTTAATTTTCCGTATTTATCAAAATATTTTTTTGCATTTTCCTGGACGGGAATCTGGGGATCCAGAGGAATTGTAATCTCTTCGCCGGTATAATAGTTCAGCGCCTGAAAACTTTTGCTTCCTGGTTCCACGCCATAGCCGTAGGTGTTGATCAGTTCCCCGTAGATCCGGTAGCGTTCTCTTTTTTCAGTGTCTTTTAGCTGTTTGGCCTGCAGATCGTATTTTTTTACATTCCGCTCTAAAGCGGTCTGTACAATCCGCCGAAGGTCTGTGGATTTCTGACGGATGCGGGTCAGAATATTTTTCTGTGCATAGTATTGTTCCAGTACTTCGGATACAGACGAAAACGTTTTCTTCTGGCAGTGGTCATAGATGGTGAGGGGCAGACAGGAAAATTCTGCAGGCGTTTTTCCATCATAATAGATCGCCGGGGTGTATGCTCCGGTACGGACCGGTTCCAGATAACGGCAAAAGGTGCGGTAGAGGTGAATCAGTTCCTCAGAAGTGCAGGCGTTGACCGCCCGGTCAGAATCCAGGGAGGCCAAAGCACAGATTTCCTCGGCAGCCACAGAGCTTAGTCCGGTCAGGGAAGTATACAGTGCCTTGGAGAGCTTCGCGGCTTTTTTGCCCACCAGCTCTGTAAAGGCTTTTTCCGTGATATCCATAGGATTTGCCTTTCCCTGGGTGTCCGGGATAAAGTACGTCCGGCCGGGCAGTACTTCCCGCACCGAACTCATCTGAGCGGATACGTGTTTGATGCTGTCGATGATCTGATCTGTATCTGTGCAGAAAATAATATTGCTGTGTTTTCCCATAATCTCCGTGATCAGATATTTTCGGCAGAGATCTCCCATTTCATCCAGATGCTCAACCTCAAAGCGCAGGATACGTTCCAGAGAGGGCTGGGTGACGGAGACAATCCGGCCGCCGCTTAAATGCTTGCGAAGCAGCATACAGAAATTCGGAGCGGTCAGGGGGCTCTGTTTGTTGGTATCGGTTAAATATACGAGGGGAAGGCTTGCGCTGGCCGACAGTAAAAGCCGATAACTGCCTTCCCGGGATTTTAAAGTCAGAAGAAGTTCGTCTGCTTCCGGCTGGGCGATCTTGGTGATCCTTGCACCGGTCAGTTTTTTCTGCAGTTCGTGCGCCATACAGGCAATGGTGATGCCGTCAAATGCCATAAAATCAAATCTCCATGTAAAGTGTTGCGTGTTGACAGAAATGTTTTTTGCACCTGTGCTGCCCGAATACCTGAGCCGGCAGGATTAAGAACGGCAGCCACAAGTGATGGGGGTAAAAGCCCGCCGCCCTTATTATAATTGACAAGATTTAGAAAATCAACTATAATAAATATGATTACGGCGGACACATCCAGCGCCGGGAGGATAAGGACAATTTAGACTATGATAAAGAGTATGACCGGCTTTGGCCGCTGCGAGGTCTCAGAAGGAGACCGGAAGATTACGGTTGAGATGAAATCGGTGAACCACCGTTACCTGGACGTGAGTATGAAGATGCCGAAGAAGCTGAATTTTTTCGATTCGGCCATCCGGGGGATTCTAAAAGAGTATATGCAGCGGGGCAAAGTGGATGTCTATGTCAGCTACGAAGATCTGAGTGAGCATACGGCGGCGCTGACATACAATGCAGGACTTGCTGCCCAGTATGTGGACTATTTTCGTCAGATGGAGGAGCAGTTCGGCCTGAAGAATGATATGCAGGTGTCTGTTCTGGCACGCTGTCCGGAAGTACTGGTGATGGAAGAAAAGCAGGAAGATGAGGAGGAAATCTGTCATCTTCTTACGCAGGCAGTGCGCGGCGCCTGCAGCAGATTTGTAGAGACGCGGATTCGGGAAGGCGAGGCCTTGAAGCAGGATCTTCTGCAGAAATTGGAGGAGATTCTGGAGATTGTTGCTTTTGTAGAGACCCGGTCCCCGCAGATTCTTCTGGAATATCGGCAGAAGCTGGAGACAAAAGTACGGGAGCTTTTTGCAGATGCACAGATGGATGAGAACCGGATTGCGACCGAGGTGACGATTTTTGCGGATAAGATCTGCGTGGATGAGGAGATTGTACGTTTAAGGAGTCATGTGGAGGCCATGAAAGAAGCGTTGGAAACCGGCGGCGGGATCGGCCGGAAGCTGGATTTTATCGCCCAGGAGATGAACCGGGAAGCCAATACGACATTGTCCAAAGCCAATGATTTAGAGGTCTCCAACCGTGCCATTGACCTTAAGACTGCGATCGAGAAAGTGCGTGAGCAGATTCAGAATATAGAATAGGATTAGGATATGGTCAGACAGGGAATATTGATTGTGGTATCCGGTTTTTCCGGAGCGGGAAAAGGAACGATCATGAAGGAGTTGCTGAAAAGATATGAGCAGTATGCACTGTCCGTGTCAGCGACGACCCGCGCCCCAAGACCGGGAGAAGAAGAAGGAAAAGATTATTTTTTCAAGACAAAAGAAGAATTCGAGCAGATGATCGCAGAGGGCGAACTGATCGAGTATGCTTGTTATGTAAGCCATTATTACGGAACACCGAAGGCCTATGTGGAGGAGAAGCTGTCTCAGGGGAGCGATGTGATTCTGGAGATTGAGATCCAGGGAGCACGCAAGATTAAGAGTCAGTTTCCGGACGCGGTGCTTTTGTTTGTGACGACCAAAGATGCACAGGAGCTGAAGAAGCGTCTGATCAGCCGGGGGACGGAAGATCCCGATGTGATTGACCAGCGGCTTTTAAGGGCAGTGCAGGAGTCTGAAGGAATTGAAGAATACGATTATCTGGTGGTCAATGACAGACTGGAAGTCTGTGTGGAAGAGATTCATTCCATCATTGAGAGTGAGCACCGGAAGATTCGCTACAATATGGAACTTGTGAATCAGGTGAGAGCAGAACTGAGAGGCTTTTCGAAAGGAGAATAATATCTATGCTACATCCGTCTTATACAGATTTAATGACGACGATCAACAGCGAGGCAGAGGGGGATACGAAGACGGTCAACAGCCGTTATTCCATTGTTCTTGCGACAGCGAAGAGGGCGAGACAACTGATTGCGGGAGAGGAGGCGTATGTGGACAGCAGGGGTAAGAAACCGCTTTCCATCGCAGTGGAGGAAGTCAGCGAAGGCTTTGTGACGATCGAACCGGAGACGGAGGAAGAAGAGCCAATGGAGGAGAACTCGGTGGACGAGAATCCGGAGGCGGAAGATTTGACAGAAAATAACGAGGAAACTATGGACTGGGAGGAAGAGCAATGATAGTAAGAGAAGGCAAAAGTGTATACAAGGGGGTTGCCATCGGCAGTATCTTCGTATACCGCAAGGCGGAGAAAGCGGTTAACAAAGTAGAGATCGAAGACACTGCTGCAGAGATTGCGCGTTTTGAGGCCGCAAAGGAAAAGGCCATGGGTCAGTTGAAGGGACTCTACGAAAAAGCCCGCGTGGATGTGGGCGAAGAAGAGGCAATGATCTTTGATGTGCACCAGATGCTTTTGGATGATCTGGATTATAATGAATCCATCACCGGAATTATCGAGAATGACAAAATGAACGCAGAGTATGCAGTGTTCATGACCGGTGAGCAGATGGCAGCCATGTTTCTGGCCATGGATGACGATTACATGAGGGGCCGTGCGGCAGATATTCATGATATCTCAGATCGTCTGATTTCCATTTTGAACGGAACCCAGGTAAGTCCGGAGGCGATGCCGGAGCCGGTCATTATTGTGGCAGAAGACCTGGCACCCAGTGAGACCGTACAGTTCGACAAGAGCAAACTTCTGGCGATCGTGACCCAGAAAGGTTCTGCGAATTCCCATACGGCGATTCTGGCGCGGACCATGAACATTCCGTCTCTTGTGACCACGGACATCGAGATTGACCAGGAATACCACGGCAGACAGGCTGTGGTGGACGGCTTTGCCGGCCTGATCTACATTGATCCGGATGAAGAGACCATGGCAAAGATGGTTGCCAAGAAGAAGAAAGCGGATGAGCAAAGAGCCCTCCTTCAGGAGATGAAAGGCAAAGAGACCGTTACTCAGGCAGGCAAACACATTCATCTGTATTCCAATATCGGCGGTGTCGGAGATGTGGATGCTGTTCTGGAGAATGATTCCGAAGGAATCGGTTTGTTCCGCAGTGAGTTTTTGTATCTTGGATGCGACGATTATCCAAGTGAGGAAGTGCAGTTCGAAGCCTATAAGACGGTCTTGTCCAAGATGAACGGCAAGAAAGTTATCATCCGTACGTTAGACATCGGCGCAGACAAGCAGATTGATTATTTTGATCTTCCCAAAGAGGAGAATCCGGCCCTTGGATACCGTGCGATCCGGATCTGCCTGACCAGAAAAGAAGTGTTCAAGACGCAGCTTCGGGCTCTGTTCCGCGCTTCTGCATTTGGCAATCTTGGAATCATGTTCCCGATGATCATCTCTGTCAAAGAGATCGAGCAGATCAAGGAGATGGTGGAAGAAGTGAAACTGGAGCTGGCAAGAGAAGATGTGGCTGTGGGTGATGTGGAGCTGGGTATCATGATTGAGACGCCGGCAGCGGCGGTTACCAGCGATCTTCTGGCGCCGCATGTGGACTTCTTTAGTATCGGAACCAATGACCTGAGTCAGTACACTCTTGCCATCGACCGTCAGAATCAGTCACTGGACAACTTCTTTGATCCCCATCATGAGGCGATTCTGCGCCTGATTCAGATGACCATTGAGAATGCGCACAAGTACGGCGCATGGTGTGGAATCTGTGGTGAGCTGGGAGCAGATGAAGAGCTGACTGCAAAATTTGTACAGATGGGTATTGATGAGCTGTCCGTATCACCGGGATATACGTTGGATCTTCGGAAACGGATCCGCGAATGTTAATTTCAGTTTATAAATAATTTAAATATAAAGGAGACAAAGAACATGAAATCATTTACCTACACCATTCAGGATGAGCTTGGAATCCACGCAAGACCGGCAGGAATGCTGGCAAAAGCTGCAGCAGCGTACAAGAGCGTTGTGACCATCGATAACGGAACCAAGAAAGCAGATGCAAAAAGACTGATGGCTATTATGAGCATGGGTGTAAAGAAAGGCCATACGGTTACGGTTACCGTCGAAGGAGAGGACGAGGATACTGCAGCTACTGCAATGGAAGAGTTCTTCAAGACCAATCTGTAAGGTTTGTTGATGAAGAGAGTGGGCTGCCGCCAGATGCGGCAGTCTTCTTTCGTTTATCAGAAAAGGAAGTGTCATACCAGATCCGAATCTGTACATACTATACATGGGAAATGAAATCACAAGCTGGAGGTATCCATGACCATAGAACAACTGACAGCCTATGAGCTGATGCAAAAAGAAAAGATGCCGGAACTAAATTCCACCGGATATCTGCTGACACATAAAAAAACAAAGGCGAAAGTGGTGCTGCTTGAGAATGAGGACGAGAACAAAGTGTTTACCATCGGATTCCGGACTCCTCCCTCAGACAGCACCGGTGTACCTCATATTATGGAACACTCCGTTCTTTGCGGTTCAGAAGATTTTCCGGTAAAAGATCCTTTTGTTGAGCTGGTAAAGGGATCTTTGAATACCTTTCTGAATGCCATGACTTATCCGGACAAGACGGTGTATCCGGTGGCAAGCTGCAATGACCAGGATTTTCAGAACTTGATGCATGTTTATCTGGACGCCGTGTTTCATCCGAATATCTATAAAGAGGAAAAGATTTTTCAGCAGGAAGGATGGCATTATGAGCTGTCTGATCCGGATGCCCCAGTGATCTGCAACGGTGTGGTGTACAACGAGATGAAAGGTGCTTTTTCCTCTCCGGAGGATATGCTGGATCGGGAGATCATGACAACTCTTTATCCGGATACTCCGTATTTTCATGAGTCCGGAGGGGATCCAAAGCATATACCAGAACTTACGTATGAGGCGTTTCTTGCATTTCATCAGAAATATTATCATCCGTCCAACAGCTATATTTATCTGTATGGAAATATGAATATGGCAGAAAAGCTTGCGTGGATGGATGAGCACTACCTGAGTCATTATGAATATCTGGATGTGGATTCCTCCATCCGGAAGCAGGCGCCATTTGACAGGCCGAAGGAGCGGGTGGTGGATTATCCCATCTCAGCGGGAGAGACAGTGAAAAATCAGGCGTATCTGTCCTACAGCGCGGTGGTTGGGAACTCTCTGGACGGGGATCTGTATCTGGCTTTTCAGATTCTGGAATATGCCCTGTTATCTGCGCCGGGGGCTCCTTTGAAACAGGCCCTTCTGGATGCGGGGATCGGAAAAGATATTTTAAGTTCTTATGAGAACGGCATCGCCCAGCCGTATTTTTCCGTCATTGCCAAACATGCGGATCTGGAACAGAAAGAAGCGTTTGTGCAGACGGTCCGGGAGACGCTGACGAAGATTGCCGAAGAAGGATTTGACAGGAAGGCCCTTCAGGCAGGATTGAATTTTTATGAGTTTCGTTATCGGGAAGCGGACTTTGGCAATTATCCCAAGGGGCTGATGTATGGTCTGCAGATGTTTGACAGCTGGCTCTATGATGAAAAGAAACCCTTCCTTCACCTTCTGGCGCTGGATCGTTTTGCAAAACTCAAAGAACAGCTGGATCAGGGATATTTTGAAGGGCTTGTGCGCACATATCTGCTGGATAATCCTCACAGTGCGCTTTTGATTCTGCGTCCGGTTCCCGGCCTGGAGGCCCGGGAAAGTGCCCGGGTGGAGCAAATACTCTTATCCTATAAAGAAAGTCTGGCTGCAGAAGAGATTCAGTCGCTGGTAGAAAGAACCAGAGAATTAAAAGCGTATCAGGACGAACCATCCACGCAGGAAGAGCTGCAGAAGATTCCCATGCTGAGAAGAGAGGACATCAGGCGTGAGACAGTTCCTCTGATCAATGAGGAACTTATGGTGGAGGAGACTACCGTACTGCATCAGGATATTTTTACCGGAGGCATCAGCTATATCCGCCTTTTGTTTGATGCAGGAAAGCTTCCCGGAGAGCTTCTTCCTTATCTTGGCATTTTAAAGCATGTGCTGGGGTTTGTGGATACGGAGAATTACAGTTATAAAGAGCTGTTCAACGAGATCAACTGCCATACCGGCGGGATTGTCTCTTCCATTGGTCTGTACGGTGATATGCATGAGAAGAAAAAGTTCCGAATCATGTTTGAACTGAAAGCAAAAGTAGTTTCAGATAAGACAGACTTTGCATTTGCCATGATGCGGGAGATGTTAAAAAGAACAAGGCTTGAGGATCGAAAGCGGCTGTATGAGATTATCGCACAGTTAAAATCCAGGCTTCAGATGTATCTGACTTCCTCCGGGCATTCGGCGGCGGCCATGCGGGCCATGGCGGGCTTTTCCGAATCGGCCAGCATCAACGACCGTATCCACGGAGTGGCATTCTATCAGACGGTGGAGGGGCTGGAGCGGCATTTCAATGAACGGGCAGCAGAGCTGATTCAGAACCTTTCTCAGGTAATGGAATATGTGTTCCGTCCGGAAAATCTGATTGTGAGCTGCACTTCAAAGGCAGAAGGTTTGGAGGCGGTGAAAAAAGAGATTCCGGCTCTGAAAAAAGCGCTGTATGGTACGCCGCTTCCTGAGATTTCCCAAAAAGCAGAAAAAGAACTTCAGGTACAAAAAGAGGGCATCATGACGCCCTCAGCGGTTCAGTATGTGGCACGGGCCGGACAGATCAGTGCGTACACCGGAGCATACCGGATCCTGAAAGTGATTTTAAGCTATGATTATCTCTGGATTCAGATTCGCGTGAAAGGCGGCGCCTACGGCTGTATGAGCGGCTTCAGCGTGTATGGAGACAGCTATCTGGTGTCATATCGGGATCCAAATCTTCGGGAGACCAATGAAGTATTTGAAAAAACTGCGGAATATGTGGAGCAGTTTGACGCTACCGAGCGGGATATGACCAAATATATCATCGGCACCATCAGCGATCTGGATACGCCGCTGACTCCGGCGGCAGCCGGAAACCGGTCCATGTCGGCCTGGCTGACCCATGCGACGATGGAGGATCTGCAAAAGACCAGGGATCAGATCCTGGATGCCACTCCGGAAGATATCCGGGCACTGGCAGTTGGGATCCGGGAGCTTTTGCAGCCGCAGAGTCTTTGTGCCATTGGAAACGAAAACCGGATTGAGAAAGAGAAAGAACTGTTTGACCGGATCTTTCCGCTGTTTCACTCCTGAATGCTGTCTGTAGATGAAAGAGACTGTGATATGAACGAACAAAAAAAATCCGGCTTTGCGACTCTGATCGGAAGGCCGAATGTGGGAAAATCCACACTTATGAATCAGATCATCGGCCAGAAGATTGCGATCACTTCCAATAAGCCGCAGACCACCAGAAATCGGATTCAGACGGTCTATACTTCGGAAGAAGGGCAGGTTGTTTTTCTGGATACACCGGGGATTCACAAAGCAAAAAATAAGCTGGGTGAATATATGGTGAATGTGGCAGAACGGACCTTAAAGGATGTGGACGTGATCCTGTGGCTGGTGGAGCCCACCAACTTCATCGGGGCAGGGGAGCGGCATATCGCTTTGCAGCTTTCCCGCTGCAAAGTGCCGGTTATTCTGGTCATCAATAAAGTGGATACTGTGAAAAAAGAAGAGGTGCTTGGTTTTATTGACACTTATCGGAAGCTGCTGGATTTTGCGGAGATCATACCGGTGTCGGCCCTGAAAGGGACCAACAAAGACCGGCTGATTCAACTGATTTTTCAGTATCTGCCCTATGGACCCATGTTTTATGATGAGGATACGGTGACCGATCAGCCCATGCGCCAGATTGTATCAGAACTGGTCCGGGAGAAGGCGTTGAAGCTTCTGGATGAAGAGATTCCCCATGGAATTGCGGTATCTGTTGACATCATGAAAAGACGTCAGAGACAAAATCTGTGGGACATCGAGGCAACCATCATCTGTGAGCGGGATTCCCATAAAGGAATCATCATCGGAAAAGGCGGAGCCATGCTGAAAAAGATCGGCTCTGCCGCCCGCTTTGAGATCGAAAAACAGCTGGAAGAAAAGGTGAATCTGAAGCTCTGGGTTAAGGTAAAAAAGGACTGGAGAGATTCGGATTTCCTGATAAAAAATTTTGGATACGACAAGAAAGAAGTATAGTACCGGTCCGCTTCGGGGATTCTAATGTTACACAGAAAAGAGGAAGCGGAGGTTCAAAAGATGGATCGTTGGAATCAGTTTGTACACACCGGGGATATACGAGATTATCTTGCCTATAAGACAGAGGAAGTCGGGGCGGGAGGGATAGGAGAAAAGCATGAGCAGTCAGATGTGTACAGTGACCGGTATCGTTTTGTCTGCCAGGCCAGTGGGAGAATATGACAAGCTGGTGACGCTGCTTACCAAAGAGCGGGGAAAATTCCGTGCATTTGCAAAAGGCGCGAGAAGGCCGGGAAATCCACTGATGGCGGCTGCCAATGTGTTTGCTTTCGGGGAGTATCAGATTTATGAAGGCAGAACATCCTTCAGCATTTCTCAGGCATCCATCCAGAATTATTTCGGAGAATTGATGCGGGATTTTGAAGGTGCCTGCTTCGGGCAGTATTTTCTGGAGTTCGCAGACTACTATACAAGGGAAAATGCGGATGCGACAGATTATCTGCGTCTGGTCTACCAATCGTTAAAAGCACTGTCTGTCCCATCGCTGCCCCGGGTTCTCGTGCGCTACATATACGAACTGAAGGCGATGATCTGCAGCGGGGAATGTCCCCAGACCTTCGAACAGTTCACAGGCTGGAACTTAAACCCGTCGACTTTGTACGCCCTCCAATATGTAACCGCCTCGCCGGTGGAAAAACTTTACACGTTTACTTTGACGGAGGAAGTATTTCAGGAATATAAAAAAGTGGTCACTTTTTTAAGAGAACACTACGTGGAACGAAAGTTCAAATCCCTTGAAATACTTGAAAGTTTCCCTTAGAATGTGTATAATGTACGCGTATACTATGAGCAGTGCGAAGACGGACATAAAAGCATTTGCGTTATATTTGCACATAAGAAAATGCGGTCATGCCTGTCTGTACAGAACGAAGCGCAATCGAACGGCACTGCGGGATGGAGGTCATGCGCCATTCCCCGAATATTCTTAACGATCACTCAGGAGGGAGAGAGAATGAAAAAGTGGACCTGTGTCATCTGTATGTCTGTCCTTTTGCTTTCCATTTCCGGCTGCGGTTCCTCGTTTGAACCATCCATATCCTCTCTGTATGTACAGAAGGACGGAACGCTTACATATGCAGTCGTGGAGAGCTTCGAAAAGGACTACTACAGTCTGAATGAATTTCAGTCCATGATCGAGCGCGAGGTGGATACATGCAACAGCATGTACAGCGAACCGGCGATCACCATTAACCAGGTGGAGGTCAAAGACGGAACGTTGTATCTTCTGCTGGAATTTGTCAATGCAGAGGCTTACAGCAATTATAACGAGGAATATTGTTTTGTGGGTACCATAGAGGAAGCCCTGGAAGAGGGGCGCTCTTTCGACATGGTTTTTAAAGACACAAAATATGAAGAGTACACCACTGCTGAAGTGACAGACAAAAAAGAAAATCATGTGCTGATTGTCCAGTCAGAAGGCGTTGTGGAACTGGAGGCAGCGGTAAAATACGCCAGCAACAATGTGGAGATCCTCTCGGAGCGTATGGTAGAAGTGATGCCTATGGCCGATGAGGAAGAGTATGCTTATATTATTTACTGATCTGCTGTAAAGAAGCAGTGATCAGGAAAAGTGAGGAGAGAATCATATGGAAAAAACAATGGATAAAATTGAAGCCCTGGCGAAAAACCGCGGTTTTGTATATCCTGGCAGTGAGATCTATGGCGGCCTTGCCAACACCTGGGATTACGGCAATCTGGGCGTGGAGCTGAAAAATAATGTGAAAAAAGCGTGGTGGCAGAAGTTTGTACAGGAAAATCCCTACAATGTAGGGGTGGACTGTGCGATCCTGATGAATCCGCAGACCTGGGTTGCTTCCGGCCATCTGGGTGGGTTTTCTGATCCATTGATGGACTGCAAGTCCTGCAAGGAGCGTTTCCGTGCGGATAAGCTGATCGAGGACTATATGGCAGAGCACGGGATTCAGACCGAAGGTTCCGTGGACGGCTGGTCTCAGGAAGAGATGAAAAAATACATTGATGAGCATGACATTGTCTGCCCAAGCTGCGGCAAAAAAGATTTTACGGATATCCGTCAGTTTAACCTGATGTTCAAGACATTTCAGGGGGTGACTGAAGATGCGAAGAACACGATCTATTTAAGACCGGAGACTGCCCAGGGCATCTTTGTCAACTTTAAAAATGTTCAGAGAACTTCCCGGAAGAAAGTTCCCTTTGGAATCGGTCAGATCGGAAAATCTTTCCGCAATGAGATCAGTCCGGGCAACTTTACATTCCGGACCAGGGAGTTTGAGCAGATGGAGCTGGAGTTTTTCTGCAAGCCAGGCACAGATTTGGAGTGGTTCCAGTACTGGAGAGGTTTCTGCCGTGACTGGTTATTGAGTCTGGGCATCAAAGAGGAAGAAATGCGTCTTCGGGATCACTCGGCGGAAGAACTTTGCTTTTACAGCAAAGGTACTACCGATATTGAGTTTTTGTTCCCCTTTGGTTGGGGCGAGCTGTGGGGCATTGCGGATCGGACCGATTATGATCTGACCCAGCATCAAAATGTATCCGGCGAGGATATGAGTTACTTTGACGATGAATGGAAAGAAAAATATATTCCTTATGTCATTGAGCCGTCTCTGGGAGCGGACCGGGTGGTTCTGGCTTTCCTGTGCTCTGCATACGACGAGGAAGAGCTGGAAGGCGGAGACATGCGTACGGTGCTTCGGTTCCATCCTGCACTTGCGCCTGTGAAGATTGGTGTCCTTCCTCTTTCCAAGAAGCTGAGCGAGGGAGCACAGAAGATTTATACTCAGCTTTCGAAAAAGTATAACTGTGAGTATGATGACAGGGGCAATATCGGCAAACGTTACCGCCGTCTGGATGAGATCGGCACACCATTTTGCGTGACCTTTGATTTTGAGTCGGAGGCCGATGGCTGTGTGACCGTGCGTGACCGGGACAGTATGGGGCAGGAGCGGGTAAAGATTGAGGAGCTGGATGCATATTTCGCAGACAAGTTTACATTCTGATGCTTGCCTGGAAACTGGAAATATGATACAGTATGTAAGGACTATGGCCGCATTTGCATCTCTCATGGGAGAGCGGCAGATACGGTATGCAAAACGGTATCTGTCATAGCTGTGTACAGATACGGAACTAACATCAGGAGGTTTGAAAAATGAAAGGAAACATTATTGTAGGTCAGTCAGGCGGACCGACCGCAGTCATCAATTCTTCTCTGGCAGGTGTGTTCTCTGCTGCAAAGGAACTGGGAGTCAAGAAAATCTATGGAATGCATCATGGCATCCAGGGCTTTTTGGCAGAGGATATCGTGGATATGTCCGAGTATGTGAAAAATGACGCGGATGTCGAGATTCTGAAAAGAACGCCGTCTGCCTTCCTTGGTTCCTGCCGTTATAAACTGCCGAAGATCGAAGGCAATGAGGAAGTCTATGATAAGATGTTCGAGATTATGGACAAGTATGAGATCGAATGTCTGTTCTATATTGGCGGCAACGATTCCATGGATACCATCAAGATGCTGTCTGACTATGCAGCAAAGAAAGGCAAAAAGCAGCGCTTCATGGGTGTTCCGAAGACCATCGACAACGATCTCCCCATCACAGACCATTGTCCGGGATACGGCTCTGCGGCAAAATATATTGCAGCTTCTTTAAAAGAGGTAATCCGCGACAACTCTTCCTTTGGTATCGAGAAGCCGACGGTACTGATCTGTGAGATTATGGGACGTCACGCAGGCTGGCTGACTGCAGCAGCAGCGCTTTCCAGAGATGAGGACTGTGAGGGTCCGGATCTGATTTATCTTCCGGAGAAGACTTTTGATTATGATGATTTCCTTGCAAGAATCAAAGACCTGTCCGTGAAGAAGAGCTCTGTGGTTGTGGCAGTATCCGAGGGCGTGAAACTGGCAGACGGACGTTTTGTGTGCGAGCTTGGCGGCGGCGCAGACTTTGTGGATGCTTTTGGACACAAACAGCTTTCCGGCTGTGCAGTGACGCTGGCCAACAAGATTGCGGCAGATACTGGTCTTAAGACCCGTGCCATTGAGTTTTCCACTCTTCAAAGAGCAGCAACCCATATTGCTTCCCTGAATGATATCAACGAGGCATTCAATGTTGGTTATCTTGCATGCAAGGCGGCAGACGAAGGCAAGACCGGCATGATGATCACCATCGAAGTGACCAGGAGAAGTCCTTACGAAGTGACTTATGGTATTCACGACATTCATCAGATTGCCAATGTTGAGAAGCCGGTACCGGCAGAGTGGATCTCTGAGGACGGAACGGATGTGCTCCAGGGTTATGTGGATTATGCAAGACCGTTGATTCTCGGTGAGCTGACCCCGCTTATGGTCAACGGAGTGCCAAAACATCTGGTGCTGAAGAGAGATACTTACCGATAGGTTGAAGAATACAAAAAGAGGAGTTGGTAGAAATGCCGGCTCCTCGTTTTCATCTTGTGTAAATCGTACAAAAAACCTTGAAAAACAGGTTGACTTTTTTCTAAAATATGGTATGCTATTTATGTGCGCAGATGGAACCTACGGTTACACGATGCGCTTTTTTTTCGCGAAAGATGAAAAGGTTGATCATTTTTTGGGAAAAAGATACTAATTATAATTTTAGGAGGGCATGTAATGGCAAAATGGGTTTATCTTTTTAAAGAAGGAGATGCCAGCATGAGAAACCTGCTGGGTGGAAAAGGGGCAAACCTGGCAGAGATGACAAACCTTGGTTTACCGATTCCCCAGGGATTCACCGTGACCACAGAAGCTTGTACCGATTACTATGAGAGCGGGGAAAGAATCTCCAACGAGGTAGAAGAGCAGATCATGGCTGCCCTTGTATTCCTGGAGGGACTTCAGGGAAAGAAGTTCGGAGATACCGAAGATCCGCTTCTGGTATCCGTTCGTTCCGGTGCGAGAGCTTCCATGCCGGGTATGATGGACACGATCCTGAACCTGGGACTTAATGACGTTTCCGTGGAAGGCTTTGCGAAAAAGACCGGCAATCCAAGATTTGCTTACGATTCTTACCGCAGATTTATCCAGATGTATTCGGATGTGGTTATGGAAGTACCCAAGTCTTACTTTGAAAAGATCATCGACGAAGTAAAAGAGGCGAAAGGGGTTCATTTTGATACCGAGCTGACTGCTGAGGACTTAAAAGAGCTGATCAGCAGATTTAAAGCAGTTTACAAAGAGGCGAAGAAAGAAGATTTCCCCCAGGAACCAAAAGAGCAGCTTATGGGTGCAGTGAAGGCAGTGTTCCGTTCCTGGGATAATGACCGTGCCATCGTTTACCGCCGCATGAACGACATCCCGGGTGACTGGGGAACGGCAGTCAACGTGCAGGCAATGGTGTTCGGCAATATGGGCGATACGTCCGGAACAGGCGTTGCATTTACCCGTAACCCGTCCACCGGCGAAAAGGGTATCTTCGGCGAGTATTTGATCAATGCGCAGGGCGAAGACGTGGTGGCAGGTGTGCGTACTCCTCAGCCTATCACCAAGCTGGCAGAGGACCTTCCGGAATGCTACGCACAGTTTATGAAAATCGCTAATAAATTAGAGAATCATTACCGTGATATGCAGGATATGGAGTTCACGATTCAGGAAGGACAGCTTTACTTCCTGCAGACCCGTAACGGCAAGAGAACCGCTCCGGCTGCTCTCCAGATTGCCTGCGATATGGTGGATGAGGGAATGATCACAAGAGAAGAGGCAGTGCTTCGCATTGAGGCGAAGTCTTTGGATCAGCTTCTGCACCCGACTTTTGACGCAGCTGCATTGAAAGCGGGAGAAGTGATCGGTTCTGCACTTCCGGCATCACCGGGTGCTGCTGCAGGTAAGGTATATTTTACCGCAGAAGATGCGAAAGCAGCCAACGATGCAGGTGAGAGAGTGATTCTGGTCCGTCTGGAGACATCTCCGGAGGATATCGAGGGTATGCATGCGGCACAGGGTATTCTGACGGTTCGCGGTGGTATGACGAGTCACGCTGCAGTGGTTGCCCGTGGAATGGGAACCTGCTGTGTATCCGGATGCGGCGAGATCAAGATTTCCGAGGAAGAAAAGTGGTTTGAGCTTGGCGGTCATCATTTTGTGGAGGGAGATTATATTTCTCTTGATGGAACTACCGGCAAGATTTACAAAGGAGATATCCCCACGAAGGAAGCAGCAATCAGCGGCAATTTCCAGAGGATCATGGGATGGGCGGACAAGTTCCGTCGCTTGAGCGTGCGTACCAATGCAGATACACCGGAAGATACGGCCAACGCAGTGCGTCTTGGCGCAGAGGGAATCGGTTTGTGCCGTACAGAACATATGTTCTTTGACCCGGAGAGAATTCCGAAGATCCGCAAGATGATCCTTTCTGATAACCAGGAAGCAAGAGAGGCAGCGCTTATGGAACTGCTTCCCTTCCAGAAGGAAGACTTCAAAGCGATGTACAAAGCTCTGAAGGGAAGACCGATGACCGTCCGTTATCTGGATCCGCCTCTGCATGAGTTTGTACCTACCAACGAAGAAGATATTAAAGAACTGGCAGCCGATATGGGCCTGTCTGTGGAGGATGTCAAGGCAAAATGCAACGATCTTCATGAGTTCAACCCGATGATGGGTCATCGTGGATGCCGTCTGGCGGTTACCTATCCGGAGATTGCAAAGATGCAGACCCGTGCGGTCATGGAAGCAGCGATCGAAGTGGAGAGAGAAGAAGGCTTCGATATTGTACCGGAGATTATGATCCCGCTGGTAGGCGAGCGCAAGGAGCTGAACTTTGTCAAGAAGATTGTGGAAGAGACCGCAGAGCTGGTGAAGAAGGAACTGGGCAGCGATATCCAGTACCATATTGGTACCATGATCGAGATTCCGCGTGCAGCTCTGACTGCAGACGAGATTGCCAAAGAAGCAGAGTTCTTCTCCTTTGGTACCAACGATCTGACCCAGATGACCTTCGGTTTCTCCCGTGATGATGCAGGCAAGTTCCTGGATTCCTATTACAAGGCAAAGATCTACGAGTCCGATCCTTTCGCACGTCTGGATCAGACTGGTGTCGGCAAACTGGTGGAGATGGCAGCAACCCTGGGCCGCCAGACCAGACCGGACATCAAACTTGGAATCTGCGGCGAGCACGGCGGAGATCCGTCTTCTGTGGAATTCTGCCATAAGGTAGGACTGAACTATGTGTCCTGTTCTCCGTACCGCGTTCCGATCGCAAGACTGGCTGCAGCACAGGCGGCTATAAACAATGTAGGAAAATAGAATATAAGCCAGTCTATTTTGGAACTTTTGTGGTGACTCGTGAAGATGTGCAGCAATATATGTCGCATCACCCACAGTATACAAAAGCCAATAGATTCAAAGACATAGTGCTTAAAGTCTATATCTAAGTCGAAAGGGAAGTGAGAGATTACTTCCCTTTTGCGTATCTATTGAGGACTAAATCAGTAAAACATTAAGTTTTATTGATTTAGTCCTTTTTTGCGTTTACGGTTGTTTATTTCAATTTTATATTGAGATTTTCAATAAAAAATAATAAGGAGGTCATTAAAAATGACAAACACAGCGTTAAGTGCAAAAGCGAAGCAGATTGCTCAAAATGTAACTTTTAGGGATGATGAACACAGAAAATTTTTTCTTACCTATCTGCCAAAATGCAGATATGGCGATGTCTACCATGTGGCATTGGTGTATTGCTTGGGGATTGATGCGGACACAAGGAGAAATGTCAAGGCAATTTATGACTTTAAGACAGGGTGTGTCAAAACGGAGTGCCTACATAATGGCTGGATTACAAGCGGAAGCGCAAGAGTAATCCGCATGGCGTTCAATCTTTATAACAATGGTACGCCGAGTGTGTATGATTATGATGATATGGAGGATCAGTTGACGGAATGTAAGCGGTATACAGCGGAGGATTTATTCTGTTGTGGGTATGCAAGATACTTTTGGCAGGCGGTGAAAGTCCGTTATCCGGAATACTGCTAAAGAAACAGGCAGGAGGAAGCGATGTTAAAAATCAGATTAATGGGAACCAAGAATGATATTAAGTGGTTCAGCAGGATTCTTGAAAGGAATAAAAAAGTAAATGTCTTGCAAATCTCCGAGCCTTATGCCAATAAGGGGACAAACAGGTATTACAGAGTTTACGCAGAGGTAGAAAGAGAAACGGAAAAAGTTCAGTAAATCAGTAGGAGGATAAAAGTTATGTGTAGAGTAATCGCAATCGCAAACCAGAAAGGCGGAGTGGGAAAGACCACCACCACAAGCAA
>CAJTYJ010000056.1 GCA_910583895.1 uncultured Lachnospiraceae bacterium
CAGTACCTCCGATGACCAGTTGTGTGCCTCGACATTTCTACTCACACGCCCCTCGCGGGACGTGACGATCGAACACCGCGCCCGCACCGAAAAGCGGACGATTTCTACTCACACGCCCCTCGCGGGACGTGACTTGTAAGCAGAATAATCTCCGCACGCAGATGGAATTTCTACTCACACGCCCCTCGCGGGACGTGACCGCAACATTTTGTAGACATGTTCTATCACACCACAAGATACGAGAGGGACGGACTATTTCATAGTTAAATTTCTTTAAAAAACAAAAATTTTATACTAATAAATCTAAATATTCAGGCGAACCTGTCTGCGTTTATTGACTCACTAACACTTCGCCTATTGCTTTACTGAACAACCATATCTATTTTCCCTGTCACAAAGAGAACCGGACGCTGATTCATCCACTGTTCACAGATCCGTCTGTTTTCTGATATGTACAAGCCCTCAAAAAGCTTCCTGCTGTCCATGCGAATATCCAGAAAATCCGCAAGCATACTCATAGTAAGCGTCTTCCCAAATCTTCCTGGCCTGGTAAAAAGCAGGACTTTAAAACTGTCACAAATCAATTCTTCTATGAAACGTGTTTTATCAATAAAAAGTACCAGTTTTTTCACGAAGTTCCTGAAAGCTCTCAATTCCAATCGGCGGCATCACGCGGGCCATGACCATCCCCCTTCCTGACCTGTACAGAAGTCAGATAATAATAACTCCTTCTGAATCATAAGTCTGTTTTGCACCAATATGTTCCACTTTCTTCTTCCAGTCATTTCCAAGATAATAAAACCGCAGACTGTCTTTTTCCGAATCAATCAGCCGTATCAGACGATCCTTCAGTTTCAGAAAAGACGAATAATCCAGATTCGCTTCAAACACAGAATTCTGGACCCGCTGTGCGTGATTTTGACATTCTTTTGCAACTTTACGAAGCCTGGTTTTTCCTGCAGGATCTGTTGTACTTACATCATAACTGATTAATACCATCATGTCTATCACCTACTTCTGCAAAAATGGCGGGTAACTCTCCAGATCTCCTCTTACATATTTTGCAAGAAGATTACTCTGAACATATGGCAGAAGCCCCATGGGAATTTTCTGCTTCAAATACGGATGCACCATGTCACTGCGTTTTTTCTCCTGCCATCGTGCCAGCACTTTTTTTCTTCCTTCTGCATTCAGCCAGACGGCACCCGATATCTGTTTTTCAAAATCGTCTTTCCCAATGATCTGCAGATTCAAAAGTGTAAGCACAAAGCGCTCAGCAATACAGCGTATCTCTTCCACCAGATCGCAGGCAAGAGAACTTCTTCCGCTTCGAAGCGCATGGCAGAAGCCAATATAACTGTCCAGTCCCACTGTCTCAAGCGCAGCTGCAAATTCAACGGTAGCCAGAGTATACACAAAAGACAGTACTGCGTTAACGGGATCCAGCGGAGGATGTTTTGTCCGAAATTCAAAAGTAAATGGAACTTTTTGATTCGTGATCAGTTTTTGAAACACGGAAAAGTATGCCCTTGCACAGTTTCCCTCGATTCCTGTTATTTCTTCCATACTTTTTGCCTGAAATACTTTGTCAATTCCATCTTTCAGTATATTCAGAACATCTGATATCTTTTCGTCCTCCCGCAGTCCGGCATTATCATGAAGACTCCTGCGCAGCAGCTGTCTTGTATTGCTGAATTTCGCAGCCATGGTATTCTGTGCCAGAGCAAGTCCCTGCTCGCGGAAACAGTCAATCTGGGCTACTCTAAGAAAGACATTTCCCTTTGTTTCCCCGCATACTTTGGCAAGAAATTTCCCCTGGGGCGAAATAAAATTGATGGGTATGGTCTTTCCAACACATTTTCCCATCAGAGCCGGAGAACACCCCACATAGTTAAAACACACCACATTTTCAATATTTTCAAAAGGAATCCGAAGCTTCTCGGTCCCGTCGATTTTGCAGACCAGATTTTCTCCATCCAGTGTCAAATATGCCTGTTCATTTGTAACATAAATTGTATTCAACAGTTTTCTCATCTTTTATATTTCCATTTTCCCGATTTTCTCAATCTCTGTCCGAACTGATTCTATCTTTTTTATGGAAGGCATACACAGATCCCGCATGGAGCATCCACCGCACTTCTGTCCTTTTGGAATCGCCGGAATCATTCCCTTTTCCAGGAAATCTCGCATTTCTGCAAGCATCTGCCGCAGCCGCTGATCATATTCCGTAAAATTTTCTTTTACCGGAAGAGGCACCCTCTTTTTCACATCCGCATAATACAATACCGCATCACAGTCGCCGCCGAACACATAATCCACACATATTTTCTGCGCAAACACCTGCATCAGATCTTCTTCATGGTACTCCTTCTTCTTTGGTCTGGTTGGCTTATATTCTACAATGCAGATCTGACAGGATGCTTTGCGTTCATCTATAGAGATCCCCTGACTGTCTTCCGTCAATTCCAGGCAATCTGTCACGCCATACAGGTTATATGCTTCCAGATCATTATATACCGGAACGGAAGTAAATACCTTTCTGCCTCTTGCTGTATAATGTCTTTCTGGATCGTGTACCCGTTCATGCAGCAGATTGGCTTTTGTAACAAAAACGTTTTCTGCCCATGCCCGATCAATTTCCAGAAGCCCCCACCGATGGGGGCAGTACATATAATGCTGAACCGACCGAATCGTGATTTCTGTACTGGTCATAATTTTATAAGAACTTCTACCCCGTCCGGCATCTGATCATCCAGCTTTACTTCATAGTCGGAAAATGCGCGGGGCGGCATCCCTTTTTCTTTCAGCTCTGTCTGAACTTTATCAAACAAAAAATGCGACGGACAGTTTCCAAGTACACTGTCATGACGAAATACATAAAGTCTGCGCATACACATCTTCCCTCTTGCCGCACTGTGATCATGTTCAAACATGTTGATAATGGCCGCCCACAAAAGTTCCAGATCCTCTTCTGACAGATCTGATACTTTGTTCGCAAGGGCAGCGGATACATATCCTTCCGCCCGGTAAAGCGCGTAAGGAATCATGCTTTTGCGGCCCATCTCTGTCTCTCCGGATTCCTGGCGCCCTTCTGTCGTTCTCGCCTGACGCGTAATCGTCACATCCTGAATATTGATTGGAGACAAACTTCTGGCAAAATTAATCTGCACTGGTCCCCGCACAATTCCACATGGATCATCGCCTGTGGACATGACTGCGCCGAACATCCGGACATCATAATAGTTTCTGCACATATAGTCTCTGGCCCGTTTTACCTCATCCGGATTCTTTCCTTTATTTTTCGTCTTCAGACCTTCTGCTTCATATGCTTCTGTAAATTTTGTATTAAGCGCTTTGTCTGGTTTTACAAGAATTTGATATCCAGCTTCCCCTTCTTTGCACAATTCTACATAATTCCGAATCTTTCTTTTCAGACATACATCTGTAATATAGCCGTACCCTGTCTCTGCATCTACCCGAGGAGCATTTCCTGCATCCGGATCTCCATTGGGGTTTCCATTCTCCACATCAAAAAGCATCACAAAATCGTATCTGTTTTTAATTGCCATCTCCATCTTCCTCCGTCTGTTCTTTCTGTTCTGTATCTTTTTTTTCAAAAACACTCTGATATTGCTGATAATATCCAGCAATAAAAAAGCTCTGGTACTGTTGATAATAACCAATCACAAATCTTCCCTGGTCGGTTAAAAGAAGCGTCTCCGGGAATTCTCCTTCCAACTGCCAGGTAATCTCCCCAATCAGTTTATTATAAAACACCGGACCTTTTACCTTGTTCAGATGATTCTGCGCCAGTTTCAAAAGTTTTGGAAATACGATTGCCGGTCTGGACGAAGCTGACGCAAAATAGGCATCTTTAATGGTACGATTCAGTGAGTTTCCGGATGCATCCTGCTGCAGCCTTTCCAAAACCGCAAACAGTCTCCCGCACAAATATGCCGGCGTGTAATTTTCTCTATCCAATGCCACCTTCAATTCCTCCTTTTTGTAATTTCGGTTAATACAGGCTTTGATGATCCCCGCCCGTACTTCATTTACTTTTTTGTCTGTATCTGTTTTCACACGGCGTACCGTTGTCTCCAGCAATGCCTCTGGGTACCTGCTTCCATAGATCACTGCTTCGAACAACTTGGTAAGCAGTGCCAGATTCACTGTATCATGGCTGCTTTTAGGTGAAACCAGCTCCATTTTTATCCTTGCAATGGACAACGGCCGGACCGTTTCTGACACCTGCATTTCTTCCTGAAACTTTGCAACGTTCCACAGAATATCTGCATATCTTTTCCGATAAATAAATTTCACCGCAAGCCGGGACGAATTTGGCTTCAACCCCACCATATAAAAATCAATATCCGGCTGGATACAATCCGTCGAACAGAGCCTGTCCCATATGATTTTGCCCTTTCTTGCATCTTCCAGAAGGTTTTTCAGCATCTGTTCTGTCTGTTCTGTGTTCATTTGTTCGGACTGCCCACACAACATGGCCATAAGAACATCTTCACAGGTTTCCTCCGGGTTCATCGCCCAGAACACGATCGTCATATCGTCCATGAGTATTTTGTGACTCCTGGTTTCCAGCAGATAGTTCAGCGCTTCGGTATATTTTTGCATGATCCGGCTTGAAATGCTGCTGTTGTAGGACTGTTCCTTTCCATAAGAATTTTCCGACGGATTATTAAATCCAACCAGCACCGTGCCTGTGACCAGTCCCCCATAGACACCTTTCACTTTACTGTGAATTCTGGCAATAGGCGCCGGAATTCCGCTGACTGCACACTGAGAGATATAAGCATCTTCTCCTTCTTCTCCCCGCTGCCGGTACCATTCTTCCCATCTTTTCTTCACCTGCACATCGTTCTGCAGCAGCTGATCCGGATAACCGGTCAGACAAAATGCATAACTGGATTTATCGTATTCCTTCCCCAGTCCAAGAAGACAGGAATTCTGCGTCTCTTCCTCCGGATTCCAGTTTTGTAAAAACTGCCTGTATGCCTGTATCACCGGAGAATCCAGGCCTTCCAGAAATTCCAGATTTGTTTTTACAAATGCATTATGGGACTTTTTCGCTTTTTGAGTCCGGTCTTCCGGTGATAATATTTCTTTATTACAATTCAGGCCAAACAGATACAGTGGCCGATGCTCTATGACATTGGCGTCAATTCCGGGTTTTTCCGTCCTCTTCGGCATCACCATATTCCGCGGATTCCACACCTCTTTGATCTTTCCTTTTGCGGCTCTCTGTTCTGTCCGGACTTTACATGACAGAATCGCATCAATCCGTCCTTCTTCTGTCAGACAAACTATATAATGAATCTTCACATTGGAATACCCTTCCGGAAGAACTTTTCCCGCTTTCGCAAGGATATCATAATAGCCGGATAACGCATGGATCAGCATCTTAATTCCTCCCTGTATTTTTTCACGTCGATGATTCCTCTCACCATATGAGGCCTGTAGTAAACAGTAGACGCCTTGTCGGAAAATCTGGGATTTTCCCAGTCATCATTCACCGGTTTTCCTTTGTCAGCAAAGGCAACCCGGTAACTCATATAGCCAAGATCCATATCCCCCATATCCAGTATCTCACTGCTGATTCCCTCTGTATCGAACTCTTCTACCAGTTCCAGTCGCCTGACCGGAAATTCGCTGCATCCGAGGCAGGGAGTGCGGAAATACTGGCCTTTCTCCAGACGCCTTTTCAGAATATGAAAATGTTTCATTTCCGACTCATCTTCTTTTTCATTTTTCAGTCCAGTCAGTTCAAAATGAAATGCAATCCCATATTTTACATCTTTCAGTACCATGGATGCCCGCTGACTCCGACTTTCTGATGTATAGATACAGGGATCTCCGCCCTTTCCGTTCATCCGGCTTTTCACTGCGCTGTACAGAACCTTATCCTTGACCTCGTTTCTCCGGATATTGATAAAATCAATGGGATGGAATACAACGATCCGGTCAATCACGTAACGGATCGCAGGCTTCCAGTAAACACTTTTCAGCATCCCCTCCAGTGCGCCCGGCGGAGGAACGTCATAACTGACCCGTTCCACTTTTAACTCCGGCCTTGTAAAACACGCGTAATCTCCCTCTGCGATGATCTTAAATCCATAGCTCACATTCTCTCACCCCTTATTCGTTTTTGTCAGTTCTCATTCAACCAGATAATCAGTTGCCTCAAACGAAATTCCTGTATCCTTATCATAATAATCCGGATTCGTAAGACAGTAGATTCCTGATCCCCAGTCCTCTGCCGCATGCTGACGCACCAGGTCGTCCAGCTCCCGCCGGTATACGGAACAGGCATAGAGCTGCAGCTCTCTTTCGGGAACCACCCCGGTATACTGCAGCTTTTTCACCAGCTCTCTACTTTTATCATCCTGCGGCACTATCAGAGACATTGTCTTCGCGTCGATAGGCTCAAAATGTTCTGCATAGGTCCGGAACGGAATGGACTGGATGTGCGTACACTCCTGTGTAATTGTATTTTTTTGAATTTCCTCACTTTTCATCCGGAACAGACGGTCGTAATATTCCCCAATGCTTTCCTGACAGGAAATATCCTCATATCTCGCCAGCATCCCTTTTACAATATTTTCCTGCTCGCCTCCGGACGCTTTTTTCAAATCATCTGCAAATTCAAATATAAATACTTCCGCATCCGTTCTCTTTCCTTCCCGGTTACATCTTCCGCCTGCCTGCAGAATACTGTCCAGCCCTGTCAGTTCCCGAAACACCGCATGAACGTCCAGATCCACTCCGGCCTCGATCAGCGAGGTGGATATAATCGTAATTCTGCGTTCTTCCGGAACTTCTGCCCCATCCGGAAACTCCTTTTCCAGACGCTGCAGTTCTTCTTTAATCTCTTTTAACACTCTTTTTCGATCCAGAGAAGTCATATAGGTAGAAAGATGATATTTTCTTCCCGCGCACATCTGATACAGTTTTCTGGCTGCCGCTTTCCGATTTACGATCAGAAGACTGGAAGGATGCTGTACCGCTTTCTGCAAAAGCGTCTCTTCCGGCATTTCCCCCAAATGCACATACCGGCATTTTTTAAATTCAGAAAACAGCGAAATGTCTGTGATCA
The DNA here is from genome assembly GCA_910583895.1 of uncultured Lachnospiraceae bacterium. Classification (GTDB taxonomy): domain Bacteria; phylum Bacillota; class Clostridia; order Lachnospirales; family Lachnospiraceae; genus Hominiventricola. Next base: position 7,109 of record CAJTYJ010000056.1, read on the forward strand.
GCTCCTTCATCGAACTGTCCGGCAAAGCATACTGCTTCATTAACCCGGCAAAGTCGGGCATGGTTGCGGTCAGAAATACCGCTTCACTGTTCAAATACTTCGTAATATATGCAATCGCCCGCAGACAGGGCTGCAGATACTCCACCGGCATCAGATGGGCCTCGTCAAAGACGAGAATGCTGTCTGCCATATGGTGCAGTTTGCGCAGTTTTCCTCTTTTGTTGGCGTAAATGGATTCAAAAAACTGTACGGCAGTCGTAATGATCAGCGGCGCATCCCAGTTTTCCGATGCACATTTTGCCGCCTGCCGGTAATCCTCATCGTAATCGTCACTATCGTAGGAAAATGTCGACTGGTGTCGCAGAATCTGTGCCTCTTTGCCAAATAACGATTCCAGAACGTCCGCTGTCTGATCTATGATGCTGTTGTACGGAATCACATAGATTATGCGTTTTTTCTCTTTCCGGATGGCTCTCTCCAGAGCAAATTTCACACTGCACAGCGTCTTTCCGCTTCCTGTTGGCATATTCATTAAATATATTTCCGCATCCTGTTCTGTTTTCTCAAATACCTGTTTTTGAAGGAGCGCCCTGGCTTTCTGCAGTCCAGTACTACATACAAAAGAATCCAGGCGGGCATTTACCTTTTCCAGGCAATCATGAAAATCTGCATTCAGCTTCCCGGCCGCATTCCCACCGCAAAACGCCGCCGTGTCCAGCGAATCCGCATCCGTCAGGCAGGAAAAGCAGTAGCGGGTCAGGAATGCAAATTTGTCAGTCAGCAGCGACTGGTCCTGCCCGCAGTCTTTTAACAAGTACTGCACAAACGCCTGCCGATCCGGACATGGCAGAGAAAGTTCTTCCCTGTAGACGCTGTAATCTTCGGTTTCACGCTTCAGTCTCCCGCACAGAGTCGACTGATTCGGTGTATCATTGTACGCGCCGCCGTCCGGAATTCCGCTGTGATGCCCGGCAATGCAGTATTCCATAAGCAGCCCGAGGGCATCCGGATACTGCTTTTTTGCCTCCAGCGCTCCGCAGATGGAATGTTCCACCTGAACAGAAGCCCCGTCAATTCGTTTCTGAAAGGACGGCTGATATTTGCCAATATCATGGAGCATTCCCATCGCACACATAAGCTCTCCAAGCGGTGGGACCGCAAACTGCGCGCACAGACGTGCTGTATTCTCGCTGTGTTCTTTTATTGTCTGGACCGCAGCTGTTTTTTCATTGATGTGCGCTTTGTACAATCTGCTCATTTGATTTCCTCTTTTTTCTCTCTTTTGTAAAATAATACCATATATTTCTAATTATTGCAATATTTTTCTTTATTTAGTTTATTGGTCCATTTTCTCAAAAAAAGAGTAAAACAATTTGTCATAAACCATCTTACAACAAATCATTTTACTCCTTTGAAAAACAACCGTTTTTCTACCATTAAACAAAATAATTTCTACTCACGCATTCCTATGCGGTCTCTAACACCTGTTTAGGTATTCAAAGTCTATCATAACATTTTCTCTTTGTCCAGCCTCTGATCGATCTGTTAAAATAAGATTTTGTTTAAATGTGACCACGTCACAGACTCCGCCCCGTTTTTCGGTTATACTAAGATTACAAAAGAGAACAGGAAGGTACAGACATATGGGATTTTTCAATTTTATAAAAGGGCCCGACATCAACCAGGGCATTCAGGACTGTCAGCAGACATCCGGCGCTGTTCTTCTGGACGTGCGCACGCCTCAGGAGTACACTGAGGGACATATTCCCGGCAGCAAAAACATTCCGCTTGCGTCACTAGCTCAGGCAGGCGCCGTCACGTTTCAGAAAGACACTCCGCTTTTCGTATACTGCTATTCCGGCGGCAGAAGCCGCCAGGCTGCAGACATACTGAAAGGTATGGGATATACAAATGTAAAGAATCTTGGAGGCATTGCCTCCTACACAGGAAAGGTGGAAAAATAACATGAAAATTGTGATTGTAGGCGGCGTGGCCGGCGGAGCGACCGCCGCTGCAAGAATTCGCCGGCTGGACGAACAGGCAGAGATCATCGTTTTTGAGCGCTCCGGATTTGTCTCCTACGCAAACTGCGGACTGCCTTATTATATTGGAGAGGTCATCACCCATAAGAACCATCTGACCCTCCAGACCCCGGAAAGCTTTTTCTCCAGATTCCAGGTGACCATGAAAGTGCATCATGAAGTCACTGCCATTCATCCAGAGAAGAATACGGTTTCGGTGAAAAATCTGGAAACCGGCGGGGAATTTGAAGAAAGCTATGACAAGCTGCTTTTATCTCCCGGAGCAAAGCCGACGCAGCCTTCGATCCCCGGCACGGACATTGTCAGCCTCTTTACTCTCCGGACCGTGGAAGATACCCTGCGCATCAAAGAATACATCGATCAGAATCACCCCAAATCCGCAGTGCTGGCAGGCGGCGGCTTCATCGGACTGGAACTGGCCGAGAATCTCCGGGAGCTGGGCATGGAGGTCACCATCGTGCAGCGTCCCAGGCAGCTGATGAACCCCTTTGACCCGGATATGGCCGCTTTCATTCACAACGAGATGCGCAGGCACGGCGTAAAACTGGCACTTGGTCATACGGTGGAAGGCTTTGAGCAGGACAAAACTGGTGTTCGAATACTGCTGAAAGGGGAAGAACCGCTCAGTGCAGATTTGGTCGTACTGGCCATCGGCGTCACACCGGATACCGGACTTGCCAGAGAAGCCGGACTGAAGCTGGGCATCAAAGGCAGCATCCTGGTCAATGACCGGATGGAAACATCCATACCGAATATCTATGCTGTGGGAGATGCTGTGCAGGTCCGTCACTCGGTCACCGGTCAGGATGCGCTGATCTCCCTTGCCGGTCCCGCCAACCGGCAGGGCCGGATCGCGGCGGATAATCTGTGCGGCGGGGACAGCCGGTATCCCGGTTCTTTAGGAAGCTCCGTCATCAAAGTCTTTGACATGACCGCCGCCGTTACCGGCATCAATGAGACCAATGCCAAAAAAGCCGGACTGGATGTTGATAAGGTGATTCTCTCTCCTATGAATCACGCCGGCTATTATCCGGGCGGAAAGCTTATGACGATGAAAATAGTGTTTGAAAAAGAAACCTTCCGTCTGCTGGGCGCACAGATCGTCGGATATGACGGCGTAGACAAGCGGATTGATGTACTTGCCACAGCGATCCATGCCGGAATGAAGGCCCCGGAACTCAAAGATCTGGACCTGGCCTATGCCCCGCCCTATTCCTCCGCCAAGGACCCGGTAAATATGGCCGGATTTATGATCGAAAATATAGCGGACGGTCTGCTGAAGCAGTTCCATCTGGAAGAGCTGAAAGAACTTTCTGCAAGGGAAGATGTCACGCTTCTGGATGTACGCACGAAGAAAGAGTATGAACACGGACATGCGGATGGTTTTATCAACATTCCGGTGGACGATCTCCGGGAACGGCTCCATGAACTAAAAGCTGATCAGCCGGTCTATGTCATGTGCCAGAGCGGGCTGCGCAGCTATATCGCCGTGCGGATCCTTACCGGAAACGGATACGACGCCCGGAACTTCTCCGGCGGCTACCGGTTCTATGACGCTGTGGAAAATGATCGTGCTCTGATCGAATCTGCAACGGCCTGTGGGATGGATCAGGCCTGATGCGGCTGACAGAGAGACAGAAAAAGGGACTGCCACAAAAAATATTTTTGCGGCAGCCCTCTCTTTTTGTGTTATTATAAGTTGTAATTTTCTGAATTCCCGGTCTATAAATGCGAAAGCAGCGATGTTCCGATGGTCCCATACGGCATTTCTACATCGAAATTATCGGCAATCGTATATCCGATATTTCCAAAGGTACTGCCCGGTTCCAGCAGTTTTCCTTCTTTCATGGACGGTGAATACAGAAGGAGCGGAACCTTTTCTCTCGTATGGTCGGTTCCTGTATAAGTCGGATCATTTCCGTGGTCTGCAGTAATCATAAGAAGATCGTCATCCCCCAGAAGCTTAAGGAGTTCTCCCAGCTTCTCATCAAAGGCTTCCAGCTCTTTAGCGTAGCCTGCCGGGTTCCTGCGGTGACCCCAGAGGGCGTCAAAATCCACCAGATTCGTAAAGCACAGTCCGGTAAACGCTTTCCGGGCCAGATCAATGGTCTGCTCCATGCCATGAACACTGCTGCTGGATTTATGGGCTTCTGTAATTCCTTCTCCGCAGAAAATATCATAGATCTTCCCGACGCTGATCACATCGTATCCCTGCTCTTTCAATACATTCAACGCAGTTCTGCCATAAGGCTTTACGGCATAATCATGCCTGTTGGCGGTCCGTACGAACTCTCCTTTTTTCCTGCCCACATAAGGCCTTGCGATGACTCTGCCCACTTTCCATTCGTCCTTCATGGTCAGTTCCCGGGCAATTTCACAGTAGCGGTACAGGTTCTCAAGTCCCATGGTCTCTTCGTTTCCGCAGATCTGCAGAACGGAATCCGCAGAAGTGTATACGATCATATCTCCTGATTCGATCTCCTGCTCCGCGTATTCCTCCAGAATCTCGGTGCCGCTGGCGGATTTATTGCCGATGATTTTCCGGCCGCAGCGTTTCTCCAGCTCCTCGATCAGCTCCTTTGGAAAGCCGGTCTCTGTAAAGGTCTGAAAGGGCCTGGTGATATGAAGTCCCATCATCTCCCAGTGTCCGGTCATGGTGTCTTTCCCCACACTTTGCTCCAGAAGCTCCATATAGCAGCCTTTGGCCCTGTCCTTTGACACGCCGCACAGATTTCCCATGCCCAGGCTTCGCAGGTGCGGGATATTCAGTCCTCCCTGACTTTCCCAGATATGGAGAAATGTATGGACCCCCACATCGCCGTACTGCTCCGAATCCGGCATAGCGCCGATGCCCAGCGAATCCAGTACGATCACAAATATTCGTTTATATTTTTTCATGCCTTTACACCTGCCAGTCCAGAAGGAGCTGTTTTACCCAGGAGCAGAGCCTGCTGCTGCTCTCATTGGCAATTTTTACGACTTCCTCATGAGTATGCTTTGTCGTGGCGATCCCCGTTGCCATATTGGTGATGCAGGCGATTCCGAATACTTTCATGCCCAGATAATTGGCGGCGATGGTTTCCGGAACCGTGGACATCCCGATGGCGTCCGCCCCAAGGCCGGCATAGGCGCGGATCTCCGCCGCCGTCTCGTAACAGGGACCGGAGAAGATGGCGTAGACGCCCTTCTTATAATCAATGCCCAGCTTTTCTGCGGCAATCTCCGCCTTCCCGATCAGATCCGGGGAATAGACTTGCGACATATCCGGGAACCGGACGCCGAACCGCTCATCATTTTCCCCGATCAGAGAATTTTTCCCAAGCATGTTGATATAATCGGTCAGAATCATCAGATCTCCCGGAACGAAATTTTTGTTGATGCCTCCGCATGCGTTCGTCACGATCAGATGTTCAATACCCAGCAGCTTCATCACATAGACCGGATAGGTGACTTCCTTCATCTCAAAGCCTTCATAATAATGAAATCTTCCCTGCATGGCGGCGATGGTCTCGGTTCCGATGCGGCCGATCACCAGATTTCCCGCATGGCCTGCCACATGAGAGCGCGGGAAACCGGGAATGTCTGCGTAGGGAATCACTGTCTTGTCTTCCATGATGTCCACCAGGCTTCCAAGGCCGCTGCCAAGGATGATGCCGATGGTCGGATTCTGGTTCATTCTGCTCTTTACATAGTCTGCGGATTCTTTTACCTTGTCATAAAATGTCATAATCAATTCTCCTATTTAAGTTCCGCATCCGCCGCTCTCTCCGCTCCATGGTCTGGAAGAATTTTCTGCCGCGTCCGCGTCATAAAATCCTTCCGGGGCTTCGTTCGGGCAGATGCTGTTTTTTATTTCCAGTTCAATATTTGTATCTATCTTATCTCTTTCCTTTTTCATATGCAATACCGTTGGCTTTCGGAGCTACGGATTTGCCTACAAAAAGAATCAGAATAATAATCGTCAGCACATACGGAAGCATCGCCAGCAGTTCCGAGGGAACCGCTACAGCCCCGCCGCCCATGACGACCGTGAGGGCCTGTGCCAATCCGAAGATCAGACAGGCGCCGTAGGTTCCCATTGGCTTCCATTTTCCGAAGATCACGGCTGCCAGTGCGATAAATCCCTGTCCTGCCACTGCTGTGGGAGAAAACTGCGCCACGATATCCAAGGTGATGGAGGAACCGGCGATCCCCGCCAGCATGCCCGAGAGGATCACGCACGTATACCTGGTGGCGTATACATTGATTCCCAGAGTGTCGGCAGCCGCCGGCTTTTCCCCTACTGCACAGATCCGGAGTCCCCATCTGGTCTTATACAGAACAAACCACATGGCAACGGCTGCGATCAGAGCGAATACCGTGATTATGCTCACGTTCAGATTGGCCAGGAGTCCCTGTACGTTGTTTCCGAAGATCTTCGGGATCTTATTTTCCACCGGCGCGGACATGGTTGCTCCATCAAAGGCAACCCGGCACAGAAACAGTGCAAAACCAGGACCCAGAAGGTTGACCGCACAGCCGGAGATGGTCTGGTCTGCCCGGAAGGTGATGGCAGCCATGGCATGAAGTGCTGCCAGAGCTCCTCCTGTAAGCGCCGCTGCCAGAACCGCCAGCAGCGGATTTCCCATATAATAGCCCACGGTTGCTCCCACAAAGGCGCCGATGGTCATCATCCCCTCGATTCCGATGTTGGTAACGCCCGAACGCTCAGAGATCACACCGCCCAGAGCACCGAAGATCAGCGGCGTGGAATACATCAGCGTAATACCTGCTAAAAGTGTCAGTACATTCAACATCTCTCTACCTCTCTTTGCTGAAACGATCCACAAGGGACGGAAGGATCTTCGTCAGTCCCACGAAGAATACGATGGTTCCGATCATAATATTGATGATCTCGGAGGGCGCCCCGATCTCATACTGGATGGACTGGCTTCCATACAGCAGTCCGCTGAATAAAAGTCCCGAAAAAATACAGCCCACAGGAGATCCCCCTGCAATAAACGCCACCGACAGTCCGTTCATGCCGTTCTGTTCGAACATGGCCAGATGGGAGATATTGTGCGGATTGATTCCGGTGATATTCAGAGCTGCTGCAAGTCCCGCCAGGGCGCCGGCGATCAGCATGGTGTGAATCGTATTTTTCTCTACGGAAATACCGGCAAATTCTGCCGCGTCTTTATTGAATCCCACAGCTCTCAGCTCATAGCCCTTGGTCGTCCGGAATAAAAACCAGGAGATGCCGATTCCCAGGAAGACCGCGATGAAAATTCCCACATTAAAATCTGTACGCATGAGATCTCCAATCATAGGATGACTTTTGAGAAATTCCGCCGCCGCTTCTGTGGTTTTCCATCTGGAAAAGAACACCGTGTAGCCGGATTCATGAATCGGGTACGTTCCGGTGGTGCCGGATTTGTAAAAAGGCGCCAGTCTGGATATAAAATTGCACAGATACAGCGCGATCCAGTTGAGCATAATCGTGGTGATAACCTCATTAATGCTGAATCTGGCTTTCAGATACCCGGCGATCCCGCCGTAGAGCGCCCCAGCCAGAATGCCTGCAAAGAGGATCAGCGGGATTTCTAAAACCGGCGGCAGATCAAAAAGAATTCCCACCGTCGTCGCCGCAACGGAGCCCATGATATACTGTCCCTCCGCACCGATGTTAAAAAGCCCCATTTTGTAGGCAAAGGCCACGCTTAAACCGGTGATGATAATGGGTGTGCCCTTGATCAGCACGTTGGCGATATATTTGGGACGGCCCATGGTACCGGCAAGCAGCGCCGAAAATGCCTCCAGGGGGTTGTATCCTGCCGCTGTAAGGATGATAGCGGCCACAAGGAAACCGAACAGGATCGAGATCAGGGTTGCGGTGATTGGTTTTTTCAGTATTTTTGCAGTTGTCTTATTCATGTAAGGTACCTCCTGCCATCAATAATCCGATGCTGTTTTCATCTGCTTCGCTCCGGTCAAGGATTGCATTGATGGAGCCGTCATAGATGACGCCGATGGTATCCGCCACGTTCAGGATCTCATCCAGCTCCAGGGAAATCAGAAGAATCGCCTTCCCTTTGTCCCTCTCCCGAATCAGTGTCTTATGTACATATTCGATGGCTCCCACATCCAGTCCTCTGGTGGGCTGCACGGCGATCAGCAGGTCCGGATCGTTGGCGATCTCTCTTCCGATGATCACCTTCTGCTGATTTCCTCCGGAAAGCCCCCGGATCAGCAGGTCCTCGCAGCCCTCCGGCCGTACATCGTATTCCTTCAGAAGCCCGGAAGCCGTACTGCGGATGGCCGCCCGGTCAAGGATCCCTTTCCTGGAAAAGCTGCCGCACTTAAAATTATCCAGCACCACATTGTCCGCCACCGTAAAATCCGGGATGATCCCCCTTCTCTGCCGGTCTTCATGAATGGTGGAGATACCGGAATCCATCGTGTTCCGGGTCGTCGTATTCTGGATCTCCTTTCCTTTGATCCGGATGGTCCCGCTGTCCACCTTCCGAAGATTGGTGATGGCTTCCACCAGCTCTGTCTGGCCGTTGCCGTCTACCCCGGCGATGCCGAAGATCTCTCCGGCTCTCACCTGAAAAGACAGTTGATTCAGCACCTGAACGCCACGCTCGTCCTTTGCATTCAGTCCGGATACCTCAAAGACCACTTCTCCCGGCTCCGCCTCCGTCTTCTCCACAGCGAGGCGTACCTTTCGGCCCACCATCATGGACGCCAGATCTTCCTGGCTTACCTCTTTTACTGACACTGTGTCAATATACTCGCCGTGGCGGATGACCGTGCAGTAGTCTGCGGAACGCTTAATCTCCTTCAGCTTGTGTGTAATAATGATAATCGTCTTGCCGCTCTCAATGAGACGCTTCATGATCTGAATCAGTTCGTCGATCTCCTGGGGTGTCAGCACCGCCGTCGGCTCATCCAGGATCAAGATCTCCGCTCCCCGGTAAAGCGCTTTCAGAATCTCTACTCTCTGCTGCATTCCGACTGAGATATCCGAGATGACAGCATCCGGATCCACCCTCAGGCCATACCGTTCCACGATCTCTTCCACTTCTTTTCTGGCCCGGTCCATATCCAGGATCCCGGCCTTTTTCACGGTCTCGCTTCCCAGGATAATGTTCTGGGTCACCGTGAAATTCTCCACCAGCATAAAATGCTGATGCACCATGCCGATGCCTTTTGCAATGGCCGCGCCTGGATTTTTGATCTCCGTCTTCTCTCCGTACAGCCACATATCCCCGGAGCTTCTCTGATACAGACCATAGAGGATATTCATAAGGGTAGTCTTGCCGGCCCCGTTTTCTCCCAGAATCGCATGGACAGTACCCTTTTTCACATCCAGATTCACCTTTTTCAGTGCATAGTTGGAGCCAAAATGGATGCTGATGTCATGCATCTGTACCGCGTAATCTTTGCTGATGTCCATTTATAAACCTCCTAAAAATTCTTCATACTGCTCCGGCGTTTTGGGCGGAATGATCTCTCCGTTTTTCACCTGCTCCATAACCTTCATGGCGTCCTCATAGACAGCCGGATCCAGATTGGGATTCTCAAGAGGAATGCCCACGCAGTCTTCCGAAAGCCCGCAGCTTATGGTCTTTCCGCCGATCTCTTCCCCGTCCATATGCATCTGACAGACCATGCCAATGGCCACATTTACCTTCTTCAGTGCAGAAGTCAGCACATTGTCCGGTGCCAGATAGGACTGGTCTTTGTCCACGCCGATGACGAATTTATCCCACTCCTTGGCCGCCTCGATGACTCCGTAGCCGGCACCTCCCGCCGCATGGAAGATCACGTCGCATCCGGAGGAATACATTTTGTTGGCAACCGCTTTCGCCTTCGCCGCGTCTGCATAGCTTTCCGTCATCTGTACTGAGATCTCGATCTCCTTTCCCAGCTCCTTTGCAGCCCATGCAACGCCTGCGGAATATCCGTATTCAAACTGGTTGCTGGTATCGGTCTTCACCGCGCCCACATAACCGACCTTGTTGGTCTGCGTGGTCCGGCCGGCGATATAGCCGACGATAAAGGAAGGCTCTTCCGCCCGGAAGACGACGGAAGTCACGTTAAACAGTTCTCCGGGCACCACATTGTCGATCAGGGCAAAGGAAATATCCGGATTCATCTTCGCAATGGTTGCCATGGAATCCGCCATGGCAAAGCCGGTTCCCCACACCAGATCGTTAAAACCGTCCGTCGCCCGGTCCAGATTGGTCACGTAGTCCGATGCCTGCTTGGACTCAATATAGCTGGCCACGGCCTCTTTCTCCTGCGCAAATTCCTGCAGGCCCTCCCAGGCGAGCTGATTGAACGCCTGATCATTGACACCTCCGGTGTCGGTCACGATAGTAATCTTGTATTCACTGGTGTCTTTCTGAGGAATCCCGCATCCGGACGTCCCCAGTATTGCTGCGGCAGCAAGCGCTGCCAGGATTCGTTTTCTTTTCATCTGTCCCTCCACTTCTTATTTTTAGTTCCGCATCTGTCCTCAATCTGCCCCGATGCCTGGAAGGATTTTCCCTTACTTCGTTCCGTAAAATCCTTCCGGGACTCCTTTCAGGCAGATGCTGTTTTTCATAAATTGTTTGACACTGCCTCGTTTTGATTGCCGTTCATGCTGTACTCGCCAACCAGATGGATTGTTTGCTGTCTCACTTGATCAGTTTCCCATGCACGTAATGGTTCATAGCATCATACTGTTTCCTGGAGATAGAGATCTTGCCGGAATGAACTGAGACAAAATCCTGCTCCGCCAATTTTCGGATGTTCCGATTGATCGTCTTTTCCGTAAAACCGATGGCATTGGACAATTCTTCACGCGTCCTCTGGATGAAGATCTCCATGGTGCGGTCCTGCTTTTCGCTGTATTGTTTCTCACAGTATTCCAGCAGATATAACACCATGCGGTCCATGCATTCCAGCATCAGATACTTCCGGTCATTCCTTGTCTGTCTGGTCAGCTCAAGAAGGATATTCTGTGTCCTTAAAAACAGCGCGTTGCCGTCATGCTTCATCCACTCCAGGTACATCTCAGAAAGGATCACACACAGTGTACAATCGGTCAGTGTACGGACGGAAATGCCGTATTCCGGAATGCTGGACAGACACTCAAATTCTCCTAAAAATCTGCCCGGACCAAATTCTTTGAATTCGTATATTTTCTCCGGAAGCTGTACATCGATACCGATTGCCCTTCCTTTCAGTATGATAAAGATACTTTCACAGGGTTCCCCTGCGAGTAAAATGCTCCTGCCCTTTTCCACCTTTCGTATGGTCATACAGTTCTTTATTTTTTCAGGGCAGCCGGCAAAGAGTCTGTTCATATACTCCTGCTCTTTTGAGGGCAATAATTTGACTGGTTCCATGGAATTCATCACCTCATGACAAAGTATACAATCTATCCTGCTTTGTTTTTAAGGACAAATGTCCTTTTTCTGTAAAATTCACTGCTTTTTGTGAAATATGTATATTTTTTTGGTTAGTTTTTGGTATTATTACCTAAAGAAAAAGAGGAGAAAATGCAGAATATACAACCTTGTTTAAATTTGATGATTACATTTTTATCAGGCCTGTATTACAGTGAAAAGCAACATAAACTTTCTGTTATTAAGCTATTGAAAACAGGGAAGCCTTTCAGCAAAAGGCGCCAGTAGATGCTATTCCGTTTTTTTGCAGACATCGATGTATCATCGAAACAGCTTGGGACTTATGCAAACAAAGGGAACGACAGCATTTTTTATGCGGACCAGATTCGCTTGGTAAGAACTTCGATAGAGAAATGGATTGTACAGATGCAGGAGAGGTTGAACAATTGAAAGAAATACAGACAGAATAAACCCTCCCGTTATGGGAGGGTCAATAAGAACGCATGTATTTCTTTGATCCTGTGTTTTGAACAACGACTGTCATGATCCCCCAATCCGGAAGATTCTCTGTGTATTCTCCTTTGCATGCTCCATCAGCACTTTCTCTGAGACGTTCATATACTTCGCCAGCTCCCGAACTACATATACAATGTTCTGGGGAACATTTGTTCTTGAAAGTCCCGGCACATTCTTAGGCGTCAGATAAGGCGCATCCGTCTCCACAAGAATCCGGTCCAGCGGGATCTTATGTACCGCTTCTCTTAACTTTCCTGCTCTTTTGTCGTCACAGATCCAGCCCGTGATTCCGATGGAAAATCCCATGGAAAGATACTGTTCCAGCGTTTCTTTGTCACCGGTAAAGCAGTGCACAACCGATTTTTCACAGATCTTCGGATGCTTCCGAAATCTTTTGACAAAATCTTCCGAAGCGCTGCGTTCATGAAGAAACAGCGGTTTATCCAGCTTTTCCGCCAGAACAATATGCTTTTCCAGACACCGGATCTGGTTTTCCTTCGTGGAAAACATCCGGTCATAATCCAGACCGCATTCTCCCACCGCAACGATGCGTTTATTCTCCTCTATGATCTGCTCGATCATTCGAAAATCTTCCTGCCTTGCCCGGTCCGCGTTGTGAGGATGGATCCCCGCCATACCGTAAGCTTCCTGCATCTTTACAAAGGTATGAATTTTCTGGTTTTCTTTGGGATCGGTTCCGGTCAGAATGCAGCACACCCCATGGTCCTTTGCCTCCCTGATCACCTTCTCCGGCTCCCGAAACTGCCGGCAGAACAGATTCAGGCCGATATCATAATATTTCCTCCACATAAGAATTTCCCTCCCGTCTTTCATGTCCATCGTGGATTGCCCTGATATTTTCGCTGATTTCCATGCACCAAACTTCCCATCCTTTCACTCCTCACAGTAACACTCTTTCACCGCCCCCAAAAGTGACATCACCCGCTGATCCCGGATCCGGTAGATGACATTCATCCCCTGCTTCTTAGATTCCAGGATCCCGGCCATGCGAAGCTGGTTCAGGTGCTGGGACAGGGCGGACGCGGTGATGTTGGGCGTAAACGGATGAATCTCTCCCACGGTCAGCGGCCCCTTCATCAGCGCGCACAAAATCAGCAGGCGGTGCTCGTTGGCCAAAAGTTTAAGCAGTTCCGCGATCTTCTTTGCCTTCTCTTCCATCTTCCGTATCCTCCTTCCTCTGCCTGAGCCTGCAGATTCCCTGGGTCATGGTCCCCATGGGACAATATACGCACCAGGAACGGGGCCGAAACAAAACCATAGTCAAAAATCCCAGTATGGTGGAAGTCATCATGACGCTGAAAAACCCAAAGGCAAACTGTGCCATCCAGGGCGCCGCCATGGAGACATCCGCCCACTGCCAGGGGAGCTTAAACACCCACAGAAGCGTTATCGTCTGGCGAAGAGGCGCTCCGGTAAACACCATCCAGGTACTGCGCAGCATCAGACCGAACATGACCATGAAAAAAGTCAGAAAACCGTAACGGAACCAGCCACTCCTTAAGAACTTTGGCGGCGGTACGTTCCGGGACAGTTTTCTGCCCACAAGCCCCAGAAGCTGTCCCCGGCCGCAGTAGCGGTTGCAGTAGGCTTTGTTTCCGCCAAATATCGCAAGAAAAAGCGGGATACAGAAAAAGAGCATCCCCAGCCAGGCAAACAGAATGTTGCAAAATCCCAGTATCCAGTAGGCAAGTTCCCCAATCCAGAGATAATCATACCATTTCCGTTTCATTTTTCCGCCCCCCGTTCTACCATCATAATCACATCTGCCGGACAGATCCTGGAACATTTTCCGCAGCCAATACAGATCTCTTGATCCACCCGGGCGGTCACGCCCGACACGATGCGGACCGCCCCTTTGGGACAGACCTTCAGACAGCTGCCGCACGCCACACACTCCCGGCCGATCCGGGCGTATTTCTTTGATTTTGCCATATTTCCTCCAATTATTATAAAGTATTTAAGTTAATTCTAATATACTTTATTCCGAGGAGCCTGTCAATATGCCATTTGCCATTTTGCAAAGAGCGTCCACATCCTACCACCATGAACGGACATTCGTCAAGAGGTTTTTATTTTATAGGGAAATTAAATCCCAGGTGATGCCGCCCAAAAAGGAGACCTTCTCTTTAGGCGGTGTAAATCGAAATACCTGTCTGCTAACTTGAGGAAACGCCCCGCATCGGCAATCTATCTGCCAAGTCAAGCAGTGAATTTAAGAAGTTTTCCGGTCCTTTCGAATGGACGCATCACTGGTATCCACAAGGCTTCCGTCTTCTGCATTCAGATCGATGCCATAGGCATAAATAGAACTATCATCCTCTGTCTGATAACTCACATGATAAATGAAAAGTCCCGTCTTTGGCTC
>CAJTYJ010000057.1 GCA_910583895.1 uncultured Lachnospiraceae bacterium
TCTTCCACAACCCGTCAAATAAATTCTGCATTGTCATTGTAAAGACCGCAGATACGTCCGTCCCGGAACAGGCACGGGATAAGAGGTGGTATAAGGACCACCTGATCCGTTTCACCGCCGTGGGCTATGAGATCCCCATGACGGATGCCGTGGAGCTGGAACTGGAAGGGGAATGGGTAAACGGGAAGTACGGCATGCAGCTCCAGGTGGAGCAGTGGCGTGAGGTCGTACCGAAAACAAAGGAGGGCGTGCTGAGTTATCTTGGTTCCGGCCTTATCAAAGGGATCGGCGAGAAAACGGCCGCTGAGATTGTGGCAAAGTTCGGCACTAATACGCTGGACGTACTGGAAAAGAACCCGGAACGGCTTTTAGAAGTCCGGGGGATAACGGAAAACAAACTGGAAGACATCCGGACTTCTTTTGCGGAGAGCCGGGCGCTGCGGGATATCATGACGCTTCTTGCGCCCTTTAAGCTGACGCCGAAGACAGCCCTGAAGATCTACCAGTATTTCGGGCCGGCCTGTCTGGATATTTTGAAAAAAAGCCCGTTCGAGCTGTGCCAGATGCCGGGCTTTGGGTTCCGCAGGGTGGACGCCATTGTAAGGAAAACCGATAACCGACCCCGTGACCCCATGCGGATCAGGGGTGCGCTCCATTGTACGCTGGACGAGGCGAAAGGGAAACAGGGGCATCTGTTCCTGGGAAGGGAAGAGCTGCGCAAGGCAGCGTTTAAGATGCTGAATGAAAAGATCCCGCTTCCGGAAATGCGCGTGCGCCCGGAGGAAGTGGAGCAGGAACTGGACGCCATGATCTTAAGCGGCTCTGTGGTCTCCATGAGGGACAGCATCTACCATCCGAACGCCTTTGCGCAGGAGGATGAGACTGCCAGCCGGATCGCAAGGATGCTGGCGGAGGAAAGACCGCCGATGAAGGACATTTCCTCTGTCATTGAGACAGTCAGGGCGGAGCAGGGGCTTCGGACTTCCGGGAAACAGGAATCCGCAGTGCGGACGGCATTCCTTTATAACCTGTCCGTGATCACCGGTTCGCCGGGCACAGGCAAGACGACCGTGCTGAAGATTATTTTGGAGGTTTACCGCAGGATTTATCCAGACGGGAAGATTGTCCTGATGGCGCCTACGGGCCGTGCAAGCCGCAGGATGGCGGAAAGCACCGGGTTTGACGGGGCGTGTACCATGCACAGCGGGCTCGGCCTTGTCAGTGAAGAGGACGAGGGCAGCCGGACAAAAAAGGAAGACAGCCTGGATGCGGATCTGGTCATTGTGGACGAGTTTTCCATGGTGGATATGTGGCTTGCGGGCAGGTTTTTTTCCGCACTGAAGAAGGGGGCGAAGACCGTCCTGGTGGGTGACCCGGACCAGCTGCCCAGCGTAGGCGCAGGGAATGTATTCAAGGAACTGATCCAGTGCGGCCTTGTGCCGGTCACGGTGCTGGATGAGATCTTCCGCCAGGCAAAGGACAGCCTGATCGCCCATAACGCACGGTTCATCCATGACGGCAGCACCAAGCTGTACTATGGGAATGATTTTCAGTTCCTGCCCTGTGGCAGCCAGGCGGATGCGGCAGCGGCCATCATTGACAGATACTGTCAGGAGATTGAGGGCAATGGGATCGAGCATGTGCAGATCCTCTCGCCATTCCGGACGGAAGGGGCGGCATCCTCAGACCATCTGAACGCTGCCATCCGGGAGATCGTGAATCCGTTCCAGTCCGCGGAGGACGAGGTCCGTATCGGGCCAAAGACGTTCCGTGTGGGCGACCGGATCATGCAGACCAAGAACACGGATAAGGTTTCCAACGGCGACCTGGGATTCATCCGCTATGTGGAGGATACGCCGGAAGGGAAACGGATCGGCCTGGACTTCGGGGAGGACCGGAGCCTGGAATACAGCACGGAGGATCTGGTGAACCTGGACCTTGCCTATGCGACTACCATCCATAAGGCCATGGGCTCCGAGTACGATATTGTGCTGATGCCGGTGCTGAAAGCACACTACGTCATGCTCTACCGGAACCTTCTGTATACCGGGATCACGAGGGCAAGGAAACGGGTGGTGCTGGCAGGCGAAAAGAGCGTGCTGTTCATGGCCATCCACAAGAATGAGATCAGTAAAAGGAATACCCTTCTGGGAGAACGCATCCGCTTGTATTACAAGGCTTATGCGAAAAGCGCCGGGATCGCGGTGCCAGAGTTCCTGGAAGAAAAACTGAAGGCAGCAGGTTAAAAATGGGATGCAGGTGCAGAAATCGCACGGGGTATCCCTTATTTATTTAATGAAAGGAGTTTTATCCATGAATAAGAATGAACAGACAGCAACCATGTATGAGAGCATCCCTGCGGTGGCAGAGCTTAACAAAGTGCCGGGGTTTAACCCGCTGAAACTACTCCGCCGCATCATCTCCCCGGAAGACGGGGAGGAAATGCTGCAGCTGGATCTCCGCTATAAAAAGTTATGGTTCCGGCTTGCGAACCCCAAAGGCCGCATCCGCCTGAACGCCCTGCGCATCACGGAGCAGATGGCGATCTATGAGGCACAGGTCTTTCTGGAGCGCACCGATGAAAACCCCATTGGCAGCTTTACTTCCAGCTGTACGAAAGAAGAGGCGCCGGGAGGGCAGTATATCCAGGCGGCACAGCATGCGGCTATGGATGAGGCGTTGTCCGATGCAGGCTTTGGCATCCAGTTTGCCGATGTGGGCATGGACGCAAAAGGGAGCCGTTACGGGAGCAGGCTTCCTTTAAACGGAATTTCCCAGAATAAAGGGGCAGTCCCGGCTGTAGGTAAAGATTCCGCAGAAGGAGAACAGCAGGCGGCACCTGCCAGAAGTACGGTCACAGCGTTCCCGGCTGCAGCGGAAAAGAAAGAAACACCGCAGCAGGAAAAACCGGCACAGACCTCCGGGCTGCCCATTCAGGGCGCAAAGGCGGCGGTAAATGCCGGGCCTGCGGGAAACAGTCCGGCACAGCGCACAGATGCAGAGACAAAAGTTCCCCTTGAAACAATGACAGGGAATGGAAAGCCTGCAGCAAGTCTTCCGGCTGGTTCCCAGGGCGGTACAGAAAGCCTTCCGGCAGGCCCGGAAGAAAGCTTCGGAACGCTCCCGGTACAGTCCGGTGTCACGAAGAAGATGGAAGGGCAGCCTTTGCCTTCCACACAGGAACCGTCAAGACAGCCCTCTGCAGGATCAGCGCAAACCGTGGAAGCAGGTGGAGAAAGTAAAACGAAACCGTCAGCCAGGGTCCAGGAGCCGGCTGAAAACAGCAGCCTGCCGGTAGGATTGCAGACAATAAAGGTTCAGGGAACGGCGCAGCCTGCCGGAACCGGGGAACTGCCTGTAAGGGCAGGGGAACCGGAATCCCTTCCCGTACAGAAAAACGCAGGAATGCCTGCGGCAGGAGGAACGGGGAACAGCCTCCCTGTTTCCGAAAGGAAGGATATGGAGGAAGATACCGGGAAAGCGGTACAGGGCATGATGGCGCTGTTAGGCGGGCAGAATATTTCCGCAGGAACGGCCACATCTTCCAGTGGAAATGCCGGAAGTGTTGAAAATGTGGGAGCCGGTTCCCCGGCATCAGAAGTCCAGGAGCTGCCTGTTTCCATGGAAACGGCACAGGAAAAAACAAACGCCCGATATACCCCGGATATGCCTGTGGAGGAGATCGTCAAGCTGATGACCTTTGAAGAAGCAGGAAAGGTGGTAGTGGATACCGGCGTCTGCAAGGGGCAGACCATAGCGGAAGTGGCAGAACGGCGCCCGCCCAGCCTGAAGTTCTATCTGTACGGCGGTTACAGGGGGGATAACAATATCCTCCGCGCGGCGGCCCAGATCATGCTGGATTCCCTGGCTGCTAAAAAAGCCGGATAAAGGCAGGCAATGGAGCGCACAAAAGGAGACAGCAAGGAAGGAGGGTGCAGGCGATGGGCTCGTTTTCACAGGATTTCCCGTTCGGGATCATGGATGTGGTGGAGCTGCTGCATTTGCATATCCGGCGCAGGCAGGCGGACAGCGCCTATACGGACTGCCCGTTCTGCGGCGACCGGAGAGGGAAGATGAATGTCAATTTTATCAAGAACGTGTGGCGGTGCAACTACTGCGGCGAACACGGCGGGATGCTGAACCTGTATGCAAGGGTCAACAATACCACCAATTCCGAAGCCTATCGGGAGATCTGTGACGCGCTTCAGGCGGGGGATACTTCCTGGGGATACGGGCAGGCAGAGAACATAAATCCCGGCGCAGGGGTTCCGTCAGGGAACCTTTGCGCCGGCAGCCAAAAGGAAACCGGAATTTCCCAGGCGGAGCGTGCCGGCCCCCAGGAGATACACCAGACCTATTCCCTGCTGCTGGAAATGCTGTCCCTGACTTCCGCACACCGGGCGCACCTGCGCTCGGAGAAGCGGGGGCTTTCGGATGAACAGATCGACAGCCTGGGGTTTAAGAGCACCCCGCCCTATTTTCTGTGCCGCTCCCTGACGGAGAGGCTGATGAAGCAGGGATGTAAGGTGGAGGGAGTTCCAGGGTTCTATCTCCATGAGGGCGGATACTGGACTGCAAAGTTTGGCAGCCGCACGGCGGGCATCCTGATACCGGCCATCGGCATTGACGGGCTGATCCGGGGGATGCAGATCCTCCTGGATGTTCCCTTTAAGGATAAGGATGACCCGCCGGAGAAAGCCGGGACCAAATACATCTGGCTTTCCTCCTCCACGAAAAATATGGGAGTCACTTCCGGGAGCCCGGTGCATTTCATAGGGAATCCCTTTGCCCGGACTATCTATGTCACGGAGGGGATACTGAAAGCGGACATTGCCCATGTACTGCTGAACCGTTCTTTTTTGGCGGTGGCAGGGGCAAACAATGTAGCGCAGCTTGGGCCTCTGTTCGGGCTTTTGGCGCAGAACGGTACGGAATTGATCATCGAGGCCCACGACATGGACAAGTACAGCAATGAGATGATCGCGAAAGGAAGTTCCAAGATATACCTGCTGGCGAGGCAGCAGGGGATGGAGTGCCGGCGGCTGACCTGGAATCCCAATTACAAGGGGATCGATGACTGGCAGCTTGCACTTCGGAAAGAAAAACAGCAGAAAGAAGGCGGGAATCAGAATTTACAGAAAGGCCGGGTGCTTTTTGGCCAGGAGGGAAAGGGATTGCCAGAAGGACTTCTGGATTTCCCCCACCGCAGATACAGGTTCCGCATTTACCAGCTTTGCTTTGACGCAGGCCAGGAGACCATCCCGTTTGCTTTTAAGGGAATCCGGGATCTGCACAGGGCAGGGTATGAGCAGCCTCCGGCTTCGGAATACCGGCTGGTGTGCGATTCGGAGCTTGCCTGCCCGGAAGAATGGAAAGATACGGAAATATTGGAACAGATTTCGGCATATTACGGAAACCGGGTGCCGGAAGGCTACAGAGGACGCCCCCTTGCATCTTCGGATGTGGTGGAACTGGACGATGGAACAGGCCGCCGCTATTTTTACATAGACGGCAGGAAATATGAACCTGTACGCTTCTCCCCCTTTCTTGCGAAAAAATGAAAGGATGGAGGCGGACAGCAGCAATGGCATGGAATGGGATTACCCGCTCCATGCCTTTTTTGACGAAAGGAGAGCAGATATGAGTAATGCGTTTGAGGAAATGAACATGGAAGTATGTATGGAAGAAACCCCTTTTGAGGAGGCAGGAGATACCGGAAAGGGAGAAAACGGGCTGCCCGATGGTTTTATGGACAGCACGGATGCATTTGAGGAGAATCCCTTTGATTCAGGCGGGCAGGAACCGGATGCGGCTTCTCTTCCGGCCCAGGAAGAAACGGTTTCAGATGGAGCGTGGGAGGACGCAGAAGAAAGCGACGACCCGGAAACCGATGGGACAGAAGAAACCAGGAAATCAGAGAAGGAGAGAGCGGAAAGCTCTGATGCGGAAGAGCAATCAGAAGATAAAAAACGTGCAGTGCATGAGGCGGCAGAGGCCAGACGGAAAGCGGAATGGGAGGCCAGGCAGCAGGCAAAGAAGGATGCGGAAAAGGCACAGATGGAGCGAATCATGGCTATGAGCGAGGCGGAACTGATGTCAGAATCCATGAAACGGGTGGGGACTGACACAGAGAAGCTGACACGCCGCAACATGAAGGAATGTGTTTCTGAGTATATCCAGACTGCGTGCCTGGAAGATGCGGCGTTTGCGAGGCAGGTCATGCTTCCCCAGAAGAACATGGTCCGCTGCTTTCAGTATATCAACCGGAAGGCATATGAATATGTCCAGGATGAGATGAAAGCGGCCGGAATACAGCCGGGGCGGGATACGCCCTGCTATTCCAGTGATATCCCGGACGACCTCTGTTACCACTGGGCGGAGGAATATTTCCGGACTATGGATGTAAAAGAGGATAAGGAGGATGAGGAGAAATTTGTCCCCAAACCTTATGCGGGAAGGACAACAGCCGGTTCCAAAGGAAAGAAAACCACTACAAAAAAATCCCCTGCCAAAAAGCCGGCAGAGAAGAAAGCGGAAAAGAAGGAGCCTGCCGACAACGGGCAGATATCCTTTATGGAGCAGCTTTCTCTGGAAAGCATGCTGGCGCCGGAAAAGAAAGCAGGATGAATCGTTTACGGAGGTGAAAAGAATGATTGCTTATAAAGGTTTTGCGCCCGGCCTTATCTGCCGGGATTACCATTTTGTACTGGGCCTGAACAGGACGGAGAAGGCGAACTGCCGCCAGAACGGTTTTCACTGTGCAGAGAATCCCCTGGACTGTCTTACCTACTATCCCAACATGGACCATGCTGAATACTACATTGTAAATGCGGGGGGCGACATGGACGAAGATGGGAATGATACGAAGATCTCCTGCACAGAGCTGACGATACTGAAAAAGCTGACAAAGGAGGACTTCTTTCTCCATGCCCTTGCTTTCATGGCCGACCATCCTTTGCGGGAATGGAGCAGCCATGTGAAAAAGGATAGGGCGGAGGCTGTTTCCGGATATGCCGTGGTGCGGGGGATCGACCCGGTAGCCAGCGGCAGAAAGGGTGATATCCTTGCCTTTGCAAAAGAAAACCCGGTGAACGGGCATATTATCCAGATCGCACTGGCGCAGGTGGACGGAATAAAGGTTCTCCCTGATAGCTGGTATGGCGTGGACCTGACAGAAAGGAGGGTGGCCCTGCTATGAAGAAAAAGGAACTGCTGAAATTAAGGACTTTGAATGCTACATCCAAAATGATGCAGATGGCAGATGCAGACGTGCCGCAGCGTACTGTATATAAGAGCTGGAATGGTGAGCAGGTTTACTTATCCTATGAGTACAGCCTGTATATGCGCTGCCAGGTCATACACGGCTTTTTAAAAGTGGCCTTTTTCCTCCCGGAGCATATGCGGGCGGGAGGGAAAAAAGCTGCTTATGAATTATATATTGATAAAGAAAAGGGGGAATTTATAACCTATGACCGTATCAGGCAGAAATGGCTGACGGCAAAGGTGGATATGCTCCCATGGCCGGGGTATATTTACGGTTCGAAGAATAAGTGGATCAGTCCGCAGGGACATGATCGGATAAAAAAATATCTGGGCGGAGAGCATGGAGGCTATCAGGGGCTGCTGGAATACCAGCTAAAGGTCCGTGCGGAGGAATTAAAACGGCGCCATAAGAGGGAGACCGACCCCTGGGACCTGGAGATGGCACAGACGCCAAAGTTACCCAAAGACTGGAAACGCTGGGTAGATAAAGTCGGTATTAGGGAAAATTATATCTTTTACCAGTACAGTAAGAAAGGAGCAAAGACAGGATATTGTACGTTCTGTGAAAAAGAAGTGGCAGTCAGTAAGCCCCGCCATAACAAGACGGGGCGCTGTATGCGCTGCCGCCATAAGATTACCTATAAGTCCATCGGGAGAGCCGGCACGGTTGTGACGGAGGACGCCAAAATGTATCTGATGCAGCGGTGCGAGGACGGCTTTATCCTCCGGGAATTCAACGGATACCGCAGATACCGGAAAGGGGATTATAAAAATCCGGAAGTCAGCAGCTGGGAGATCAGGAGGGCGATTTATGACCATAATGCCAACCCCATAAACGCTTATTACTGGGGGTTATATAAACTGGCTGAAACTCGGTGGATCAGGACCTCGTTTTGTGTTCCGAACTGGTATGGGGACGGGAGAGGACGGGTGTATGGAAAAACCCTCCCGACACTTGGCGCCAGGGAACTGCGCCGCACAGGGATGATCGAAACCCTGCAGGACAGGCAAAAAATCGACCCAGAAAAATACCTTGCAGTCTATGAGAGAATACCGCAGTTAGAGCAGCTTGCAAAGGCCCATCTTTCAGTCCTGGTGACGGAATGTATGAGGGATTATTACAATTTTGAAAAAGCCTTCAAAAATCCCCAGTCCGGAAGCCTGCTGAAACTCTTAGGGATTGATTCCCAGCAGTTGAAACGGCTCCGGAAGAACAGGGGCGGAAGGAAGTTCCTGGCGTGGCTGCAGTTTGAAAAAGCCACCGGTAAGTGTCTGACGGATGAAACGGTTGCCTGGTTCTGTAAAGAAGATATCCTGCCGGACCGGCTGCGGTTTATCACGGACCGGATGAGTGTTGTGCAGATCTTTAACTATATCCGGCGCCAGATGCGGGAAAACGGCATGAAGAGTGGCGAGGTGCTCACTACATGGAGCGATTATCTTTCTATGGCCTGCCGCCTTAAAATGGATGTCAATGATGCCATCATCTACCGTGTCCGGAAACTTCGCCAGCGGCATGATGAACTGGTGGAGCTTTGCGGGCAGAAAGAACTGGCAATCAGGGCGGGGGAGATTCTGGAGAAATACCCGCATGTTGAGGACATTTATCAGGAAGTAAAAGAGGTTTATGGGTATACGGGGGAAGACTACACCGTCATTGTACCGTCACGGATTGAGGAGATCATGGATGAAGGGGAAAAACTTCATCATTGTGTCGGGAGCAGCGACAGGTACTGGGAGCGCATTGAAAGAAGGGAAAGCTATGTGCTGTTCCTTCGCAGGGTTTCTAAACCCGATGCCCCCTATTATACCCTGGAGATTGAGCCGGACGGGACGGTAAGGCAGAAACGGACAATGTATGACCGTCAGAAGGAGGACATTAAAGATGCGGAAAAATTCCTGCGGGAATGGCAGAAGGTAATTTCCAAAAGGATCACCGCAAAAGAGAGAGGGTTTGCAGAAAAAAGCCGTATTCTGCGGAACCAGGAATTTACACAGATGCGGGAAAACCAGGTCATCATCCATACCGGCGACCTGCGGGGGCAGCTTCTGGTCGATGTTCTGATGAAGGATCTGATGGAGAACAAAGAGGAACTTGCGGGAACTGCATTGGCAGATGCCGCTTAATAGTATGTGGCGGGATGTCTTAGAACATCCTGCCCTTTTCCATAATAAGGAGGAATCTATGGTAAAAAATCTGAGCCAGTTGAAAAAGACTTTGAAGAAGGGAACCTGCTTCGAGATCACCGCCCACTGCCGCCCGGAATACGTGGGGCAGAAACGGAAGGTCACGGCGGCAAATACCCAGGGATTTTACAGTATCGTGCCGGAGGAACCGGGCTGCAAGGTCACCCTTGCCAACAACGGGAAGGGGTCTGTCCTCTGGTGGAGCAACGCCCCGTTCTGGGAATTTGAGAATGGGATCTGCAGTATATACTGCAATGATAAAGAACACACGGAAAAATTTTTAGTTATGTCATTCCGCATCACAGGGCAGGAGGTGGCTTAAATGGCACAGAACGCATGGGAAAAAATACAGGTATTGACCGCACAGTTAAACCGGTACAGGGATGAATATTATTATAACAGCGATGCTCCATCCGTTTCGGATGCAGTCTATGACAGGCTGTATGACGAGCTGGCAGCATTGGAGAAGGAAACGGGGATATGGATGGCAGATTCCCCCACACAGACAGTGGGCTTTCAGGCAGTCAGTGAGCTTAAAAAGACAGACCATCCGATTCCGCTGCTCTCACTGGACAAGACGAAAAGCGTTGAGGAACTGGCCTCCTTTGCAGGGGAACATCAGATCCTTTTGATGTTAAAACTGGACGGCCTGACGGTCAAGCTGACTTATGAGGATGGGAAACTGATTGAAGCTTCCACCCGTGGTGACGGGGATACCGGAGAAATAATCACCCACAATGTCCGCGGCATTTCCGGGATACCACAGCACATTCCCCACAAGGAACGTCTGGTGGTGAGCGGGGAGGCATTTATCCGGCCTGGTGATTTTAAGAAACTGCGGGAAACCCTGACGGACAGCAACGGTGAACGCTACAAGAACGGAAGGAACCTAGCGGTTGGCTCCGTGCGTCTGCTGGATGCGGCAGTCTGCCGGGAGCGGAAGGTGATGTATATGCCTTTTACCGTAGTGGAAGGATTTCCGGAAATGGAATCAAAGTCCCAGAAACTGCGGAAACTCCCGGAACTGGGCTTTCAGGTCTGCAAATTTGTCATCAGTAAGCGGAAACTGACCTGCCAGGAGATGGAGGACGGCATCGAAAAGCTGCGGCAGTTTGCAGAGGACGGCGATATCCCCATTGACGGGATCGTGGCATCCTACAATGACATTGCCTTTTCCCGGTCTTGCGGCAGGACAGGACACCACTATAAGGATGGGATGGCCTTTAAATTCGAGGACGAGCTCCACGAAACAAAGCTGCTCTCTATTGAGTGGAATCCTTCCCGTTCCGGGGAGATCTCACCGGTGGCAGTTTTTCAGCCGGTGGAGATAGACGGATGCGGGGTATCCAGGGCAAGCCTGCACAACCTTTCCTTTATCGAGGGGATGGAGCTGATGCCCGGCTGCCGGATACTGGTCAGCAAGCGGAACATGATCATCCCCCATGTGGAGGAAAATCTGGACCGTGGCCGTTTTGTCATGGAGCAGGCCGTTCCGGAAAGGTGCCCCTGCTGTGGGGAACCTGCCCGCATCCATGAGAGCCGTTCCGTGGAAAATGGAAAAGATAAGATTACTAAGACCCTGTTCTGCGATAACCAGAGCTGTGAGACCAGACGCCTGCGCCAGTTCGTGCATTTTGCCAGCCAGAAAGCCATGAACATCGAAGGACTGTCCGAGGCCACTCTGGAGAAATTCATCGGTAAAGGCTGGATTCACACCTACATGGATATTTATGGGCTTGACCGGCATAAGGACGAGATCATGAACATGGACGGCTTTGGGGAGAAATCCTGGCAGCGCCTGTGGGATGCCATCCAGGGCAGCAGGAATACCACCTTTGAGCGGTATCTGATTGCCATGGATATTCCTATGGTGGGAAATACGGCCAGCCGGACCCTTGCCAGGGTGTTCCACAGCGACCTGGAGGAATTTGAGGATGCGGTGCATCACCAGTATGATTTTACGCAGCTCCCTGATTTTGGGGATACCCTGCACAACAATATCCATGAATGGTTTTATGATGAAGAAAATCTGTATGTATGGGAAGTGTTACAGCAGATGTTACATATCGAAAAAAGGACAGCGGAAAACAATACGGCCGCAGTAAGGGAGAATCCTTTTGAGGGGATGACTGTCGTGGTGACCGGAAAGGTGGAACCTTATACCCGCAGCGGCATCAATGAAAAGATTGAATCCCTGGGCGCCCATGCCGGGAGTTCGGTGAGCAAAAAGACGGATTACCTGGTCTGCGGGGAGAATGCCGGGAGCAAGCTGGCAAAGGCAAGGGAGCTGGGGATAACAGTTCTGACGTCGGCCCAGTTTTTCCAGATGGCAGGCGAGTGAAAGACCCCTTAACAGGCTGCGGCCAGAAACAAGTAAATCATAGCATACGGGGGAGAGAAAAGAGGCTCCCCCCTGTCTGGAAGGAGGCTATAAGATGAATAACAGGACGATGATAAAACTATCCGCATCCGAGGACTGCATTACCCTGCGGACGCTCTCGAAAGATTGCCATTCTCCCCAGGGCTTTGTCCTTACGGAGAAAGAACTGCTGGAACTGGAAGAAAGAAGATATATGACGGTATCCGATATCCGCTCCTTTGCAAAAGTGTCGTTACGGAAGTCATTCGAGCAGGCGGAGATTCTGGAAATAGAATTTACTTGGCTCAGTGACGCAGGGGGAGGGAAGGTGTCCGGCAGGACTGAAACAGTCCGGCTTTCCTATGAGAAATTTAAAAGTTCCATAATGCAGAGCCGGGAGGACGGTATGCAGATAAAGATGCTGTCCTTAGAGGAAGACGGCAGGCCAAAGATTGAGTTCCAGAGCAGGAGAAATCTGAAGGCAGTGGCAGAAACGAAGGCATTGCGGAAAAAGCTGGGGAAGTTCCTGGCAGACCATTTCCTGAGATGGAAAGGCAGCAGGCAGATCACGGTGTATGATGATTTTGAACCGTACAGCTTTTTCTTCCAGGAACAGACGCCCTATGGGAACGGCATGTGCGGGGGAGTTATCCTCCACGGCCGGGAGAATCTGGAGAAGGCGTACTATGGGATACATACCTGACCGGATGGATAGGACAAGTTAAGGTGTAAAAAAACAGGATACGGCAGAAATAATGCTGCCGGTCCTGTTTTTTATTTTTGTTGGGAAATGCGTATCTAATGCGTAAGTAATAAGTATAAAGAAAAAAAGGAGATGAAAAACTATGTTAATTGCAATCGACCACGGGAACAAACAGATGAAGACGATCCACAGCAAGCCCTTTGTGTCCGGGCTAATGGAGAGCATTACCAGACCATTCGGCAGCAACATCCTGGAATACCAGGGGAAGTTTTACACGCTGTCAAACCAGAGGATTCCTTATAAGAGGGATAAGACAGAGGACGACCGCTTTTTTATCCTTACTTTGTTCGGGATTGCGGAGGAACTCCATTTAAAGGAAAGGTATGGGGAAGAAGTAGTGCATATCGCTCTTGCAGTGGGGCTTCCGCCAGCCCATTACGGGGCGCAGAATCAGTCCTTT
Source organism: uncultured Lachnospiraceae bacterium (assembly GCA_910583895.1). Lineage (GTDB taxonomy): Bacteria > Bacillota > Clostridia > Lachnospirales > Lachnospiraceae > Hominiventricola. The sequence continues at coordinate 12,973 of CAJTYJ010000057.1, forward strand.
ATACGGTATTTTTCCAACAGGGGCATTGTAAACTTCCAGTACCGTGATAATCCATATACCATCTATATTGAGGATGTGCGCTGTTATCCCCAGGCTTTTGCGGCGGCCGTGACCATGATGGACAGGCTGCTGGACAAGCCAAGGGTGCTTATCGTAGATATCGGCGGATTTACGGCAGACTACCTGATGATGCGTTCCGGCCGGGCGGATCTGAGTATCTGCGATTCCTTGGAAAACGGAGTGATCCTGCTCTATAACCGGATTCGGACGAAAGCCAATTCAGAATTTGACATCCTGCTGGAAGAAACGGATATTGATGGTATTTTAAAGGACGGTGAGAGCACCTATGCCCCGAAAGTTTCCTCCCTTGTGGAAAATCTGGCACAGGATTTTGTAAATGACCTGGCAAACAGCCTGCGGGAGCGTATGCTGGATCTGATGTCTGGCATGGTGGTATTTGTGGGCGGCGGCGCCATCCTTCTGCGCCGGCAGATTGAAGCATCCGGGAAGGTGGGGAACCCTTTGTTTGTGGAGGATATCAATGCCAATGCAAAAGGTTATGAATTTCTCTATAAGATGGAAACGGCAGGCAGGTGAGTTTATGGGTGGAAAGAAGGACCGGGAGCGGTTCAGTATCAAATTTAATGAAAATGATCCGGCCCATGACGCCGTGATTCGTCTGTTGGAAAAACAGGGGCCGCGCAGCAAAGCACAGTTTCTTGTGAATGCGGTCCTCCACTATATCAACTGCCCGGAAACACCGGATATTGCCATTCCCCAGACCGTAGACAGGGCGGCAATCGAAGAAATCGTTGCGGAGATTCTGTCAGGGAATAAGGATATAAGGCAGAATAGTTCCAGGTCAGATACAGGCAGGGAGCATATGGCGGAACGGGGAACAGTAAGACCGAAAAAGGGGACGGGGGAAGAGGAGCCACGGGAAGAAATGGATCAGGCAACCTTTGCGTTGATTGCAGATACCATGTCGGCGTTTCGGAGCAGCTAAAAGCACAGGGAGGTCATTTTCCGCTCTGTGCTTCCCTTTCTTCCAGTGCCAGGATAAAACTGTTGATAATATCCTCCAGATGGCGGTATTGTATGGGAGGAAGGTCTGAAATTTTGGTGAGCAGTATGGAATGGTCACTGGCATTTGTTTCACCAAGGAGCAGATAATCGGTGCTGATGTCAAGGGCGGAACATACCCGGATGATATTTTCCGGACGGAGCGCTTTTTTGCCGAGTTCTGCCGAGGAAATAGTCTGTGGAGTAATACCTGCTTTTTCTGCCAGTTCCTCCTGTGTCATGCGGAGTTGTTTCCTGCGGCCCAATATGCGATTGCCGATCTGCCTTAATAAGTCATCCATTCCCTTGCCTCCTTGCTTGCTATGGACTAATTTTATCTGCTATGGCATAAATAATTAAGCGGTTATAGTTGATAAAACTCTCCTATGATATGTATAATGAACAGTAAGGGTAAAAATATAAGGAAATGTGGAAAATATAACAGAAAAAGGAGAAGTGAAATGTTAAATGATGTATGGATGAAAATTGCCCAGTTTCTGGGAACCTTAAACGGGGAGAATGTAAAGCGTGAAAGCTATGTGCTTACCCCGGAATTTGAAGCGGCTCTGGAGGCATGGAAGGAAACGGAGCAGGAGTGGGAAGTGTTTCTGGAAACCCTGCCTGCAGAAGAGCAGGAGAAGGCAGAGGAAATGAAAGAGCGCCTGGAAGATTTTGCGTCTGCTCAGGAGAAGCGTGCCTATATCCAGGGGTATGCGGACTGCGTACAGGCGCTGTACCACATGGGGCTTCTGAAAGAGAATGAAGGGCTGAAATGGGCGGAGAAGATGGACGTGCATTGAGAAATGCCTATGGAAAAATGGGGATTAACTAAAAAGGGCATGAGGAACAGGATACCATCTATAGACAAGTAGCGGCATCCTGTTTCTATTTTTCTGCCCCATCTATCAGATAAGCATAGCTGACGTCCAGAACCTGTGATAAAGCCCGAAGCTCAATATCCGTCACATACCTTTTATTGGTCTCAATACGTGTGATCACGTTCTTGTCCATGTCATAACCGGCAAGCTGCAGCTTATGGGCAAGATCCCTTTGCGAGAGGTTCTGCTGTTTCCTGAGTTCTATGAGCCGGCTGCTGACCAGATTCTTTTCTCCTGATGATCCTGTTGGTTTTGGCATAGTATCCCTCCGTCTGTCGAAAAGTGTCGAGAAGTTTGTCTCACTTTTTGCACCACCACTATTGATTTTAGTTGAATTCCATATTAAAATCGGTTGTAAAAGTGAGACAAAAGGAGGATGTAATATGTTGAAGGAACAAATTTTTGATAAGATGAATGGATTTTTGACAGAAGGACTACATTCGCTGCCGGAATCGTGTGCCATTGAGGATGAATTTGCCGAGGGAAAAGAGTGCTGCCTTCTGTATGAAGGCATCTATCAGGCAGAACGGAATCTTTGCGAGCGTTTTGGGGAAGATGAGAATGAAGATGTGGAAACTATTTTAAACAGCATGGAAAAGATCACCAGAATACTCGCCATGAAGATGTATGAGTATGGAAAAAATGAGTGTATGGTTAGGGCTGCTAACCAGTAATAGAAGCATGGAATGAATCAGTAATGGTTTATCTAAAAAGAGCAGAAAAGGATATGGCCTGTCATAACAGGGGCTTTATCCTTTTTTAGTGCAGCGTTAGCTTAAAATAAAAAGGGGCAGCACCAAGAATGCTGCGCCCCATTCAGATATTTTGTTCCAAAGAAGTTATATCAGTATATCCACGCCCTGCTGATAACCGTCCAAAATGCTGGTGTCAAAAGGTTTTCCCCAGTCCCAGTCCGGGTCCTGTTGGTGGACGTATTCGCCCAGACGGGCAGCCTCGCTGTGAAACAGCTCATTCAGTGTCCAGGATGCACTGAGCCGTTGTTCCGGCGCCAGAGACATGGTGTAGTCCCGGATGACCTGGCTGATGTCCTCGCCATCGCTTACCCCGTAACCATTTTTCATGTGGTCGAAAGCCATCTGCCTGACCTGCTGTGCCACATCCTTGTCCACGGGAACGATTTTCCGGTAATCACCTGCATTGTTCAGACTCATGCCAGGTGTGCCGTAGGGATTGACATGAGCTTTGCCCTGTGTTTTTTGAGAAATTTCACTAATCCGTTGATGCTGCTGATTTTGTACGATCTGCGTGATTGTCATAGAATAACCTCCTGTCTGATGTCTGCTAATATAGAAAACATGGCACTGCCGGCCTTTTGGGAAATTTTTAGTCTTTATTGTTATATCGGTATTTTGTGATAGAAGTTAATCATTCTGTCAAAAACAGAAACGGGAATGCTGTAAAGAATATCAAAGCACGCATGTAAACAGGGATTGTTTATGCCAGCTGGAAACACGCCCTGAATTGTGATAGAATACGGTATAGTAAAAAAGCGGATGTGAGAGGTGAGAACAGTTGAAAAACAAAAGGGATATGATCGGGATTTTTTTGATCTGCGTTATGATGATTTCTTTGGGATTGGCGTTTGATCCGGAGAAAGACCAGAGGTATCTGCCTTTTTTGATAGCTATGGCTTTTGTGACGCTGATGTTCTTTCTTATGAAGAGCAGCCAGTCCAACTTGAAAAGGCAGCATAAGACCTTTTTCTTTTTCTTTGCTTCACTGGCGGAGATGCTGTGGCTCGGATGGGTTGGCGTGACATTAAACTGGCCGTTCACTTTGGGCTTTATGGGAGCGGTCTGTGCTGCATGGTTTCTGATAAACCTCATCTATATCTATCTGCGCCAGAGGCGGGTGGTGGTCCGGTGGAACGTAGCCTATTCAGCCTGGAAGTCCGGGGGCAGCGCGGAGGACTATCTGAAAGAGATGGAACAATGCGAGGCAGAGATACAAAACGATACGGGCATCATGCTTGTATATGGTGGCATTCCTTTGAACGATTATATCACGGTACATAAGATCTATTTGTTGAAAGAAATGGGACGGGATTGGGAATGCCTTGAACTTCTGAAAAGCACTCTGCCCAAAATCAAGAACCTGGAGGTGCAGAAAGCCCTTTCGGTAGCAGAAACGGAAATCACAAAGAAGGAGGCCGGACAACATGGATAAGATCGGGCAGCTTATTGAGAGCGGCTTTTTCGGCGGGATTGTAATTGCCGCTACATTTTCTGGAGCTGGTGTTTTTCTTTATCTGATTTATCGGTTGATAAAGTTCTTACAGCCCAAAGAGGTACGGCAGGAGGAGCAGCGGATTCTTTCCCACCGTTTTTATAAGGTTTCCGGGCGTGGCAGGGTTTCTTATCTCATACTCTGCCTGGAAGAAGCCCTGTTGTTTTATGGACAGGATTTTTCCGCCTGGGAACGGATATTGCGGGAATTGTGGTCTGTCACGAGCCGTTCAGAGGGTGACTGGATTGGACCCTGGTTGGATTCCGTGGGGGAGCTGCTGTCCGACCGGATACTGACAATCGCCCCGCCATTTTCTGATGATATAAGAGAAATCCGGGACCTCTATACACGATCCGGCACAAAAATGATTCTTGTGAATGCTTTAATGGAGAATGCTTATACAATGGTCTGTGAATGGTCGCCTGACACGGTTGCCCATAATCCTGATTCGCTCCATTTCATAGATGAGGCGGAGGAAATGATGGAAAAATGGGGTGTGCCGCTCCCGGCAGATGAGGCCGTCCGGTTTCTTTTAACCCAAAAGGACTTTTCCCTTGGGAAGCCTTTTGACGGCCTGCGCCTTTCACATCTGTCAAAGGAATCTTGAAACAAAGACAAACAACCGTGGAGGAACTCTGATGAATACCAAACGATTTAGAATGATTATTCCACTGTTCTTTTGTGTACTGCTCTGTGGCTGTCACAGCAACATCATCGGGAATCTTTTGGAACCCGAACACACGGAGCTGCTTGTGGATGGGGAATACAAGCCGTTCAATGTTCCGAGAAACACAATGGAGGCGTTAATGAAGCTGGTAGAGGCGGAGGATGCTGATACCATTTATGAGGTTTTTTCTCTGGCTGTACGGGAAAATACAGAGGGACTTTACAGGCAGATTCAAGAGTTTATTCGCTTTGTAGAAGAAAATGTAACCGCCTGGGATTTTTTGTCGGGAACCGGCAAGGGGGATCGGCGTTGCGGTGTTGCCACTATGACACGGGCCTCATTCTATACATTCAGCACAGACAGTGGAATCTATCGGTGCGACATCGGCGAGGTGCTGAAAGACACGGTAGAACCAAACTTAGCGGGCTTTTCTGATATAACAGTTTATCCCAATGAGTTATCCTGGGAATATGCGCCTAAAAAGCCAGCGGGCATTTACATTGTATACCGGATGGAGGATCAGCCGCAGGGAGCCATTGGAGGGCCGTATACCATGAAAAGGCTGGTAGAGCTTGCACAGACGGGTGACACAGACGGCCTCTGTGAGTGCTTTTCTCTGTCGGCTAAGGGAACTGCGGAGGACATGCCGGAAAAAGCGCAGGAGCTGGCGGAGTTTCTGCGTGAACGCATGGTTTCCTGGGAGCATTACACCTGGACGGAGAATATAGAAATGTTAGATGGGGCAAAGGCTACCACACGGGAAATGTTCTTCTATCTGCATACAGACAATGGACTGTACCGCTGCGATATCCGGGAGGTTCTGGAAAGCAGAGACCCGGCAGATGTCGGCGTTTCCAGTATTTCTGTTTTTCCCGCGCTGTACCCTGGGGAAGATCCAGAATATGAGGACGAAGCATACAAAGAATATTGTACCTGGGGACGAGACAACGTAGGTATTTCCATCGTGTACTGGCAGGATAACTAAGGGGGCTGTTATATGTCAAATGATTACAATACATCTCACAATGAAATCAGTCCTGAATTACAGGGAAGCATCCTGCGAGGCATTTTAGGAAGTGTCACTGGGATGATTGTCTGTGTCCTGATAATGCTGTTATGCTCCCTGTGTCAGATGGGAAATTTCGGTATCATGCTCCAGCTTTTTGCGGGGCTGGTGATCGGGTGGTTCTACCGTCTGTTCCATGGGCGGCGTTCAAAAACTGCTGCCTATGTCACCGTGGGAGTCTGTACGGTATCGGCCAGCGTCCTCTGGGGAGTGCTGATGGCTCTTTTGCCTGTTTTCGTTTCTCCGGCTCCATTCACGGCGGCGGATTGGGGCAGACTTTGGGGGGAGATATGGGAATTGCTGCTTTTGTGTGCAGGTCTGGGGATGATTGGCTTTTTCCTTACCAGAAAAAGTTTGCTGGCTTATGCAGACTGGAAAAGAGGCCCCTGGCATATCGCATACGCAGGTGGAAATGGGTATTCCTACAACCTGCTCCCGGAAAAACTTCCTGCTGTCAATCCGCCGGCGTACTTTGCCTTACACAGCCGCTTTGCATCGGGAACCCGGCTCATCGTGGAAGGCAGCAGCCTCCGGTGGAGGAGACGGCTACGGAAAGATTGTGTGTTTTCCGTCCGTGATATTGCCGGTGTGGTGTTGGGGCCGGGGAATGGCTGTAATGTACTCTATGGCAAGGACTATCAAGTGCTGGCTAAGTTTGCGAGCAGCATGGAACACGCGGACTTGATGTTCCTCTGGCTGCTCCAAAAGAAAGTCTCCATAGTCAATGCGCCTGCCGGATGGCGTTCCCCGGCTGAGGACAGCCCTGAGCCGAAACCAGTGAAATCTTCCATTCATCAACAGCAATTCACTCTCCGTTTGAAACGCTCTGCCCGAATTGGATTTGCGGGAATGGGATGGTTTGTTCTGCTAATCGGATTAGCTCTTTTCCTGTCAATCAACTTTTTCACCGGGACCATCGTAGAGCGTAGGGCGCTGATCGTTGTCGCGTTGGCTACCATGGGGGGAGGTGTTGTCGGTGTACGAATTGGGACAGTGTGCCAGGTGGAAATAGATGGAGAACAGGTGCGGGTGGTTTCTCGGTTCGGGCGGACTAAGGAGTTTTCAGTAAAGGAAGTGTCCTCCGTTTCAAAAAGTTTGGGCTGGATTGTTTTGTATGACAGAGAATTTAATACACTGGCAAAAATTGATTCTTATCTGGAAAATCTTGATAAGCTAAAAGAGTATTTTACGTTTTATGGTATAAAAATGTGATCTGGGATTTTATAAACATTTTGGGCGGAGGTGGCTATGATATCAGGAAATCCTTATAAATTTGCTGTTTTGAGCGGGGTTATAAATGAATGGAATCTTGATGATACTTTTGGGAATGGAGTTCTGCTTATCTGCATAAATGGTGACATCTATCCAAAAGAGATTGTAACAGCTACTCTCCGATGTGAGATTGAATACTTGAGACAGAAGTTAAGGAACCTTACAACAGACAAGCGGTTATATGTCTTGTCTCCACAACAGGCTTTTGCGGAAATTTACGATATTACTTTCCCTGAAGACATTCAAAATGACAATAATGATTGTTTTAATATAACCCCAGCTGCATTATCGGACTGTAACTGTTTTGTTTTTGCAGTCCGCGATGAAATAAATATAAGGATTTTAGCAAGTAAATTGACTTATGAAACGGAAAACTCCAGGCATAAATTAGAAAGCATAACCATAAGTGAAACTTTTCTTACAGCTGGAGAATTGGAGGAAGTGATAGCAGGTCTGGAAAGAATGCAACAGCCAGAGATGTAGACACGCTGATCGGATTTTGTTCGGACAGCTTAAACCTTTATCCTGTCCGGAACGTTGGAACAAAATGAAGAGGTAAAGGATATGTACTCTTATTCTGAAATAGTGAATGAGTTATTAAAGGAATTTCCAGAGATCAGCAGGCGTTATGCAGAAGAACTGGCATGGATTCAGGATACATTTCAGGATCAGGAAACCAGGGGGCAGACGATTTATTTTGACCGATGCTTCTGTGATTATATTGGCCGTCTGCTGGTGAGCGAGCGCCAGGATAACGTCAAGATAAAAAAAGTTTTTGTTTTTTTAGAGGACATGGCCACAAGTGAAGATCAGGAAGTTAAGAATCTGCTACAGGTAACGGTTTTGGAATATCTCCGCAGCTGGTATCTGTTACAGAGGGAATCTGAGAAGTTGATGCAGCCAGAAACAAGGAAAATGTTTGATACTGTAAAAGGTTATCTGGAAGAGCCGGCAAAGGATGAAATCCCCGATCTTCTTTGAAACCAGCATTTATCTTACTGTTTCTTGTATCCATTCGGCATGAAATCATCATAAGATGGACGGTATATCGTTTTAATGCTTTACAAATCGGAAAATCCCTCCCTCTTGCGAGAACAGCAGATTTCTGCTATAATTACAATATATTTTTTAGAAAAGGAGCTTGACAAATATGATATCTTGTGTCATTCTTAAGCAAGCAAGCAAGCAAGCAAGCAAGCAAGCAAGCAAGCAAGCAAGCAAGCAAGCAAGCAAGCAAG
>CAJTYJ010000058.1 GCA_910583895.1 uncultured Lachnospiraceae bacterium
TTGCCCCATATCAGATGGTTCGAATTTACCTATTTTCAATTCTATTGCCACTAAGCATCTTAATTTACGATGATATAACAATAAATCTATAAAAAATTCATCGCCACCAACTACTATTTTATATTGATTCCCAATAAATGCAAACATACCTCCCATTTCTGATAAAAATTTTTGAATATGTTGTATTAATTCTTGTTCTAATTCACGTTCACTATGTTTCACCGACAATTCCATAAAGTCAAATGTATATTCATCTTTGACTGCTAATTTTGCTTGCTTTCTATATTCTTCCGGTAACTGTTTTTCAAAATTAGTTTGATTTAAAAGAAATTTCTCGTAAGATTTTATTGATATATTATGTACCAACACTTCTTTTGTCCAACCATACTTTCGTGTCATCTTAAAATAAAATTCTCTTTCCTGGCTATTTTTGCATTTTTCTAAAATCAGATATATTTTTGTCCAACTTATTTCTGCCACTAAAGGTGGCACTTCTTTGTTATCCTGAAATGTAATATAAAAATTTCTCATTCTCCATAAATTCCTTGCAGAAAAACCAGATTTCCCAAAAAATTCTTCCTGCAATTCTGCTGACAGTTCTTCAACAATAGCTTTACCCCAGCCATATTCATTTTGCCTCACACAAATCTCTCTGCCTATGTCCCAATATAAACAAATCAAATTATAATTAACAAATTTCAAAGACTCATACTGGGCATCTTTAATTTTTTGAATTATATCAGAAACAAACTTCCTAAATTCTTGTGTTGTAACAATATTCTTCATAGTACATCCTCTCCAATTCTGCCACCACCGGTGGCATAATTTCATCTATCTTTCTCAAATTAGTAAACCATCATAATCTGCCGACAATATATTGTAAAATTTCGTATTCCAATAATTCTATTTCAGTTGATATTCTAACCACTTACACCAACAATTTTATAAATATCGTCAAACTATTAAAATAAGTATAACATTCTAATCTTTTTCATACAACGCATAATAAACTCTTTATTCGACACTATATACTATAAAATAGCATACACTTTATCCCAAAATCCCCCTCATTTCTACCCCGGCAGACTATTTTCGACACACAGCGCCCCATACCCCACCTGATTATTCGGGTATTCCATGATCCCCGGCAGCGCCCTCGCCCCTCTCTGCAGATATGCCTTTACCTTCTCCCCATACAAAAAGGGATCCTCCCCATCCACGATGCCGTATTGCATAAGCAGCGCCGCGGCGCCGGTGACAAAAGGAGTGGCGAAGGAAGTTCCAGTCTGTCTTATATAGCGGCCGTCCGGAGCTGCAGTCTCAATATTAACGCCTGGCGCAACCAGGGATGGCTTCTGCACTCCGTTCGCTTCCCCGCCCCGACCGGAAAAATCTGCGTAGGCATCTGTGGATGTGTTGTATGCCCCCACTGTAATGGCATTGGAAGCAGTAGAGGGGATTGTCAGCGTACTGCTCTCCTTTGGCCGAAGAAATCTGGTGGCATTTCCGATGGATGCGCTGCTGGGAAACCACATCTGATAACTGCCGTCCACGATCTTCCCGGGCACCAGATGTATATTCCATACCCCGGAATCAATATAATCCCGCACCGGAAGAAAATCCACATAGATCTCCTGTTCCACACTGTAGGGACTTGGCTCTCCATAGTAGATCAGAAGCTCTGTCTCCCCCGCCCGATATCTCTGTACAGCCGGACGTTCATAAAAAGGGCCCAGCACCGTGCCATTGGGATGTACAATAAAAATATCAAACGTGTCCACATAGTTTTTCCAGATCTGCACACTTAGGGTTGGTTCAAAAGAACCGACGGAAAATTCCACATTCTGGACCATGCCGGTCGTCAGCTTTCCCTCCGCATGCCCGGCCGAAGCACCCTCGTTGCCGCTTCCGATGCAGAAGACCGACTTCCACAGATTGCTGATATCATCAATGTAAGTTTCCAGAAGACTTCCACCCGTATGGGAGCCATAGGTATTGCCAAAGCTGATATTAATCGCCACCGGCATTCGGTATTCCAGTGCCTTTTCTATCACATAATTGATTCCCAGCATCAGTTCTGTGGTCCGGGGAAAACTGTCTGCCCTTGGGTTTCCAAGCTTCACCACAAGAATCTCGCTTTCATAAGCCACTCCCCGATTGCCGGCAGCAATCGCCAGAACACCAGTGCCATGTCCGCTGATATCCTGGCTCAGCGGCAGCGTATCTTCCTGTTCCAATGCCGCATCCAGCTGCTCCTTCGTATATTCTGCACCGGTATGATACCCTGCCGGCGGATTTCCATTTGCGCTCTGATCCCAGAAAGCACGGATTCTGCTGGTACCATCGGGATTTCGAAATTCCGGATGCCGGTAGTCTGCTCCGGAATCCAGCACCGCCACAAGCACCCCTTTTCCGGTCAACCCTAAGGGCGGTCTTTGGACCGGAGTCATGCAGGAAGCCCGTTTTCCTTCTGCCCGCGCGAAAAATAGTCGCTTAGGCTTCTCAATGTACTCAATCTCCGGAATTTCTGCCAGCCACGCAACCAGTGATTCTGGCACCACCAAAACCGCATATTCATTCAACAGTTTTGTTACCTGAATGTTTTCTGAAGCAAGTTTCTGAAGATCTCCCGTGTATTTTACAATCAAATCCCAGGTCTTCTCTTCCTGATTGTAGCCGGTATTCAGCACTACCGATTTCTTTCGTTCCTCTTCCGTTGCCTCCAATGCCAGGTTCAGCTGATTCTCAATCTTCTGGTCATTCATCCGCCCGCCCCTGTTCCTGATTTTGTTTCTTCCATAGATTATGCCGCTGACCGCCCTTTGGAACTCCTTTGTCTGATCGACCAGCGCCGCAAAGCTTAGCAAAAGCTTAACCCCCTGTATGATTGACAAATACCGTAAATTCCCCTATGATTATTTTAGTTTACATAACAGAAAGGTAATACAGATTGAGAAAGCAGCTGAAAGAAAAGATTTTTGAATCCCTGGCCTCCGTCCTTCCCATCACGGCCATTGTACTCGTTTTAAGCATCACCATTGCACCTGTGGCGGCAGGCACGCTGGTCCTTTTTCTGTTCGGTGCCCTGCTTCTGATCTTCGGCATGGGAATCTTTACCCTGGGCGCAGATCTGGCCATGACGCCTTTGGGAGAAGGCATGGGTATCGAGATGAGCAAATCCAGAAAAGCCATATACCCGGTACTGATCAGTTTTCTTTTCGGAGTCATCATCACCATGGCCGAGCCGGATCTTCAGGTGCTGGCACAGCAGGTTCCAGCCATTCCCAATATGGTTATCGTTCTGTCTGTAGCCGGAGGAGTGGGCGTCTTTATGATGCTCGCCATCGCCCGTATGTTTTTCAACATTCCCTTAAGCCTTCTGCTTTTTCTTTTTTATGGCATGGTCTTCCTGCTGGCCGCTTTCACACCTGCCTCGTTTATTCCGGTCTCGTTTGATTCCGGTGGGGTAACCACTGGTCCGGTCACGGTTCCTTTTATCATGTCTCTGGGCGTGGGACTATCTGCTCTTCGAAGCGACCGGCACTCCGGAGAAGACAGCTTCGGACTGGTGGCTCTTTGCAGTATTGGTCCCGTACTGGCTGTACTGACGCTTGGGATCTTCTATCAGCCTGATTCTGCTTCTTATGAGATGACACAGATCGCACAGATCACTACCACGGCTGACGCAGCCCAGGAATTTGTCGTGGCCTTTCCGGAATATCTGAAAGAAGTGGCAGCCGCCCTTTTGCCCATCGGAGGAATGCTTTTTCTCTTCCAGCTTTTCACCGGACGTTTTCGCAGCAGAAAGCTTCTGAAGATTACCGGAGGTTTGATTTACACCTACGCAGGGCTGGTTCTTTTTTTAACGGGGGTGAATGTAGGCTTTTTGCCCGTTGGACAATTTCTTGGCGCCGTTATCGGAGGCAGGGAAAACAATTACCTGCTGATCCCCATCGGCATGTTGATGGGCTACTTTATCGTAGCTGCAGAACCTGCCGTCCATGTGCTGACCAGGCAGGTGGAAGAAGTATCGAATGGTTCCATCTCCGCCGGCTCCATGAAGGCCGGACTGTCGGTGGGTGTTGCCGTATCGGTGGGAATTTCCATTCTCCGTATTCTCACCGGCATTCCGATTCTGTATTTTCTGGTTCCAGGCTACCTGCTTTCGCTTCTTCTGACTTTTTTTGTTCCGAAGATCTATACCGGCATCGCCTTCGACTCCGGCGGTGTGGCCAGCGGCCCCATGACTGCCGCCTTCCTTCTGCCTTTTGCCATGGGAGCCTGTGAGGCAGCCGGAGGAAATATCCTGACCGATGCTTTCGGTGTAGTAGCCATGGTTGCCATGACACCTCTGATCACCATTCAGACGCTTGGCCTTGCCGGCGAACTGCGCAGACATGCAAGAAGCCGATATTTAAAAAATCAGTTCGAGCAGCTCGAAGATATCGTATTATATTTTGATGACTGACAGGGAAAGCAGGTGAATACCTAATTTATGGAAAGAAAAACCGAACGCCCAAAGCTTCTGGTCTCCATCGTGGAACGCCGCCGGGGCAAAGATCTGATCCGGCTATACGACCGGGAAGGAGTAACCTTTCATTACCAGACCATCGGACGAGGCACTGCCACCTCCGAGATCATGGATATCCTGGGTCTGGAATCCCGGGACAAAGACGTCCTTTTCAGCTTTGCGTCTGAGTCCCTGATTCATCAGCTGGTATATCGGATGAACAACGAACTTCGGGGCAGCGTGGATACCAAAGGCATCTTTTTTGATCTGCCCCTGACTGGTATGAGCAATATGATTGCTGCTGCTTTCAGCATTCCTCTTGGCGAAAACCGGAAGGAAACCTCCTCCCGGATCACCGATGCAATTCTGGAAAAAGCATTTCAGCAGGAAACAGGAAAGGAAAAAACAGATATGTCCTCCGAAAACAAACACAGTCTGATTCTGGTCAGCGTTAACCAGGGCTATACAGAAAACGTGCTGGATACCGCCAGAGCACTGGGAGCCCGGGGCGGCACCATCCTGCGCGCCCGTTTCAGCGGTGCGAAGGCCCTGGAAAAGTATCACGGTCTCTCTCTTCAGACCGAGAAGGAAATCGTTATCATCATCGTTCCCAACGAACTGCGCAACCAGATCATGGATGCCGTCAATGAAAACCACGGACTTCGGACCGAGGCACAGGCTGTCGTCTGCAGCATGAAAGTGGATCATTTTGCCCCCATCTGATCTGCAGAAAATCCTGCAGTCAGCCCTGATTTTTCTCCAGCGCTTTTCTTCTCCTGCTGATCATCCCTCCGATCCGCCCGGTCTCCCGTGAGGAGAGGGCCTTCCAGCCTCCCTCCCTCACTTTATCCAGGAGTCCCAATTCTTCAGCGATTTCATACTTCAGCCGGTCATGGGGCTCCAATTTTTCAAAATCCAGATTTTTATTTTCTTCCATTGTTTTCTTACACTCCTTTTCTTTTATTCGGAGTATAACCACTTTTGTACGCCTTATACCTTTCCTTTCACATCTGTATCCATAATTTCATCAAAAGGATGGTCGAAAACAATTCCCCCTGCCTGTGTACACCGAAGCGTTCTGCGGACGAATGCATTTTTTATGACACGGAAACTCCTGATTTTTCAGATAGAAATTTCAGCCACTTATCCCGTTTCATCATGGAGATCCGATCACTGACCATCATTTTTGATTCCGGATGTTCATAGGTGATTTCTATTCCAATCGGAAGCAGGCTCTGGGAACATCTGCCAAGGCCCCGGATCCGGTCATAAGGAATGATCAGATTGTCTTCCAAAAGCCCGGTAAAAACAATCAGGCGACGCCCTGTAAAGTATGCCCATCCCTGCTTCCAGCTTCCAAATTTCCCGATCAGACGCTCTACATAACTGGCCTGAAAAAAGTCAATCAGCGTATCTCCCTTCTCCATCACCCCAAGCTCCAAAAGCTTATCCTGCTGTTTTGCGATTTTACTTTCTCTCATTTTCTGCCACTCCTCTCCTTCATCATCTGACAAAAACAGCATATCACCTTTGAACCGTAATCACAATATTTTTCATTCACTTTCCCTAACATCATGCAGCTCCCTCTCCAAAGAGAGTTCACATTTTTTTCACAAAAAATCAGCACTCACCTCTTGACATTGCTAATATTTTGTTATATAACATATATAACAAATAAAACAATATCGGATTTCAAAAAGAAATCCGCCCAATATGAAGGAGGTATCATTTATGTTATTAACGGATATTTTTGGAAGAAATTTTATGGATGACTTTTTTGGAGGCTTTCCAAACGCTTCTTTCTATCGTCTTGGCAGCATTCCGGCGATGAAAGCAGATGTGCAGGAACTTGGCAGCGCCTATCAGATTGACCTGGATCTGCCGGGCTTCCAGAAGGAAGACCTGCACGCGGAGTTAAAAGATGGTTATCTTACTATCAAAGCAACCCGCCAAAACAACGAAGAGGAAAAGGATGCTAAGGGCAGATACATCCGTCAGGAGCGGTACACCGGACACTATCAGAGAAGTTTCTATGTGGGTGAGGAGGTAACTCAGGAAGATGTGCATGCAGCCTTTGAAAACGGCGTCCTGAAGCTGACCATACCCAAGAAAGAACCCCAGCCGAAGATCAGCGAGAGCAAATCCATTCTGATTGAGGGCTGATTTTCATAAAATACTTGCTTCTCCTTTACTCAAAGGCTGCCGCAAAATGTGGTCCTGTCTGTTATTCAGCAGTGCTGTATGAACAGATAGCGCTACATTTTGCGGCAGCCTTTTTGGTTTTTATGTGACCGTTTTTTTACCGCTGTTGATTGTTTGTGAAGATGCAATAGATTCATTCTTTGTTTTTCTTCTACACAGCAAACGCTTGAAGGAACCATTTGTTCACAACAATTTCTGAGCGCTTTTATTTTCTTAAAATAATCGTTTCTTTTTTCCCGTGTCTGCCGTATTTCCTGCATTCGTTTGATTGACTTTGACGGCATCTGATTATATAATAGGCTCATTTAAAAGCAGAAACAGAAAGGGGCAAAACACATGATCTATACCGTTACATTCAATCCCTCCCTGGATTATATTGTATCCGTGAAAGATTTTCAGATGGGAAAAACCAACCGCACCTGCGCAGAACAGATGCTTCCGGGCGGCAAAGGGATCAACGTATCCACCGTACTGCAAAACCTTGGCATCGAGAACGTGGCGCTGGGATTTACGGCAGGTTTCACCGGAGAAGAGCTGCTCCGGAAGATGAAGTCCATCGGCTTTCACTGTGATTTCATTCATCAAAATGACGGGTGCTCCCGAATCAATATCAAAATGAAAGATTTTGACGGAACAGAGATCAACGGTCAAGGTCCCATCATCCAGCCAGAAGCAATCCAAAAACTGATGGAAAAGCTTATGCAGTTAAAAGAAGGCGATACCCTGATTCTGGCCGGAAGCATTCCAAACAGCATGCCAGACTCCATTTACCAGGATATTCTGGCCTCCCTGCAGGGACATGGGATCCGCTTCGTGGTAGATGCCACCAAAAGTCTGCTTCTGAATGTGCTGCAATATCATCCATTCCTGATCAAACCCAACAACCATGAGCTGGGGGAGATCTTTGGTGTCACACTGGACAGCCGGGAATCTGTCGTTCCCTATGCCAGGAAACTGCAGGATCAGGGTGCCGGAAACGTCCTGGTATCCATGGCAGGCGAGGGCGCCGTCCTGGTAACAGAAAACGGAGAGGTCCACATGCAGCCGGCTCCAAAAGGAACTCTTGTAAACGCAGTGGGCGCCGGGGACTCCATGGTAGCTGGTTTTGTGGCCGGCTGGGCCCAAAAGCAGGATTACCTCCATGCCTTCCATATGGGCATCTCTGCCGGTAGCGCCAGCGCATTTTCGGACCTGCTGGCAACCAGAGCAGAGATCGAAGCCATCTATCGAACCATCCGCAAAAATACCATTTCACCAAAGGATTTTTAGAACCCAGTCCTATCTGCCTGTCAGATCAGACAGCGGACGGAAACTGTATCCCATCTCTTCCCATTTTGTCAAAAGTTCATCCAGGATCTCACCATTGGTCCTGGAAGTATTGTGCAAAAGTACGACAGCCCCCGGATGGATCCTGGAAGTCAGTTTGTCAAAAGCCTCCTCATGGCTTGGCTGCTGATCCTGATTCCAGTCCACATGGGCAAGGCTCCAAAAAATCGTCGCATATCCCAGCTCCTTTGCCATCTTGAGATTTGCCACATTGCATTTCCCCTGAGGCGGACGGTAATAGGGAGAAAGTTCTTCTCCTGTGATCTCCTGAAACAGATCAGCCACATCATCCATCTCCTTTTGGAAGGTCTCCTGATCTGAGATCGTCGGCATGTCCAGGTGATGATACGTGTGGTTTCCCACCGCATGGCCCTCTTCCACCATTCGTTTTACCATCTCCGGTGCAGATTCCAGGAAATGCCCCACCACGAAAAATGTACCTTTTGCATTATGTTTTTTCAATGCATCCAGGATCGGCTCCGTATTTCCGTTCTCATAACCGCAGTCAAAGGTCAGATAGATCACCTTCTCGCTGTCATCTCCCACATAATAAGCATCATACCAGGCCAGATCTTCTGCAGATGCATTTCCGACAGGACAAGTACCGGATTCTCCGAAAGACAGTCCCCAGTCCTCAGAAGAAAGTGTTAACTCCCAGCCTTCTTCGGGTTCCTTCTTTTCTTCTGATGCCTCCTTTGTCTCCTCGGGAATCTCAGGTTCCTCAGAAGCTGTCTCATCTGTCTTCTTCTCCTCCGGCACCGATTCGTCTATCCCGACTTCCGAAGGAAGCGTCCCTGCCTCCACCCCTGTATCTTCCGGCTGAACCTCTTTCGTCTCCTGCACCGTGGATCCTTTGCATCCGGTCAGACCGCATACCAGCAGAAGGGCCAGAAACCCGGCCAGTTTTCTGATTCTTTTCTTATGTCTCATGCTTGATTCTCCTCATTCCGACAGCCCTTCGATCTTTTACGCTGTCTTTCTCTTTTAGTATAACCCATAATTGCATCAAACTTACATCAAATCCTTCCGGAAAACCAGTCCTCTAAGACCGTCCGGTCCTTTTTCACCACATAGCCGCTTCCGCCCCGGTCCTTCACATCTTCTGTCATGCTGACAATCAGAAGAGGTCTTTCTTCCCCTTTTTCTGTAGAGAACACCACAAACCAGCCCAGCTCTGTGCCGGAGGTGTCATCTTTCGAGGCTTTGATCTCTGCAGTACCGGTTTTTCCGGCCAGGATCCGATCCGGCAGACAGGCGCCATATCCGGTTCCATGAGCATCGTTTACGACCTTTTTAAGGCCCTCCAATACCTGATCTGCCGTTTCCCTGGAAAACGCCTGAGGAATCCAGTACGAAACCGCTCCTTCCGACTGCCAGGAAAGTCTGGGCATAACCACATTTCCCCCATTTCCAAAAGCAGTGTAGAGGCAGGCCAGATGGAGCGGATTGATCAGAATCTGACCCTGTCCGTAACCGCTGTCCGCCAGTTGAATCTCCGTCTCAATCTGATCCGTATTGGAATAGGAAGATTTCTGCATCCGGATCTCAAAGGGCAGTTCTTCCCCAAATCCAAGCCCCTGCAAAGATTCCTGCATCTGATCTGCCCCGATTTTAAGCGCCGCCTTGGCAAAGTAGATATTGTCGGAATAAATCAGGGCATTTTCCAGTATGACCGGCTGATAATCGTGAAGCGTTGTCACATAATAAGAACCCCAGGAGGAATCTTTCTGCCAGGAAAGCCCCTCCGTCCCGTAGTCCTCCGATCCGTCAACTGCTCCGCATTCCAGACCAACCGCCGCTGTAACGGGCTTGAAGGAGGATCCCGGACACCATACCTGCCGAAAGCGGTTGTACAGGGGCTGATTCTCGTCTTCATTCAAAGCACTCCACTTTTCTCCGGACAGGCCCATAATAAAATCATTGCTATCATAGGAAGGCGTACTAACCAGAGCCAGAACTTCCCCTGTAGAGGGATTCATAGCCACATGGCAGCTTTTATCCCCGGAAAACTGGTCATACAGAGCCTTTTGCAAATAAGCATCGATGGTAAGCCAGATATCCTGCCCATGTTCCACTGTCCGCTCTGCCAGTTCCTTTT
The DNA here is from genome assembly GCA_910583895.1 of uncultured Lachnospiraceae bacterium. Taxonomy (GTDB): domain Bacteria; phylum Bacillota; class Clostridia; order Lachnospirales; family Lachnospiraceae; genus Hominiventricola. The sequence continues at coordinate 10,137 of CAJTYJ010000058.1, forward strand.
TTACCTTCCCGTCTCCGTCTGCAATGTAAATTCTGCATCCGTTCTGTCCTTTCAGTTCTTTCTCAAAAAGCCCTTCCATGCCGACTCTGCCAATGACACTGCTGGCTGTATAGCCTTCTCCTGGGTGTTCTTCCAGATCTTCCGCCGTCACATTCTGCACATACCCGGTCAGATGGGAAGCCGCTTCTCCAAAGGGATAAGACCGCACCTCCACATCTGAGATCATAACCCCCGGAATATCCAGAAGCTGTTCCTGTCGTTCCTTCTCCTGCTCCACCTCCTCATCCGGCTCCAGCGGAATCAAATATTCGATATCATTCACTTTCGGAATGGTCTTTATGGGTACAAAAGAATCCTCCTTGACCCATTTTGCCGAAAGCTTTTTCTTGACAGCTTCCGGTTCCATCTCCAAAAGCTCTGCCACCGCCAATATGGCGGTTTCCTCATCCGCAAGCCTGCCCGGAACGATTCCCACCGAACTGGCTGTCCCCTGGCCCGCCAGAACTTTTCCGCTGCGGTCCAGGATCTCGCCTCTTTCTGCCGATACCGTGGACACCCTCACCTTGTCCCCGGATTCCAGATCAGGAAAGATCAGGTAATCATCCCACACCAGCTGATAGCCTTCCTGCCCTTTTGTAAAATACGCCTCATTTTCAAAAGAAACCGGTCCTGCCGCTGTGTCGAAAGAAGTCTGATAAGTCACCACATGCCGGTCCTTATCGTATTCTTGAATCATTGTCTCCATGTTCTGTATTTCGATTCCATCATAGATGGCCTCATTTCGCCTGGTAAAGTCATCCCGGCTGATTCTTCCTGACTGTTCCAGATCCAGCATCTCATACATTTGGTCATATTCTTTTTCCGGAATATGAGCCATATAAGAAAGCAAAAGCTCTGGAGGCCCGGGAAGCGCCGCCTCTTTTCTCCATAATACCAAAGCAGCCACAACTCCGCCTGTCCCCACTACAGCGGCAGCGACCATTAAACCCCGCAAAACAATGCCTCTTTTTCTGGTTCTCCTTCTTCTCTTGCGTCTGCTTCTCATATCCACCTCCGACCATCGTTCCATCCTGTTATTCCCTGCCACACTTTTCTGTATGCAGAACGTTCCTGTTATAAATATTACATCTGTAGGATTTAAAAGTCAAGAACTTTCATGACATGATGCCAGGGTCAAAAGGTCATGTATGACATGCTTGCATGTCAATACATGACTTTGGGACCCGAAAAAACATGAAAAAGTAGCCCGATCGGGCGGATTTTGCATGTTTTTAGGATTGCGGGAGCATGAAATGCGGAGCAATCCGTAGGCAGCAGGGGGCAAAAAACTTTTTGCCCCCAACATCATGACATTAAAAAACCCCGGAAACCAATGTCTCCGGGATCTTCTTCCATTCAGTCAAAAGCATGTTTGAAAACTGCGTTCTGGCAGATGGCGGGAATGAATTTACAAACACGCTCTAGCACACGCCCTGAGCCAGCATGGCATTGGCCACTTTTTCGAAACCTGCGATGTTCGCGCCGGCCACATAGTTGCCCTCCATGCCGTAGCGTTTTGCTGCGTCGTCGATGTTGTGATAGATATTGACCATAATCTGCTCCAGCTTTGCGTCGACCTCCTCAAACGTCCAGCTCAGACGCTCACTGTTCTGGGTCATCTCCAAAGCGGATGTGGCCACACCGCCTGCATTGGAAGCCTTGCCGCAGATGAACAGCACACCGTTGTCCTGCAGGTACTTGGTTGCCTCCAAAGTTGTGGGCATGTTGGCACCCTCACAGACTGCCTTACAGCCATTTGCTGCCAGCTGCTTCGCATCCTCTAAGTGCAGTTCATTCTGGGTTGCACAGGGAAGTGCGATATCACATTTGATCTGCCATACCCCCCGGCCCTCATGATACTCTGCGCTCTTTCTCGCTGCCGCATACTCAGTCAGGCGGGCACGCTTCACCTCTTTTACTTCTTTTAAGAGTTCCACATCAATGCCTTCCGGATCATAGATCCAGCCGGTAGAATCTGAGACAGTCACAACCTTTGCACCCATCTGCTGCGCTTTCTGAGCCGCATAGATGGCCACATTACCGGAACCGGACACGCAGCAGATCTTGTCTTTCATATCCATGCCGTGACACTTCATAAGCTCTCTGGTGATATAGAGCAGGCCGTATCCGGTCGCCTCCGTACGAGCCAGAGATCCGCCGAAGGTTAACCCTTTTCCGGTCAGAACCCCCTCATAGAGTCCGGTGATTCTCTTATACTGGCCATACATATAGCCGATCTCTCTTGCGCCAGTTCCGATGTCACCTGCCGGCACATCCACATCCGCACCGATGTATTTGTACAGCTCTGTGATGAAGCTCTGGCAGAATGCCATCACTTCCCGGTCAGATTTGCCTTTGGGGTCAAAGTCAGAACCGCCCTTACCGCCGCCAATGGGAAGTCCGGTCAGAGAATTTTTGAAAATCTGCTCAAATCCCAGGAATTTGATGATACCGATATTTACAGACGGATGAAGTCTTAATCCCCCTTTGTAGGGTCCAATGGCATTGTTGAACTGTACCCGGTATCCGGTGTTCACCTGCACCTGGCCTTTGTCGTCTACCCACGGAACCCGGAATTTAATCTGGCGGTCCGGCTCGGTCAGACGTTCCAGCAATGCTTCTTTGCGGTATTTCTCTTCATTTGCTTCAATCACTGGTCTTAAGGAGTCCAGCACTTCTTCCACTGCCTGCAGAAATTCCGGCTCCGATGCATTCTTCTCTTTGACTCTTGCGAGTACTTCGTCAACATAACTCATTTTCTCATTCTCCTCAATCAAATTGGCTTACATTTACTTTTCAACGGTAACATTTTATTACGATTCTTTTGAATATGCAACGATTTTTGCGTGATTCTTGAACTTCTGAAAAATTTTTCGTCTTTGATAATCTTAAATGAATATTTTTCATCAATCCCAATATTTTTATTCACTTATATCATCCTCAGGCAAAGGTTCCACCAGCGTATCTTTATAGGCCAGGATCCCTGCAGCCAGACGCTGGACCAAGAGCTTCTGGTAGGATTCTTCTGTGAGTTTTGCACACTCGTCCCGGTTGGAAAGGTAGCCGATCTCCACCAGAACCGCCGGCATCCGGGTCTTGGTAAGCACCCGGAAGTTGGCGGTTCTGGTACCCCGGCAGGGAATCGTACTGTCCCCCTCAATGCCTTCCACCACCTGTTCTGCCAGCGCTTTGCCTTCTGCACTGTCCTCCCGGTAATAACATTCCAGCCCGTTCACACCCGCATCATCCTCGCAGTAATTGCAGTGGATACTCACAAAAAGATCTGCCTTTTGCTCATTCGCATAACTGGCCCGCTCCTCCAGCCCAACCTTTGTGTCATCGGTCCGGGTCAGAAGCACTTTTACATCTGCATCCTCCAAAACCTCTGCCAGCCGCTCTGCCACCTTTAAGTTGATCTCCTTTTCCAGTACATCGCCGGAATTGGTTCCCTGATCCCTGCCCCCGTGTCCGGCATCCAGGACCACCACAATGCGGTCATCTTTCTGAAATCCCAGATCTTCGATAATCCTGGCTCCCACAAACGTTTCATCCGCTCCGGTCAAAAGTCTCCAGACCCAAATCCCTCCCCATACCACAAGAAAAACAAGAAGAAACAGCGTGAACAGGACTAGAATCCTGGCACACCAGGCCTTGATTCTCCTCTTGAGCCGACGCCTTTTTTTCTTTATGCTGCACTGCTGTTTCCTCTTTCGTCCTGTCGCCATAACACCTTTCCTGTCCGTCTTTTATTTCTTAAAACAACCTTATATTTTATTGTACAATAAAAACGGCTATTTCGCTTCTTAAATTTTATTAAGATTTTCAGCTGGGCACAGGCGTGATTTGTCGAACTCATGAATGGGCATAACCTGCCAGTTTTGGTACGCCAGTCTGCAATGCCCCTGCGGAACTCTGTCAGTGTTCTGACTGCATGATACCTGATGAAATTCTAAGAATAAATCTTCATCAGCAGGGCGGAGAATAGAGGCGAAGCGGTGGCATCGCTGACCGCTGGCAACGCAGTTTGATGGAAATTTAGATATGTCCAGCCGGGAGATCAAGAAACTTCCGGCATAATAAGAGCATGGGATGACTCCGCCATGTGAGCCATCCCTTCGCAATTACAGGATTACCTGCTGAATCTCTGGGTTTCCAGTATATCCTTTTTTCTTTAACACCTCCACCAAAATCTCCTGCCACTCTTTGGGATCAAGGTCCACCACCTGATTTTTCAGTACCAGGCGGCACCCTTTTTCCAACGAATCAACGGCCGGATCCACAAGCTGATAGGGAGCGTGCACTTGAAAGACACCCAGTTCGGTCAATACATTGATCATCCGGTATACGGTGGCAATCCCCACATTTTTATCCCTTTTCAGAGCCTGATAATAAATCTCTTTACAACTGGTACATTCCTGTTCAAAGATGATATCCAGAAGCAGCCTTCTCTGCTTTGTAATACGCAGTCCCCTCCCCCGCAGCCTTTGCAGAATCTGGTCTTTTCTGCAGGCAGCAAGGATCAGTCTTTCGTCCTGCACCCGGAGCACCCTTTGCATCCCCCTGAGCAGCCACAGCTCTTGCCGGACTTTTTATCTTTCCAGATACAGCGCACTGCATTGGCAGACACCAGGAGCAGCAGCCCTCCTACAATGATATTCCCCATCATGCCTTCGCCATTCCTTTTGTGCTGACGTTCCGTTTTCTTTCACTTTTACCGGGCCTGACCAGAAGCCAGAAAAATCCTGCCAAAACCACAAGTGCCGCGATCAGGCCGATCCCCACTACTCCCGCAGTAAAGAAAGTGCCGATCTGATAGATGCAAAGCGCAGCAGCATATGCCAGCAGACACTGATATCCGATCGCAAACAAGGTCCATTTTACATGATTCATCTCCCGTCGGATGGCGCCAATGGCTGCAAAGCAGGGGGCGCACAAGAGATTGAATATCAGGAAACTGTAAGCTGCCGCCATCGTGTAAGAACCTGACAGCGCTCCCCAGATTTCCTCTCCTTCCTCTGATACCTCTGCAAATCCATACAAAATTCCCAGTGTTCCGACCACATTCTCTTTGGCCACCAGCCCGGTGATTGCCGCCACAGCTGCTTTCCAGTCTCCCCATCCAAGGGGAATAAAGATCCATGCAAAGAGACTGCCGATTCCCGCGAGAATGCTGTGATCAAGCTCCATATCCTCCAGCATTCTGAACTGTCCGTCCACCCAGCCAAAATAGGTTGTAAACCATACCAGTATGGTAGAAAGCAGAATAATCGTACCAGCCTTTTTGATGAAGGACCAGCCTCTCTCCCACATGCTTCTTAAAACATTTCCGGCAGTAGGCATATGATAAGCCGGAAGCTCCATGACAAAAGGAGCAGGATCCCCGGCAAACATCCTCGTCTTTTTCAAAAGAATACCAGAGCACACGATCGCTGCAATCCCCACAAAATACGCACTGGGAGCCACCCAGGAGGCCCCGTCAAACAAAGCGCCCGCGATCAGGGCAATGATTGGAAGTTTTGCACCGCAGGGAATAAAGGTGGTGGTGATAATCGTCATTTTGCGGTCCCGGTCGTTTTCAATCGTCCTTGATGCCATGATCCCCGGAACGCCGCAGCCCGTTCCGATCAGCATGGGAATAAAAGACTTGCCGGACAGCCCGAATTTCCGGAAGATCCGGTCCATGATAAACGCCACTCTTGCCATATAGCCGCAGGCCTCCAGGAAAGCCAGAAAGACGAAGAGTACCAGCATCTGCGGGACAAAGCCCAGCACTGCACCCACGCCGCCGACAATTCCGTCAAGAAGCAGTCCCTGCAGCCAGTCTGCACAGTTCATACTCACCAGAATTCCCTCAACCACAGGCGGGATAATCTCTCCAAACAGTACATCATTGGTCCAGTCAGTCGCAAATCCTCCGACAGTCGTCACCGACACATAATAGACAAGCCACATAACCGCTGCAAAGACAGGAAGCGCCAGGAAACGATTGGTCACAACCTGATCGATCTTGTCTGATACTGTCATACCGTCTTTTTTTGTTTTCTTACTGCACTTTCCAACAACAGAGGAAAGGAAGCGGTAGCGCTCATTGGTAATAATACTCTCCGAATCATCATCCATCGCCTCCTCCAAACGGCTGATGATTTCCTCCACATCGGGCGCATGCTCCATCTGGTCTTTGATCTTGTCATCCCTTTCCAAAAGCTTGATGGCAAAAAACCGCTGGCGATGTGCCGGAATATCGTTCAGTTGATGCGCAATCGCTGCCAGTGCCTCCTCCACCCGATCATCAAAGGCATGTACCATATTCTGAGAATGGCCTCCCTGCGCTGCCTCTGCAGCCAGCCAGGCCGCCTCCCGAATGCCAGAGCCCCTCAATGCGGAAATCTCCACCACCGGACAGCCCAGTTCTTTGTTCAGCTTATCTATATCAATCTGATCACCGTTCTTTTCGACAATATCCATCATGTTCACTGCCATTACCACCGGGATCCCAAGCTCTAACAGCTGTGTGGACAGGTAAAGATTCCGTTCCAGATTTGTACCGTCCACAATATTCAAAATCGCATCCGGTCGCTCCTGGATCAGATAATTCCTGGCGACCACTTCTTCCAGGGTATAGGGGGACAGGGAATAAATTCCCGGCAGATCTATGATGATCACATCTGAATACCCTCTTAATTTTCCTTCTTTTTTCTCCACCGTAACACCCGGCCAGTTGCCGACAAACTGATTGGAACCGGTCAGGGCATTGAACAAGGTCGTTTTACCGCTGTTCGGGTTCCCGGCAAGTGCTATTTTTACCGCCATATTCTCCTCCTGTCAGTTAGCTTTTACTAACTATTATTCACAAAAATTGATTTTACTCCACTTCAACCATCTGCGCATCTTCTTTTCTCAGAGACAGTTCATATCCCCGGACTGTCACTTCCACCGGATCTCCAAGAGGAGCCACTTTGCGCACGTGGATCTCCACGCCCTTTGTGATTCCCATGTCCATAATCCGGCGCTTTACGGCGCCTTCTCCGTGCAGCCTCCTGACCGTAATGGTTTTTCCCACCGCCGTCTCTCCCAACGTCTGCATTTTTTCATGTCCTCTCTTTCCTTTATCATTCAGCCGAAGCCTTTTACACCTTCACGCCTCTTTTCTATGCTACCATAATCCTGCAGGCAAGGCTTTTATCCAGGGCAATGCGAACTCCTTTCACCAAAAGGATCATCCCTGCGGCATTTTCGCCCAATACCTGAACCACAGAACCCGGTGCAAAACCCAGATTCTGCAGATGCCGGATAACTTCATCTTTTCCACGGACCTTTGTCACAACCCGCTTTTCTCCTATATCCATCATTGCCAGCGCCATCTCGCTTCCTCCCCTCAAAATTCTGCCATCCTCATGAAAGATCGTGTTCCCGGGATTTTATATCCTGGAAGTGCTGCAGAACACCTCTGCAATACAAATACAATTGAAAATGAATCTCATTTACAACTCTATTATATACAGAGCACACGTTAATGTCAACTAACTTTTCAGAAAAAAACAGGCAGTTATTGAGAAATTTTCTCAATAACTGCCTGTCTGGTGGGTCTACTGCTGCAGCACTGTCACAATACTCGGAATGAGCTGCTTTTTTCTGGAAACCAATCCCTTCAGCTTGATGTCCTGGACATCCTCCGGAAGCTGGAAGGCACTTCTCGCCACTTCTTTGGCATTTTCTCCAAGACACAAAAGCTCTGTTTTTTCCTTTACAATATTGGTGAGCATGACAAAACACATCTCCACTTCCAGGGTCGGAAATGTCTCCTCCAGATAAGGAAGAAGCTTCTCTTTGATCTCATCCAGCTCGATGCTGTTCATACTGTTGATCTGGGCTACGAAAAACTCGTGCTCATTTACCTGGAATTTCTTCTTGTCCTGATTGAAGATCTCTTCCGGGGACTTGGAGCTCATGTCGCTGCCGGCACTGAACATATCAATGGAAAACTCCTCGATCTCCACTCCGCAGATGGAGGACAGATGCTCTGCTGCCGCCTTGTCCACCGCTGTACAGGTGGGCGAACGGAACATCAGTGTATCCGACAAAATTGCCGCCATCAAAAGCCCGGCGATGCTTTTGGGGATCTCCACCTGATTCTCCTGATACATCTGATAGACGATCGTCGCCGTACAGCCCAGAGGCTGATTCCGGAAAAAGACCGGCTCTAACGTTTCCAACGTACCGATCCGGTGATGATCGATAATCTCCAGGATGTCTGCATGCTCGATGCCGTCCACGGTCTGACTGGCTTCATTGTGATCCACCAAAATGACCCGCTTCCGACGCAGATTCAGAAGGTTCCGGCGCGAAATCATACCGATGTAGTTTCCGTCCATATCCAGGATCGGGAAATCCCGGTAACGCTTCTGGCCCATGATCCCCTTGATATCCTCGGTCTTCTCTGTCACTTTAAAGGTAATCAGGTTATCCTCTTTCATAAAATGAGAAATCGGCATACTCTGATTGATCATTCTGGCCACAGTAAACGTGTCATGGGGCGTCACAATGATGTTGCAGTGATTTTCCTGGGCCAGCTTCCGGATCGTCTTGGATACCTTGGCATCCATGCAGACTACGATGCAGGCCGCATTCATCTCGATGGCACAGAGCTGAGACTCATATCGGTTGCCTAAGATAACCATATCGCCCTCATGGATATAGTCTTCCATCACATCCGGGTTGGCCGCTGCAATCACCACTTCACCTTTTTCGTAGACCGCTTCTTCATCTCCATTGATCATTACCCCGTCCAGGGTCTCCAAAATATTCCTGTATGGCGTATGGGCGGCGGACAGGCTGCAGTTGTCGTAAACATCCATATAGGCGTTGGCGATGTCACCGATGGTGATCAGTCCCTGCAGCTGCTGATGATCTGTGATCGGAAGAGTCACCACCCCCAATGCCCGCATCATATTCCAGGCTTTTTTCAGGGAAATCTGACCGGAGACTCCCTTGGTCTTTCGAATCTCAATGTCCCGGACATCCGTCATCACATCCTCCACATACTTGGGCGCAGATACCTGAAAATAATTCAGCACATACTGCGTCTCCTGATTGATCTGCCCGGCGCGGGCCGGACAGTATCCACCCCCGCACAGACGGTTTTTCAGCTCCGCGTAGGCGATTGCGGAACAAATGGAATCCGTATCCGGATTCTTATGACCGATCACATAGACCGGTGCTGTCTCTGTCGTCATACCATACTCCTTTGCTTCCCTGTTTTCTGCTCCCATTTTAGCACTTCCTGTCTTTTTTGACAAGCTTTCTGATTTTTCCCCAAAAATGTTTTATAAATTTTGCACAGATAATTCCGTTTGCTTTTTATATTTTTGTGTATTTTTACAATAAGTTTATATTTTGTTCATAATTTGTACATATTTAATTGTTATACTCTATATAAATCAAAAACAACCTGCGACATATAGATAAATTTTTTCATAATAAGCCCCGGCATCCGTATTGCCGGGGCACTCCTCATTT
>CAJTYJ010000059.1 GCA_910583895.1 uncultured Lachnospiraceae bacterium
GGCATCACCCTCTTTCGTAAGACTAGAGGGCATCTATCAGAAAATCGCATCCTGCCTTCTGTTCAGTTATACAAGCTGATTATAACATGAATACACATATTTCTCAATTAAAAAATCGATTGCCCGAAATACCGTTTTATTTCCTTTTTTTGCCCAGAAAAAGCTGATATTATATAACTGTAAGATTGGAAAACAGCAAGAAAACACTGGAAACAGTACTTTTTTCCTGTCATAAAACGGGAGAAGGTGAAGGATTGAGCAGCATAGCAAACGAGACGGTTTCCCGCATTTTGGAGCGTGTCGAGTACCTGGGACATATGGTTAATTTCAAGACCAGAAAGCCAGACGCCGCCTCTTGCTCAAAATGTTTTCTTACGTCACCGCCTCATTCTGCGACTGGCTTTTTTACCGCAGGATCAGCGGGACGCTTTTTAAGGTCAGGGTATATACGGGTTCGGGATATGCTGACACGCCAGATAAAAAATATCCCGTCTAATCTTCAGCCTGTAGAACAGATCAGAAAATAGTGATATAATAAGTACAAGGGAGAAGAATGAGCCTGCGCATTCGTCGGTTGGCGAATGCCGGTCATGAGTCGCAGATTTATAATACAAGGAGAGATGAGTATGCCGGTTTACGAATCGAAGGATTATGAAAACGTGATCAAACGGATCCGGGAGAAGGTAAGTGCACTTCATATTAAAATGGGAGAATGTCTTTCGGAAGAAGCCATTGCGGCGTTTGAAGACTGCCACAAAATCAAACTGCCCCGGACATATCGCATGTTCTTGAAAGATATCGGCAATGGATGCGAACATATGTTTGAAGGGCGCCGCCTGAATGATCTGGAAAGCAGTCCGTGCCAGGACCTTGCCGCCCCCTTTCTGCTTGATCAATTCTGGATTTGGGAAGACGATGAAAGGGACTCGGATATCATCGAGGCTGAGATGAAACATAAAGTTTACCGGGGAAATATGGAACTGATCAACCTGGGGTGCAGCATGAGTTATCGTTTGATTGTAACCGGGAAATGCCGGGGGGAAGTCTGGAACTTTACGGATGTGGGCGTCCAGCCCTGCTGTGAGCGGCAGGACTTTTTGGGGTGGTTTGAATTATGGCTGGATAATCAGAAGCAGACAGACTATTTCAAGGACTATGTATATGAGGAAACGGATTAGGAAATTTTTGCAATAGAAAGTGTAAATATGAAAAGGAAAATCCAACTGATTTTACGATATTTCCATGGCTCCAAGCGCTATTTTCTGTGTGCGGCGGCGGCTTCCTTTGTGACCACGGGGCTGAATGCAGTGACGCCGCAGATCTTTCGATTCGGTATCGACAAAGTGCTGGGCGGGGGCGGCTATCCATATCTGAGGGAGCATCTGTGGGTCTTATCGCTGGCCATCATTGGGGTGGCCGTTCTTTCCGGGCTGTTCATGTTTCTGACCCGTGCCTGCACGGCCCGTGCGGGAGAAGATTTTGCAAGAAACATGCGGAATGCCCTTTTTTCCCATGTGCAGCGGCTTCCCATGAGCTGGCATGATCAGAACCAGACCGGTGATATTATCCAACGTTGTACATCGGATGTGGAGGTGATCCGCAATTTTGTCGTGACGCAGCTTCTGGAGGTGTTTCGGACGGCATTTCTGGTAGGGATTTCCTTTGCGGTGATGGCATCCATGAACCGTAAACTGGCTCTGGTGGTGCTGTTATTTGTGCCGGTGGTAATCCTGTATTCGGCGGTCTTTTACCGGCTGATTGCCAGGCGGTTCACAGATGCAGACGAGGCAGAAGGGGAACTTTCCACAGTGGTGCAGGAAAATGCCACCGGCGTGCGGGTGGTGCGCGCCTTTGGCCGGGAACAGTACGAGATGGACCGGTTCCGGGAGAAAAATGAAGCATTTGCAAAGCTGTGGATCCGGCTGGGAACCCTGTCCGGTCTGTACTGGGGCGTGGGAGATCTGATCACGGGGCTGCAGGTGACGGCAGTGGTGGTACTGGGTGCCATGGAAGCAGTCCACGGCCATATGTCCGTGGGAGAATTCGTGGCATTTGCCTCCTACAATGCAGTGCTGGTATGGCCGGTCCGGGGACTGGGGCGCATTCTGTCCGACATGAGCAAGGCGGGGGTGTCTTTTGAACGTGTGGGGTATATCATCCACGGTGAGGAAGAAGCATACAGCGGCCTCATGTCCGGCGGGGAAAAAGCGGATGACACCATACCGTCAGACATATCCGGCCAGACGGGCACAGAGAGTGCCATACCGGCAGAAGCCGCAGACAGACCGGCTCCGGTGCTGCCGGGGCCCATGGACATTGTCTTTTCCCATGTATCCTTTGCCTATGAGCAGGGAAAACAGGTGCTGGATGATGTGTCTTTTACGATTCCTCAGGGAACGACGTTTGGGATCCTGGGCGGGACCGGCAGCGGGAAATCCACGGTTGTTCAGCTTTTAACCAGGCTGTATGAACTGGAAGAAGGAACCATCACGCTGGGAGGTGTCGACATCCGTAAATTTCCTCTGGCCTGGCTGCGCCGTCATGTGGGCATGGTGTTGCAGGAACCTTTCCTCTACTCCCGGACGATCCGGGAAAATATCGCGGCGTCTGCGCCCGGGTCCCGGACGGAGGAAATCCGGAGTGCGGCCCGGACTGCCTGTGTGGACCGGTCCATTATGAATTTTGCAGACGGCTACGAGACACTGGTTGGAGAGCGGGGCGTGACCCTCTCCGGCGGGCAGAGACAGCGGGTGGCCATTGCCCGGATGCTGCTTCAAAAAGCACCGGTCATGGTCTTTGACGATTCCCTGTCCGCGGTGGACACACAGACCGACCATGAAATCCGAAAGGCACTGAAGGAACAGCAAAAGGATGCCACGGTGATCCTGATCTCTCACCGGATTACGACCCTGATGGGAGCAGACCAGATTCTGGTGCTGAATCAGGGCAGGGCACAGGAGATGGGAACTCATGAAGAGCTGATTCAAAGAGACGGGATTTACCGGCAGATTTATGAAATCCAGATGGACCGGGAAGAGAGGTGAGACCATATGGCAGCATACGAAGAGCAGGAGTATCACAAACCGTTCAGCTTTCAGATCTGGGCGAAGATGGTTCCATTTTTTAAACCCTATAAAAAATATTTTCTCATTACCATGGGGCTCAATATCTTTCTGGCAGCAGTGGATATTCTGGTGCCGCTGTTTCAGAGCTATGCCATTGACCGCTTTATTACGCAGCATACACTGGACGGTATCCGGCCGTTTACGGTCGTCTATGTGCTGATGATCGTTACCCAGACCGTCAGTGTGTATTTTTCCGTCCATGCGGCCACAACCATCGAGATGAATGTGGGGCGGGATCTGAAATGGGCACAGTTTGAACATCTGCAGACCCTGTCCTTCTCCTACTATAACACGACGCCTGTGGGCTATATCCACGCCCGGGTCATGAGCGATACGCTGAAAATTGCGTCCATGGTCGCCTGGGGGCTGGTGGATATGTTCTGGGCCTTTCTCTATGTGGTCACGGTGTTTGGAGTCATGTTGTTCTTAAATGCAAAACTGGCCCTGATTATCATGCTGGTGGTTCCGGGGATCGGATTTTTGACCGTGTATTTTCAGAATAAGATTCTCCACTGGAACCGGAAGATCCGCCGGATCAATTCCCAGATTACCAGTGCCTACAATGAAGGAATCACCGGAGTCAGGACCTCCAAAAGCATGGTGATCGAAGAAGACAATGACCGGGAATTCTTTAAAAAGACCACAGAGATGCATCAGGCTTCCAGCCGCGCGGCAAAGCTGAATGCAGTGTACATTCCGCTGATCCTCTTTTTCGGCTCCGTAGTTTCCGCCATTGTGCTGACAAAAGGGGGCGGCATGGTGCAGAAAGATCTCATGCAGCTTGGTACGCTGTCCGTATTTATATCTTATGCGGTTGTGATCTTTGAACCGATCCAGCAGCTGGCCAGGCTTTTGTCGGAACTGATTTCCTGTCAGGCCAACATCGAGCGGGTCATGGACCTTCTGGAGCAGCAGCCCAATGTAGTGGACCGGGAAGCGGTTACAGCCCGGTACGGAGATGCATTTACGGCGAAAAAAGAGAACTGGGAGCGGATCCGGGGAGACGTGGTGTTTGAGGATGTGTCTTTCCGGTATCCGGACGGAAAAGAGTATGTGCTGGAGCATTTTCACCTCCATGTGCCTGCCGGCATGAATGTGGCCATTGTGGGAGAGACAGGCGCCGGCAAATCTACGCTGGTGAACCTGCTCGGGCGTTTCTTTGAACCGACAGAAGGCCGGATCCTCATTGACGGTGTGGATTACCGGGAGCGGTCCCAGCTGTGGCTGCACAGCCAGATGGGTTATGTGCTCCAAAATCCGCATCTGTTTTCCGGAACTGTGCGGGAAAATATCCGTTATGGGCGGCTTTCGTCTACGGACGAGGAAGTGGAGGAAGCGGCCAGACAGGTATCTGCGGACACGGTGGCGGCGAAACTTCCAAAGGGATACGAAAGCAACGTGGGAGAGAGCGGCGGAAGGCTTTCCGTGGGGGAAAAACAGCTCATCTCCTTCGCCCGGGCGATTCTGGCAGACCCGGCGATCTTTGTCCTGGATGAAGCCACTTCCTCCATCGACACAAAGACCGAGCGTCTGATTCAGGATGCCGTGGAACATCTGCTGAAAGGCCATACTTCCTTTGTGATCGCTCACCGGCTGTCCACGATCCGAAATGCAGATCTGATTCTGGTGGTGAAAGACGGGAAGATTCTGGAGCGGGGAACCCATCGGGAACTTCTGGATCAGGGCGGGTATTACCACGAGCTGTATATGAGGCAGTATGAAGAAGAGGCGGCCATGGAGGTGTTTGCAAAAGAAAAGGGCTGAATTATTTTTGGCAGAGAGATGCAAGGCGGCGGTGATCCGAAGAGAGGAGCGGTTATGGAGCAGGATCTGTGCAAAAACTGTATCCGGGCCCGCGGCATGGGAAAAGCGGTTTGTCCAGAATGTCATGGAGAAAACGTACAGGCATGGCTGGAAGGGCCGTGTATGTTCCTGTGCTGCCCGGACTGCGGGCTCGAAGTGATCGGAGGCAGCTTTTATGCCCCCTGCGAGCAGGACGACCGCAAATATGAACTTCGGATCCGCTCCCAGAGTCTGACCAGAGAACAGATACTTGCGGTGGGCCGGTATCTGAAACTGCCGGTGCTTGAAGTAAAAAAGCGTCTGGACGAGGGCCGGCTTCCTGCGAAAGAACTGTATCTGGGACCGGCCGTAAGCACAAAGGAGCTGCTGGAGGAAAAAGGGATTTCCTGTGAACTGTACCCGGTGCCGCCTTATGGGAGATACCGGGTGTGCCGCCGGAAGATGGAGATACACAGAGAGTAATATAAAGGCATCCCGCAGCTCTTTGATACAGGAGTCCGGAACGCGGGGCAAAGCAGAGGGCCGGTATTTATGGATGAGAAAGCGAACAGCAAAGATCAATAAAACACTGCATCAGCGGACTGATCCATTTGTTTTTATGGTGGGCCAATACGGCGCTCAGACTGGGATCCGGCAGATCGGTGGGAATCTCCACAAGTTCGCCAGCTTCCAGTTCTTTTTTTACCGAAAATTCCGGCAGAAAGGAGATGCCCACTTCATTTATGACCAGATTTTTGATCGTGGGGATGCTCCACAGTTCGATGGTATGATCCAGCACAATGCTTTTTCTGCGCAGATAGTCTTCAAACAGCAGTCGGAAAATACACTGGGCTTCATTGATGATAAACGGAACCGGAATGGTCTGACCTGGAGTGATAAAATCAGGGCAGGCCTTTTTTATTGCAGGAGCCGCCACAAGCACAAGGGGGCATTTCCCGAACGGATAGGTCACAAGATTTCCGTTAAATCCGCCGGTATCTTCGTACAGAAGGCCCAGATCCAGCGTGCCGTTGCAGAGCTCATTTCGGATATCAAAGCAGTTCATGGAACGCAAAAAGAGCCGGGCGTTGGGCGCCTGGTGCTGAAATTCTTTCAGGATACCGGGCAGCCGGAAGCACAGCAGCGTTTCGCCTGCGCCGATCTGCAAGTCTCCCCGGCATCTGGACAGATCATTTTCAAAAGAACGCAGCTTTTCCAGGGCCTGTGTCACCTCGTCCACATAGGGGATCAGATGTTCGCCTGCCTTGGTCAGGACCATTCTGCGTCCGGTTTTCTCAAAAAGTCTCACGGACAGCTCCTGTTCCAGCTGCCGGATCTGAAACGTAATGGTGGACTGGGTATAGTTTAATTTTTCCGCTGCGCCGGTAAAACTTCCGGTTTCCACGATGGTGCGAAAGGTATTCAGGTACTTCAGTTCCATATGCCGACCCCTCTGATACTTCAATAAAATTAAAGTGTCACTCTTAATATTTTAATTTGATTTCATGGTTGTATGCTGTTATTATATACAGGCAGGAAGAAAGATGCAAGAAGAAATGATGATGAAGAGGGAGGATTCATATGTTTCCATGGATCAATTTTTTGTCCTATGCGGTCGTGACGGCGGTAACGCCCGGCCCCAATAATATCATGTCCATGTCCAATGCAGGAAGGCTGGGCTTTCGGAAATCATTTCCGTTCAATCTGGGTATCTGGGCAGGCTTTTCGGCGGTCATGGTGATCTGTACCTGTTTCTGCAATATGCTGTCGGAAATCATCCCCAGGATCAAACTGCCCATGCTGGTAATCGGCGCTCTTTATATGCTGTGGCTTGCCTTCCGGACACTGAAGAGTTCTTCCGTCATCGAGGAAACGCATTCCGAAAGCAGCTTTCTCTCCGGTGCATTTTTGCAGTTTGTAAATCCGAAGATCTATATTTACTGCATTGTGTCCATGGAGGCCTATATCCTGCCGTACTGTCAGGGAGAGTGGCCATTGCTTCTCTTTTTTGCGCTTCTCCTTGCGCTGATCGGCTTTGTATTTACCCTGTGCTGGTCGCTGTTCGGCTCGGTATTCCGGCTGCTTTTTTCCAGATATGCAAAGATTACAAATCTTGTCATGGCCGGACTGCTCGTATTCTGCGCGGTCTCTTTGTTCCGGTAGACACCGGCCGGTCCATGCAAGATTTTCTCATAAGAAAGAAACAACAGAACAGAACTTCTGAAGATCTGGGACAGAAGAGAAGAAGGGGCACGCCGGAGCAGGTGTGCTTCTTTTTATCGGCAAAAATCATGGAAGGAAACCAATTTCCTTCTTGACATTTTCTGTGTCCTGTGCTACATTGTGAACATAATGAACGCGCGTACATATCAAATAAAAATGTAACATGAATAGTGGATAAAGGAGGACACCATGAGCTACAATTACTCAAAGATCGCAGAAGATGTGATCAAATGCATCGGCGGGCAGGAAAATATCAAGTCCGTGGCCCACTGTGCAACACGTTTAAGAATCATCGTTGTGGATCGTGAGATCATCGACGAAGAAGGAATCGGCAATATCGAAGGCGCAAAGGGAACCTTTTTCACGGCAGGACAGTTTCAGATCATCTTCGGGACCGGACATGTAAACCGGGTCTATGATGAAGTGTTAAAGCACGGAATCAGCGAGACAACTGCCAGCGAAGCCAAAGAAGCAAAGATGGACGGAAAAAATCAGCTTCAGAAGGCCATTCGTACCTTCGGTGATGTGTTTGTTCCGGTTATCCCGGCCCTGGTGGCGACCGGTCTGTTTCTGGGTTTAAAAGGTGCACTTTTAAATAACAATTTCCTGTCTCTGCTGGGGATGAGTGTGGCGGATGTGCCTCAGACCTTCAGCGTACTGGTGGAAGTCCTGTCCGGGACGACCTTTGCTTTTCTTCCGGCCATTGTCTGCTGGTCCACCTTCCGGGTGTTCGGCGGCTCTCCGGTGCTGGGACTCATTCTCGGTCTGATGCTGGTCAACGGTGCTCTGCCCAATGCCTATTCTGTGGCAGATCCATCCAGCGGCGTGACCCCTCTGTATCTGTTTGGCTTTATTCCCATCGTCGGTTATCAGGGCAGTATCCTTCCGGCCTTTGTGGCAGGTGTGATCGGCAGCAAGCTGGAGAAAAAACTCCGCAAAACCGTGCCGGCCACCTTTGACTTTATGATCACGCCGTTTCTCGTACTGCTGGTCATGCTGGTGCTGTCCCTGGTCGTAATCGGACCGCTTCTGCACGCCTTTGAAATCATTCTGCTGTCCGTGGTGGAAGCAGGACTGAATCTGCCGTTTGGACTGGGCGGAGCATTTGTGGGATTTTTCTGGTCCATCATCACCCTCACCGGTGTCCATCACATCTTCAATATGCTGGAGATCAGCCTGCTGGCCAGCACCGGGTTCAATCCTTTTAATGCCATCCTGTGCATGTGCGGATTCTCTTCCTCCGCGGTCTGTCTGGCCATCTCTTTAAAGGCGAAGAAAAAGGAGATCCGGGCCATCGGTCCAAGTGCCACGGCGTCCGCACTTCTGGGAATCGGAGAACCGGCGCTGTTCGGTGTGATTCTGCGCTATGGCTTAAAGCCGTTTATCTTAAGCTGCTGCGTCAACGGTGCGGCAGGCATGATCGCCATGCTTCTGGGCATGCAGGGAAGCGGCAACGGAATCACCACGATTCCGGGAATCCTTCTGTACATTTATTCCACAAACCAGCTGGTGATGTATGCACTTCTGGCAGCAGCAACCTTCGCATCCGCTTTTGCACTTACCTGGATGTTTGCAGTGCCGAAGGAAGTAATGGAAGAATGATAACAGGACAGAAACGGAGAGATCGCGTATGATCGGGATACTGGAAAAAGAAGCGGGAGAAAAACTGCTGTTTCTGAATACCTGCAGCACCTCTTTCGTGCTGCAGATTACAGAGAGCGGCTATGTGTTTGTGCCCTACTGGGGCGGAAGAATCGAATGTACAGATATCCGGTATGTGATTTCAGATATCACCAGAGGCAGTTATCTGGCGGATGCCAACGGACAGAAAGATTTTAAACTGGAACAGATGCCCCAGATCTATCCGTCCCATGGATATTCCGATCTGCGGGAGCCAGCCTTCGCCTTTGCCTACGAGGACGGGTCCAGAATCACAGATCTGCGTTACCGGTCCCATCAGATCCACAGGAACAAAAAGGAGCTGCCAGGGCTGCCGTCCGTGCGCCCGGCATACGACTGTGAAGTGCTGGAGCTTGTGCTGTACGATGAATTAAAGCAGATGGAAGTGACGCTGACTTTCGGGGTCTATGAATCTCATGATGCCATCACCCAGTCAGTATCTGTGAAAAATGAAAGCAGGGAAACGGTCTGCATGGAAAAGCTGTGTTCGGCCAGCGTGGATCTGTTAAACAGTGATTTTGATCTTCTGCATCTGGCAGGGGCCTGGGCCAGAGAATTTCAGATCAAAAGACGCAGTCTGGCGCAGGGCATGCAGTCTCTGGGCAGCACCCGGGGCGCCGGAGGGCACGGCCAGAATCCGTTTGCGGCGCTGATTTCTCCGGAGACGGACGAAGACCACGGGCTTGTCTATGCCATGCATTTTGTGTACAGCGGCAATTTCCAGATCAGCGCGGAAGTGGATATGCATCAGAATACCCGTTTCCAGATGGGAATCCATCCCTTTGATTTTGCATGGACGCTGCTGCCGGGCGAAAGCTTTCAGGCACCGGAGGCGGTTATGGTCTATTCCGGACAGGGGCTGGGACGGATGTCCCGGATCTTCCATAAGCTGTACAGAGACTGTCTGATCCCCAGGCGGTATGCCCGCCGGGAGCGGCCGGTGCTTTTAAACAGCTGGGAAGCGAACTATTTTGATTTTCACAAAGAAAGCCTTGTGTCGCTGGCAGAAGAAGCGGCTCTGGTGGGTGCAGAGCTTTTCGTGCTGGACGACGGATGGTTTGGAAAACGCAACGACACCACGTCTTCCGTGGGAGACTGGGTGCCCAATCAGGAAAAGCTTGGGGGCTCTCTTCCGGAACTGATCCAGGAGATTGAAAAAAAGGGGATTGCCTTTGGACTCTGGTTTGAGCCGGAGATGGTATCTCCGGACAGCAGCCTGTACCGGGCGCATCCGGAGTGGGTGATGCAGGTGCAGGGCCGGAGGCTGGAAATGTCCAGAGACGAGTATGTTCTGGATCTGAGCAATCCGGCGGTGTGCGATTATATCATCGAAAGCATCAGCAGTATACTGAAAAGCTGCCATATTGTGTATGTGAAATGGGATATGAACCGCAATTTCACCAATATGGGTTCGGTATATCTGCCCGCAGACCGCCAGAAGGAGCAGGCACACCGGTATATGCTTGGGCTGTACCGGGTGATGGAGACGCTGACGGGCATGTTTCCGGAGGTTCTCTTTGAAAGCTGTGCGGGCGGCGGCGGACGCTGTGATCCGGGGATGCTGTACTATATGCCGCAGGTGTGGATCAGCGACGATACCGACGCCATGGAGCGGCTCCGGATGCAGTACGGAAGCTCACTGATCTATCCGTCTCTGGTGATGGGATGCCATGTGTCGGAGATTCCCAACCACCAGACCGGACGGCAGGAAAGTCTCAGGACCCGGACTGCCGTGGCCTCCTGGGGCAATCTGGGACTGGAACTGAATCTGAACCGGATTGATGAGAAAGAGAAGCGAAAGATTGCGAAGGAAGTGGCGTTTTACAAGAAGGTAAGACCCATCGTGCAGTTTGGAACGCTGTATCGTCTGAAGGGCCTTACGTCCGGAAACGAATATGCCTGGATGCACGTCAGTGAAGATGAGAGTCAGGTGCTGTGCACGTATGTCCGGATGCTTGCCAGTCCCAATACGGTATCAAAAAGGCTGAAGCTGACCGGACTGTGTCCGGATGCCAGATATGAGGCGGAAGAGGACGGGCGGGTCTGGACCGGACGCGAGCTTATGAATGTGGGGCTTTCACCGGGAAAGATCCGGACCGATGCGTATTCCAGACAGTGGCTGTTTCGCCGGGTGGAGGAAAGTAGATGATTGACTATTGAGGATGAATCTTCTAAAATAGATGCAGAAATGCTCCGGGCAGTGTCCGAAGGGAAGGTGCGGCGGCACCCCTGACCGGACGGACACGGACGGAAATGTTTTAGAAGGATGTGAATCAATATGGCAGCAAGTATGCAGGACGTTGCAGAAAAGGCAGGCGTCTCCCGGGCGACGGTGTCCCGGGTGCTCTCCAATCATCCGTCTGTGACGGCGGCAACCAGAAAGAATGTGCTGAACTGGGTGGAGAAGCTGGGCTATGAGCCGAATCTGATCGCGCAGAGTCTGGCCGGGAACAGTACCAGTCTGATCGGAGTCATGGTCCCGGAGATCGCCTATCCCTTTTTCAGCGAAATTATAGAAGCAATTGAAAATCAGGCATTTTATGAAGGCTATAATGTCATCATCTGCAATACCAGACGCAGTCTGGAAAAAGAGCGGAATATCCTGACGGAATTAAAACAGCGGAAGGCGGATGGAATCATCGCGGTACCCGTATCTGCAGAGCAGAGCGCAGGCTCCTACAAAAGAGCCGGTCTTCCGGTTACCATGATTACAAAACGGGTGGAAGGATTCCATTCGGTCTTCATCAATCACTATGACGGCGGTGTACAGATGGCGAAACATTTTCTCAACATGGGATTTCAGAAGATGGGGTATGTGGGGCCCATCTCCAGATCCACGTCCGCCAGAAAATACGCAGGATTCCGGGAGTATCTTCTGGCGAATCGGGCGGAAATCACAGACGTCATTGAATGCGATCCGCCGGAAAACATGAACGCCACCCAGGTATATGAGAACGTGAAAAAATATGCCAGGGACAACAGGATCCGAAGCGAAGTCTTTTTTACAAATGACGATATCACGGCCTGTGAGACCATGGCGGCGCTGATGGATCTTGGGTATTCCATTCCGCAGGATATCGCGGTGGCGGGGTTCGACAATTCGCTGCTGGCAAAAGAGGCGACACCGAAGCTGACGTCTTTGGCGCAGCCGCTGGAAGAGATCGGAAAGAAGGCGGTGGAGGTTCTTTTGGGACAGATCCGGCAGAAGACGGAACCACAGCTGTATGAACTGGAGACCCGGGTCGTGGCAAGGGCGTCTACCGTGAACTGGAGGTCCGCGCTGTAGGACCAATCAGCAGGCAGAGGATGACAGATGGCAGGAGCAGAAATATGAATGTATTGGCAAAGGTTCTGAAAAGACAGACAGAACTTGTGGAACAGTCGGCAGATGGGAAAGACCGGTTCCGGCAGCGGTTTCATCTGATGCCGGTGACCGGCTGGCTCAATGATCCCAACGGGCTTTGCATGTTCCGGGGTGTCTGTCATGCATTTTTTCAATATTCCCCCTTTGACGCCGAAGGCGGCCTCAAATTCTGGGGGCACTGCACCAGTGAAAACATGGTGGACTGGAAGCAGGAGGGCGTGGCTCTGTATCCGGATTCGCCTTATGACTGTCACGGCGTGTACTCCGGAAATGCGTTTCTTGAGGACGGCAGGATGTATCTCTACTATACCGGAAATATAAAACTGGACGGCGATTATGACTATATCCATGCGGGCAGAGAGGGCAATACGGTCCTGACGGTCAGCGAGGACGGGAAGACTTTTAAAGCCAAGAAGCTTCTGATGGGAAACGGTGATTATCCGGAGTCTGTGACCTGTCATGTGCGGGATCCCAAAGTATGGAAAGAAGGGGACCGCTATTACATGATCCAGGGGGCCAGAACAATAGAAGATCAGGGTGTGGCGCTTTTGTTCGTCTCTCTGGATAAGGAGCACTGGACGTTTCTTCGTCAGGTGACCACCCGGGAAAAATTCGGTTATATGTGGGAGTGTCCAGAATATATGGAAGTCGGCGGGCAAAAAGTGCTGTCCGCTTCCGTGCAGGGACTGACAGGCGAAGCGTGGAAAGACCGGAATGTCTATCAGTCCGGCTATTTCTTCGTGGAAGGGTCTCTTCTGGGGGAATATGCGCTGTCAAAATACCGTCTGTGGGACTATGGCTTTGATTTTTATGCGCCTCAGAGCTTTTGGACGGAGGATGGCCGGCTGATTCAAATGGGCTGGATGGGAATGCCGGACTGCCCGGAGCATACGAATAAAACGCTGGAAGACGGCTGGCAGCACTGCTTTACCTTTCCGCGGGAGATTAAAAGGAAAGATGGCGTGCTTGTGCAAAATCCGGTGCGGGAACTGGAAGAAAAGAAAGAGCTGGCCTGCACGACCAGAGACAGGCTGTGCAGGGAACAGGTACAGACCTTTGAAGTGGATGCAGAGCACATCACAGAGGAAGGATTTCGGGCAGTGCTGGCAAAAGAGCTGGTGCTGGAATACCGGGAAGGCTTTTTCAGGATGTATTTTCTGCACACGGAAAAGGAGGGAGTCTCCGGAGGGAGAAAGATGCGGTGCGCGGAGCTTTCAAAGCTTCTGGACGTAAAGATTCTGGCGGATGTATCGTCTGTGGAGGTATTTATAAACGGCGGAGAGATCGTCTTTTCCACCAGATACTATCCGGATCTCTATCAGGTGGAAGTGGAGGCTTTGGGAGCAGAGCTTCGTTTTTGGAATATAAACTTGTGAGGATAAAGATTATTAACAGGAGATTGAGAAAATGGGATTTTTTAAAAAGAAAGAAAAAGAGGAACCCGTAAAAGAGTTAAAAGCGATGGTATCAGGCCGCGTGATTCCGGTTACGGAAGTGGCAGATCCGGTTTTTTCGTCAAAGGCGCTGGGAGACGGGATTGCAATCCGTCCTGACGGCCAGGTGATCACGGCACCATGCAGCGGAGAGATTTCCATGGTGGCGGAGACCGGCCATGCAGTGGGGATCACGGTGAACAACGGGGCAGAGCTGCTGTTGCATATCGGACTGGATACGGTATCACTGAACGGAGAAGGATTCAAGGTGATGGTAAAACAGGGGAAGAAAGTAAAGCAGGGGGATGTACTGCTGGAGTTTGACAAAGCACTGGTGGAACAGAAAGGATTCGCCACAGACTGTATTATGATCGTGACCAATTCCGATGATCTTCCGGGTCTGAACCTGATCAGTGAAATAGATGCAGTACAGAACGAGACGGTAGTATGTACTTTTCAGGCAGACTGTAAGTATTGGTGAAAGATACGATTTGCACTGAAACGGCCCAAAGCCTGCTGTAATTGAAAAAGGATATCACTTGATCACCCTGACGGGATGGTTTTGTGGTGTCCTTTTTTGTATGCTGGGTCTGCTCTGCTTTGGCCATAACCGTCCATGCGCTTTCCTGTCTATTGATTTTGCAATAAAATTGCGGTATATTTAAATAATCATAAAGTGACGGATTCAGGTATTTTCACCAATTACAGGATTATGAGGGCATGAAAAAGAAAGGGTACAGGTGGCGGGATGGCAAGAATTACAGGCATCGGACATCAGGATTTTGCATATGTGATTACAAATGATCTGTTCTATGTGGATAAGACCGCATTTATCAAAGAATGGTGGGAAAATCACGATGCGGTTACGCTGATCACCCGTCCCCGGCGTTTTGGAAAGACACTGAACATGAGCATGCTGGAATATTTCTTTTCCATCGCCCACAGGGACAGAAGCGATCTCTTTTTGGGCCTTTCCATTTGGGAAGAAGAAAGATACCGGAAACTCCAGGGAACATATCCGGTTATCAGCCTGTCTTTTGCGGAGGTCAAAAGAAGGGACTACCGATCATCTGTTCAGCGGATCTGTCAGATACTGACGGATCTGTATCGGGAACATGCATTTTTGCTGCAGGGAAATCTGCTTTCAGAAGAAGAGAAAGAGGAGTACCGCCAGATCTCCATGGACATGCCGGAGGTCGTGGCTGGCCGGTCGCTTCATAAGCTGTCTGAGTTTCTGTATCGCTATTATGGAAAAAAGGTTCTCATCCTGCTGGATGAATACGATACGCCGTTGCAGGAAGCCTATGGGAATGGGTACTGGGAGGAACTTACCGCGTTTATCCAGGATATGTTCCATGCAACCTTTAAGACGAATCCTTATCTGGAACGGGCGGTTATGACAGGGATCACAAGGGTAAGCAAAGAATCGATTTTTTCAGATCTGAATCATCTGGAAGTGGTGACAACGACCACACAAAAATATGAGAATGCTTTTGGGTTTACCCAGCAGGAGGTTCTGGAAGCATTAAGAGAGTATGGATTGTGTGAGCAGGAAGCAGAAGTGAAGAACTGGTATGACGGTTTTACATTCGGAAACCAGACAGATATTTACAATCCATGGTCCATCCTCAATTATCTGGACAAACGCAGGTTTGCTGCCTACTGGGCCAACACCAGCAGCAACAGTCTGGTTGAAAGGCTGATCCAGAAAGGCAGCCCCGAAGTTAAGAAGACCATGGAAAAACTGCTGGTGGGAAAGACTTTCTGCACGCAGATTGATGAGCAGATTGTGTTCGGTCAGCTGGACATGGTAGAAAGTGCAGTATGGAGCTTTCTGCTGGCCAGTGGTTATCTGAGGGCAGAGAGGGTCTCGGTAAACGAGTGGGGAGAGAGCTGTTATGAACTTGGACTGACGAACCGTGAAGTCTGCCTGATGTTCAGGGGAATGGTCGATCGTTGGTTTACCCAGTATACACCGGCGTACAACGATTTTTTGAATGCGCTGCTTTTGGGAGATGTGGAGGCCATGAATCAGTATATGAATCGGACAGCAATGGCCACATTCAGTTATTTTGACACCGGCGCCGGGGCGGAGCCGGAGCGCTTCTATCACGGTTTCGTCCTGGGACTTCTGGTGGATCTGGAAGACCGGTACACCGTCCTGTCCAATCGGGAGAGTGGTTTTGGCAGATATGATGTGGTGCTGGAGCCGAAGAAAGAGGATGATGCCATAATTTTGGAGTTCAAAGTCAGAAATCCAGGAAGAGAGGACAGCCTGGAAACGACGGTTCAAAACGCCCTGATACAGATGGAAGAAAAAAAGTACGCGGCATCTCTGGAGGCAAAAGGCATACCGGCCGGACGTATCCGACAGTATGGCTTTGCGTTTGAGGGCAAAACGGTGCTGATTGGTCAGGGACCGGTTTCTGCTTCCCAATAGCAGCACAGGTGATTGTGCTTTCGATCACTGCGGTTTTCCCGGTGAGACCAAACATCATAGGTGCCGATGACAGGTAGAAAAATACCGGAAAAACCGGTAAATTCAAAAGAACAGAAAAGAATAAGGAGGGACGATGGAATGGATTCCAGAACAAAACAGATTGCAGAGAGTTTTGGCTGTGCGTACACCCTGTTTGAAAAAGGCAGTGAGCCATGGGAGGTGGAAGAGGCCTACATGGAGGCTCTGAAGGAAGGAGAGAAGGGCGGTTTCTGGCCGGCAGTTCTTCTGGTTGATGCGTATGTGGAGGAATGGCTGGAGATCGTCGCACAGGATGGGTACAACCGGGAGCAGATCATCGCAAACTGCGGCAGCAATGGAAAGGAAATCCTGGCAAAACGCCTGGAGGAATATCTGGAAGATTACGAAGAAGAGTCCCGTGACCGTCTGATCGGGGAAGAAACCGAAGGGGAAACACTGCATCACTTTATCGGATACTGTTCTTTTCAGGATGGCATGCTGGAGGAAGACGTGATACTTCTCAGGCTTCCGGTCCGTCATCCGTGGGAAATGATCGGATATCTGCCCATGGGAGGCTGGAACGACTGTCCCGGACCGGAGGATATGATGGCTGTGTGCAAATACTGGTACGAAAGATACGGTGCGGTTCCGGCAGCCTTTACCCATGACGTGATGGAATTTTACGCACCCCGCAGATTAAACGGCGCAGACCGTTTGGAGGCGGCAAAGGAGCACTATGCCTTCTGTACCGACCGGGTGAACCAGGGGACACGGACTTATCAAATATCGGAGCTGGCAGCAGGGCTTGAAAATTCGGATGTCTGGTACTTCTGGTGGGATTAAGTCCGGCGGGAGCGATGCAGAATAAGCCCGGAAACGAAACAGACTGAGAGCCCCGGAAATTTCATGAAAGAACTCGGTCCGGCCTGAATGTCTTCCCAATTCAGACCGGACCGAGTCCGCATTTTATCAATATGTTCTCCGTGAACAAGGGCGTGTTTTCCCTTGCTCCCCGGAGGGGCTGGACCCGTTTTGCAGCAGTTGCATTTTACCGGTCCATATGCTATGATTATCACGATATCTTTGGCCACACAATCCGGCCGGATTTTCCAAACAACAATTTTATACGGATTCTTTCCGCATGGCCGCCCGCTTGCGCATGGTGGGATCCAGAATCTTTTTGCGGATTCTGAGACTCTTTGGAGTGATTTCCAGAAGTTCATCCGTGTCGATGAATTCCAGGCACTGCTCCAGGCTTAAGACTCTGGGCGGCGTCAGCTTCAGCGCCTCGTCCGCGCTGGAAGAACGGGTATTGGTCAGTTTCTTAGTCTTGCAGACATTCAGTTCGATGTCGTCGGACTTGCCGTTTTGTCCTATCACCATGCCGGAATAGACTTTTTCTCCGGGACCGATGAACAAGGTGCCGCGCTCCTGCGCGTTGAACAGCCCGTAGGTGATGGATTCGCCGGACTCGAAGGCAATTAAGGAACCCTGCTTTCGGTACTGAATATCACCTTTGTAGGGCTCGTAGCCGTTGAAAATGGTGTTCAGGACACCGGTTCCCTTGGTATCCGTCATAAATTCACCCCGGTAACCAATGAGTCCTCTGGAAGGAATGGAGAATTCCAGACGGGTGGAACCGCTGTTGTTGGTATGCATGTTCAAAAGCTCGCCTTTGCGTTCGCCCAGCTTCTGGATCACGCTGCCCGCATAATCATCATCCACATCCACGTAGGCAAGCTCCATCGGCTCCTGCTTTTTCCCCTTTTCATCATAACGGTAAAGGACTTCTGCCTTGCTGACGGAGAATTCATATCCTTCCCGGCGCATGTTTTCGATCAGGACGGACAGATGCAGTTCTCCGCGGCCGGACACTTTGAAGCTGTCAGTGTTTTCGGTCTCTTCTACCCGCAGGCTTACATCGGTGTTCAGCTCCCGGAACAGGCGGTCTCTTAGATGGCGGGAAGTGATGTATTTTCCCTCCGTGCCGGCCAGAGGACTGTCGTTTACGTTGAACTGCATGGCGATCGTCGGCTCGGAGATCTTCTGGAACGGGATGGCACTGGGTGCTTCCGGAGCACACAGGGTGTCGCCGATGTGCAGGTCCGCGATGCCGGAGATTGCCACGATGGAGCCGACCGTGGCGGTGGTTACGGGTACCTTACTGAGTCCGTCAAACTCGTAGAGTTTGCTGATCTTTACCTTCTTGATCTTGTCCGGCTCATGGTGATTGACAATGACCACTTCCTGGTTGACGGTGACGTTTCCATTGTCCACCTTGCCCACGCCGATCCGTCCGACGTATTCATTGTAGTCAATGGTACTGATCAGAACCTGAGTGGGCGCTTCCGGATCACCCTCCGGGGCCGGGATATAGTCCAGGACGGTATCAAACAGGGGCGTCATGTCTTTTGCTTCTTGTTCCAGATCCAGAGTGGCATAGCCGCCTTTGGCAGAGGCAAATACAAAGGGACAGTCCAGCTGCTCATCCGAGGCATCCAGGTCCATCAGAAGTTCCAGGACTTCGTCTATGACCTCTGCGGGCCGTGCTTCCGGCCGGTCGATTTTATTGATGCAGACGATGACCGAAAGATCCAGTTCCAGTGCTTTTTTCAGAACGAATTTTGTCTGCGGCATGGAGCCTTCGAAAGCGTCCACCACCAGGATGACGCCGTCTACCATCTTCAGCACCCGCTCCACCTCGCCGCC
>CAJTYJ010000060.1:0-4970 GCA_910583895.1 uncultured Lachnospiraceae bacterium
TTAAGCCTTTCAACACACTATGCAGTTTTCAAGAATAAGTAGCACAACAGGTTAATTTAAGTATCATCCTCATTAGCTGTTGCTTTTCTTCTGCGTTTCATCAATATGACAAGCAACAACATAAGCGCCACCGCCGCAGTCACACCCACCGCTGTAGCACTCAGCATATTCACGGTACCTTCCGCCATCCCACCGATCCGCTCTGCCAGTGGAACTTCTTCATCATCCAGGTCCCGAAGCTCTTCCGGGCCATCCTCCAGCGGAACATTGCCATCCGGCGCATCCACCCCTGGCTCAGCATCCGCCGCCCCTGCACCATCTGCGGCAACTCCGCCGGGTGCTCCAACACCATCTGCTCCGGCCGCTCCAACACCAGCAGGCGCATCTCCTCCGGCTCCTTCAGTACCTGTAGTACCAGCAGCCGGCGTATCAGGTGTTGCAGGCGTCGGGTTTTCCTCCCCTTCCCCTGCTGTTCCACCACCTGCGCTGCCCGCACTGCGCGCCTTGGAGTAAACGAAGGTAAAGACATTTTCTGCTTCATTTTTGGACAAAGTTTTTGTCAGATTGTAAGCCTGTGGTTCATAGCCGTCAATATACAAAAAAGCAATCACCGGCCGGTCTCCCACATTTCCATAGTAGGTCCGGCTGGGCGCCAGCGTATTTCCTGCTGCATCCTGGTAGTTGATCACATAGGAAACCATATCTCCCCGGATCCCGTAAGCCACCACATAATCCTGATCCTGTTCCACCACAAACGACGAACGGTCAACGGTATCATTATCATATCCGCCTTTGCGAAGCCCTCTCACATAATAGGCGCTGTTTTCACCCAGAGATACCGCATCTCCCTGAATATCCACAAATGACACCGTATAACCGGTCTCCAAACCGTCCACACAGATGGAGGAACCATCTGAACTTACACGCATCTTCGCTGCTACCCGCCGGCCGTCGGCGTCCATAACCTCAATCCCGCCGGCACCTGAAAACGAACCCTGGTTCCCCGCATAAAACGTTATTTGATACTGATAAGGCTCTTTTTCCTCCGCTGCCTGACTGGGCAAAACACCAAGCTGAAAGACCATGCAGAAGACAAGCAGCGCTGTCCATAATTTCCGGCATCTATTCATCTTCATATCCTCCCTCGCTCCTTCTCTGAAATATCACACCACAGATCAGAAACCCAAGCCCGCAGATCAGCGCGATCACGGACCAGAAAACCATCCCGCCCGGATCACCGGTCTGTACGACTCCCGGGGAAAATACCGTGCCGGGGCCCTCCGGGGTTCCTGGTGTACCCGGCGTGGAACCGCCGCCTCCGCCCCCGCCTCCATTGCCGCCTCCGCCTCCTGCGGTTTTTTCTACGGCAAAATTCAGCTGCAGTCTTGCCAGAGTGTTTTGATAAGCATTGCCCTGGGTCTCACCATTGAGCGACACCAGAAGCGTGATGCTCCCTTTTTCTCCTTTATTCAGATGATCCAGATAGAAAAACTGCTCCAGATTGTCTGTGGCCTCATGAAGTCCTTCCCCTGCCGAGGTGACCGTCTCACCACCCACACTGTCACTGCTGTAAAGGACCGTCTCTCCATCCTTTCCCTGATAAGTCAGCACATATCGATATGCTCCGCCCTTTGCCGAGCTGCTGTCTTCCAGACTCTGAACCACCTCATTGCTCATATACCAGTCCGTGCCGCCCTCTGAGCCATTCTCCACGGCAACCTTGATCTCGATACTGTCTCCTGGCTGAAGTCCGGAAACCTCGTCTGCAAAAGACTGGGAAGAGAAATTACTTTCAATCGCCTTTCCCGTAAATACCGCTTTCCAGCCATCTTTGCCCTTCTGCTCCTCCGCGTGGGCCGTAACTGCACTGCCTGTCAGCAAAAGTACCGCCAGAGCAAGACAACCATATCTTTTTTTCATCTTCCACTACCTCCTGTCATGACGCTTCCCTTCCAGCAAAGCCGCCAAAACCTGCAAAAACACCGCCGTCAGGATCACCACACCCGCCGCCGCTTTTCCCTTGCTGCTGGTGAACAGTTCCGCGATCCTGCCGGCTTTTGGAACTGAGCGAACTACCTTCCCGATATAATTCTCATACGGCACCGGATTCATATCCTCTGTCTGGTTCGCATCACCTTTGGTGATAAATTCCCCCATGACTACCCGGTTTTCTACAACCCTGTGGGTAATGATCGATGCCTGATCTCTGGCTCCGTAAAAAGCAATCACATCATCCTTTTGCATATCCACCGGCTCCATGGTCTTTATATAAACCAAGCTCCCGGTGGGGATAGCCGGCTCCATGCTGCCGCTTATGACAGAGTAGATGTGATAACCGAAAAACCTGGGTACCGTAAGCGGAAGACACACCGCCACCAAAGCGACCAGAAGAAGGGTTCCTGTGAAACGGATTCCGGCAGTCAGAAAACTTCGGCCCTTCTTCCGCTCTGTATGCTGCCGGGCTTCTTCCTTTTGACGGCTCAAAAACCATTTCCTCCGATCAGATTAAGAGTTCCGTCCTCTGCGATCGCCACATCCACACCCCAGGCACTTTTAATGGCCTCAGCTGCATTGTGGGTCTGAACTGCATGGACTTCCGCCTTTAAATTAAACCGATATCCATCATAGGCAAAAGTGGTCGTAATCACGGTACCAGTCTCTCTGCCGCTCTCGTCATAAGCAGGTTTTCTGGTCTCTGTCACTTTTGACGCAATTTCCGGATCAATCCGGAGTACATCACTGAGGGCAGGGCTTCTCTGTCCGCTTGGAAGAATCTGCGTGTAATAAAGAACCGTCCGCTCCTCTGTAGAAGCACTCTCATCCTCGACCCAGCCTCCGCCTGTCAGGTTTAACCCAATCAGGTCCGGAGAAAGCTCGGTATCCACCGGTTCTCCGTCCTTCGTCCAGTTTTTGTACAGGATCACCCTTACATAGCTGTCGATACTGCCGCTGTTTTCCACACAGAGCTCCTCCGGATAGGCACGGCCCGGCACTAACGTTTCCCCCTCTTCCAGCATGTTGGCCAGCAGAGATCCCGACTCTTCCTTCCAGGTGTCATTTACATAATTTCGATAGCTGACCGCCTGCCCGTTCTCCAAAAGACTCACGCCGATACTGGGGACATCAATCTGCATCTCATAATTTTCGCTGTAATAAGTCAGTGCCGCCCGGGTGCTCCCTACCGTACTCAGAAGCAGAAGGACTCCAGATACACCAAACAGCAAAAGCGGCCGAAATAAAACATTGCGTGTCTTTTTTCTCATGACTTATCCTCCCCGCCTGTTACGGTCTGTGTGTCTTCCCGCTTTACGATATCTGCTTTCCTGGACCAATCCACCTGATCCCAGGATACCGGCGTTCCATCTTCCTGATAGGGCACCGGCGTGCATTCCTGTATGACAATAACATTAAACTCATCTTGTTCACCCAGGTTCTCAATCTTAGCCAGGATCGATCCGGTGCTGCCGCCCGGCGGCAGTATCTCATGCCAGTAGTAATAGCCGTCCGCCCCTGCCGACCAGTTTCCTCCGGAATGGTCCGTAAAATTCAGCGCATAGCTACTGCCGGCTAAGACCTTTACGCGGGCATAACAACTCTGTTCTCCTGTATTGGACAACGTAATATTTTTTGTCCAGTCACTGACCTCCTCGCTGGGAATCGTCGTGGTGAAGCCCAGATGCAGTTCCTGCCCGCCGGAAGCCTCCACATAAGTAGTAAAGTACGCCATAGCCCTGTCTGCCGCTGCACCGGCTGTCAGCAGAAACGCCGCTGCGCCAAGGGCAATCATCCTTTTATTCCGACTGTTGTTCATTGACTTGCCCTCCTGCCTGTCTCGTGGAATCTACCTGCTGTGTCCAGTTCCAGACCCCTTCCGATCCTGTGCCGTCATCCGGTCCGTCTGACCCGTCATCCTCCCGGTAGAAATGATTCACCACACTGGTTCCGCCATTTAGACGTTCGTCATAATCATTGACAAACGATACGGACACCGTCTCATCTGCGATGATTGTCTGCGTCTGCACCGGGTCTGAGACCACTTCATAACTGGCTCCGCTGTGAATTTCTGTCACGGTCACAAGCGCACCTGCCGGTATTTTTTTCTCGATCCGTATCGTTTTCGTTCCTGCGTTGTCAAAAACCGCGGAGACCACATTGCTGTACACGGATTCTCCTCCCTTTTGTGCCTCCACCTGGAAGACGAAGGACGCCCCGCCCAAAGTGGCATTAAATGACCGAAGCGTTTTTTGGATCTCCAGATCTCCGTAGCGGTCCTCCTGGCCTGGTTTCAAGCCCACGGTCACATCATACAGCCAGGCATCATCGTTTCCCTCTTCCTGGCCATATGCATTGCCTGGAAGGGATACCAGATATGGTGTAAAATGATAGATATACTCGGACGTCACCACATCCTGAGCCGTCACCAGATACAACCCGGTCTGTAAGCCGGACAAGGTACGGTCCGCCTGTGTAAACACGAATCTATTATCTGGTGTCAAAGGCGTCCCTTCTGCCGGCATAGCAATCTCCCGGGCTGCAAGCGCTGTCTCTTCCCACTCCTGGGCAGAAGTCTGAGAATTTATGGATCCCAAGCGGCTCTGCAGCGGCTCAAAAGTCGAGATTGCCTGATATTTTCCGCTGATGTCCACTGACGCAATCCGGAAAAGCTCCACTTCAATGGAAGCATTCTTAAGCTCCTCATAGCGGTCTGCGCTCACCGTCTCTGTCAGTCCCGGATCTTCCGGAAATGTACTGTCTGCTGGAAGATCTGTATCCGGCTTTTTCTCATATGTGACACTTAAGTCAAATGTAATCGAGCATTTCTTCTCTGTCTCAATTCCCACTGCCCCGTAAGCCACATCCGTCCGGGCGGTCAGCGCCAGCAGGACAAATGCTGCTGCAAGCGCAGTCCATCTGCTCTTTGTCTTCACCTTCTTCATCTCCTTATATAAGTTCCGCTTCAGCCCTCCCTG
>CAJTYJ010000060.1:5070-14462 GCA_910583895.1 uncultured Lachnospiraceae bacterium
GCCCGCTTTTTCTGGAAGTATTTCCGGCCGCTTCCCGTCCCGAAATCCTTCCCGGACCTATCCGGGCTTTCGCTGTTTTTAAGTTCCGCTTCAGCCCTCCCTGGCCCGCTTTTTCTGGAAGTATTTCCGGCCGCTTCCCGTCCCGAAATCCTTCCCGGGCCTATCCGGGCTTTCGCTGTTTTTAAGTTCCATTGTTATTTATGATTGCGTGGACGGAAGAGGAATTTCATAAACAGGATAACCAGAACTGTAACCGATAATCCAAGGATCAGATACAGCATATAATAATTCTGCACTGCCCGAAGCATCGTATCCACTGGTGTGGAAGCGATCTCCTCCTCGCCCTCATATGGTACCCGGGTTCCCCGGACCAAAAGCCGATGGCTGTTTACTCCGTAAGGCGTACAGGTAAAAAGAGTTACATAATCTGCCCCTTCTGTAATCTGAAGTGCCTCTCCCAAGGTCTCCATATCATCCTTATCCACCATAGGCAGAATCTGGTCCACTTCGTAGGCCAGAATCTCATCCAGAATATGAATATAAAAACGGTCTCCCCGTTCCAGCTGATCTACATCTGTGAAAAGCCGGGCACTCGGCAGTCCTCTATGGGCTGCCAGGACACTGTGGGTGCTCTCACCGCCCATGGGAAGCTTGGTGCCGTCCAGATGCCCCACCCCTGTCTGCAGGATCGTCTCGTCCGTGCCGTGATAGATGGCAAGCCGAATGTTGATCTTTGGAATGGACAGATAGCCCATGACCCCGTCTCCTGCCGCATTCAGGATTTTCCAGTACTCTGTGTCAGCCAGATCCTGATCAGAAGTGCCAAAGGCATCACCATACAGATTGTTTTTCTCCAAAGCTGCATTAAAATTTTCGGCGGCTTCCCACTCCCGGCTGTAATCTTCCGGTTCCATCTGTGCGATGGTCTCCTCATAGGTAGAGATCAGCCGGCTCTGCCGATAGGTGTTCCACTGATCAGAGATCGTAGGATAGGACAAAACCCCGAATCCGGTCAGAAAAAGCAGACCGAATGCAAGATTGATCACAATTCTTTTCATTCTGCCGGATCCTGTCTTTCTATGGAATCTTCTTTAGGAACCACATTCTGTACTCCAAGCTCTTCTGCCGTTGGCGCATCTGTCTTTGGTGCTCCGCCTGTCAGGACAGCAGATTTTCTGCTCCTTCTGTCATAGAGATACATCATATAGATAAAAAGCCCCGTTGCCGAGAGCCCCACAAGTACCCAAAGCAGATAGTTTGTATGCAGACTGGGACCAGTATAGCTGGACGCGGCGACGGCTTCGTCCTCCACCTCCTCAAACGGTACACGGTACCCCCGGACTAAAAGCCGGTGGCTGTTCACTCCATAGGGCGTACAAGTTAAAAGAGTGACCAGATCCTTTCCATCCTCCGCTGCCAGTGTACTGGTATCTTCCGGATCTACCACTGAAATCTGATCCACCCGATAGCAAAGCACTTCATCCAGGATATACAACAGGAAACAGTCCCCTTCTGCCAGGCGGTCCAGATCCGTAAATAAAGCAGCACTTGGAAGACCCCGATGGGCGGAAATCACCGCATGATTTCCTTCTCCCCCTACGGGAAGGGAACTTCCTTCCAGATGTCCGGCGGCTGTCTGCAGAACCTCTTCGTCGGTGGTGTGGAAAATCGGAAGTTTCACATTGATCTTTGGAATCTGCACATAACCCATCATACCATCCCCGACCAGATTCAGGCAGGACAGGTATTCTTCGTCTGCTCCTTCTTTATGCTCCGCATTGGCAAAGGAGTCCGGAAGAATATAAGGTTTTAAAGCTTCATTGTAACCAAGAGCACGGGCTTTCTCCGCACTGTAGTCGATGGTTCCTGCAGCATTTTGCTGCGCTACAGCTTCATCATAAGTGGAGATCAGCCGCCCCTGGCGATAATTGTTCCACTCATTGGAAATAAGCGGATACAGCAGCAGGGACAGACCAGCTAGAAATAATATGGGAAATAATAAAATGGTAAGGCGTTTTTTCATCTGGGCTCTCCTTGTTGCTGTATATTTTTTCTGGGAAGTTGCCGGGACGGGGGTGCCGCCCCGGCTGTTAGCTGGAATCTGCGTGGATTCCTGTCTTATGTAGAAATTGTCAGAATGCCTATTTGGTAATCTTTCTGCGGGATGCAAAGTACAGACCCGCTGCAAGGATCATGATCGCACAACCGCCGATTGTGAAGATCGTGGTACCGATACCACCGGTAGAAGGAAGAGACGCCAGCTTGGTGTTCTTGATTCCAGTAACGCCCAAGTGTGTCTTATCGATGGTTGTGACTTTCGTTCCATCAATATTCTCATAAGTTGCCTCATAAGTAGAAGTTGCTGTACCATCAATCGTAATTGTGTAATTTTTTAATTTACCATTATCTTCTTCTGTATCATAATACACTGCTGTAATTGACACTGTATGCTCTGTCGGATCAAGAGAATACCCTGCAGGAGCTTCTGTCTCGACCAGGACATACTCGCCTGCATCCAGACCGGTAAAGCTCAAACTTCCATCTGGACCCGAAATTGCTTCATAAACATGATCTGCATCTAAGCTGCCGTCTGCATTCTTCTTCTGAAGCCGGAATTTTGCTCCTGCCAGAGGACTGGTAACCTTAACGGTCTCGCCCTCAACTACTGCTGTTCCATTCTCATCCAGCTTATACAGTTCCTGGGTCTTCTCGCTGTCGGATCCATTCAATGCAGCATCAATACCAAATGTATAATGATATGTGGTATCTTCTTTTTCTTTCAAATCTGCACTGGGATCCGGATTATTGCTGTACTCAAGTTTTGCAGTATTGGTATTTGCATCAAAGTTAATACCAGCAGCATCATTCAATACTGCATCATAAGTGATGATGATGTCTGTACCCTGATTAGCTTTAATATACTCTGTTGCAAATGCTACCGTAAATGTCTTGCTGCTCTCATCAAAACCGGTAATTGTATAATTGTCAGCTGGAATCGCATTCTCTTTGCTCCCATCCGTTGAAACCAGAAGAGACCCTGCTTTATAAGTCAGGCCAGCGCTGACCGTATCACTTACTTTAAACTGTGGTGCTGTATACTGTTCGCTGTAGGACGGCATTTTCGTTTTGATCTTAAAGGATACCGTATCGCCAACTGCAACGTCATCACCGTGATTGTTATCGCTTCCCGGATTTACAATCTCTTTCTCCACAGTCGGTTCCGAAGATTTCACAAAACCAGTTGTTGTAAACAGATCCCATGCAGTAGTTGCATCCAGTTCATCCGTTACCAGAGTATTATTATCTCCAGTGCCTGCAAGGGTATAATAAACACCAATCAGCATTGGATTATAGATAATATCATCAGAACCGGTTACAATAACCACATAACTTCCAGCCGGCAGAGTTGCTTTATAAGTCGTCGCCGGATTTCCGGGCTTCATTTCTGTACCATTTCCAAGAGCGCCATTTTTTGCTTTTTCTGCAAGCGCTACAATTGCCGCCT
The DNA here is from genome assembly GCA_910583895.1 of uncultured Lachnospiraceae bacterium. Lineage (GTDB taxonomy): Bacteria > Bacillota > Clostridia > Lachnospirales > Lachnospiraceae > Hominiventricola. The sequence goes on from CAJTYJ010000060.1 coordinate 8,576, forward strand.
CGTCAATGTTTAAAGTCTTGGTTGTCGTACCATTCACTGTACTGTCTGTGAATAAATCTCTCTTTGTTTCCTCAGCATTATACCCGGTACCATCTACCCAGGAATAACCTGTAAAGCCTCTTTGCGCATCATAATTTGCTTCTACAACCTTATAAGCTGTTACTGTAACACCTTCCTGCTTGATATTCGTTACAGATGCAGTTGCACTGTCTCCACTGGTTGGCATCTTTTTCTCTTCTTCTGCAAACGACGTCAAAGACATGCCAAGTACCATCGCCATTGCAAGGAGCATGGCTAAAAACTTTTTCATTTTTTTCATATCCTTTTCCTTTCTTTTTTGCGGGCTTTGCCCATGATTTACGGTTTCCCCTGTTCTTTGTGCATGATGCACGTCTGTGCGGTTCGAGAAACTGCTGAAAATCTCATCATTTTCTGAGCCTTTCAGCACCTCCCCGCACGTTTTTTCTTATATAAAACCAGCATTCCCGCCATCATCAGCAAGGATCCGCTGATCGTATACCAGTGTGTACCGATACCGCCGGTCTTGGGCAGTTCATAGAGCTCTTCGTTGCGGATCTTCAGGACGATGTTTTTCCCGTCTTCCGCTTCGACACTGGCCATGCCGCCGCCGGACTTCACTTCTACTGTGCCGTCCGTCTTCAGCGTGAAGCTCACCGGCTCCCGAAGCAGAGCGTAGCCTGCAGGGGATTTGATCTCTTTGATCGTGTAGTCGCCGGGAATCAGATTGCGAACGGTCAGACTTCCATTGCTGTCCACACTTAAATCAGGCTGTGCGTCTGCCTTATCGCCTTCATCGCGGATGCCGCCTGCAGCCGGAACGAGAATCCATTTCTGTGCGTCGGTGTTGTTTGCTTCCCACAGATGAATCGTTCCTCCTGCACTGGGTGTTCCTCCGCTCAAGTCCATGCTCCAGTTATGCGCAGCCTCCAGCGTTCCGTAATCTTTATTTCCATAAGGCCAGATGCGGACTCCGCCATCGCATTCCGTCACATGCCAGGTCTGGTTCTCATTAGGCACCTCATTACCCCAAACATGAACTTTAGCTCCATTCGACATAGTCCCGCCATCCAGATCCAACCACAGGTTGGTACCCGCAGAGCGAAAACATTTAAGATCTCCATCACGGTTTAGTATTTCAAACAGCTGCCGCTGATTTCCATCGCGTATCTGCAGTACTGGTACGGCACCTTGCCCATCTCCGCTGATCTCCATCACGTACTTGGGATTTTTCGCATACGCAATATAGTATTTTCCTTCCAGAGACGGATCGATCTCTTCCTCTACCAGCGGCGTATAGCCTTCCCCTTCTTTATAGACAAAGGGAATGGTCTGGCCTTTGGAATTCTGGATGGTAAAGATCGCATCTGTCAGAGCACTGCCGCCTTCATTCACTTTCTGAATCTTCATCAGTGTATCAGGATAGAACCCGCTGTCGTGATGTTTCGACTCAAACAATGATACGGACATATCCTCGGCTTTGGGCATCACGATATTCAGAATATACGTCTTTTGCAGCTTGCCCTCGTCATCGTACACCGGCTCGCCGTCCGAATCCAGAGTATCGTCCTCACCGGCATTTGGCTTTGTGGCGTTCAGCGTGCTGATCTTCGACTGTTCTCCGTCCGTAAAACGTACGGCAAAGGTTCCCGCCGGCAGGTCCGTAAATTTATAGCGTCCTGTCTCATAGACGGCCGGTTTCGCATCCTTCTCTGCCCGCACGCTGATCTGCTCTCCGGTCTTGATCACGATGGGTGTGTCCGTTCCTGGATAACAGACGCTTTCGTAGGAGTCTTCCGCCTCCGGATCGCATCCGTCCTTCAGCTTCAGCAGCTCCACCTGGATGCCGGAAATACGGGTCTCGTTCTGCAGATCATTCTGCACACCATCCCGGTTATAATCCATCCAGGTCAGTCCCTCCAGGGTACGCCGGACGGTAGGGGTTTCCGTAGTCGTCGTCGTGTCACCGCTGGAAAGCCGGTTGATGAAATAGTTGTTCTCCGTTTTGTTCCCGTTTGAAGAACCTGGATCAAGCTTTATCTTCAAGTCAATGTTCACACTTTTGTGAGCATCCAGTCCTCCGACCACCGCCCAGGCAACCGGATATGGCTGTTCCTTTGTGGCGCCGTCCTTTTCTGAGGGGATTGCAATCGTTCCGTCCGGACCAACCTGCGCCTTCGTCCAGGCCCTTATTTCATCCTGTGTCACACCGCTGATCGTCTTATCCTGATATCCTGTGTCAAAGGTGTAATAAATCTCCAGTTTACTGACGTCACATTTACTGGTATCCAGCTTCCATTCTGTAAAGGTGTAGGTGCCGGTAAAGTGGCTGCCGCTGACCGGATTCATGGGCATGGTATCCATGATCGCCACCGGGGCGCTCGTATCTGCGTTGTTGTTAAAGTAAACCACGTAGTCGATCTCGCCGTCCTCGTCCACTACCCGCTGCTTTGCATACTTGCCAAAGGAGCTTGCACTGCCGCGGGTTACCGTGATACCAGCCATTGCATGCTTTTCATCCGTAGTCTCAGGATCACGCAGATCGTTGGGTGTCGTGATATAAACTTTATTTTGCAAGTTCTTCGTACCAGTGGGAATATCCTTGTTTGGATCCCCCTTGACACCAATGTCTGCGGAGTAGTAGATCGGCGGCATGGGATCACCGATCTTCACATCAGCCACAATCCAGGTCAGAGTCTGCGTCCCGTCCTCGTTATTGGTGACCACCGGCTCTCTCAGTTTCGGATCCGGGTAAGGCGCCCCCGGAGTCTCGTCACGAATAATCGTGCCCTTGGTGCCGCCCAGGCTTGAGGTCTGCTTATACACACCGCCAAAGTAAGCACTGCCCGCCTTGTAGGTCAAATGCTCCGGCAGAATATCGACAATGGTGATATTGGCCCGGTTTTCCGCCTGAGCCGGTTTGTCATAATACGACTGATCATAATAAGTCCTGGGCTGCAGTACGAAATCTGCTACCCGCTGATCTGCATCAAGATTGAAGGTCTTTTTCTCATTATCATTTTCGTCTTTCTGCAGAAGTTTTTTTGTAATTGCTGTCCTGTAGCCGATGACCAGCAGCGTATCGCCCCAGTGATACCAGTCAGAATTATGGGTGCCTTTGATACCGCTTCCGTCCGGCAGGTAGGTCTCCTTATCATAGAAAACGCTTCCTTCAATGTTCGCGCTGGTATAATGACTGCATCCCCAGAACGGCTCACTGAGCACCAGCTCTGGAACATTCAGATCCGGGTTCTTTTCAAGATCAATATCGTCTAACGTTATCCCTCTTTCTTCGAACATTTGTTTTGTCCAGAGACGGGAAGTAGACGCCAGCATAAAGGTCTGTCCGGCCAAACCCATATTATCTCTGACGGTTGCCTTGTGGTAACAGCGGTAATACGGATCCTGCATCATTTTCACATCGCCGCTGGGACCGACGAAGCAAATCAGCATGCCGACACAGGTTTTTCCGGCCGGAATCTCATCCAGGCTGTCGTAGAACTCCAGGCTGTCCTCATAAGTTCTTTTCAGCTCCTCATCGTTCTCCCAGTCGCTTCCGTCCTTTTTGGTTGCATAGTAGATGCGGACATTCTCTTTCGCTTTCTCGATCTGTTTTTCATCAAACCCGTTCAGCGCCGCTCCGCCTTCCAGGTGCAGGAACCAGTCCTCCTTCTTAATCTCCAAGGCAGTACCATAAAACTTCATAAGAGTCGTTCCCAGGTACATCTCGTTTTCTTCTTCTCTGTAGGGATTATAGGACAGGCCGCCCATCAGGTTGATTTCTGTCCCTACCGCTGCAAAGTCCCGGCCATCCCGGTTGTCCTCAACACCACAGCCATATTGCCATGCTATTCCATCCGCGTAGCGGACACGGTTCTGCAGACCACCCTCCAGCGTCAGTTCCAGCGTGCGGGTCTCCCGGTCGTCCGCTTCAACCATCTGTTGAAAACCATTTTCACCCTGCACCAGTTTGTCGCCGCTGACCGTGGTAACCTTCAGGTTGCCGGCCATCGCCGTGGTCGTGAAAGCCCCCGGTCCATAGGTATTCACAATATCATAATGGGGGCTTGTGCTGTCGCTTTCTTTTTTGTTAAAAGGCTGGATCAGCCAGATCTCACCGGAGGAAAAGCAGCCCACGTTTTCGCCGTAGGTAACCACCGTTCCTCCGTCTGCATTCAGGCTGGGCATCTGCTTGGGGTCAATCTCATAACCGCTGACCGTTATATGAATCGTGTCGCCTTCCTGGGTCGCTTTCCAGCTGCCGCCCTGGTAGCAGGCCGTTTTACCGCCTCCTGTGGTATAGGGAGCAAACGGAGTCGCCTTCAGCCGGTCATCAATCTGGCGGCCATCTTTATTTTGAGAACCATAATCCCGCCAGCTTACTTCGTCATAGCTCCACAAAAGCGGTGCATACTCCGAAATATTTTCAATGATCTGCCCTTGTTCATAGCCTTCGTTTGGCGTATTGATCTTGTATGTGGATGACAGTTTCAAGTCAAAGGTAATATCACTGCCGTCCGGCAGCTCGATTCCCTTTAAACCCTTGGACGCATTGTCGTTATAGAGCTGGAGTGTAATGCCCAGCACCATGGATCTGCCCGGCAGCGGCTTGATAATATCTTTATTGGCAGCCTCGTCCCCGCCGGTCTGAAAGTCAAAATCATCATGATAAGAGCTGTCTCCGCTTACCCGGATATTGTATTTGGGTGCGGCAGTTACTTCTACTTTTTCCGGGATAACGGTCTTTTTCTCCACTGCAGGCTGACCGTCAATCTTGTGGTCTTCCTTGTCACAGGGTGCATCCCAGGCGCCTCCCTCCATGGCAGCACTGATTATAGGGGCAAATTTCTCGCCGTTCTTCATAGAACGGACATAGATCGTCAAGTTCTCCCCAAAATCACCGGGTACCACCGAATGGTTGCCCTCTGAGGGAAGCAAAAGCTTATAACAAGTCAGCACCTGGCATTCCTTCTCGATGCCGTCAATGGTGCGGATTTCCTCTGTCACCACAGGTTTGTAGCCCTCTGTCTGATCCATCCATGCCATGGCGGTCTGCTCAAAGACAGCTTCGTTTTCATTCAGAGGCAGTACAAATTCCAGTTTAACCCGTGCCTGGCCATAACTTTTGGAGGTATCCCAGGTCTTCATATTGACATTAAAATGATACGTGACCGTATCAAAAGTACGTACCAGCAGGTCCGACGCCGTCGTGTCATTGCCGCGGCCTTCTGTTTCGTCGAAAGGTGCGGAACCAGTCGCTGTTCCGGTGACCTTAATCTCATTGACATAGGCTTCATCCGGCTTCATGATGTCCCAGAGTGTTTCCTCCAGCGTCTCTGACATCATCCAGTCGTACTGCTTTAGTTTCTCTGCGTTGGTCACTGCTTTTTGCTGGGCTTCTGTCAGCGCCGCATATGCTTCATATGCCTCCAGTACCTGATGCTGAAACTCCATATAGTATGTATCAAAACCTTCTTCATCCTGTTCTTCTTCCAGAGCACTCAGTTTCTCCATAACCTCCTCGGGTGCAGGAAGTGCTTCGATCAGTGCAATGACTGCATCAATCTGCTTTTGTTCCTCTTCTGTGAAAAGAAGTTCCTCTTTTGAAGGCTGTTCTTCCTTTTCATCACCCGGGTTTATTGGAACTTCTTCCGACTGATCCGTATCCGGGGTCTCTTCTGCCGACTGATCTGCATCCGGGGTCTCTTCTGCCGTCTGATCGGTATCCGGCGTCTCTTCTGTCGACTGATCCGCATCCGGCGTCTCTTCTGTTGACTGATCCGTATCCGGCGTCTCTTCTGTCGACTGATCCGCATCCGGCGTCTCTTCTGTCGACTGATCCGCATCCGGCGTCTCTTCTGTTGACTGA
>CAJTYJ010000060.1:14562-17517 GCA_910583895.1 uncultured Lachnospiraceae bacterium
ATCCGGCGTCTCTTCTGTCGACTGATCCGCATCCGGCGTCTCTTCTGTTGACTGATCGGTGTCCGGCATCTCTTCTGTTGACTGATCCGCGTCTGGCATCTCTTCTGTCGACTGATCCGCGTCTGGCATCTCTTCTGTCGGCTGATTCGCATCCGGCGTCTCTTCCGATGGCTGATCTGCATCCGGCGTCTCTTCTGTCGATGGATCGGTATCCGGACTTGCTGCTTCTTCATCCGCAGTCTGTTCTGCGTCAGTGCTTTCTGCGCCTCCGCCGGAATCATCCGCTTCGTCAAGATCTACTGCTGCTGCCTCATTGTCGGTTCCTTCCGTACTCACGGTCATCGGCACCATATCGTCTGACAAAATCATATGTTCCTGGGCATCCACCCGGCCTGCCAGAGTACAGCTGTTGCATGTCAGCACCATGATACAGAGCAAAAACGCAAGCGGTTTTTTGAATTTATTTTTATGTTTCTCATACCATTTTTTCATCTCCATCATTCCCTTCCTTTACTCTGCAAGAATCTCGTCCAGAAGCTGGACCAGTTCTATGGCGCTGTGAAATACATATTCCTGCTTCTGATCCTGCCAGATCAGTCTCCCCTGCCAGGTATAATGTTCCCGAAACAGAATCTGAATGCAGAACACTGCTCTGTTCCTTTCCTCCTCCAGCCTTGGACTGACAAGCGGCAGCGGAGGATTGATGCATTCTTCCAGATCCACCAGCCCGTTCAGCAACAGGAGCAGCTGCGAGAGGCTCTCAATCTTTTCTCTGTCATCCAGTCTTGGATGGTGCAGGTAGCCGTCCAAGATGCCTTTATGATAAGACCGTACTGTGACTACTGCTTCCCGGCTCTGGCAGGGAAGCCTTTTTTCCCGAAGCATCATACGACTGCTACCCTTTCCTTTTTTCTTTGCTCTACACTATAACAGAAGACAGTTAGAAAACAGGTAGAGGACAGGCTCCTATCCTGTAAAAATGGATTTTTTTGCCAAAAAAGCAGCTTTTTTCAAAGAAATTTTGCCTTTTCCAATCCTGTTTTTAACAAAAAAATACCGCTGCAGGAAACGAGTTCCTGCAGCGGCAATATCTGTCTTTTTTATATTTTCTGTTCCTGTATGATCAGCGGTTCCAGAGCCGACATCCGAAAACGAATGTCGGCATCGGAGCCGGAATACGTCTTGTGGAATTTTTGCTCCACTCTGCGGATCACCGCCTGGGTGCTCTCCACGGAAGCCCCTGTCAACATTACAATATAGGAACCAGCATCCAGTCTCGCAACCAGATCTCCGGTCCGAAGCCCTTCCAGGAGGATTCTCTGAAGCCTTCTGGCATCCGTTGTGGGGGCAGACTTGTCAGCAATCGTTACAAGGACCAGGGTGGAATTCTGTTTGGTACGCGCCAGATGGCGCCGCTCCAGAGCAACAATGCTCTGAAAGACTCCAAAGGTACAAAAGAAGGCACCTCTTTCCTCTGCGCCTTCCGAAACCAGCTTTAAGATATCCTCGCTGTCTCTGCTGCTCTGACACATGCCGGATGCCAGCGCATGCATCTGCTCCACATGGGAAGCCGGCTCAATCTCATATTCCTGCCAGAGCATTTTTCTGAACATCTGATATCTTTCCACCGCTTTCTCCGGCTGTCCAAGAGAAATCAGAGCCTGCATATGATGCACGACAAAGGCATCCATACTGAAATCAACTTCATATGCCTGTTCGCAGATGCTGATCATCTCCGACCATCGTTCTTTTTCCTGCAGTGCGGACAATGCTTTCTTGCAGGCATCCAGATACAGCGTCTGATAATAGTGACGGATGGACGCCGTCCAGTCACTGTCATTTCCCGCCAGAAAATCTCCTTTATAAAGAGAAACCGCCTCAAGCAGCAGCTCTACATGTTCCTCATCTTTCTTTCCGCGGGCTTCCAGATACTTCTGCTCAAATTGTTCTGCATCCACTTCCACCCGTACATCCGGATTCCATATATAGCACCCTGGAAGCTTCCGGATCAATTCCTTCTGCTCCGGAAACACTTTTTTCAGATAACTCCTTGTACGAAACATCATATTTTTCAGCGCATTACCCGGATCGGTACTGTCCGTCTCGGGCCAAAACTGTTCGATCAGCTCTTCTAAAGAAATACTCCGCGTATGGTTGACGATCAGATATTGTAAAAAAGAGAGGACTTTCTTGCCCGCCTTTCCGGGTATCACATATTCTTTTTTCGTCCCATCCTCTGCACGCCCCATGGAAAAGGAACCAAGCACCTCAAAATATACGGCTTTTCTTTCATCCTCACTCATCCTGCCGTAACCTCCCATTATTCTGCGTCCTTTTTTCTTCTGTAATAAGTACGCTGTCGAGAAGCCGGATCAGTTCCAGTACACTTCTGAAATATTCCGTTTTTTGCTGATCCACCCATGTGACTTCTCCCTGCCAGCTGGCATGCTGCCGGTACAGAACACGGATTAAAAATGTGGCCTGTGCTCCTCTGTGACGGATCATCCGGTCAAAAGGCTCTATCTCTTTTGGTTCTTTCCTCTCTGCCTTCTGCACTCTGATCTCCTCTTCAGGCCCATCTCCTTTCGCCTTCCGGTCCACAAGAAAACTGCGAAGCTCTGTGGACGCCTTGGGAAATGCAAGCTCGTCGTACAGCTCATCCATCCGGCTTACCGCCTGAAACAGCGATGAAAATAAAATCGGCTCTTTGGTATACATGTGATACAATTTTCCGCACTGCCTTTCTTCGTCACAGGCATCCACGCAGAGATTGACCAGGTTGGAACCATGCCAAACCCGGCTTTCCCCATCCTGGCTCTTTTCCTGCTCCCTCATCCTCTCCGCATATCCCGCAATCTCACATATCATATCGTTTTATGCCTCCCCGCGGCGGTACCTTCCCGTCCGCATATTGACAGTGCAGACAAAAGACACAAAGTACTATCCTTTGCGACA
>CAJTYJ010000061.1 GCA_910583895.1 uncultured Lachnospiraceae bacterium
GGTTATAAGTCTGCATGTCTGCAGCACCGAAGCCAGCGAGTAATGTTTTAGGAGGTGCCATATGTACGCGATTATTGCAACAGGTGGTAAACAGTATAAAGTATCCGAGGGCGATGTGATCAAAGTTGAGAAGTTAGGCGCTGAAGCCGGCTCCAATTATGTATTTGATCAGGTTTTGGCTGTATGTGACGACGCTCTTACGGTGGGTACTCCGGTGGTGGAAGGCGCTACCGTGGAAGCATCTGTAATCGGTGACGGCAAAGCAAAGAAAGTCATCGTCTACAAGTACAAGAGAAAAACCGGTTATCACAAGAAAAACGGCCACAGACAGCAGTACACCGCTGTGAAGATCGAAAAGATCAACAAATAAGTTCGACAGCTATTTCAACTACTTATACACGTAATCAGGGAGGTGTAAACCTATGTTAAATATGAACCTTCAGATGTTCGCACACAAAAAAGGTGTCGGTTCTACCAAGAACGGCAGAGATTCCGAGTCCAAGAGACTGGGAGCCAAGAGAGCGGACGGTCAGTTTGTAAAAGCCGGGAACATTCTTTACAGACAGCGCGGAACCAGGATCCATCCGGGCGTGAATGTGGGACGCGGCGGAGATGATACGCTGTTCGCACTGGTGGATGGTGTTGTCCGTTTCGAGAGAAAAGGAAGAGACAAAAAGCAGGTCTCTGTTGTTCCGGCAGAGGCAAAATAAGGGCATTCAGCAGGAAAAAGGGCTTCAAGTCGGAAAGATTTGGAGCCTTTATTGATGTAAAGGAGAGTGACACATGTTTGCAGACAGAGCGAAGATCTATATTCGTTCCGGCAAAGGCGGCGATGGTCATGTGAGTTTCCGAAGAGAATTGTACGTGCCGGACGGCGGTCCGGACGGTGGCGACGGCGGAAACGGCGGTGACGTCATCTTTGAAGTGGACGAAGGACTGAACACCCTGACCGATTACCGTCATAAACGCAAATATGCGGCGCAGGACGGTCAGGAAGGCGGAAAAAGGAACTGCCATGGAAAAAGCGGCAAGGATATTATACTGAAGGTTCCGGAAGGGACCGTAATCAAAGACGCTGAAAGCGGAAAAGTGATTGCAGATATGTCCGCTGACAACCGCCGGCAGACGGTTTTAAAGGGCGGAAGAGGAGGAATCGGCAATCAGCATTTTGCCACTTCCACCATGCAGGTCCCCAAATACGCCAAGCCCGGTCAGCCGGCTCAGGAACTGGAAGTGCTTCTGGAGCTGAAAGTGATCGCAGATGTGGGCCTGGTTGGATTTCCTAATGTGGGAAAATCCACACTTTTATCCAGAGTGACCAATGCCCAGCCCAAGATTGCCAACTATCATTTTACCACCCTTTCTCCCAATTTAGGAGTGGTGGATCTGGACGGTGACGGCTTTGTCATCGCAGATATTCCCGGCCTGATCGAAGGTGCGTCCGAAGGGGTGGGCCTTGGCCTGGATTTTCTTCGCCATATTGAACGGACCAAAGTCATCATTCATATGGTGGATGCCGCATCCGTGGAAGGACGGGATCCCATCGCTGACATTCATGCCATCAACAAAGAATTAAGCGCCTATAATCCGGAAATAGCTGCCAGACCTCAGGTTATCGCGGCCAACAAGATAGATGCCATCTGGGATCCAGAATCAAATCCGGTAGAAAAAATCCGGCAGGAATTTGAGCCGAAAGGAATCAAAGTATTTCCCATATCCGCAGTCAGCGGCCAGGGACTGAAGGAACTGATGTATCATGTAAAAAATATCCTGGACACCACAGACCACAAGCCGGTTGTATTCGAACAGGAATTTTTCCCGGAGGACATGCTGATCCAGGAAAATCTGCCCTATACAGTGGAAAAATCTTCCGAGGAAGAACACACCTTCGTGGTGGAAGGTCCCCGGATCGAGAAAATGCTGGGCTATACAAACCTGGATTCCGAAAAAGGATTTGCATTTTTCCAGAAATTTCTCAAAGACACCGGTATTCTGGAAGACCTGAAAAAAGCCGGGATCCAGGAAGGTGACACCGTCCGCATGTACGGCCTAACCTTCGAATATTTTCATTAGGCAATGAGCAGTGCTCAGCCTGCCAGATGGACGTATCCTTCATGCTGGCATGAAAGGAGACGTCCATCTGGCAGGGTGAATAGGGCGAAGCCCGAGACTGAGATGGAGCGAAGCGGAATCGAGGTGCACTGCGGGGTACAGGCTGAAAGTATCCTGAGCAGTGCGCACATAAATTTTATAGAGGAAAAACAATGACAAGCAAACAAAGAGCATATTTAAAGAGTCTGGCCATGAATCTGGATCCGATCTTTCAGATCGGCAAGAACAGTCTGACGCCGGAATTGACGGCGGCAGTCCAGGAAGCCCTGGATGCCAGAGAGCTGATCAAGATCAGTGTCCTGCAGAACTGCCTGGATGACCCCAGGGAGTTGGCAGAGCTTTTGTCGGAACGAACCCGTTCTCAGATCGTTCAAGTGATCGGCAAGAAGATTGTATTATATAAAGAAGGCAAGGACGAGAAGAAAAAAATCATTCTTCCTAAGTAAAGGTGGCACACATGGCTGATGCAGAAAAGCGGATCGGTATCATGGGCGGAACGTTTGATCCGGTCCACAATGCACATCTGGCTCTGGCAAAACAGGCCTACGAACAATTTTCACTGGATGAGATCTGGATGCTTCCAAACGGAAATCCTCCTCACAAAAAAGATACCCGGCAGGCGGATATGGAATGCCGGATGGAGATGGTACAGCTGGCCATCCGGGATATTCCCTACCTGAAGCTCTGTGATGTGGAGAGATCCGGTCAGGAATATCATTATACTTACGAGACACTTCGGCAGTTAAATCAAAAGCATCCGGATACTTTGTTTTACTTTATTATGGGCGCAGATTCACTCTTTGAATTTGATAACTGGAAAGAGCCAGGAATCATCAGCCAAGAATGTATTCTGCTGGCTGCAGTGCGGGATCATTGCTCCAGAGGAAAGATAGAAAACCGGATCCGGGAACTGGAAAAGCGGTACGATGCGGTGATCCATATCCTGAATACGCCGAATATGGACATCGCCTCGGAAGATATCCGGGAGGCACTGGCTGAAAAAAAGGATATCTCTCATCTCGTGCCTGCTGTCGTGGCACAATACATCAGCAGAAAACGTTTATATCAGTAAATATCAGCATTCAGGAGGGGATAAGAATGGATGCGATCTGCATCAAAGATTTAAAGAAAGATCTGAAAAAAGAGATGGATGACAGCCGGTTCGAACATACCCTGGGAGTCATGTATACCTGCGGGGCTCTTGCCATGCGCTATGGTTATGATCTGGACAAGGCTATGCTGGCAGGTCTGATGCACGACTGCGCCAAATGCATGCCCAACGCAAAAAAACTGAAGATGGCAGAAAAGCACAATCTGGAGATCAGCGACCTGGAGCGGAAGAATCCGTTCATGCTTCATGCCAAACTGGGGGCATTTCTGGCCAGAAAAAAATATGACATCGAAGACCCGGAGATTCTGGACGCGATCCGCTGGCACACCACCGGCCGCCCCAATATGACGCTCCTGGACAAAATCGTATATATTGCAGATTATATCGAACCCCGGCGCGATAAAGCGCCGAATCTGTCTGAAGTCCGTCAGATGGCTTTCCAGGATCTGGATAAAACTCTGGTTAAAATCCTGGAAGATACCCTCGGCTATCTGGGAGATTCTTCAGAACATGTTGACTCCATGACCAAAAAGACGTATGATTATTATACAGAAAAACAGGGGCAGCAGCAAAAACTATAATTACAGCGAAAGCCCGAACCATGCACAGATCCTTGAGCAGAGGCGAGAGCGTCTGAGAAAGGATCTCCCCCCGGTGTATGGGGAGGGGTGAAGCGGAACTTCATATAGGAGGGTATTCTTTATGGTAGAAAATAACTCGAAGAAAATGGCAAAGATCGCAGTTGATGCGCTGGAGGAGAAGAAGGCGAAGGATCTGAAACTTCTGGACATCTCGGATGTCTCCGTCCTTGCAGACTATTTTATCATTGCATCCGGAAGCAACCGCAACCAGGTGCAGGCCATGGCGGATGAGGTGGAAGAAAAACTTGGAAAAGCAGGTTTTACTCCCAAGCAGGTGGAAGGCTATCAGACTGCCAACTGGATCCTGATGGATTATCAGGATATCATCATTCACATTTTTGATGAAGAAAATCGGCTGTTCTATGATCTGGAGCGCATCTGGAGAGACGGTAATCTCATAGAGAAAATAGATTTAGAGGTGTAAGCATGGGAAATCAGATTCTTTCGATTGAAAAAACAACGGACAACCGTTTTTTGAATATGTATAATCTGCACTATGAGAACAAGGCCGGCCGTGAAAAGCTGTACTATATTGCATCCCGGGGAAAAGATATCTCAGCATTGAAGATCAGTACCCGGAAAAATAATCCGGATGGCGTCATCATCTACAGTATCTATGGAGAGAAGCGCGATCGGATGGTACTGGTCCGCCAGTATCGTGTCTCCATCGACGACTATATCTATGAGCTTCCGGCAGGTCTGGTGGACGAAGGCGAAACCTATGCTGAAGCAGGGGCGCGGGAATTAAAAGAAGAGACCGGACTGGATTTTGAACCTCTCAAGGTAGATGAGATGTATCACAAACCTTTCTTCACCACCATCGGCATGACCGATGAATCCTGTGCGACCGTATATGGTTATGCCACCGGAACGGTATCCAGAGAAGGGCTTGAGGAAAGTGAACAGCTGGAAGTTGTGCTGGCAGACCGGGCAGAAATCCGCAGAATTCTGAAAGAAGAAAACGTGTCCATGAACTGTGGTTATCTGATGATGCATTTTTTACACCATACAGAGGAAGATCCGTTTTATTTTGTCAGATAAAAGCAACCGTACGAAGAGAAGATGGCATGGGGTTCCTTAAGACAGGAACCAAACCATGACGAAAGAATGGAATATAAAAGACAGACAGCAAAGATCTCTCATACCCCTTTGCCGTCTGTCTTTTTTCATTCCATGAATCTATTCAATCAAGAATGATGACTCTGATCACCCCATGCACCGAAGCATGCACTGCATCTTTTGTACCTCCATCCGCTGAGAACGGATAATACAGTCCAGAATCGGGATCAGCTCCGGACAGATACAGTAGCGCAGGGTGTTCTCGGACATGGCGATGGCGGCACAGTGGTGGGGAATCATCTGACGGACAAAATTGCCGCTGACGCAGTTGGTGGTGCAGGCGCATTTCATCTCACAGAACATGGTCTGCATGATTTGTCTGGTGCGGGTCTGATAGCGGTACAGATCCTGCTTGCAATTGTGCACAGCCTCACATTTACGCAGGATGGAGCGCATGCAGGAAATGCTTTTGGTCTGCTCCGGAATAATCTGCAGAGCAAGATTTTGCAGCGGGATATTGGTGGTGTATCTTAAGATATTTCGGGACATTTCAATGGCCCCCTGATGGTGAGGAATCATCTGTGTGATGAAGTTGTGAGAAATACTGTCTGACAGGTCTGCATGGGTCATTCCATCCATCATATCCCGCAGAATGCATTCATAGGCTGCCAGATAATCATTGGTAACATTGCTGTAATTACATGATTTGTTCATAGCGTTCGTTTTTCATATTCTTTGTAATCAGTATATGGATGACAAGGATCCTTTGACACATACCGGAATCTTTTTTACCGGAATTCTATTGACAGAACGAAATTAAAGTGATATTATTTTGATATCAAAAAAAACGGAGGAAAAGACAATGAAAGAAATCGTGTTAAATAACAAGAAAAATGGCATGACTGTACTTTTGATCATCCTGGCAGCCTACATCCTGGCGATTCTCGGAACGGTGGCCGGCAGCATGCAGCTGCATCAGGGAAAGGGAGTGATCCTGCTGATTGTCTGCATCGTATATTTATGCATTGGCTGGATTCCGCTGTGCGGACTGACTGTATTAAAGCCCCAGGAAGCTTTGGTGCTCACGTTATTCGGAAAATACGTCGGGACGTTAAAGGATCATGGATTTTATTTTGTCAACCCTTTCTGCAGCAGCGTCAATCCTGCAGCCAAGACCAGATTAAGTCAGAGCGGGGATGTGAAGCATGCCTCCCCGATCAATTCGGATACGGCGGCTGCAGCGCTGGAAATCACCGGAAAAAAGATCTCTTTGAAAATTATGACTCTGTGCAACAACCGGCAGAAGATCAACGACTGTCTGGGCAACCCAATCGAGATTGGCATCGCCGTCACCTGGCGGATTGTAGATACGGCAAAAGCGGTTTTCAATGTGGATAATTACAAAGAATTTCTTTCTCTGCAGTGTGACAGTGCCCTCCGGAACATCGTCAGGATCTATCCTTATGACGTGGCTTCCGGTGTGGATACAACCGGGGACGGGGTTGCTGACGAGGGCAGCCTTCGGGGTTCCAGCGAGATTGTAGCGGCACGGATCCGGGATGAGATCCAGGAGCGAGTGAACGAAGCAGGGATCGAGATCATTGAAGCAAGGATTACCTATCTGGCTTATGCGCCGGAGATCGCAGCGGTCATGCTCCAGCGCCAGCAGGCATCCGCTGTCATCGATGCAAGGAAGATGATCGTGGATGGTGCTGTCGGTATGGTGGAAATGGCCCTTGAACGTTTAAGTGAACATGAAGTGGTCACACTGGATGAAGAGCGCAAAGCAGCCATGGTATCCAACCTGTTAGTCGTCCTCTGCGGAAACCATGACGCACAGCCCATTGTAAACACCGGTACCTTGTACTGATATGGCTGATAACCGGAAAAAACAGATTCCGCTGAGACTGTCAGTCAAACTGTACGATGCAGTCGCAGCATGGGCAGAGGACGACTTCCGCTCCGTAAACGGCCAGATCGAGTATCTGCTGACTGAGTGTGTCCGACAGCGAAAAAAGAACGGAAAATATGTGCCTGAGGAGCTGGATGTGCCCCCGGATCTGTAAATCATTTCATAATGAAAATTTTTGCCGCGCAGGGAACCAAACGCTTCCCTGCGCGGTCTTATATATGAAACATACAAATGGTTTCCTGCAGGACAGCGTACTTGCTGCAAAGACGGTAAGAATACGATTTGGGAATGCAAAATGTCATCGCCGGCGATTTTGAATGATTTTGCATCCAAAGACCATGACATGTTTCAAAATGAATCAAAGTTGGTGAAGAAGTGAAAGTAATGGAAAAAGAAGTGTTCTGTGAAAAGATCCGAATGCAGGAGACTTCCCTGTACCGATATGCCCTCGGAATTCTCAGAAACACGGCAGATGCAGAAGATGCAGTGGGAGAGGCCGTTTTGAAAGCCTACGCACATCTTGGGCAGCTGCGGGATCCGGAGCGTTTTCGGCCATGGATCATGTCGATTCTGGTCAATGTGACACGCACGATGCTTACAGGAAGAAACCGCCTTGAGTATCCCGGCGATATGAGCCGATATGAAAAGAGTACTTCCGGGGAACATCGGGAACTTTGGTATCTTGTGACAGAACTTCCGGATGAATTCCGGGATGTGGTGATTCTGTATTATTATGATGGATTCCGTACCAAAGAGATCGCAAAGATGCTTGGAGTGTCGGAGGGAACGGTCAAATCAAGACTAAACAGAGCAAGAATAAAATTAAGAACTGCATGGGAGGAGGCATACTGATGAAAAGGCAGAATCCTGCGGACGAATGGATCCGCGAAATGGCCGCAAACGAATCCTGGGAGGCTCCAAAATCCTGCCGGGATCACACAGAACAGATCCTTGCTGCACTTTCAGATTCCCCAGATAAGGAGGAACATATGAGAATCGTATTCAGAAAAAGAACCCTGATTCTGGCGGCAGCATTGGCCGCCCTTGTGGGAACCACAGCGGCTGCCGCCGGATTATTTCAATGGCATGAAAAGGCGGTGGAAAATTTTGGAAAACCAACGGAAACGGAACAAGATGACATGACCACAGCCGGGATCGCAAAAGAACAGCAGGCCTCCGTCACAGACGCAGGCATTACCATTACGGCAAAACAGACCGTACAGGACAAAAACACATTGTATATTCTGCTGGATATTCAGGCGGAAGAAATGATCCTTGACGGAAACGGAGCGTTTGATTGTCTGAATGAGGACGGAACCTATGAAACATCATGTATCATCCCGAAAAAGGAGGATGCCTTCAGCAATGTATCCATGGGCTTTTCTCCGGACACGCCATGCTGGTCGCAGCTTTCGAATCAAGGATACTATGAAATCTCGGCTCTGAAATCTTTGGAACAAGAATGGACAGAAGAGGAGATCACCATCCATTTCACAGAATACAGCTACTATACCTATGAAGATCAGGAGACGATTCCCCATACGATCCGGGGAGACTGGTCGCTGACCCTTCCTCTTGGCGAAGATACCATCGTCGAGACGAAAACCTGTGAACCAAAGCAGCCAGTGATGATGGCAGGAATGCCGGTTACGGTAAAACGGGTAGAGTTATCACCGCTTTCTCTTCTTTTAGTCTATGATATGGATGATGTGAAGAAACTGCAGGAGACACTTTATGCAGGAGAGGAGGATGTATTTCTGGAGGAAACTTCTTTGTATGGATTCCTTTACCAGGATGGCAGCGAAAGATCGGCCAGGATCGGCGGAATGAGCGGAAACTATGATTTTGAACAGCGTGAGATTACCCGGCAGATCGGACTTGGTTCCTATGTGGAGCCGGACCAGATCAGCGCGGTCCTTTTGGGAGAGGAAAAGGTTTTGGTACCTTTGCCTTGACAACATGAAAAGAATATGACAAGCTTTTGGAAACGTGTTACAATAGGAACATGACTTTAGCGAACGACAACAGAAAGGAAGTTATGTCCCATGGAAGACAGACAGAAAACAATCCTGTTTGAAAAAACACCGATTCCAAAAGCAGTCATGGTCATGTCCGTACCGACAATTGTCAGTTCCCTGGTTATGGTAATTTATAATCTGGCAGATACGTACTTTGTCGGTATGGTCAATGATCCGGTACAAAATGCGGCAGTGGCTCTTGCAGCGCCGGTATTGCTGGCGTTCAATGCTGTCAACAATCTGTTCGGGATTGGAAGCTCCAGTATGATGAGCCGTGCGCTGGGGAGCAAAGATTATGATACCGTCTATCGGAGTTCGGCTTTCGGATTTTACTGTGCGCTGCTGAGCGGCGCTGTATTTTCCCTGCTTTTCACCGTCTTTCGGCAGCCCCTCCTCTGGATCCTCGGTTCGGATACAGCAACCGCGGCAGCCACAGGAGAATATCTGAAATGGACCGTTACCTGCGGAGCCATTCCCGCCATTTTAAATGTGGTTCTTGCCTATCTGGTGAGATCGGAAGGCTCTTCGCTTCATGCCAGTATCGGAACCATGAGCGGCTGCCTTCTGAATATTGTGCTGGATCCCATCTTTATCCTGCCGTGGGGATTGCATATGGGAGCAGCCGGAGCCGGCCTTGCCACTTTTTTGTCCAACTGTGTGGCGTGTCTGTATTTTTTTGTTCTGCTGTATGTAAAGCGCGGAAAGACGTATGTGTGTATCAGGCCGTCCATGTTCCGTCCAAGCCCCTCCATTGTCTCCAGCATCTGCGGGGTCGGGATCCCGGCATCCATCCAGAATCTTCTGAATGTCACGGGAATGACGGTTCTTAACAATTTTACTTCGGCTTTTGGTTCAGATGCAGTGGCGGCCATGGGAATCGCCCAGAAGATCAATATGGTGCCCATGTATGTGGCTCTTGGACTTTCTCAGGGACTGATGCCTCTGATCAGTTACAATTATGCCAGTGGTGACACACCCCGGATGAAAAAAGCGATTACTTTTTCTTCGGGCATTTCCATCTCGTTTCTGGTTTTTATTACTGCCGGTTATTATATGGGTTCCGAATTTTTCATTGGTCTCTTTATGAAAAATGAAAACATCATCGCCTACGGAAGTCGTTTTCTCCACGGTTTATGTCTGGCACTGCCGTTTCTGTGCATGGATTTTCTGGCTGTGGGTGTCTTTCAGGCCTGCGGCATGGGGAAAAAATCCCTGGTGTTTGCAATTCTTCGTAAAATTGTATTGGAGATTCCGGCTCTGTATATTCTGAACTGGATCTTCCCGCTCTATGGGCTTGCATTTGCTCAGCTGGCGGCAGAAGTAGTGCTGGCTTCGGCAGCTGTCGTCGTGCTGATCCGAATGTTCCGGAAGCTGGAGCGATAAAATGGTTGCAATCCTGTATTCCAGCATTTATAATAAAGAAATGTTATGAAATACGGAGGATTGTGACAACTATGAAACGAGAAAAATTTGGTTCCCGCCTTGGTTTCATCCTGGTGTCTGCAGGATGCGCCATCGGTATCGGAAATGTGTGGAAATTTCCATATATATGCGGAGTGTACGGCGGAGCAGCTTTTATTTTGATTTACCTTGCCTTTCTTTTGATTCTTGGCATCCCGGTGCTGGTCTGTGAATTTGCAGTCGGAAGAGGAAGCCGGAAAAGTGTGGCGCAAAGTTTTGAGAAGCTGGCTCCTTCAAGGACGCTCTGGCACCGGCTCAAATACATCGGCATCTTCGGATGTTATCTTCTGATGATGTTTTACACCATGGTGGGCGGCTGGATGATGTATTACTGTTATCGGAGTCTGCGCGGCGAATTTACAAAAGCTTCCCCGGATCAGATTGCAGATGCCTTCGGGGGAATGCTTCTGGACCTTCCAACTATGGCTTTTTGGACAGTTCTGATCTGTATCATCGGCTTTGCGGTCTGTATGCTGGGCTTAAAGTCCGGCGTGGAACGGATCACCAAATGGATGATGGCTGCCTTGCTTTTGATTATGCTGGTGCTTGCAGTCCATTCCGTCTTTTTAGACGGGGCTGTGGAGGGAATCCGGTTCTATCTGGTTCCTGATTTTCAGAAAATGCTGGAAAATGGCATCGGCAACGTAGTTTTTGCTGCTTTAAGTCAGGCGTTTTTTACCTTATCTCTTGGTATTGGTGCCATGCTGATCTTCGGAAGTTATCTGGACCGGTCCCATAGTCTGACCGGGGAAGCTGTCAGCATCACGGCTTTGGATACTTTTGTGGCGCTGACCGCCGGATTTATTGTGATTCCGGCCTGCTTTGCCTACGGAATCGAACCAGGAGCAGGACCAAGCCTTGTGTTTATCACACTGCCCAACATTTTTGCACAGATGCCGGGAGGCTTTCTGTGGAGTTCTTTGTTTTTCTTGTTCCTGACCTTTGCAGCCCTGTCCACGATCATCGCAGTGTTTGAAAATATCATTGCCTTTGATATGGATCTGTTTGGCTGGTCCCGGAAAAAGAGTGTGCTGGTCAGTGCTGTGCTGATCATTCTGCTCAGTATGCCGGCAGTGTTGGGGTACAACGTGCTTTCCATGATTCAGCCGCTGGGAGAGGGCAGTACGATTATGGATCTGGAAGATTTTATCGTGTCCAACAATCTTCTTCCTCTGGGAAGCCTGGGCTATGTGCTGTTTTGTACCAGAAAAAACGGCTGGGGCTGGGACAACTTTATCGAGGAGGTCAATGCAGGAACCGGAAAGGCTTTCCCGAAAGGTCTGAAAAATTATGTGGCCATTGGAATTCCTTTGATTATCGTGGTCATCTATCTGAAGGGATATTATGATATGTTCAGCCAGAAAGGTCCGGCAGTGCTGGGTGGATGGATGACAGCGGCAATCGTCTTTTTGGCATTTGTCTTCTACTGTGCACTGGGAAAAAAGAAAAGATAATCGTCTGAATAAATGCGCTCCTGCACAAGGGGGGCATTTTTTTCTGCTTTTATCACCTGCCTGCGGCAAACGTAAGAATGAATCGTTTCCAGGTTATACGCAGCACTTAAAGGAATAATAGGCTGCGGCAAACATAAGAATGAATCGTTTGCTAATTATGGTTTCTGAGCGTTTTTATTTTCCTGAAATCATGGTTTTCGTTTATTGTTTATGTTTTCATGCGCTTGCCGTGTCGCTGGGCTGTCTGAATCTGTGCTGCCTGTCATACAGTGATTGGTCCTCTTCTTTTTTTGTATCGAACAAACAATCGAACAAACTTTCGATTTTGTGTTGACAAACAAATGTTCGCCTTGTATAATGTATAAAGAAAAGGGAACAGACGTTCACAAAGGAGGAGCAAGTGATATGTATGCAGAAGGAGCGATGACAAGAGAAGAATTCCGAAAGGAGAGAAGAGAGCAGACGCTGAAGGAGCAGAAGACCAGGAGGAGACAGATTCTGATTTTCTGCGCAACGCTGATGGTTATGTTTGGCATGGGTTTCGGTTTTGGAACACTGTTTGCCAGAGCAGAAGAGAACGGACAGGAAACGGTCTATAAGTATTATACAAGCATTGAGATTCAAAAGGGGGATACGTTGTGGGATCTGGCCGATGCCTATATGGACTCCGCATACTATGAGACGCGTGCCGATTTTATCAATGAAGTTATGAAGATCAACCATCTGGTGACAGGACATTTGATAGCAGGAAAGAGTCTGATCATTCCTTATTACTCGGCAGAAGAGAAGTAGACAGTCATTCATGAGAAGGCCTTCTTTTTTAAGATTTCTTAAAGATTCATTTAAGATTCCGTGCAATGGATTGTGGCCAGGGGAAAAATGTGTTAAAGTGAGCATAATAAAGGAGGCCTATCATGAAAAATAAACTTTACTATTTGCTGGCAGTTCTGTACATTATGATGTTTGGATTTATCCTGTACATAAACGGTGTCTTTACAGAAGCATCCATTTCCATGAGTAATCTGATCATCAATATGGGATTTCTGCTGATTATTGGTGTCTTGTTTCTCATTTCTTTTTCGAGCTTCGGCCAGCTGAATCAGCTGACGGATGCACTGGTGTTCGCCACAGAAGAGATGCAGGAGAAGTACGATTCCTGCCAGAAGAATCTGTGGCAGGAGTATCGTCAGCAAAAAGATCTGTTTCCAAGCCCGGTTCTGAATGCACAGTTTGCAAAATATCAAAAGCGTGTTCATATGCATACCAGCTCCAAAGGCGTGGTTACGGAAGTCTGTCCCATCGAAGAGTACATCAATGAAGAACTGATCGACCAGGTGGGAAAAACCTATTTTAATTCGGCCATATCCGGAACGCTGACGGGACTTGGCATACTTGGAACCTTTCTCGGACTCACTCTCGGGATGAGTTCTTTTTCCGGGAATGACATCTTTACGATATCTGACAATATTGCTCCCCTTTTGGACGGCATGAAGGTGGCATTTCACACGTCCGTCTATGGTATCTTTTTCTCTCTGGTATTCACATTTGTGTACCGGAGTCTGATGTCCGATGCCTATGAGAAGCTGTCTGGTTTTTTGTCTGCTTTCCGTGAATACGCCGCTCCGGTTCCCGGCAATACAGATGAGAATATGAGCGCTATGCTGATCTATCAGGCCAATATGGCCAATTCTCTGAAAAATATGATGGAACTGATGCGGGGCAATGCGGCAGAGCAGATGAAAGGGTTAGAGCAGATTATACAGCAGTTCATGAATCGTCTGTCGGACACGATGAGCACGGATTTTGGCAATCTTGGGAAATCTCTCAGTCAGGCCTGTGAAGCCCAGGGAACCTATGCCAGAAATTTTCAGCGCCTGGAGGAAAGTACAAGACTGCTTCTGGATGCCAGCCGCACTATGAGTGATACCATGAATCTGGCTTTAGACAGGCAGCGGGAGATTGAAGCTGCACTTTCCAGAACCTGCGAGGATTTAAGCAACGAATTGTATACATTTCATCAGATGAGGGATTTATATGAACAATAAGAAAAAGGACAGAGCTGCATTCGCAGAGCCAGGGTACTGGCAGTCATATTCTGATATGATGGCGGCGCTGCTTTTGATCTTTATTCTGATCATTGCCATTACCCTCGCCATCTATAAACAGAAGCGGACCGATCTGGAAGAGGCTCAGCTCCAGCTAAATTCCACCAGGACCGAGCTGGAAGCCTCACAGGCTGATCTGGAGGCTTCCCGGGCTGATCTGGAAGCTTCTGAAGCGGAGCTGCGCAACTCCCTGAAGGAGTTGGAGCAGGCGTATGCGCAGGCGACCATGACCAAAGAAGAGCTGGACGCTGCTTATCTGGAGATTGACGAAGCCCGTGCAGAGCTGAACGCGACCCGAAGTGAACTGCAGGATATTGTCGGCATTCGTACGGATATTATCGGAGAACTGCAGACCCGCTTCAGCAACTCATCCATGAAAGTGGATGCACAGACCGGTTCCATTACCTTTTCCTCTGATGTGTTGTTCCGCTATAACAGTGCGACACTGACATCGGAAAGCAAAGAAACTTTAAAAGAAATTATTCCCATGTATCTGGGCGTGCTTCTGCAGGACAATTTTCGGCCCTATATTGCAGAGATCATCATCGAGGGGCACACGGATACGGACGGCGGGTATGAGAGCAATATGACTTTATCCTATAACCGTGCGAATTCTGTGGCAAAGTTCTGCATGGATGATGCGAACGGACTGCCGGAACACCAGATCGGGCAGCTGCGGGATCTGCTTACCGTCAATGGGCGTTCTTACAGCAATCCCATCTACCAGGAAAATTCCACAGAAGTGAATATGGAGGCATCCAGACGTGTGGAGATCAAATTCCGACTGAAAGAAGATGAGATGATCAATAAGATCACAGAAGTGCTGAATCAGCAGTAATGATATAAACATGCCGCCGTTTTAGGGACATCATTCCAAAAACGGCGGCATTCTTTATTTCTTTTACAGATATCTGGTCAACCTCGAAAACGATTCAGACAGGCAAACAGTTCCTGCTTTCGGGGCTTTGCCAGACCACAGGGGATGTAGGAACCGCAGAAGGGATCCCATCCTTTCTTTTCCAGAGTGTCAGAAAGAATCTGCACTACCTGTCTTACCGTACGTTTTCCGTCCACCACCTGTTCCAGTCCATATCGCAGAAGATGAGCCAGGGCACTGGTCTGTTCGGAATCTGCAAGTTGTTCCACATATCGCAGATCCACGGTTTCTTTGTCCAGAGAAAAAGAATCCCTGCCAAAGGTTTTCACCTTCATGTGCTCATGCCGGCTGCTGTCCGAACGATTTCCCCGATAATCTCTGCCATCGCGCTTTCTGTTTCGGTTATAGACGGGGAGTGTCCGTTTAAAATCAGGAACTGTAAATCCAGGTGCCTGAATCCGGGGAGCCGTATGTTCTTTGCACAGTTTTTTTACATGATCTGTTATGTCGATGGGGCAGTAGCAGTCCATCTGCAAAATCTTGTCCGCAATGTAGAAAAACGCGCCGGAGCTTCCCGCCACCAGGATCGTGGAGATGCCTTCCTTCTCATACAGATCTCTGGCACGTTCTAGAAAAGGAGTGATCGGTTCTTTCTCCCTGCTGATGACCTGCTGCATAAAATCGTCCCGCAGCATAAAATTGGTGGCGGAAGTATCTTCGTCGATCAAAAACAGGCGGGATCCGGCTTCCATATGTTCGATGACGCCAGCTGCCTGAGAAGTGCTCCCGCTGGCATCCGGAGTGGAAAAAGAGGTCGTATCTTTTTTGTTGGGCAGATCATTGATAAAAAGAGAGATATCTACATTTCGGATGGAACGTCCGTCCTCAGCCCGGAGTTTGACGGCTGTATCGTCTGTAATCACATACTCCCGTCCATCTCCGGAGATATGATTGTAGACTCCGGTCTGCAGTGCTTCCAGCAGAGTGGATTTGCCGTGATAGCCTCCCCCTACGATCAGCGTAATTCCCTGCGGAACAGCCATACCGGTGATCCTCCCTCTGTGAGGCAGTGAAAAAGTGCGTTCCATAGAAGCAGGAGAGCAGAAGGGAACACTGTCTTTCATGGGAAGATCAGAGACGCCGCTTTTTCTTGGCAATATGGATCCATTGGCTACAAAAGCAGTCAGTTCTTCTTCTTTCAGAATTTTGCGGATCGCCTCCTGGTCTTCCGCCAGGAAAACCGCATCCTCCACTTTCTTTTTATTCAGTTTCTGATAGAAGAAACTGTTCTCCACGCACCGGGGCAGAAAGTCAAACAGAATTTTTTCCAGTTCTCCGGCATTGATGGTACGCCCGAAAGCGGGAAATCCCACGTGAAAGCGGGCAATGATTTTCGTATCTGTAATTTCACAGGCACTTCGTTCCAGTACTTCCTGGCCGCAGCGGGTGATGGATAAAAGTCCGCTTTTTCCAGACCCCTTTGCCTTAAAGTTATAGTCCTCAAACTGAGCAGCGAACTGTCTGGTCAGAAAATCCTGCAAGGCAATGCGGGCACAGTCCTGTCCATAGTAAGCAGCCGGAAAGCCGGCTCCTTTATGGCTGACCTCCACATGAAGGCTGGAGGGAGATGCAAAAGGGTCCCCCTGTACATGATCAATCGACAGAGAAAAGTTCGGAAACTGATAGCTGCCTGCCAGCGATTTGTAGGCAGGATAGCCTTTATGATCCATCGCGCGCAGCAACGTGCGCAGCTCACTGGATGATTTCATAGTCTGGATTCTCCTTTTTATAATGTATTTCTAAAATAATCATGTCATTAGTATATCAAGGCCTGTTTTGATTCGTCAATGAGGAAATGCGTATCTGTTTTGGATCGTTATAAAAAAGAACAGCAACACATATATTTACATAATATTATTATGTAAATATATGTGCGTTTTTATGAAATAAAATATGGAGAACAGTAGTAAATAAAGATAAATATAATGCGTCGCAAAATGGCAGTTTTACGACGCGTTGTAAAGGCGCGGAAAGAACTTCATGTATGCACAGCTTCTTCGCTATGCAAGGGCTGAACGCTTTGACTGGTTCCGTATTCTTTGTGATTCTGGGACGCTTGTGTTCATTGTTCACTGATCAAATTTTTTAATTTATGGTTACAATTAAGTAAGTTGTCAGATATAGTTGCTCGAATCCAGCTTACTGCAGCATGAATTATCTGACAATTTACAATTTGCAGTATTTGTCATTTTGTGTTATACTACTTATGCTGTCATGCCCTATACCGACACGGGAAGGGGGTGGACTTAATGCAGTATATGTTATCTCTTTTGGTTACGATTGCGGGTGGTGTGGCTTGCCACTACATCATCAAGTGGTTAGATCGTGACAATCATGACAACTAGCCCAATAGAAAAACCCTCGGAATGCGACTCCGGGGGTTTTTCGTGGACTTAATGCAATATGTTATCTCTTTGCCTATTGGCATTATAGCATATGAAGATTTTAATTGCAATATACATTTTTCTTGAGTTTCCGCAGTTCTATCCACAGAACTCCCAATCAGCCTTGCTGAT
>CAJTYJ010000062.1 GCA_910583895.1 uncultured Lachnospiraceae bacterium
ATATCCGGCACTACATTGACGATGACGAAAGCGGCAGATTTTTTGACCGTTCTGTCTACTCCCGCATGATAGAGGACGTGGAAAACGGCAAAGTCGGCATGTGCATTATGAAAGATATGACCCGTTGGGGGCACGACTATCTCCAAGTGGGAAACGCTATGGAGATTTTCCGCAGAAATAACGTGTGTTTTATCGCGGTAAACAACGGAATAGACAGCGAAAATCATTCATTACCGTTATAACAGTCAGGGGAAGATCTGCGAGATCACAGACCAGGAAGGGAGGAAAGAACGGTTTTGCTATGACCGGGAGGGACGGCAGATTTTTTCTGTTGATCGTCTGGGCAACCAGGTGAAAACCGAGTATAATATAGACGGGAACCCTGTGAAGAGAATCAGCTGCGACAAAGACGGGAAGAATCGTGAAGTGAGAATCTGGGAATACGACTGTCTGGGATATTTAAGACAGGCAGTCGGCGGAGGATTCCGTTACCGCTACGAATTCCGACCGGATGGAAAGCTCCTGCGGAAGGAAACTTCCGGTCACACCGTGCTGCGTTACACTTACTTTCTGGATGGCAATGTAAAGACCATGGCCGATGGCAGCGGCCGGGTACTGTCCTATGGATATGACCATGGAGGAAGACTCACCTCTGTAGCAGATGAAGTTGGGGAAATTGTAAGCTACCGCCATACTCCAGGAGGAAAAGTGAAAGAGATCCGTCACCGGAACGGAGTGAGGACGGCTTATGAGTATGACACAGAAGGGAACATCGTCCGCCTGCTGACGGAAACCGGGAATGGGAAAACGATCTGTGATCTGCAATATGAGTATGACTTGAACGGAAACCGGATCGTCAGGAGAGGGACGATGATGCTTCCGGACTATTCCAGTGGGTGTTCTTTGCAGATTCGGGATATCCGTTACCGTTATGACCGGATGAACCGTCTGGCTGCAGAGAGCAGGAATGGGGAGGAAACCAGCTATATCTACGACCTGTGCGGAAACCGTCTGGAAAAAAGGAAAGGAGGAAAAACCGAAAAAAACCGTTACAATCGAAAGAATCAGCTGATCAGACGGGCAGCGGGCGGAGAAGTCTGGGACTATACCTTTGATCTCCAGGGCAATCTGATCAGGGAAGCTGGTCCAAAGGGGGAGCGGCAGTATCTTTACGATACGGAAAACCGTCAGATCCGTATCCTTTCCGGCGGAAAGGAGATTCAGGAGAACCGGTATGACGGGGAAGGACTGCGCGCAGGCCTGACTGTAAACGGAAAGAAAAGCACATTCCTGTATGTGAATCGGGAACTGTATACAGAGTCTGATGAGACAGGAACGGACATCAGCCGTTATATCCGTGGGAAGGGACTGGCGGGTCTGGAGTATCAGGGACGGCTTTATGGAGTCCACCAGGATGAGCACCAGAGTACAGGATGGGTGACAGGAGAAGCCGGAGTTCCTGAAAATGCGTATGAGTATGATGCCTTTGGGAGGATCCTTGGGAAGCATGAGAATGTATCAAACCGACTTCTTTATGGAGGCCAGTAGTATGACGCAGAAACGGAGCAGTATTATCTGCGGGCAAGATATTATAATCCGGTAATTGGGCGTTTCATGCAGGAGGACACCTGTCGAGGGGACGGGCTGAACCTGTATGCCTACTGTGCAAACAATCCGGTGATGTATTATGATCCAAGCGGAAGGAATAGAGTTTCCTGTAATACTAATACGGATGCGGAGAAAAATGCACAGCAAGAGAATGTAACGTGTGATCCAGATAATGATATTTCGAATAATCCTGAAAGGACTATTATTAGTCCTGAGATAGAGAAAAAAATATTAGAAGGTCAGAGAAAAGTAAGACCTAGAAATGAAGTGATTAAGATTAGCTCAGATGTTACTGTAGGTTATCCAACAGGTGGTGGGGGTACAGGATTTTTGGATCGCTTTGAACCTGTTGATCCAGATTAGGACTACTGTTCACACTATGATGGAACACTCTGTTAACTCACCATGAGCCAATGTAGTTACGGAACTAAAGAATATGTTTTGACGTTACAGATGATATTAAGTAAGTACATATAGTCTCTATTACATATATAAATCGCAGGAATATTGATTCTGCCCTGACCGATCATCTGATAGAACACATTGTATTCATTACATTTTCAAGCAGGATGAAACGTCATATCGGTATAGCACTTGTGTCAGAAATGTACTCTTAGAATCTGCCCAGTGCTTGCTTTTGCGGTTGATTTTCCTCCACATGCATCTAAATTTAATCAATGTACGATGTGCGTACGCCTCATTATTTATGGGCATCTGAAAAATTGTCTTACAAATTCAGGTACAATGAGACTCCAAGAGCATATCAGAAAAAGAGGCATAGATATGGATTTACTAGAAGTTCTTTGCGGAGTTTTGTTTTTCATTTTTTACTAAGTTAGTAAAAGATAGTTTTAAAGGAGGTGTCTGTAGTTCACCAAAAATAATAATATATCTCTTCTTTGATAGAGTCGGCTACTATAGTTAGGAGTATATGGATCAGTTTTTTGTTTCCTAATTTATGGTTGCGGGAGAGATTTCTGATGAGATTGATAGTATATCTTTCAGGATTCGCAGTGATATTACTGATCGAGGAGATAAGTTCCTGAAAATAAAAGATTTTGGTTACTGGCAAGGGAAAAGAATTTTAGAGGAAAGATTCAAAAGGCTGTTATGTAAAGGGCAGTGCTTGTAAACAGTAACAGATTAGGAGAAAAACATGTATGATGAACTTAACAAATATTTATCAGGTTATTTTACTATAGATTATTGGTATGATGAAGGGGTAGATATTGCAAGGGAGATTATTTCTGAATTTAAAGAATCTGACTGGAAAATGCTACTGGAAGAAATATCAAAAAAAGATGTTGAATGGAAGAAAAGAATAGCCTACTGTTTATATAATTATGATAATAAGTATGAATGGTTGTTGTTAGTAGAGTTGCTTAATACAGAAGAAGATGATGAACTGCTTGTAATTTCTTTAGATTCGTTAAGAAGTTTTATCAATATGGAAACGACAGAATTCTTAATTAGTAATCCAGCAGTGTTTTGCAAAATAAAGAGATTGTATTACAATTCAGGTAGACCTACACAAAGTGTAATAAAAGATTTAATTAAAAAAGTTAATGAATATATGAAAGTTTTAGAAGTAGATCATATGTTAGAAATTTAACTTATAATCTATAATTGAGCAAATTCCGAAAAATGCACAACAGGAGAATGTAACAGGTAATGGAGATAGGGAGAGTATAACAGTAAAATTAAATAAAGAAATAGAAATAATTGATTCAAGGGGAAAATGCTTAGGGGAACTAGGCAAGCAAAAACGAACAAAGTTGATAATGTATCTGATATAACAGAATTGTAAGAAATAAAAACATTTATTTTCCGGCTGGATGGAGATAGTGTTGAATTAAGAGCAGCTGTACAAGAGAGTATAGAAAGATTGCAAGTAGAATTTCCAGATTATACATTTGATGCAACATTTGGAAATCATTAGACATTTAATAGCAATTTCATGCGCAATATTTTGTTTTGACTTATTCTGGGTAGAGGAAATAATCGTATGTCAGTATGTTTAATGGTAAGTAACCCTATTAGTAAAGAGGAAGATGAATTTTATGTGCCTATTGCAACTGAACAGGTATTTCAAGAGTTTTGGATGCCAATAGTTGAAATGTTGGATTTGCAGTGGGTAAAATGTTTTCAAAGTGGAATAGAAGTTGAGAAAGAGGATTTTAGATCAATATTAAAAGAACTTGAAGAGATCAAATTGTGGATCGGTAAAAATATGAATAATGAAAGGGGGAAACAAATGATTAAAAGATTGGATAATTTAAGTAAAGAATTAACTTTACTATTAGAAAATGCAAGAGAGAGCGTAAAAGTATATATAGGATAAATAGGCTTTCGGGGTCTTGATCCTGCTGACAAAAACTTAGCGCTTGGCTGAACAGTGCTTTCTTACTACTGGTATGATCTGTCCGGGAACCTGCTTGAGAAAGCGGAACCGATCCCGGCGGAAGACGGCAGGCAGTTCTTTGGTCGCACCTCCTATACCTGTGACGGAGATGGCAGGTAAACTGGGATATGTTTTGATGGCGGGAAATGGATTCTGGTGGAAGACGGGAATGGGTCTTCCGGGAATATGACCTGCGGGACCGTTTAATCTGTGAACGGATGGTGGATGAAAAGAACGGCATCGACCGTAGTACCCTGGTATCCTACGACTGTGCCGGGAATGTGGTTTCTCTGCGTCGGAAAGGTGCGGATGGCCGGGAAACGGAGATCAACTACCGGTACGACCTGAAAGATCGCCTGATTCAGGCCCGCAATATGGAAGGGGCCGTGTTTGAGTACACCTACGACCTCAGTGACCGGCTGGTGGAGGAAAAACGGTCCTTTGCGGACTATGCCCTGAGGACATAGAGTTCCATTTCCACTATGAGGCGCGGGGACTTCTTTCCGGTGTGGCCAGCGCCGGAAGCAGTAAGGAAGATAGGAAGTTACAGAGATATCGTTATAACAGCCGTGGTCAGGTGATTGGAATTGTGGACGGAAATGAGAATCAGACCGGTTTTGATCTGGACACTTGGGGAAAGCTGATGAAGATCCAGGCAGCAGACGAATTGAATTTCATCCCAGGCACGACGGTGATGATCATTACGATGGTGATCATTATCATGTTTTGAAACTTGGAGATTATCCAAAACCTGGAAAGACAAAACCACTTTGATGCATAATACGAAACGGAGATGTAATGAAAGAAATGGTTAATATATTATGTATAGGGCAATATAACAGGACGGGGAGGTTTACAGCGGGGCAATGGAAATGCTTTATTAAGTGGTGTGAGATAATGTGCAATGAGATTATTATCTATACTAGAATGACATATGAAACAGTTATTTCTAAGTTTGCATTGTATAGTAATGTTAATATTTTAGAAAAGCCAGATAAATTATTAGATGTTCAAGCCTATGGAATTGAAATAATTGATGTGAAATTTTGGACTTATATTGAGGCTTTCAATTTTGATATTGATGCTGTAGATGATATTTCTCACATATATTTCTTTAATCATAAGAAGATTATTGCATCATTAGAAATAGTTGATTATGAAAACTATATTTTAATTGAAACTTCTGTTTCTTTCAAAGACAGATTGACATTATCCCCCCAAATGGCTTTAGAAAATATCCAAGTATGTAATAATAATAAGGCAGATATTGATGACATGACACAAAATGAAAATTGGAGTATTCTGGGAATAGGAAGATGCTTTAAGTGACGATTGATGATTACGACTATGCTGGGAATTTGGTCTCCCTGCGCCGGAAAGGGGCGGATGGCTGGGAAACAGAGATCGCCTGCCAGTATGACGCGATGAGACGGAGGATCGTCTGGAAAAACAGCCAAGGAGGAGCGTACCGAAGCGGTACATTCAAATACAATATGTTAAAATATTGCGAGAGACAGAACATACAAAACGGTGATTATATGTTCCGGTCTCATGATTACCGGCACGGCATAGCGACCTTGTTTTATGAGGAAGGAGTTTCATTGCAGGGGGTAAGGGATTACTTGGGCCATGCATATGAGGAGATGACACAGCAGTATGTGGATTACATGCCAGAAAAAATAGCAGAGGCAGATGACGCATACTTTATCAGAAATAACAGGCTGGCCGCCAGCCTGAAAAAGGGAGATGAAGGTTAAGATGGGGATTTATCTGAACCTGCAGGGAGAAGCAATTGCCAGTGTGAAAAAAGAAATGACTGCCAGGCGAAAAAGAACAAAGATAATTTTCATAAAAATAATGTAATTTTTTTATAGATTGGAATTTTTTTCAGAAGAGGCGTGGAACTGGCCGTGGAAGCGGGATAAAAAGTCACCTGGAAAAAAGCAGCCTTTTGATGTGGGGATACATCTTCCCCGGACGGGACAACGGGCTTAAAATCACCTGGTGTATGGGATGAGGAAAGCCCGTTATCCGGCAATGGAAGATGGGATGCCCTATATTTACGACCAGTCCCCCAACAGTTCTGTCACTTCTGTCTCCGTCAGATACGCGGCGCCTGTGATTTTGTCGTCAGCATCACGGATTATTTTGATGTTGACGGTTCCGGCCGGGTTCATATTCAGCGTATAAAAAGACTGGTTGGCGCGGGTGTCCAGAAAGACATTGACCAGCTGTCCCTGATAGTAATAATTTTTGCCGCTCATGGTAACGCCTGCTGCCTGATATTCCGCTCTTAGCATTTCTTCCCATTCCTTTTCCTGTTTTTCTTCCAGTCTGTCAAATTCATCACCGCGATCCAGACGGTCATACAGTATGGATTGGAAGTTCCACCTTCCATCTTTCAGTGCCCGGTCCAGCCAGGATTCCAGTTCTGCTTCGTCCATGCAGTCCGCCAGGGTGGAGAAAAATGCAGTTTCTTCCTCTGCATATGTTTTTTCCGCAAAGTCGGCAAACAGGGAAGAGGCCGGATCAAGTCCGCCCACAGCGACAGAGAAGAAAGCAATCTCGTCGTCCGCATAGAGCTTTTCCAGCCATTTCTTTTGTGCACTTTCATCCAGCCGGGAGAAAGCAATTCCAAACAGCGGCAGGCTGTCTTCCTCATAGTACCGTTCCACTTCTGTGAAAGCGTCTGCTGCTTCGACCAGGCGATCAGATGCAGAAGAGGGGGCGTCTGCTGCTTCGACCGGCCGATCAGATGCAGAAGAGGAAGCGTCTTCTGTTTCGACCGGGTGATCAGATGCAGCGGCTGTTTCCATCGTATAAACTCCAACAAAGGCCGCAGCGAAAACCACACACAATGTCAGAATGAAGGTTCCTGTTTTAGCTGCCTTTGATGGCTGTCGAACATTCATAACTGCACAGATCCTTTCTTTCAACAGTTGTTTATTCTCACTTAAGGTAACGGTTCCCGGAGTCTCCCGGTGTTTCCCCACTGCCGCCATGGCGTTAAGCAGAGTAGTTCCATAGTCCTGTGCATTGTCGTGTCCTGCTTTCGCAAGAACTGCCTCATCGCAGGAAAATTCGCACGCCTTTGTAATTTCCCGGTTCATAAGGTGAACGAGAGGGTTAAACCAGTGCAGGCAGACGGTCAGCTGCACCAGCCATTTATAAAGTATATCTTTTCGCTGCCAGTGGGTCAGTTCGTGCAGGACGATATACGGAAAATCTTTTTCAGAAATATGAAGGTCCGGCAGGACGATGCACGGATGCAGAAAGCCAGTCAGAAGAGGCGAAGAAATCAGCGGATGGATACAAAGTTCCACCGGTTTTTTTATACCTGCCTGTTCTGCTGCTGCCGAAAGCCGGTCTAAAACTTTCAGGTCGGAAACCGGGGTCAGTCCGGCATGGATATACCGCAGAAAGCTCTGATAGACGGTGATTTTCCGTATCAGCATACCCAGTGCAACCAGCAGCCAGATCAGCCGGAGGGGACGGATCAGCGGTGATACGGAATCCGGAAATGAACATGCAGTAGTCAAGGCTTCTGCCGCTTGGTCTGCATCTTCGCTGTCCGGTTCAAAACCAACATAAGGAGCGTCTTTGGGATCCAAAAAGAGCGTCTGCTGCCGGGAGAAAGAAGCGGACCGGGCTATGGCCTGATCCACAGCCTGATAGGTTCTCCCCATCAGGTTTGTTTCCGGTCCAAAGGGGATAAGCAGCCGTAAGATCACAACGAGCCAGATGTAATATTGCCATTGCCGGCTGATTTTATCTTTTAAAAACGGTTTTCCCAAAAGCAGTGCCAGGATGAGCAGGGCACCGGAAAAAGACATGGATAAAAATAGTTTGAATAGCAGATTCATTTTTCCCGTCCTCTCTCCAGCAGTTTCTTCAATTCTCCGTATTCTTCGTCGGTCAGCAAATCCCCTGAAATCAGAGTGGAAACCAGCCCGGTTGCGTTTCCCTCATAGATCTTATCCAGAAAATGTTTGGTCTGCACTGCCTGGTATTCAGCTTCTGAAACGAGCGGGGTATATTCATTTCGCCGTCCGATTTTTCTGGCATTTAAAAATCCTTTGTTTATCAGACGGGACAAGAGGACAATCAGTGTATTTTTCTGACACGGTTTTCCTCTGGCCGCCAGCCCGTCCATGATATAAGGGAATCGTGTCACTTCCTGTGACCGGTTTCCCCATATGATTTTCATAATTTCAAGTTCTGCATCTGACAGCTGCGGTATCATGTTTCGTCCCTCCTTTATGTATAACAATATGTTGTCTTTTGTAATATAACATAATGTTATACTATTGTCAAGAGACTGTAAAAATTCCAGTATCCGAACTATCCCGCCAGATTGACAGTGGAAGGCAGTTCAGTGCCCGTTTTTGTCACAATGAGCATGGCTGCTTTTAAAAAGAACCTCTGTTGCGCTGCTGCATAACAGGGGTTCTTTGACAGTCTGTGGCGAGGCAGCCAAAAAACTGCCTCGCTGCTAAAGTCTGATTTTAAGATATTGTTGGAATCAGGATACTTTTTCCTGTTTTAGTTTCTTTGAGGCCAAGTCGATCAGGCCAGTTTCATGAGCCGTGGAAGGAATAATGACAGTTCTGGTATAAAAGCCACCAGGATCACGGCCACAATCAGTGCGATCAGGTATGGGATCATTCCCCTGACTACCTGCAGGAAGGTCTGGCCGGAAGTGGCACATGCTGTGAAAAGATTCAGACCAAAAGGCGGAGTCACCATTCCCACTACCAGAGCAACCGAGAATACGATGGCCAGATGCAGATCATTCATTCCAAGCGCCAGGCCGATGGGGACAAGAATGGGACCCAGAATCAGCATACTGGCCACCGTCTCCATCAGGCAGCCGATGCCAAACAGAATCAGAAGCAGTACGACAATGTAGACATATTTATTCCCGAGAAAGGGAGTAACTGCAGATGCGATCTGTGCCGGAATGCCGGTTGCAGACAGGATCCATGACAGAACAGCGGACATTCCAACGATAATAATGACCATGGACGAGGTTTCTACTGTTTTGATCAGGGAGTCTGTCAGACTTGCAGGACTCAGTTCCCGGTAGCAGACTCCAAGAATCAGGGCAAACGCCACACATACGGCAGCCGCTTCGGTCGGTGTAAAAACGCCCCCATAGATTCCACCCAGTACAATGATCGGGAGAAGGAGCACACCCCATGCATGCGTAAATGCTTCAAGAATTTCCTGGAAGGAATATTTTTTTTTCATCTGCCGGATGTTCTGTCTGTGGCAGACCAGAATATTGGCAATGATCAGTGACAGTGCCATCAGGCATCCCGGGCCGATGGCGGCCATAAACATGGCAGGGACGGATACGCCCATGGTAGTACCGTAGACGATCATACAGATACTTGGAGGAATGACCGGTCCTAGGGCTCCTCCGCATGCCAGCAGGCCGGCTGCGCTGTCTTCTTGATATCCTCCGGACTTCATTGCCGGATACATGATGGCGCCGATGGCAGCTACGGTGGCCGGACCGGATCCGGTCAGCGCTGCAAATACGGCACAGCACATGACGGTAATGGTTCCCATTCCGCCCGGAATCCAGAAAAACGCACGTTCTAAAAAGAGGACGAGCCGTTTGGAGAGTCCGCCTTTGTCCATCAGATATCCGGCAAGTGTGAACAGAGGAATTGCCAGCAGTGTATAGCTGTCCATGCCGTTTAATGAGCGCTGGGCGATCAGAATCAGCGGTTTCATATGGGTGAAAAGCAAAAAACCGATACCAGAATATGCGATGCTGAAGCATACCGGGATTCCAATGATAATGAAAAGAATCAAAATTCCAAAAAGAATGACTGCACTCAATTTTGCACCTCCTTGTTATCTTTTGGAAGAAACAATTCCAAAAAGCGTTTTGCGGCGCTTAACATCATACCAAATGCCCCGAAGGGGATGGCTGCATATACAAAGCTCATGGGGATACGCAGCATACTGCTCAGCTGCCTGGAAGTGATGCTGGTACATTTGATGCCCTGGACAAACAACAGTGCCGCACACAGAAACACCATGAGGTTTAAAAATCCGGAATGATACATACGGGCTTTTCCTTTCAAACCGTCATGCAGGATGGAAATATGGGCATTGGACCATTTTTCCACACAGACTGCGCTTCCCAGAAAACCGAGCCAGATAAAACAGTACCGGCTGATTTCCTCTGTTCCGGGAACGGCGCTTCCAAGAACGTACCGCGAAAATACCTGCAGAATACATGCAATACAGATAATTACCAGCAGCAGAACGCCAAAATAAGTATAGACTTTATTGACCAGGTTACAAAATTGCTTGAAATATTTCATGGGTCTGCCTCCTTCTGACGGTTTTTCCCGGTTACTGGACAGATGCAACCTTGTTCATCACAGTGTCTAAAAGCTCCTGCCCGATTTCGCCGGTATAGTTTTCATAGACTTTCTGTGCCACTTCTGTAAATCCGGATTTGTCAGCGCACTGGTTCACTTCCATATTTTCACCGATTTCTTCCAGCCAGCCGGCTTCTTTTTCCTGAATATACTTGCGGTTTTCTTCCATCGCGTAGTCTGCTGCCTCCTGTACCCATTGCTGTTGTTCTTCGGTCAGGCTGTCCCAGGTCATGCCGGAAATGCACAGGTCCAGAGCGGTGAACAAATGTTCGGTCAGAGAATAATAATCGCATACTTCCCAGTAGGCACCGCTGTAGACGGATGCCGTCGGCAGTTCAAAACCATCCACGGTTCCCTGCTGACATGCTGTATAGACCTCTGAGAACGCCATGGCGGTGGGACTTGCACCGAAGGAAGAGAAGCAGTCGCTCCAGATGGCATTTTCCGGAAGGCGGAGCTTCATTCCTGCCACATCTTCCATGCTGTTGATTGGTTTGATGTTATTCAGGCAGTTTCTAAAACCATTGTCTCCCATTCCAAGAATCAGAATCCCTGCTTCTTCATAAAGCTGCTGTTTCAAAGGGTCCATGATGGCGTCATCGTCAAATACGGCATATACCTGGTCACGATTTCCAAACAGAAACGGCAGATCAAAAACCTGGAGTGCCGGAAGGAAAGAACCAAGGGAAGAATTCATGGAGAATGACATGTCCACAGTGCCCATCTGCATTCCTTCGATCACTTCACGGTCTGTACCAAGCTGAGAGTCACCGACCACCTTGACAGCGATCGTTCCGCCGGACAGCTTGTCTAACTGATCGGCAAAGGTCAGGCAGGTATGATGCAGATTATCGTCGTCGTTGCCGGGGTTGACATGAGCAAGCTGAAGTGTCATGGAAGCACTGTCAGCGGTCTGTTCCGGAGCTGCTGTTTCCGCATCTGAAGCGGCAGTGTTGTCAGAGGGGGAGTTGTCAGAGGTGCCGCAGCCGTTCAACATGACAGTGGTCAGGGCGATACATAACAGGATGCTTACAGATTTCTTTTTCATGGTCTTGTTCTCCTTTTGTTTTATTGGTTAAAAAAATCGTATTGGCGGTACAAAATCCGTCCATCTTTGATGGTCATCATGGGACGCAGAATCTGATCTCCTTCCATATGGCTGCCGTAGTGGTCTTTAAAATGGACTTTTTTCTTTTCCAGGCAGAAGAGTGCAAGATCTGCAGGTGCCCCGGGGATCAGAAAGCCATTCTGGCCGGCTTCTATCTGTCTGGCCGGGGTGGAGGTTACTCTGGGCAGAAGTTCCTCAAAACGCATACCCAGATTCAAAAGTTCCGTCAGGATATGAGACAGGGAGTAGGCCGGCGGTTTCATAAAAGAGAGCATGCTCAGGTCGGAGGATATGATGTCCGGAAAGAATCCTTCGGATATTGCGGTTCTGGCAATATCCAGTGAAAAATTCATACTGCCATGTGCGCAGTCAAAGAGGATTCCCTGCTTTTGTGCTTCCCGTACTTCAGGAAGCACATGACTGTTTTCATCCAGGATTGTCCGTCCTTTTTTATGAAAACAATGGCAGAATACATCTCCTTTTCGCAGAATTTCCAGCGTGTCCCGGATTTCTCCGGGAGAGTCTGTGGTATGGACAACAACCGGCAGTCCTGCTTCCCGGGCGATTTTTATGGCCTCTTTCAGAGGGGTCAGTCCTCTTTCTTTTACGATCTCCCGGCTTTGGCGTACTTTGATGGCGACAATGATTCCTTTATATTGTTCACACAGTCTTAGAATCTGGTCTCTCTGATACAGTGCAGGATCCATGTTTTCCAGATAGTACACACCGGGCTGCCCGGCACTGCAGATATTCAGCATGGCCTTCACGTTAACCGTACTGTGCAGAATATCACTTCGATAAAAGCTTTCAAAGCCGGATACGCCTGCAGAACCTCCATCCACCACGGTTGTGACTCCGCTGATGGCAGCCGGAAGATCCGGGTGCAGCGCAAATTCACATCCGCCGGTAAATGCATGCATGTGGTAATCGGTCAGTCCGGGAACCACGTAGCATCCACGGGCGTCGATCACCTGGACGGCTTCTTTTTCTTCTGCGGTTCCGACTGCGCAGATCTTTCCATTCTGAACTGCAAGGCTGCCGGTTTTACAGATGCCTGCTGCCGGATCCATCAGTGTGCCGTTTTGAATGAGAATGTCGTATTTTGCCATCATTCACCTCCCTGGTTTCCGTTTACGATCTCACAGTTGATCTCTTTGAGCTTTTCTTTTACCCATGGTCTGATATAGGTGCCGTTTTCCAGAATATCGCTCATAATTGCGGCTTCTTTCTTTTCCGTTTCCAGCACGGCATCTGCAACTTCTTCGGCAATTGCAGGAGAGATTATGACGATTCCGTCCTGGTCTCCGACGATGATATCTCCGGGATGGACCAGCTTTCCTCCGATGACTACCGGCACATTGATCTCTCCGGGGCCGTTCTTATAGGGACCGTTTGGGGTTACGCTTCGGGCGTAGACGGGAAAATGCTCCATTCGGGAGATGCCGTCACGGTCACGGATTGCCCCGTCGCATACGATTCCTGCGATTCCCCGGGATCTGCAGTAGGCGGCCATCAGTTCGCCGAAAATCGCCCGGTTATCAAATCCGCCCGCGTCGATCAGGATGACATCTCCCGGTCTGGCCAGATCCATGGCTGCATGGAACATGAGATTGTCTCCCTGGGGCACACGGATGGTAAAAGCGGTTCCAAGAAGCTGACCTTTACCCATGGGGATGATGGAAGCATCTACGGCAGCGATTCTACCCATATTATCATCAATATTGGCAACCGGCATTCCCCGGAAACGGTTCACCAGCTGAGGATCGGGTCTTTTAAAGTCTTTTATGATTCTGCATGCTGTGTACATTCGTTTTTTCCTTTCTGCTCTGGCTTACACAAACTGATAGTCTGTTGCAACAGCCAGCACTTTTTTGTCTGCTACGTTTCGGACTGGGATTCTGCCAAGAGTGACAGCCGAGGGCAGCAGTTCACATACCATTCGGATCTGTTCCTTTTTGGAACCGGCTCCATAGGATCCGCAGTGTGGATTCAGGATTACATTATCCATATGCAGCAGGGGATCCTCCTGGTGGATAGGTTCTGTTTCCAGTGTGTCCAGTCCGGCATAAAGAATCTCTCCGTTTTGCAGTGCCCAGGCCAGATCTTTCTGGTCGATGACCGGTCCCCGGGAGGTATTGATAATCATGGCGTGATTTTTCATTTTCCGGAAAGCTTCTCTGTTGAAAATGTGCGTGGTTTCGGGTGTCAGGTTTACATGGATCGAGATAATGTCGCTCTGTATGAGCAACTCTTCAAAGGAAACAAATGTAATATATGGATATTGTTTTTTTACCTCTTCCGATACGTAGGGGTCGCAGGAAATAATCCGGGTTCC
The DNA here is from genome assembly GCA_910583895.1 of uncultured Lachnospiraceae bacterium. GTDB lineage: Bacteria > Bacillota > Clostridia > Lachnospirales > Lachnospiraceae > Hominiventricola. The sequence goes on from CAJTYJ010000062.1 coordinate 13,854, forward strand.
AAAGCCGCCGTGAAAGATCTCCTGAAGATGTTTTCCGGCTGCACCGAATCCATAAAGCCCAAGAGTCATCTCCCGGACATCTTCCGGCAGCAGATACTGACATTTGGGCCAGTTTCCTTTCCGGATTTCCCGGTCATAGTAAACCGTGTTTCTGATCAGCGCCATGATCATGGCAGTGGCCAGATCAGCCAGCTCTTTTGCACAAAATCCCGGGAGATTGAATACAACAACGCCCAGTTTGGCAGCGGCATCCAGATCTATGGAATTGACTCCGACTCCGAATCGCTGAATGAATTTCAGTCCGGGAAGCGCTTCCAGTACGTTTTTGGTGATGGGCGGATTGCCGGTTCCAAGAATTGCCAGTGCACCCCTGCAGCCGTTTATGATTTCCTCCTCTGTGGTAAAATGCCTTCTCTCCAGTTCAATACCGGCTTTTTGATAAGCTTGTTCAATGGTGTCCAGTTCCTGTTCTGTTACACTGCCATAATCTTTATCAACAACAATGGCTTTCATTCTTGCTCCTTTTCCTTTTATATAATTTTTATCTTATAGACCTGCAAATGATTTGCTGCTAAGAAATATTTACAGATTTAATAAAAAAGCAATTGTTATCCGGAAAAAATTGTGCACTTTATTGCTTCTGTACCTTTATCATAACGGTAATACTTGCAAAAAGCAAATACGAAAGGTATTATATCAGATATAATGCAAAAATTATAATCAGTGTGCTGACACGTTTCTTTTCCGCTACATGGCGCAGAATGGATGCTCAGCCTGCAAGGCAAAGGAGGGAGGCGATGCGGTGACATTGTTGACCGATGACAACACAGCAGATGGAAATTCAGGTAAGTCATTTGGGGAAATATAAATGTGTCAGAACATGAAAAAGGAGAAGATATGTCCGTACCCAATTATGAATACTTTGTCAGAATCGTGGAAACCGGGAGTCTTACAAAAGCGGCAGAAAAACTGTATATTTCCCAGCCTTCTCTTAGTACTACAGCGAACTTTTTGAAAGCGTGGTCTTTCTATGGGCCAGATAGGCA
>CAJTYJ010000063.1:0-12238 GCA_910583895.1 uncultured Lachnospiraceae bacterium
ACCCAGAAAGGAATTGGAGAGGATAAAGGATTACAAGGAAGTGATATTCTGGTCTCTCCGTTCATGCTTCCTGAGAGCTGGAGCTGTTTCACCATTTGGTCTGCACAGTGGTCCAGCTCCTGCTTGGTGAAGATGATGCTGAACAGGTCCAGGATGAATGCCGGCAGGAGCACCGCGATAAAGATAAATACCACCGTACTGAAATAGTTTACATCTCCATTCTTGCTTTTCAGTATGGCCGCCGGGTTCCTGCCGGGCCTGCCCTTGTGGGGGATGCCCTGCCGGCTGCTTTGGACATTGTCTGGGACAAAGTAAAACCACCGCCTTTCTGACGAAAACAGCCGTCTCCCGGCGGTCAGTCATTCCACTTGCCATCCGCAAAGAACGGGGTGATGTAGGCCATGATGAACCCCAGGCCGTTTAAGATCGCCCAGGCGATGCAGATGCGCTTCAGCCATGCGCGGCTTTCGTTCACTGTGCGGCCGGGGCAGGTGTCTGCAGTTTGTTTTTCAGTCTCAATTTGTGGACCTCCTTTAAATAAGATTTGGTTGTGGAAAGAAAAGACCATGCCGCAGAGACGGGCACGGTCTTCTTTCTTTTGGTCTGGCAGGCAGGGAAAAAACGGATCATACGGTCAGAGGCGCAAAAAAAAGCACCTCTTTGGAAAGGTGCCATGCTAGCCCTTTTGCTAAATAAAACATCCTGTTTTCATTGCATTTTGATGTATGATCAGGTAGAATAAAAGAAATGATAAAATTATGATAGAATTAAGATAAGGAGGCGTGATATATGATACAGATCAGACCTGTTTCAGACCTTAGAAATAAATTCCCGGACATTGAAAGGCTTGTGAATGAAGGAGAACCAGTATATCTTACAAAAAACGGATATGGTGCTATGGTGGTCCTCAGCCTGGACATGTATTCCCAACTTACAGATGGCGTAGAGGCGGCACTGGACGAGGCAGACCGGGCAGCCGCAGAGGACAGCAGAAGAATGACCCATGAGGAAGTGTTTGGGAGCCTTCAGAGGAAAATAAATGTATGATAAGAAATACAGATTACGTTACCTACCGCTTTTTTATGAGGAGCTTGACGAAAAGATAACGTATATCGCTGAAAAGCTGAAAAACCCCAAAGCTGCCAGTGACCTGTTGGATAAAGTTGAGAAAGCCATACTGGACCGGCTTCCGGTGGCAGAATCCTTTGAACCATATCATTCCATCCGGGAACGGAAATATGCCTATTACCGCATCTATGTTGATAATTTTATAATCTATTATGTAGTGATCGATGATGAGGAGGTTTTCCCGATCATGGAAGTGAGGAGATTTCTTTATAACCGACAGGATCAACGCAGGTTGGTATAGATCAGAAAACCACCATTATACTGCATTTTAACGATTAGATAGTTACGGGTAAATTTGTGTTATATTAAACCGCGAGGATGTAGGTAGAAAAAAGCAGGATACCTGATATTTAAAATGACAAAAAGAGAAACGAGTTTCTTACCGTACAGCTTATTGCTCAGGCGGCTTACCCGTTTCTCTTTTTTAACAGATATTCATGCAATATATAGATATCTGCCTCTTCATCCCTCATATCACTAAATTTATACCTAAAAGGTTAATATTTATGTCAGATTATATTTTATGCGATATTCGTAGTTTCATTAGTGTGCGTAGAAGATAAAGGAGCTGATATATTTGGCTGTCTATAAGCCGGCATTTGGATTTCAGAAACAGGGATTTTTATAGTTCTCCATCCAGCCGGTCATACTGCAAATGCCCCTGCGACACTTTTGCATGGTTCAGAATACGAATAAAAGACCTGTCCTGACTCTCCAACGCCTTTTGATATCCCGCTTTTGTCAGAAACAGCCGCATCCTATGCCCTTTATCTCCTATGGGAGATTCCCCTGAAAGCACATCAAATATAATCATATGCTTCACTTCCGGGTCAAAGCGTTCCAGTGCCATAATGTCATGCCCTTCCAGCTTCCGGGCACCGGACTCCTGCCGGGCCACAGCGATCATCTCTCCAACAGTCCTTGCTTTCTGTGGCAGATGATAATTTCTCTGAATGTCACAAATCAGCTCTCTGCAGTCATTTTCTGAGAGTTCATGGAGTTTCTTTAACAGGTTTTCGGCTTTCTTCATTTCAGCATCAAAACTCAGATTTGCTAATACGGTATTTTTAACCGTTCTTTTGTCTGCCAATAGATTTACTGTTTATTAGCATTTTGGATAGACCTGGTAAATTCTATTAGCAGTTCAGGATTGGATTTCATCTTTTGAGAACGATATGGCTGCCATCCACTGTCCTTATGAAAAGAAAGAATGTAAGTAGAAACACGAATACCTTCAGGAGTACAGCGTACTCAGATATGACTGCGAGATCCATAAGACGGAGGAGGAATACTGCTATGAAGGGAGCGTGACACATATCCTGAAACTGCAGGATGACGAGATACAAAGACAGGATGTCAGCTTCGGGCTGCAGAAAAACAGATGAGTCTGCCCGGATTGACTTATCCGAACCAGACAGATATAATATACGCAGCAGGCCAAAAGCTCAGTAAAACAAAAATAGGAGACATACCATTATGAGCGCAAAACAGATGGGCGGTATCGTCAACATCGCCGCTACCATAGCCAAATGCGATTCCGCCAGGGCCCAGGAACTCAAGAATCAGGGTTACTGTGATGCCGTTGGGCTCGAACCATTCGCAGACATTGACACAAAGAACCCCACTAAAGTCCGGAAAGTGGCCGGTGGCCAGGAGGTGAGACAGCATGCCTGAAAAATTCAAGCTTGGCGGACCCACCTATGACATAGCCGTGACCCCCGATGGATACAGCGTTACCGCTGACATTAGATTCCCGATGCGGTCCCTGCGGCCGAAGCGTGTCGACAAAGCGATCGAACAGTTGCAGGAGATCAAGGAGGGCATCCAGGACATCGAGGATCTGCTTAGGACGTTGTTCCCGGATACGCCCATCGCGGACCGCCCGTGATAAAAAGGGGGCTGTCGCACTAAATAATGAGTGCGCAGCTTCCTTTCTATGCAAAAAAATAACTGCCAGACTCGAAAGAATCCGGCAGTTGATGTAAAATTAATGTATGACCAAACACATTCACTTACAAAAAAATTATAGTCTAAATCAGAGCAGATATCAATTAAAACTTCCGCTTGGGATGATTGAAAAGTTCATTTTGCTATGTTCTTTTCAGGTTCCAGTGCCTTTCTGACAAATCCTATTCCAAATGCCTCTCATAATGGTATTCCCCCATCCGCAGATAGGGCTCCACAAACAGCATGTACAGATCCGTTACCGCTATATTGATTTTCCGCATGGCGCTGGCCAGCTGCTTTTCGGAGATACTCTTTTCCAAAAGCTCCCGCAGATCCTGGAAGGGCAATTTTTCGGCGAGCTTTCTTAAGACTTTGGGGCTGTAGTCCCGCTCCGAGAGGAAAATCTGGCTGCGCAGGGTTCCCGGGGCGACATCCTTGCTGCCGGGATCCGGCACATCCTCCGGATATTCACAGGCCAGAGAGAAATAATACCCGCACGGATCCAGGTATCGCTTGTCTGTCTCTACCAGTTCCCACCCCTCCAGGTCAGTGCCATACCTGCAGAGAGCCTCCCGGAAGCGCCGGATGCGCTCATCCTCCTTCGGGAGGGTTCTTCCCGTCTCTTCCTGTTCCAGATAGCAGGACAGAGCGCCCATACAGCGGAGAATATGATCCAGATGATTGAATTCCTGCCACGCGGCGATATAACGCCTGAGGATGTCAGCCAAAGCCTCCTTCAGGCTCCAGGCGCCGTCTTTGTCCTTCAGGAACGATTCCCGCCAGATCCAGAAGCTCTCCGCCCTGTCTTCATCCTGCGTTCCGTCCTCCTGAAAGCTCAGATCCACCAGGGCATCCAGATACTGCTTCAGAGTCATCCGCGTACAGTAGTATATATTTCGATATTTCATCCCGCCCTTTGCGTGATCCAGCAGGAGCAGTCCCAGCAGAACCAGGGCATTATTTGCCCGGACGCCCCAGGCGGGCCGGTACGGGTTAAAGACTTCCTCCAAAGACGCCCCAGATGAGATTGCCGCAAAATAGTTGTTATCGTACTCGATTGCCAGACGGAAGCTGTGGCAGAAGCCGCCGTAATGAAGAAGATTATTCTCCAGGCACTCCCAGAACTCGCCGGTCAGCCCTTCCATGATGTCACAGTTCGCACTTCCGCAAAAAAGATACGCTGTATGTATCCCATAAAGCTGCTGCACCAGCTTTGCAGCGGCTTCCGGCGAGGTCGCCTGAGATTTTGCCGCCATCTTCAGCCTCTCATCCAGCGGCAGAATCGTTCTTTCCATGTTTCTCATAAAGCCTCCTTTCCATATTCCGCTTCGGTTGCGGGCTTCTCCTGTTTTCCCGGCATCATCAGCCTGCACAGATTCCTTTTGGTACCGGCGGCAATCAGATTGTTCCGGGTGTGGAGGATATGGGGTATCCCGTAAGCCCTGCTCTTGCCGCTGCCCGCCGGTTCCACCAGAATGTCGCTATGGTTGATTCCAGTGATTCGGCTGTTATTGCTGATAAAAACATCTTCTGCAAAGATATGTTTGGATTTGGCATTGTTGAACATCCTTTTTCCTTTCTGTTTAGTTCTGTTTATGCCCCATACAGTATCAGGGCACGGCAGATGCTGTTTCATATGATAGAGTTCCCTGGCAGCCATCTGCGGCTGCCGGGATGTGCTGTATCGGATTTTTGTCTGCCGCGGAGTTATTTGTCCGCAAGGCTTGTGATAATGTGATCAGCAAGCCCGAATTTGACCGCTTCCTCCGCCCGAAAGTAGCAATCGTTTGCGGTCTTTGCCAGAATTTCCTCCATGTTCTTGCCGGAGTGCTCTGCGATGACCCTGGCGATGATCTGCCTGGTTTCCATCAGATCATCGCTGATCGCTTTCAGCTTCAGGGCGCTGCCGCCGGTCTGAACAATCAGCGGATCGTGAATCATGAGGCGGCTGTGGGGCAGCATGTCGCGTTCTGCGCCTGAGACGAAAAGCAGAGCAGCCATGGAGGCCGCCAGCCCCACACAGACAGTCCGGACAGGGCAGCTCACTGCCTGCATCACATCGTAGAGCGCCATACCGCTGTCCACGCTGCCGCCGGGACTGTTGATGTACAAGGTGATTGGCGCCTCCGGATTCTCGCATTGCAGATAGCGCAGCTGCCGGATGAGAGCATTCACGGTGTCCGAGTCCACCTCCCCGACCAGTTCCACCTCCCGGTGGGACAGCATCTCGTCCTGAATCGGGATGAGGTGGTAGCCGTAGGATGATTCCCTGATGATTCTTGCCTCGTTTGGATTGTACATGTTAGTTTTCTCCTTTCTTTTTCCCTGTGTCCTGTTTCCCGGGAAACCTGCCTTGCAGTGAATATTAAGGCAGGTTTCTGCTTGTTTTACGGGATTGCATTTCTCAATTCCATCAATCGTTGTCCCAATCCTCTTCCCAGCCGAGCATCTCATCTGCCTCTTCCACCGCCCGGTCATATGCGTCCTGAAGTTCATCTCCCTCTGCGTCAAGGTAATATTCCCAATCAATAGCCATTTTTCATTTCCTCCTGTTTTCCTAATTTTTGAGTTTTTCATTCCTTTGTTTCTACAGGTTTTTCCGTGCCGTTCTCCTCCGAAGCCGCCGCTGCCGTTTCACGGCGTTTCCGTTGTCCTTGACACGTCTGCCCGGTTCAGGCATTACGGCGTATTTTCCTGAAGAAGATTCTCTTCGGATGGTCATTCCGTTTTCCATGCGGGCTTTACAGATACTACTATATCAGGTCTGAAAAAACAGTCTGTAAATTTTACGAATAATCTTCATCCTCGTTGTCTGGAAAATCATTCTGCATCATAGACTCCGCAAGAGGCTCCCAGTCTGGAAAATCATTCCACGTCATAGACTCCAGATCTGTCTCTTCTGCCTGGTCATATGCGGCCCGAATGGTTTCTTCCGCCAGCCCCGTGTTTTCAAAAGCTCCGCCACCGATATATACAACGCTTTTGGGAACTGTCACACTGATCAGGCTCGTGCAGCCGGCAAAGGCATCTTCGCTGATCCATGTAACCCCCTCCGGGATATTCACATGGGTCAGACCTGTGCAGTTGGCAAAGGCATATTCGCCGATCCGTGTAACCCCTTCCGGGATAATCACCCCGGTCAGGCCTTTGCAGGCGGCAAAGGCTCCGTCAGCAATTTTAACGACCCCTTCCGGGATCGTCAGTACGCCTGATGTTGTCGGAGGGCATTGATACAGAACGGAACCGTCCCGATTCAGCAGCAGGCCATTGATGATGCAATAAAACGAATTTCCTGCGTCTACCTGAATTTCACTCAGAGTTGTGCAGCCGTTAAAGGCTTCGTCAGCAATTTCGGCAACGTTCTCCGGAATCACAATGCGGGTCAGATTCGTGCCCCAAAAAGCAAGCCAGCCGATATGCGTGGTGTACTTTGGAATTGCCACGCTCGTCAGACCACTGCAGCCGGCAAAAGTCTGGTCACCGATCCTGGTGACGCTTTCTGGAATGACGATATTGGTCAGGCCACTGCAGGACGCAAAGGCCTCGTCACCGATCCTGGTGACGCTTTCCGGGATGATGATATCGGTCAGACCACGGCAGAATGCAAAGGCTTTTTCACCGATCTCAGTGACGCTCTTTGGGATCTTTAGCACGCCTGACGTTGTCGGAGGACAGCTGTGCAGTACCGTGCCATCCCGTTCCAGCAGCAGGCCGTTGATGACACAATAGCACGGATTTTCCGCGTCCACCCGGATTTCACTCAGATTCATGCAATCCTGAAGGGTTCCGGGGGAGATTTTGATAACGCTCTTTGGGATGGTGATGCCTGTTACGCTGTCACGGCTCTGAAAAGTCCCGTACTCGATTTCTGTGATGCCTTCCGGAACGGTCACATTTCCTCCCGGGCCATTGTATCTGCCCAGGCATTTTCCGATGATATAAAAATCATCCACCGGCTTGGGCGGCTCGGAATCATAATCTTTTGGCTCTTCATAATCATCAAAATAATCCTTTAAAATGCTCCGCTCGATATCTGACATATGTAGTCTCCTTTTCTTTTCTTTTTTGTTTCGCTTTTTGTTTGTGTTGTTTCCTTGTGGAAGTATTCTTTCGGACGGCAGCAGCATTGCCGTCCGAAATGCTCTTCATGGCACCTGCGTCCGTCAATAGCGGTCGATTCTGGGAACGGATGCAGTGCCCCAGCTGTGTAAAAATATGTTATCCGGACGGATAATCTTTGTGTCCTGGGAAACGCGCAGTGTTTCTAAGGAGGTTGTCAGTCTTTTCCAATGTGAAAATGCAAAGGAACTCATACACCTGCAGCTTCTGGGGATTGTGATTGTGGAACCCAGAGCGGTGCAGTCTGAAAATGCCTCGTTTCCGATGTGCTCCACGCTGTGCAGATTAATACGTGTCAGAGCCTTGCAGCCGGTAAACGCCTTGTCCCCGATGTGTTTTATGCTGCGCAGGTCAATATCCCACAGAGCCTTGCAGTAGAAAAACGCCTTGTCCCCAATGTCTGTCACCGCGCTGCCCGAAAAGATGACCCGGGTCAGCCCGCCACATTCGGCAAACGCTTCTCTTCCGAACCGTACAACGGTCTTTGGAACGGTATAGACACCACTTTTCCACTTGGGGCAGTAGATCAGTTCCGTCTTGTCCTTATTAAAGATTACGCCGCTTTCCGAGGAAAACCGCTCGTTTCCGGCCTCAAATGTGATCGTGACGTCTTTTCCACTTCTGAATATCTCGGAAAAAAACTTTGTGGTGTAGGGCTCGGTTATATCCGGCCAGCCCGATTTCCATGCTCTATTGGTTATAATCGGCTGGAGCCGGCACCGGGTACCCAGGAAATTCACCCGTTCCAGATTGTCAGGGAAGAAGTTTGCTCTGTACCTGTGGTAATAATACTGCTGCTGTGCAATAAGACGCTCCAGACTGTCAGGCAGGCTGATCTCTCTCATCTCCTTGCATCCCTTGAACGCGTAGGAGCCGATCTCCTCCAGCGTATTGGACAGTTTTACGGAGTTGAGGAAAATGCAGTGATCAAATGCACTTTCCCCAATCACCGTCACCGTGTCGGGCATGATCACATGGCGCAGGTTTCTGTTGAACACGTATTTCACCACGGAAGCCGGCCTTATCTCATACTCCGTATCCATGCCGCCGTCTATGAGATTGTGAAATACCCTGCGCTAGAGGCGTTCCACTCTGCTCCCGTCCTGCTTTCTCATGGCAACGGTGGTCATATACCCTGCGAATGCCCGGTAGCTGATTTTTGTGACGCCGTTGGGAATCGTATAGGTTTCTCCTTCCTTCCCGTAGGGATACCAGAGCAGTTCTGTCTGATCCTTATTAAAAAGCACGCCGTCCCGGGCGGAGAGATAAGGGTGATCTTCATCCACAATGATCTCCTTTGGAACCCAGCTGACCAGCTTAACTCCCATGGTTTCGTCCCATTCGGATTCTCCGAAGGCGGCTCCCGATTCTTCGCAGTGAACCAGGTATGCTTCCTCAAAATCCGAAAAATCCCTGTACTCCATATCCTGAAACATGGGATTGCTCAGATAGACGGCCTTATGCAGTCCGGCTCTCTGAAGCAGGTAGGTCAGGCGCGAGACAAACCACTTCCAGCTATATTCCCACTTCCGCTTTCGTTCCTGTTCCACTTCTTTAAGTGTCATGTCCTCCATTTCCTCGTCCGTCAGATCGTCCCATTCATTGGGCAGGAACCTGGCCGTGATGCGGATTGTGTTCAGGTCTTCGGAGAGTTCCATTCCATTTTCGGCAAAGTTCGCCCTCTTTTGGGTGATAGCATCCTGATTCTGTTTCATATATTTTACCTCCTGTTTTTATCATTTCTGAATTTGGGGTTGTTCTGTTTCTGTCAGTTGTTTTGTCAAAATAACCCTTTAAAACGCTTCCATTGATATCTGACATATGTAGTTTCCCTTTTCTGCTTCGGTTTTCGTTTGCCTGGTTTCCCTGTGGAAATATTCTTTCGGACGGCGACTCTGCCGCCGTCCGGCATTTTATTCATGGTTCTTGTACCCATCAATAGCGTTCGATTCTGGGAACGGATTCGCCGCTCCATATACGGGAAATGGCGTTATCTGGCTGGATGACCTTCGTGTCCTGGGGAACACGCAGCGTTTCTAAGGATGTTGTCAGCTTTTTAAAACATGAAAATGTGAAGGAACCCATGCGCCTGCAGCTTCTGGGGATTGTAACTGTGGATTCCAGGCCAATGCAGTCTGAGAATGCGTCATCTCCGATATACTCCACGCTGCAAAGGTTGATATGCGTCAGAGCCTTGCAGCCGAAAAATGCCTTATTCCCGATGTGCTTCACACCGCCAAGATCAATAAGCGTCAGAGCTTCGCAGCAGGAAAACGCTTTATCTCCGATATGCTCCACGCTGCAAAGGTTGATATCCTGCAGAGCCTTGCAGTAGGAAAACGCCCTGTCCCCGATGTCCGTCACCGCGCTGCCTGCGAAGATGACCCGGGTCAGTTTGCTGCAGGCTCCATACGCGAGCGTCCCAAACGCTTCTTCCCCAATCCGTACAACGGTCTTCGGGACGGTATAGACGCCGCTTTTCCACCGGGGACAGTAGATCAGTTCTGTCCTGTCCTTATTAAAGATCACGCCGTTTTCCGAGGAAAACCGCTCATTCCCGGCCTCAAATGTGATCGTGACGTCTTTTTCGCTTCCGAAAATTTTAGAAAAAAACTGAGGGGTGTACGGCTCGGTTATATACGGTACGCCCAATCTCCGTGTCCTTGACGTTATAATCGGCTGGAGCCGGCATCGGGTGCCCAGGAAATTCACCCGTTCCAGACTGTCGGGAAAGAAGTTCGTTCCGTACCAGCCGCCATATCGCCGCTGTGCAATGAGACGCTCCAGACTGTCAGGAAGGCTGATCTCCCTCATCTCTTTACAGCCCTTGAATGCATTGGAGCCGATCTCCGCCAGGGTATTGGACAGTTTTACAGAGTTCAGGAAAATGCAGTGATCGAATGCACTTTCCTCGATCGCCGTCACCGTGTCGGGCATGATCACATGGCGCAGGTTTCTGTTGAACACATATTTCACTACGGAAGCCGGCCTTATCTCATATTCTGCATCCATGCCGCTGTCTATGGAATTGCCAAATACCCTGCGCCAGAGGCGTTCCACTCTGCTCCCGTCCTGCTTTCTCATGGCAACAGTGGCCATATACCCTGCAAACGCCCGGTAGCCGATTTTTGTGACGCCATCGGGCACCGTATAGGTCTCCCCTTCCCTCCCGTAAGGATACCAGAGCAGCTCGGTCTGTTCCTTATTAAAAAGCACGCCGTCCCGGGCGGAGAGATAAGGGTGATCTTCGTCCACAATGATCTTCTTTGGAACCCAGCTGACCAGCCTGACCCCCATGGTCTCGTCCCATTCGGACTCTCCGAAGCCGGCTCCTGATTCGTCACATTGAACCAGGTACGCTTCTGCGAAGTCCGAAAAATCTCTGTACTCCACATCCGGATACATGGGGTTGCTCAGATAGGCGGCCTCATGGAGTCCGGCCTCCCGAAGCCAGCCGGTCAGGCGTGAGACAAACAATCTCCAGCTGTCCTCCTGCCTCCGCTTTTGTTCCTGTTCTACTTCTTTAAGTGTCATGTCTTCCATTTCTTCGTCCGTCAGATCGTTCCATTCATCGGGCAGGAACCTGGCCGTGATACGGATTGTGTTCAGGTCTTCGGAGAGTTCCATTCCATTTTTGGCATAGTATGCTCTGTGCCGGGCGATGACATCCTGATTCTGTTTCATATATTCTGCCTCCTGTTTTATTCTATTTCTGAATTTTTGGTTGTTCTGTTTCTATCAATTGCTTTATGCTGCTTTATCCGAAGCCGCCACTATCGTTTCACGGCGTTTCCCTTCCCCTTGACACGTTAGTGTACTGACCGCATGATATTCAGTCAAACCTCCGTGCCTAAATTTCCATCAGACTGTGTTGTCGGCGGTCAATGCTGCCACTGCATCGCCTCCCTCCGCCGCCTTGCAGACGGAACATTCATTCTGCGTCATTTGGCTGAAAGCAAATGTGTCAGTACACTGGGCCCATCTGGGCATTACGGCGTATTTCCCTGGAGAAGATCTCCTTCGGACGGTCATTCGGTTGTCCATGTGCGCCTTACAAATATCAGTATACCGGGATAGAAAAAATCATTTGTAAATTTTACAAACATTTTTTTGTGTTTTGCTAGTATTGTATCAGGATGGCCGTGGAGGGAAATCCCGCGCGCCATCCATATTTCAGGAAAGGAACGGTGAATACATATGGAACTGTCTAAGGAAAAGCTGGAAATCTATGAAAAAAACCTTCAAAACCTGCAGGAGGCGGTGGACGAACTTATGTGCCACATGAAGGGCTACGATTACTCCTTCCGGCGGGAGATTACAGATAGGAAGGGAGAGTTTTGTCCGGAAAAGCTCCGCGGCCTGGTGGAGGAGATGCTTTCTCTTTGGGAAGAGAAGCTGCGCGCAAATCCCTATGTTAAGGAAAGCTGGGTGAAGTCCTACCTGCAGACGCGGCGGGAATTGTACGGCCTGTACCTCTATCTGGTCATGCGATGCAGCCTGTGCCAGGGGGCCTACTACTATGCCCGGGGCAGCAAGCAAAAGGAACGGACCGATTTCGCTTTTCTGCTGGAGCAGGCAAAGTGGTTCTCCCGAAGCTGGTGTATGACAGACGGGCCGGACGGAACCAGCCGGAACGAACCGTGCGGAGGCTATGACCGGCATTTCGGCTTCCACCTCTATTCTCCCATCAATCACTATACCTTTATGGAACTGAACGTAAGGACGCTGGATGACGACTGGGCTCTGACCCCTCCGCATCTGAGAGCCGAAAACTGGCTCTACAGCCAGATGGCAGAACCGGGGGAGGCAGAAGGATTAGAGGGAATAGAAGAGCCAGGGGAGGCAGAACAGCAGGAAGAAATAGAAGAGTCAGGGGAGGTAGAACAGCAGGAAGAAATAGAAGAGCCAGGAGAGGCGGAACAGCAGGAAGAAATAGAAGAGCCAGGAGAGGCGGAACAGCAGGAAGAAATAGAAGAGCCAGGGGAGGCAGAACAGCAGGAAGAAATAGAAGAGCCAGGGGAGGCAGAACAGCAGGAAGAAATAG
>CAJTYJ010000063.1:12338-14578 GCA_910583895.1 uncultured Lachnospiraceae bacterium
GCAGGAAGAAATAGAAGAGCCAGGGGAGGCAGAACAGCAGGAAGAAATAGAAGAGTCGGGGGAGACAAAACAGCCGGAACAAGCGGATGAGCCGGATATGACAGGGCAGTCGGAGGAAACAGATGTGTCAGATATGGACAGTGATGATCTTTTTTATGAGGATGATGGCGACAGCTTTTCCAGTGCCTTCCCTGAACCCGGAGAAGACGATTCCTGGAGCCCCCTGGATGAGTTGGATGAGGAGGATCGCATCGCATGGTGGGCAGCTGAGTATGAGCATGAGGGAGAGTTGGAGACCAGGAACATGTATCTGCTGTTTCTGATTCAGCACTTTGAGGGGATGGACGAATATTGCTCTGCCTGCCGGCGCTTTGTGGAACTCTTTCAGAAGGCAGGGGCACAGATCTCCCGGGATTTCTGTGAGGAACTGGAAGAGATCGTGAATTTGTATCTGGGTCAGCGTAAGATTGCCCCCCTGACGGATATGGATAAGGCGCTGGATGTGTACAGCCGCGTCTGTGGAGGATCCCTTCGGTTGGCGAAATCTTATGGGAGGGAACTGCAGTGGAAGGGCCTGTGAATCCGATCCGCGGCAATTTCTGCCGCGATCGGATCGGGGAGCATTCTGTTCTGAACCGAAATTTTGAGCAATATGTTTCATACCAGTGGAAATGAGATGAGTTTAAAATACTTCGTGAATCGACCTATTACTCCCCTTGTGTGACAGATAAATTTCCGCTATAATTACATCCATATTTTGTGCAATTTTTTGGAAAGAGAACTTGACAAATAGGATATCTGTGCCATTCCCAAGCAAGGCGGCACTATAACGATGCAGCTCCACAATTTTGCTATGTTCCATTTTATACCGTCAAAAACAGCGCTCTTATGCCTGCAAGAAACTGTATGGCAAAGAGCGCCGTTTTGTAATGAAAAAGAGTTATCCATAATAAGGAAAAGATTGGATTGTGGGGATTTGCACATCACTGCCCTTGCGCTGGCAGGATTTTATGTCCTGCTGTATGTGTGACAGGCGGCATGAAAAGGAGAGGGGAATAGATATGAAAAGAAAAGTTGTGTGCCGTATTTTTTCTTTATGCTGTGCTGTAATATTTGCTCTGATGCTGACCGGTTGTGACCCAACAGCAGGTGCCATAAAGTATGAAGTAATATATCCGTCCGGCGATAACAGGGATTGCTATACTTATGATGAAAAATCTCCCATTGAGGGAAGTTCCTGCTATCTTCAGTGGGAAAAAGCGGATGATTACAAGAAAACCTATGACTACGATATGCATATCCTGGATGAAAATGGTTCGGTATTGTACAGTTATCCCGATGTGGGGAGCAAAGCGATGCGCGGGAGCGTACAGGAAGAGGGGAAAACCTGGGTTTGTGCAGAGCATTGGACGGCTCCCCATCACAATGGCTATGTGGAAGGATGGCTGGAAGAAAGCGAGAAGCTGTTCGGACTGATAAAGATGCCTGCGGAAAATGCGGCGATTTATTACCGGGACACGTTGGACTGGACGCAGAAACATGCGTTTTACACTTTTGATTATGTGACGGAACCGGATATTGATACAAGTGATGGAGTGGAAACCCGTATTAGATTTTATATATCGGAAAACCAGCTTCAAGTGGCATGGACATCCTATGAACCGGTTGATAATGAGGACTGGGAGTACGTGGAGAAAAAGGCTTATGAAATTTCCTTTACCCCCAATGATTCTGAGTGAGCCAAGTGGGCAGACGAGGCGGTGAGGCTATGGGCAGCGCAATGCTATTTGGGATGATTGCAGGTTTTGTGTGTACCATCCAGGCTATTGAGATATAGTATTTGTGTAGCCGAATAGTGGAGCAACAAAAGGAGGAAAAGATTAATGGATGATATTGCAAACTGGCGATTGCAGCAGGAGAATACATTAAAACCATTTCCATATGTTTTCCCACAGATGCCGCCCCTTGACAAGCGGTTCATTAAAATCATGGCCGAACAGATTGACGTAATCCCGTTTGGGTTCCCGGAAATGTTCATTGACGGTTTTAATCTGGAGCAAAGATGATGGCAGTGGTTTTCAGGAGCGAGTAGGAGGACAGGAAGAGGCAGACGCTTTGAGGGGGCGGCTGCCTTTTTGGGGGATTGCTGATAAATGGGAAGTTTAAAGTTAATGCGTTAATGTCAGATTTCCACCTTCATCCAACAGTGGTGTAAACTTGACTGAATTTTCTCACCAGTC
>CAJTYJ010000064.1:0-9772 GCA_910583895.1 uncultured Lachnospiraceae bacterium
ATATGTTGAAAAGAAAAAGCTCCCGCAAAAAAGTGGGAGTTTTTCAGTGCCCTCAAAAATCAATGGTTTTTGCCGTTTTCTATAAAGGCTTGTAAGAAGTTATAAGACGATTTCCGTCTATAAAATCAATAAAAAATATATTACGCAAAAACAAACCGGCGAAACAGAACCAATCCTGAAAGGGTCAGACTTATACAAATTCCGCTGGAAACCCTCGGATCACTACATCCTTTTTAAGCCTGAATCATTCCAGCAGGTTGCACCTGTCGCATATTACCGTGCGGAAGAAAAATTACTTTATCGTTTTATCTGCAGCCAGCTGGTCTTTGCCTATGACAACCGGCAGACCTTATCTCTGAACAGCTGCAATATCCTGATTCCCAGGATCAAAGAACTGCAGATCAAATATATTCTGGCTGTTTTGAATTCGCGGACTGCGCAGTTTTATTTTAAAAAACAGTTTCGTTCTGTAAAAGTACTGCGTTCACATATTGAACAAATCCCGATTCCATCCGCTTCCAAATTGCAGCAGGATCATATCATCCGCATGGTGGATGATATTATGAAAGTTTCTGATCCGAATCGTCTCGCCGCGCTGTATGAAGAGATAGACTAGGAGATTTTTATCCTTTACGGACTGTCTGAAAAAGAGCAGCAGATCATACGGGAATCCGCCGCAAATGAAAATATGTTTCTTTCCTGTACTTTGATATAATCTTCATAACTTGTTTTCCCCTCAGACAGCAACTATCCCGGCAAATTCCGTTCTCGATTCAATTCTTCCATTTTGTATAGACTCCTTAAAATGTTCTTTCCAACTTTGTCTTTTTCTGCTATGATAAAACAATATTACAAAAGAAACCTCTGCCGGGCATGCCGGTGGAAATTCTGGCGGAAGGAGATTTTATGCCCTTTTTACCTGTATTTCTTTTTTTCTATGTATGTGTGATCAATCTTGCGGGCTTTGTGCTGATGGGGCTGGATAAAAGAAAGGCGAAAAAGCATCTGTGGAGAATTCCGGAAAAGACGCTGTTCCTCACAGCGCTTCTTGGCGGATCCGCCGGGACCACTGCAGGCATGCACTTTTTTCACCATAAAACCAAACACTGGTACTTCGTCATGGGCATGCCTGCCATCTTGCTGATCCAGTCAGGAATACTTTTGTACTTTTTCGTGCTGCCCTGACAACACGCGATTCCCAAAAAGGAGTTCTCCACATGATGGACATCAATTACGAATTATACAAAGTATTTTACCAGGTGGCAGTTTCTCTGAGCTTCTCTGAGGCTTCCAAAAAGCTTTTTATCTCCCAGTCAGCGGTGAGTCAGTCCATCAAAGTACTGGAACGCAAGCTGAATCAGACACTTTTTATCCGAAGCACCAAAAAAGTCCAGCTCACCTCTGAAGGAGAGACGCTGCTTTCTTACGTGGAACCGGCCATGAATCTGATCCGGCGGGGAGAAGCACAGATTCTGGAAACCACTTCCCTGGACAGCGGTCAACTCCGCATCGGTGCCAGTGACACCATCTGCCGGTATTTCCTGGTGCCCTATCTGAGCCGCTTCCACAAAGAATATCCAAATGTCCATATTAAAGTGACAAACCAGACTTCCATCAAATGCGTGGATCTTTTAGAGAACGGTTCCGTGGACCTGATCTTTACCAATTATCCCAATTCCCGGCTGGGCCACAGTTTTCATATCCGGCACATTAAAGAATTTCATGACCACTTTATCGCCAGCCGAAAGTACTACGGAAAGCTGGAGCACACCACCTTATCCTTTAAAGATCTGCTTGGCTACCCGATCCTGATGCTTGGCCGCAGCAGTACCACCAGCGAGTTTGTACATTCCATGTTCCAGCAGCACCAGCTTGATCTGGTGCCGGAGATTGAACTTAGCTCCAACGATCTTCTTTTGGACCTGGCAAGCATCGGCCTTGGGATCGCTTTTGTTCCGGACTACTGCGTGGCGCAAAGACTGCCTGATCTGTTTCCCATCACCCTGCAGTCCACACTTCCCTCCAGACATCTGGCAGTTGTCCACAGCGAACAGATACCGGTCAGCCATGCAGCCAGACAGTTTCTTCACTACTTCTGATCCTGCTGCCGGTTCCAGAACGCCTGCAGCGAGCCGGAAAGAGAACCGATTCTGCAGTATTCGTGCTGTTCCCATTCCCTCGGAAACAGCCTCTGATAGCTGCTGCCGGCAAATCGCTCGTCCAGAAGAAGGATGACTCCTCTGTCCTCATCCGTCCGAATCACCCGTCCGGCCGCCTGCAGCACTTTATTCATGCCCGGATACTGGTAAGCATAGGCAAAGCCGTCCAGCCCCTTCCGGTCAAAATAATGCTTGAGAATCTCCCGTTCCCGGCACACCATGGGCAGGCCGGTTCCGATGATCAGCGCCCCGATCAGTTTTTCGTTGACCAGATCGATGCCCTCGGAAAAGATTCCCCCCATCACGCAGAAAGCCGCCATGCTCTCTTGCCGCTCCTCTTCAAATTCTTTCAGAAACTGCTCCCGCTCTGTCTCGTCCATTCCCGCATCCTGCCGAATCCACTGAACTTCTTTCTGCCTTTGGCACCGGAAAAAAACTTCCTCCAACATCTGATAGGAAGGGAAGAATACCAGATAATTACCCCTGTGGTTTTTCACCGTCTGTAAAATATAGTCTGCCATCCTCTGATATTCTTCTTCTCCTCTTCTGGTATACCGACTGCTCACATCCGTTCCCACCAAAAGCAGGCGCCTGTCCGTATCAAAAGGAGATCTTGCATAGACCGCGTAGTCCTCCGGGTCCCCGGTCAGAAGATCCTTATAATAATTCACCGGCAGTAACGTGGCTGAAAAAAAGATCGTGCTGATCCCCCGGTCCAGACACAGCCGCAGGTTAACAGCCGGCCGCACACAGAAAAGATGAAAATGGAATCTCCCCTCCTGGTCCAGCTCTGTATAAACCTCATAGTTCTCATCCACACGGTCCCAAATTCCCAAAAAACTTTGAATATCAAAATAAAAATCCATCAATTTTTTTCGAAGCTCATCCGCAACGGGCCGCTCCAGAAAATGATCCATCTCCGAGACCAGATGCTGCAGATGCAGAGAAAAACCTCCCGGCTGTGTCAGCCTTTGAAATCCCCCTTCACACTCCCGCTTCAATGTGAGCAGATAACGGTTGCACCGTTCCAGGGCCTGCACCACGGGATCACTTTTTCCGCGAAGCAGCCGTTTCATCTCCAAAAAATCCTCTTTTACAAGATCGGCACTGTACATGGACCGGCCCCGTTCCACCAGATTATGGGCTTCGTCCACCAAGAACAGATAAGCCCCTTTTACTCCTTCGCCGAAAAAACGCTTCAGATACACCCTGGGATCAAACACATAATTATAATCGCAGATCAGCACATCCACCCACAAAGCCAGGTCCAGATTCAGTTCAAAGGGACAGACCTGGTGTTTATGGGCCTGTGCCAGTACCGTTTCCCTGGTCAGAGAGTCCGGGCCGTTGGTCCACAGCTCATAGACAGCCTCATTGATCCGATCAAAATGCCCCTTCGCATAAGGACAGTTGTCCGGATTGCACTCCGTCTCTTCGCAAATACAAAGTTTGTCCTTCGCCGTAAGCACCAGCGACTTCACGCTTGCATGCTGTCCCCGCACAAGTTCCAGAGCATCCCGCGCCACTGTCCTGGTAATGGTGCGGGCTGTCAGATAGAAGATCTTGTCACCGATCCCCTCGCCTATGGCCTTTAAAGCCGGAAACAGTGTTGCCAGCGTCTTTCCGACTCCGGTAGGCGCCTGGATAAAAAGCCGTTTTTTCCGAAAAATGGTTCGATACACATCCACGATCAGTTCTCTCTGCCCTTCCCGGTATTCATAAGGAAACGAAACTTCCCGGAGCGTCTGGTTGCGCAGCTTTTTCCACTGGTATTCGAAGGAAACCCATTTCTCGTATGCCTTCATCAGCTCCTGAAACCACATTTCCAGTTCCTGACTGCTGTACTCCTCTGTAAAATATCTGGTCTCCTCGGTATCCAGATTTGCATAAATCATACGGACACCGATCCGCAAAAGCTGATGCTGACTGGCATATATCCAGGCATAGCACTTTGCCTGAGCCAGATGAACCGGCACTGCCGCTTCCATCCGGCCTACCTCTCTATAGGTTCCCTTGATCTCATCTACCGTCGTCAGGCCATCCTCTGTAAAAATCCCGTCCGCCCGCCCCTCCACACTGACCAGGATCTCTCCCAACTTCGCCGGATACTTCAGTGCCACCTCCGCCTGATATCCGCTCCCCATCCGTCTTTGGATCTTCCGGTGCAGTCTGCTCCCCGCCTGCATCGCCTCCATTTCCCTGCGTCCGCTGTACCGGTTATCCAAATCCCCGCTTCTTAGCAGAAATTCCACCAGATTCCGAACTGATATTCGAATCCTCGTCTCTTCCATCCCCTGACCCTCACTTTTCATCCTTACGCTCCATTATACCAATCCCCTTTTCATCTGTCCATACAATCGCTCTTTCTCAACTTCTCCCTGTTACTGATCAAATAGGACGTCTATCGGCTTACGTCCGGTGCACCTCATAAAAAGACAGGAAAAAGGCAGTTCCACGGGAAGGAACTGCCTTTCAAGGGGGTATTTATAGGGTACAAAACATAGAAACTGGCTGTTTAAGCAACAACGTACTTCTGCAGAAAACGCTCAAAGTTGGAATCTTCTCCATACCATCTTACGGTCAGTACGTTGTTCAAATCCATACTCATCACACCGAGAATAGATTTCGCATCAATCAAAATACGATTGTAATTCACATCAACGTCAAAGTCACATTCTGCTGCCGCATTTACAAAGCTGCTTACGTCGTCCACATTGAGTCTGATCTTCGTCTCTCTCATTGCCTTCTTTAAAAACCTCCAATAAAAGATAGAAAACGTCGGTTACAAATTGTGTCTCTTTATCTTGCTGTTGTGCTTCTTATTATACTCAACTTTTTATTCTTGTCAAATGAAATTCCCATTGATTTCCTCTTCATTTTCTGTATAAAGTGCATAATTTTCCACAATTCCTTCCAACCCGTTTTTATAGAATAAGCTGATTCCCCATGAATAATCCCTTTGCATTCTTCACGTTCTTTTCATTTTCCGCCCATCCTTTCCGTTTTTCTTTTTTACACTTTTTACAAAAATTCAGATTTTATGCATACTTTGCAGACAGCCGAATCCCGAAAACTTACTTGTATGTTTCATTCTTTTTATCCGTTGTCCATCTCTGCAAATTCAGGCATAAAAGAGCGAAATTTCTTCGGAAGCAAAGAGGCCTGAAGGTTTTTGTTTGTCCGGGCATCAATCCCGATGGCCCGGTGAAAGGTCTTCCAAAGCATCACAAACTCTTTTTCCTGTTCCGCCTCAGAAAGTTCCAAAAAGCAGCTCTCCTGTAAGTCCTCCAAAATCACCCATGCCCCCTCTGCCTGATGGACTGCTGCTTTTTTCCGTCTTCTGTCATAGATCATAAAGTGCTCACCGGACAGCCGGTCTGCAAAATGAGGCGCAATCAGTGCCAGCACATCCGCTTCTGCATCAATTTCAGAAAAAAGCACGCCGTTTTCCAACTCCCGAAAGCGCACAAATCCCATATAGCGGTGAGCAATATGCCAGGCTTTCCGACGAAGTTCAAATACCAGCTGTACGTCCGGATGAGTCAGCATCCGGCTGACTTCCTTCCCATCGGGCAGATGAAGCCCCAGCACGATCATCCGGTAGATCGCATCCGCCTTTCTGTCATCCGGGTACGCAGATGCATAGCCAATCATCTCGTAAGCCTCCTCCCCCATACGGCTTCTGACTGTCCGGAGCACTTTTTCTGCCTTCTTTGTATCCGGCTCCACTTGTACATACTCGCAGAAAAGCTCCAGATTCTCATTCCATCCGGTCTTCAGCCTTACGTTGTCATGGCCCAGGCGGCTGTCCCAGGCTTCATATACGCCGGTCAGTATACCGGTCAGCGTGTCCTCACACTGAAAAACGCGGATCATCAAACAACGACAGCTGCCGGTACAAAGGGGCCTGTGTCCCCGGCAGCTTTTCCTTTCCATCCAGAAGATTCCGCAGGATATAGTCTTCTGTCATTTTCACCGGATACATCTGCTTTCCTTTGCAGGTGATAAAATAAAGAGCCCGCTTCAGCACCACTCCCATCTTTTTCAGGTTCTCATAGTCCAGTGCTCCCAGCCTCCTGGCTTTCACGATCCGCCCTGCCGACCGGTAACCGATCCCCGGTACCCGAAGAAGCGTATGGTAGTCAGCCTTCGTAACCTCCACAGGAAACTGCTCCAGATGCCGAAGCGCCCAGTCACACTTGGGATCCAGAAGCAGATTAAAGTCCGGCCGGTCCTCGGAAAGAAGCTCCTCTGTCTCAAACCCATAAAAACGAAGCAGCCAGTCTGCCTGATAAAGCCGGTGCTCCCGAAGCAGCGGCGGACCTCCTGGCAGCACCGGAAGCAGGCTGTCCTCATTCACCCGCAGAAAAGCCGAATAAAAAACCCGCTTCATCTCATACTTTTTATACATATGCTCCGCCACCTTCATGATCTGCCAGTCGTTCTCCCCGGTGGCTCCGATGATCATCTGGGTAGACTGACCGGCAGGGACAAACTTTTGTGTATGCCGGTAGAGGGTCAGTTCTTCCTTATTCTGGGTCCGCATCTTTTGTACCTGCTGAATCGGTGCCAGCATCTTCGGACGCTGCTTCTGAGGCGCCAGCGCTTTGAGTCCTTCCGCCGTCGGAAGTTCCAGGTTCACACTCATCCGGTCGGCCAGATAACCGGTCCTGGCAATCAGTTCTTCGTCCGCTCCCGGAATCGCCTTCACATGGATATATCCCTGAAAATGATACGCTCTGCGCAGCTTGTACAACGTCTGATACAGCAGCTCCATGGTCACATCCGGGCTGACGATAATCCCGGAGCTTAAAAACAGCCCTTCGATATAATTCCTCCTGTAAAACCCCATCGTCAGATCGCACACTTCCTGGGGGGTAAAAGAAGCCCTCGGCACATCGTTGCTCCGGCGGTTGATACAGTACCGGCAGTCAAAAATACACTCATTGGTAAACAGAATCTTCAAAAGAGAGATGCATCTGCCGTCTGCGCTGAAGCTGTGGCAGATCCCCGGTGCAATACAGTTCCCGATCCCCCTGCCGCGGTTCTGACGATCCACACCGCTGGATGTACAGGCTACATCATACTTGGCCGCATCCGCCAGGATCCGGAGCTTTTCTTTTAATTCCATCTGCTGCTCAATCCGATATTCCATCATCTTCACTCCCGAAAAAGAACATTTGTTCTATCTAATTATACAGAACAAATGTTCTTTTGTAAAGAGTTTTTTTATTTTTCTTCATCGAACTGCTTTTCCAGTTTTTTGCGCCGGCATTTAACAATCCTTCCAGCGGCAGACAGGCAGGCAAAAGTAACGACCCCGGAAAACATTCCGAAAATCAAGATTAATAAAAATCCATCAGAAAACGTCGTATCGTATCCTGCCACCGATCTCCGTACATAAGTCAGCAGCATCACTGCCAACGCGGCCGCAACAGAATATAACAGGTAGGCCTTCCAGCCCGGACGGGAGGTATAATCAAAATGTCCGCCCCGGACCTCCCCGATCGTGGTGCCCACCGCCATAAGCATAAATACCGTCCATTCTCCTGACACCTGCCTAAACGTTGCCTTCATCCCCAGCAGCTGTACAAAGATGCTGATCAGAAGCGCCCAGAAAACAAGCCAGAACATAACATGTTCCACCCGCATCATCTCCATCTCTTCTCTCTCATCCACCACTTTTTTAAACAGTCTCATCGCAATCCTCCTCCCAGAATATATCATCCAATGTTTTATGAAGTGCCCGGCAAATATCCAGACACAGCCGAAGCGATGGATTAAACTTTCCCGCTTCAATCATACCGATGGTCTGCCTCGTTACCCCTACCAGCTCCGCCAAATCCCCCTGCGAAAGATCCATCCTTGCACGGGCCGCCTTCAGCTTTAAATTCTTCAATCATGGTTCCTCCTCTCTTCATTCCTCTCCTGATCCTGATTTCCTCGCTCCACCTTCCTCTCTGTTTTGCAACTATATTCTCGGCTTGCTATTTACCTTTTTCAATTATATAATATTATATAGTTTACTAAATGTCAATTATATATTGCATTATATTTGTTTTACATTGCATTATGCTCAGGTCATCACCGGTCTGCGCAAAACGGGCAAATTCCATACCAGAGTTCTGGCACATGGCAGGCGCTATTGGCTCCGTATGAATTTTGAATCCTTCAGATGGAAACACCACCGCATCCCTTGCTGAGCGTGAGGTGGATCTTAAGGGACAATCTGCCCGAGACGGACATCTCGGCAATCAAAACCATAAAAAAGCCCCGCCGATGTCCATTCTTCATCTGCGGGACCAATGATTATTTTTCTTTCAGATACTCCATAAAGTTTTCTTTATTTTCCATCGCCGTCGTCGTTGGTCTGCCCAGATCCTCTCTTGCGCCAATCGAACATTTTACCTCGATAAAGCTGAGCATTTTCCGTTCCTTTGCGGACTGAAGCTCCTGATCGAGCTTTTCAAAGCTGTCCGCCGATGCTGCGTAAGGATATCCGCAGGCTTTGGCAATCCCAATCAGATCCGCTGACCCTGCTGCAGTGGGCATCCCGCCCACCGTTTCATGAGCTCCGTTGTTGATGACCACATGAATCAAATTGGAAGGGCAGGCAGCTCCGGTCACCGCCAGGGCTCCCATGTGCATCAGCAACGCCCCGTCACCATCCACACACCAGATCTTCTGTCCGGCCTTCTGGGCCGCGATGCCAAGAGCGATGGAAGAGCTGTGCCCCATGGAACCCACAGTCAGAAAATCGTACTTGTGGCTCTGATGGTTGGCCTCCCGGATCTCGAACAGCTCCCGGCTGGCCTTTCCGGTGGTGGATACAATGGGGTCCTCCCCCGCGGCCCGGACAATATGCCGGATGATCTCTTCCCGAACCATCTGATGTTCATTCTGATAGACTACTTTTTCTTCATAGGTCAGAGCGTCCTTCTGAATCACAAAAGCCACGCTCTTTCCCTCTGCCAGAAGCAAACCAAATTCTTCCATGACCGACGTAAGTCTCTCTTTGGTGGTCTCTTTTCCCACAATGCAGGTCCGGATGTCCATATCCTCCAAAAGACGCACGGTCACTTCCCCCTGATAGATATGCTGAGGCTCGTCGTGTACTCCCGGTTCTCCTCTCCATCCAACCACAAAGATGACCGGAATTCCGTATACTTTGTCATTCAGAAGGGATGCCACCGGGTTGATGATATTTCCTTCACCGGAATTTTGCATGTAGACCACCGGGACCTTTCCCGTAGCCAGATGATATCCTGCCGCCAGTGCCGTACAGTTTCCTTCATTGGCCCCGATCATGTGATGCTTCGGATCAATGCCGTAGGTATGCATCAGATAGTTGCATAGGGCCTTTAACTGGGAATCCGGAACTCCTGCATAATAATCCGCACCCAGTAATTCTGCAAATGTCTCAACCTTCATTTTATTATTGCACCATTTAAGTTCCGCATCCAACCTGCACGCAACTTCCTGCCCAGGGCAGATTTTCTTACGCTTCGCTCCTGTAACTCTGCCCTGCCTGCGTTTCGGTTGGTTGCTGTTTTAAGTCCCGCATCCAACCTGCACGCAACTTCCTGCCCAGGGCAGATTTTCTTACGCTTCGC
>CAJTYJ010000064.1:9872-13217 GCA_910583895.1 uncultured Lachnospiraceae bacterium
TCCTGTAACTCTGCCCTGCCTGCGTTTCGGTTGGTTGCTGTTTTTTAGTCTGTTTTTAGTATTTGACGGTAAAGTGTTTCCAGGGTTTTCTCTGTGAGCCGCACCGGATTATTTTTGAGCCGATCCGGATTGACGGAACGGGTGAGAAGATCCATCTGATCTTCTTTCTCAAGTACCGGCACCATAAGCTTCAGTTCTTTCCAAAAGGACTGATACTTTTTGACTGCCTCCGTTACGTCTTTGCACCCCATCTCTTCTGCAAGCGCCTGGAACATTTCCTTTAAATAAGTTTCACCTCTTGGGTCCGTACAGTCTTTTATATGATCAGCCATATAAGGCCAGAGAGCCTCCACACAGAGCGCCGCCGCGTGACCGTGAGCCAAACCATAGAGGGTGGTCAGCTTATAACACATGGCATGTCCTGCCGTCGTCTGCGTGATATTGATCGCACAGCCCGCCCGATTGGCCGCCCGCAGCATACCCTGATTGCCCTCCGGATCATTGGACAGATAAGCGTCCCGGTGCCGAAACACCTCCCGAATCGCCTCTCCTGCATACCTTCTGCTCTCTTCGGTGGAGTTTACAGACCAGTAAGATTCCAGCGCATGGCAGAGGGCATCCAGCATGGTGGCTTTCTTCTGATATTCCGGCAGGGTTTCCAGCAGAGACGGATCCAGATATACATATTTGGGAAGTCCGCTTCCATGAGCCACCGACTGCTTGTTTCCTTTATAATAAATGACGGCAAAACGGGTGGCCTCGCTTCCGGTCCCGGCTGTGGTGGGGATGGCCAGAAGAGGCACTTCGTTTTCCAGAATCTTCTGCTGCAGATAATTTTCCTTCTGATTCAGATTCCAGAACAGTTTGATGCACTTTGCCACGTCCATGGCGCTCCCGCCCCCTGCCGCGATGATAAAATCACAGCCTTGCTCCCGAAAGGCCTCTATCCCCTTTTCTACTGATTCATAGGCCGGGTTCGGCGTAAAGTCCGAAAACTCCGTCAGACGCACTCCTGACGCCTCTACGCAGCCTTTAAGCTCCTCATAGAGCTTCTGCCCCCGAAAGGAATTTCCACAGACCAGAAGCACCGAACCGGCTTTTTCATCTCGCAGGATCTTTTCCACATCCCATATCTTTTCCACATTCATCTTGTCACTCCTCTTCCGGGATCAGGTTGATGATGTCTTTGATGGACATACAAAGATCATCACACTCTTTTGCCCGGTGATTTTTAAGAATCATTTCCGCCGCATGCTGCATGGCGGGAAAACCGGTACGCGTCAGCTGATTGGCATAGATGACCACATTGACCCCGCGCTCCTTAAACTCTTCCTCCGTCACCGTGTTAAAGGAGGTAGGCACCACCACAACCGGCGTTATGGAGTCGGTCCGGCGAAACTGCTCTACAAAGGCAAAAATCTCATCCGGCTCCTTTTTCCGGCTATGGATCATGACGCCGTCCGCGCCGGCTTTTACATAGGCAGCGGCTCTTGCAAGAGCGTCGTCCATCCCCTGTTCCAGGATCAGGCTCTCGATCCGGGCGATGATCATGAATTCTTTCGTCTTTTGCGCCCTCTTTCCGGCTGCAATTTTGGCACAGAAATTTTCGATAGAATCCTGAGTCTGCATCACTTCCGTGCCAAAAAGAGAATTTTTCTTCAGTCCGGTCTTGTCTTCGATGATAACCGCAGATACGCCCATGCGCTCCAGTGATTTTACCGTGTAGACAAAATGCTCCGTCAGTCCTCCGGTATCCCCGTCGAAGATGATCGGCTTTGTCGTCACTTCCATAATGTCATCGATGGTCCTGAACCGGGAAGTCATATCCACCAGCTCGATATCCGGCTTTCCCTTTGCGGTGGAATCACAAAGAGAGCTGACCCACATGGAGTCAAACTGCCTGGCCTCTCCTTTTTCATAAGCGATGGTTTTCTCCACGATCAGACCGGTAATCCCGCTGTGAGCCTCCATGGCCGTGACCAGACCTTTCAGCTCGATCGCTCTGCGAAGCCTTGCTCTTCGCACATCCGGCAGGGACAGATGAATCCTCGCCCGGCTCTCCAGCTTCTGATACTTTTCATCCTTAGAATAAGGAAACTCCACCAGTCTGCCGCCGTAAGAAGTCAGCACTGACACCACTTCCTCCCGGACCGGCTTTTGAAAACCGCTGACCCAATCGTCACCGTGAACCACATAATCCGGCTGATAGTGTTCCAGGTTCTCCCGGTAACTCAAAGTGCGCTGCTCCACAACTTTGCTGACTCCGGAAATATTCTCAAACAGCGCTTTTCGTTCTGTAAAAGGAAGCAGCGGAAAACGCTTGTAGCTGACCACTGCCTCATCGGAGAGAACACCAACGATCAGTTTTCCAAGTCTTGCCGCTTTTTTTATAATCGCAATATGTCCGCTGTGAATCATGTCTGTGGAAAAGCACATATACACCGTACGCCGTTCCACCTGGCGGACTTTTTCTGATACCACTGCCAGGTCTTCCTGATCATCAATCTCCGCACAGAGCCCGTTTCTGACATCCAGGGGACGGACAAGGCAGTCGTCTGACACTTCATTGAAAGCGTTTTCCGCATAGCATTTTACCTGGCTGGACTCACAGAATTTTTCAATTCTTTCAAGCCATACCAGCCAGTCTTCTTTTTTCAGCTTGTACAAGGGCTGTGCGGCCATGGCATCATTGAAAAATTCAATACCCACTTTTTTGATGTATCCGTCCTGAATGACCGCCTTAAAGTCTTTCTCCGGAAGGGGCAGGGAGGAGCTGATCGTCATACAGCTTTCTTCACTTTCCAGGACCTGGTCCAGCACCTGATTCTCAAAGACCAGATCTCCATGCATCAAAAGAAGATCATCGTCCTTCAAACAGTCTCTGGCGCAGTAGATCGAATAAATATAATTGGTCTCTTTATAGACCGGATTTTTCACAAAGGTAATGTGCAGGGGAAGATCCAGGCTCCGGCAGTAGTTCACCAGCACACTGTCAAAAAGTCCGGTGGTCATGACCACTTCCTGGATGCCCGCCTCCGCAAGCTGACAAAGCTGACGGCTTAAGATCGTCTCCTTGCTGGACACCTCAGTCATGCATTTGGGATGCTCTGAGGTGAGTACCCCCATACGGCTGCCCATACCGGAATTTAAAATTAACGCTTTCATAGAACCTCCTGTTTTCACTTTCATTCCTGAACAAATACCGGAACACTGGTTGTTGGTCCGCAAAGCGTCCAGCAACGTATTATTGCCATTTTAACACTCTGCACCGTATTTGTCGAGGGGATGTGTCCTTGAGTTTCCGCAGTTCTATCCACAGAACTCCCAATCAGCCTTGCTGATTAT
>CAJTYJ010000065.1 GCA_910583895.1 uncultured Lachnospiraceae bacterium
AGCAAAAGGCCAGTATGGCCGTGTGGCAGATGCAGTTAAGATCATTGACCCGCGTAAAGAGTAATTTCCAAGGAGGTAGACGAAAATGGCATTATTTGAATCATTTGAGAGACGTATTGATAAAATCAACGCTGTGTTAAACAGCTATGGGATTGCTTCCCTTGAGGAAGCAGAGAAGATCACTAAAGATGCAGGACTGGATGTCTATGCACAGGTGAAAGGGATCCAGCCGATCTGTTTTGAGAATGCATGCTGGGCTTACACGGTAGGAGCTGCCATTGCGATCAAGAAAGGCTGCAGAAAGGCAGCTGACGCAGCAGCAGCCATCGGTGAGGGTCTTCAGGCATTCTGTATTCCGGGTTCCGTTGCAGATACCCGTAAAGTGGGTCTTGGACATGGAAATCTTGGCAAGATGCTTCTGGAAGAGGAGACGGACTGCTTTGCATTCCTGGCAGGTCATGAGTCCTTCGCGGCAGCAGAGGGTGCGATCGGTATCGCAGAGAAGGCGAACAAAGTCCGCCAGAAACCGCTTCGCGTTATCCTCAATGGTCTTGGCAAAGACGCAGCGCAGATCATCTCCCGCATCAATGGTTTCACCTATGTGGAGACGGAGTATGATCCGTACACCAATGAAGTAAAAGAAGTATTCCGCAAGTCCTACTCTGAGGGGCTTCGCGCAAAAGTAAACTGCTACGGCGCAAACAGTGTTCCGGAAGGCGTTGCAATCATGTGGAAAGAGAACGTGGATGTGTCCATCACCGGTAACTCCACCAATCCGACCCGCTTCCAGCATCCGGTAGCAGGTACATACAAGAAGGAGAGAAACGAAGCGGGCAAGAAGTACTTCTCCGTTGCATCCGGCGGCGGCACCGGCCGTACCCTGCATCCGGACAATATGGCAGCAGGACCGGCTTCCTATGGTATGACCGATACCCTTGGACGTATGCACTCTGATGCACAGTTTGCAGGTTCTTCTTCCGTTCCGGCTCATGTGGAGATGATGGGTCTGATCGGCGCAGGCAATAACCCGATGGTTGGTATGACCGTGGCAGTGGCTGTCTCCATCCAGGAAGCAGCAGACGCTGGAAAATTCTAGGAAAAGCCTTTAAATTGAGGGTTAATCAGGTCGAGAGGCGGTCTGGTTAACCCTCGTTTTACAGTCTGATGTTATATGACAGAGACCACTGAGAATTTATGGAAGGAGTGAGATACGATGAGCAAACAACCAGATTTTCCTTTTGACATGACAGGTTATACCTGTTTCTCTATCATCAACTGTCCGTCCGGGCAGGCGATTCAGCTTTTGAAAGAGTATCCCGGCCTTTGTGCCGAAGAGGACCGAGTTCCCTTTTCCTTTCAGATTGCTGTCTTGCTGGAAGATCCAAAGTGGACGCTTCTGCGCTGGCCCAGGCCAGGAAGATTTTACGATTTGATGAACCTTACCATGTGGATGATGGGATATCGTGCCGGTCTGGGCGGAGAGAATCCGATTTTTGTGGCGGTTCCGCCTGCAGAGCGAGCGGAGGAAGGACCATTTCTGGCCAGACCTGATTACGACAATCCGTTCGGTGATTCTGTGCTGGGGTTCTGGAAAAACTGGAGTTTCAATTATGTAATCCCAGGAGAGAAACTGCGCTGGATTGGCGAGGACGTATTTCCCCAAGAATATTTTTTCTATGGCCGCGGTTATTCCTCCACTGATTTTCAACTGGAGTGGCTGAGACATCCGGAACGAATTTCAGATTGGACAGAGTGTACAATTCCGATGGAAAGGTAAGATTTTAAAAGAGTATCTGTTGAAGCAGCTGCTGGCAGACATGTGACAGAAAAGGCCGAATATACGCATCTGGTATGTTCGGCCTTTTGGTATTTTTTGTATTGTCTAAATGGAAATGTCGATGGACATTCCTTCCAGAGAAACAGAAGATAAGTCGATTCCTCCGGATGCGTTGTATGCCATCATCTGAGAGCCGGAGAATGCGCTGGATGCATCTGACATAGAAGACAGTGTTTCTTTTAAGGCTTCTTTTCCATCTTCATACATCTCTTTTTGGGCATAGTCCCGTTCTTCCCGGCGGCGTTTGTTTCGCTTGGCTCGCAGTTCTTCCTTGATCTGCTTTGCCCGTTCGATTTGCTGCTGCTTTTCCGCCTTTTCCTGCTGAATCTCCATCTCCTCTTCTTTGCCTAACTGTTTGGCCTTTTTCTGGATGCGCTTGATCAGCTTCTCCATTCGCTTGATCATCTGTGCAACTTTTTTTGCCTCTTTTCCTTCGCAGGCATAAGCAGACATCTTCAGATTGGCAAGGGCCCGGGTGGCTTTGGATAAAACCTGAAGTACATCCATTCTTGTCTCAGAGCGGGAAAGTTCTGCGGCGAGCTGTCCCACAGAATCATTCGGAGCGGAAGATCTCATCCGGGAATCCGAACCGGGATGTTCGGAAGCTTTGTCTGAGGATTTTACAGATGCATCTGATTCTTTTCCGGCGGTTTTACAGGCAGATTCGGACATGCGGTCTTCATATTTTATAGAACGATAAGTGGTATCGTTGTAAGTGAACGGTTGATTTTTCTCTGTGACATTCATAAGATCCCCCCCTTTTTGAAATGGTTTTGCTGATATGATCTATATGATATATCGACTGAGTTGTAAAAAAAAGAACATTATTTCATAAAATTAACAAATTTCCTGCGGCCTAAAATGCCCGCAGAAAGTTCAGAGAGCCAGCAGGATTTTCGGTTCCTTTTTCCAGAAGAGAGATCAGTCCTGAAATCGTTTCTTCTGTTTCTTCGGATGTGGATGGGATCAGTGTATTGTCCAGCTTGACGGCAAGGACGATGAGTACAATCTCAGCCAGGGCAGCGGGATGATCAAAATGAATCTCTCCTGTTTCAATGCCCTGCCGGATAATATCGGTCAGCACGGGTTTTAATTCGGCGGTCAGATAAGTCAGATATTTCTGATGGATAAAGGCCCGTTCCGGGGCGCTTGGGGCAGACGGCGTGTTTCGGCGGCTCCGGAACTGGACCGAAGAATTCCGGCATGCCTGAAAGATCATCGCCATGCGGGTAAAAGGAGAGATGTCCCTTTTGGCAGCAAGGCTTTTGGCTGTCTCCAGGGGTTTTTCGTAGTCCCGTTCCACCAGTGCTTCCAGGATCGCTTCTTTGGACGGGAAATAATAATAGAGGCTTCCTTTTCCCATGTCTGCCGCCTTTGCGATATCACTGACGGAGATACTCTGAATATTTTTATCTTCCAGCAACATTTGAAGCGCATCGAGGATTTTTGTATATTTTGTGTCTTTGGTCATTAGGAAACCGCCTTTCTGCAGGAACAAAACCTCTCTGATTCTGTATTCGTCTATTATACACAAATCACCAACGGTGTACAATCTTTTTTCATAGAAACCAACTGGAAAAGCCTCAGTATCTGGGTATTTTTATAGATTACACAGATATTCCGGCTTTTCTTTTTGTTTTTTGGATGAAATGTAGTTGACCGTCGGTCGAAAAAATGATAAAGTACAGGGGAATCAGATCGACCATCGGTCGAAAAAAGACAAAATATGACATGGTGGAGGAAAAAGGAAAATGACATATGCAGATTTCTTTGCAGAGATAAAAGGAAGATTTATGGAGGCAGATGTAAGTGATATCAAAGAGCATCTGGCCTATCAGTTCAACATCACAGGAGAGGCATCCGGTATTTTCTATGTGGAAGTAAAAGACGGAAAGCTGTGTGTGGAACCTTATGAATATTTTGACCGGGACGCCATGTTCACCTGCAGTGCGCAGACGCTTCGGGAACTGGCGGACGGGACGCTGGACCCGGTACTGGCATTTACGATTCAAAAACTGAAGGTGGAGGGCAATATCGACAAGGCTCTGCGCTTTAAGGAGCTGGCAGACCGCAGCAGAGCGTAAATCAAAATCAGGAGGCGCAATATGAAAAAAAAGACAAGAGCCATAGCGATATTTCTGGGCCTTTTGACCGTGGCAGAAGCCGGGGGCTCGGTGTATTTTTACCGCAGGACCATGAAACGGGGCAATGCGAAGAAGGAACGGACCATCAAGATGGCGGGGACGGACTGGAATCAGTATATGCCGGTCATTCAGGAGCGGAAAGATCACATGATGGAGCAGCCCCACGAAGACGTGTACCGCCTGTCGGAGGATGGGCTGAAGCTGCATGCCACCTGGTTTCCGGCGGGAGATCAGAAGAAGACGGTGATTTGTTTCCACGGATACACCAGCCAGGGTATGAGCGATTACATCGGATTGTCGGATTATTATATGAAACAGGGCTTTTCCATGCTTCTGGTGGACGAACGGTCCCACGGGGACAGTGAAGGCGAATACATCGGCTTTGGCTGTCTGGACCGGATGGATGCGATGGGATGGATCGAGTGGCTGATCGGCAGGTGCGGAGATGATATTCAGATCCTGCTGCACGGAACTTCCATGGGAGGTGCTACGGTGCTCATGGCCAGTGGTCTGCAGCTGCCGGATCAGGTGAAAGGCATCGTCTCAGACTGTGGTTTTACGTCCGCCAAAGAAGTATTTACACATGTGCTTCATTCCATGTATCACCTGCCGGCCTTTCCTATGATCCAGATTGCCAGCCTGGTGAACCGGAAAAAGGCAGGTTACGGACTGGACGAGTGCAACGCGGCACGGGAAGTGAGAAAGGCGAAAGTGCCGATTCTTCTGATCCATGGAGACGCAGACACGTTCGTTCCCTGCAGCATGTGTGAGAAGATCAACGAAAATATTGCATCGGACAAAAAGATGCTGATTGTCAAAGGGGCCGCCCACGCGGAGAGCTACTATAAGGATATGGAAGCTTACGAACAGGCGCTCAACGAGTTTATTGGAGGATTGATAAAATGATGAGGAAAAGAAAAGGATATCCGGTTTATCCGCTGACAGCGGCACAGAAATTCCACTTTTTTTACCAAAATTTCTGCCCGAAAAAAGAGGTGCTGAATGTGGGGACCAGTCTGACCATCGAAGCAGAGCTGGATATGGAAGTACTGAAAGAATCCATCTGCAAAGCATATGAGCGCTGTGAATGTATGCGGATTCGTTTTGCAGCGGACAAAGAGGGCACCTGGTATCAGTATGTGGTGAACGCAGAAGAAGGCCGGCCGGATGTGGAACTTATGGATTTTTCTGCAGGCACTATGGAAGAGGCGGAGAAGACCATGACGGAGTGGTCAGCGGTGCCTTTTAAGCCCCAGGATTCTCCTATGAGCCGGATCGTCATGATCAAGATGCCCGATGGTTTTCAGGGTGTATATCTGCTGGTGGATCACCGGATCATGGATGCGCAGTCTTTGATCTGCCTCCTTCGGGATGTGATCGAACTTTACTGTAACACCATGTATGAAGGGGTGGACTATCCAAAGGATATGGCTTCCTATCTTGAACAGCTTCAGAAAGATTTGGCTTACGAGGCGGGCAGCAAGGCGAAAGAGCGGGATGAAGCGTATTTCCAGAACCTGATTGACAGCATGCCGGAGCCTATCTACAACGGGATTGACGGCCCGGGCGCTCTGGAAGCAGAGCGTGAGAGAAGCAAGGATCCCAATGCAAGAGCGGCTGTGAATGTATCTGATTCTGTGGATTCTGCTCTGGATATCTTCCATCTGGAAGAAGAACCGACGAAGCGTCTGATGGATTTCTGTGAAAAATATCATGTATCTTTGGTGTGCCTGCTGCTCATGGGACTTCGTACCTATTTTCAGAAAATGAACGGAAATGATGATGTCTCCATCAATACTGCCATCGCAAGAAGAGCGACGCTCAAAGAAAAGAAATCCGGCGGTACCAGAATCCATTCCTTCCCCTTCCGCACGATCATTTCGGAGGATAAGACATTTCTGGAAGGAATTTATGAGATTCGCGATCTGCAGAATGAATATTTTCGTCATGCAAACTATGATCCGGTAGCCTATTTTGCTTACAGAGGGCGCAAATACCCCCATCCGGGCGGACAGACCTATGAGCCCATGTCACTGACCTATCAGCCGCTGACGCTGAAGGAGAAGGGACTGGAAAAACTGGGCGATATCAAGTACAAGACCAAATGGTATCCCAACGGAGCGACCACCCAGGCCATGTACCTGACCGTTATGCACCGGCCGGATGATAACGGACTGGATTTCAGTTTTGAACATCAGATCAAAGCGGTTTCCAGAGAAAAGCTGGAGTATCTGTATTACTATCTGTGCAAGATTATGTTCAAAGGGACCGAGAACCCGAACCTGAAAATCGGGGATATTATAAAATTGGTATAGGCTCTTTCAAAGACGGGCTGTTTTTCGAAAGAAATCTGGAAGATAAGGAGAAATGGGATATGTTTGAAAAGTTGGTGGAGATCATCTGTAATTATGTGGAAGTGGAGCCAAAGGATGTGCATCCGGAATCAAGATTTATGGAGGATCTGGGTTTTACATCGTTTGATTTTATGAGCATGCTTGGAGAGCTGGAAGATGCTTTTGATGTGGAGATTGACCAGCAGGAAGTGTCTGATATCCGGACTGTGCAGGAGGCAGTGGAGTATCTGAACAGGCTGTCGGCAGAGTAAGCTTGGTCTGAAACCGTTGATACAAAATCTTTGAACAGTAGCTGTCCGGATCAGAGGGGTCACCGGGACGGCTGCGGACCTGATGGAGGCAGAGAGTAATGATAATCAGTACGATTCGTGAGATTCTGGTACAGTCGGAACAAAAATACGGGGTAGAGGATGCCATTCGTTATAAGATCGGGAAAGATACCATAGAGACAAAATCTTATACAGATCTGAAAAAGGACAGTGAGAGTTTTTCCAGAGTGCTGGAAGCACTGGGGGTACAGGGAGGCCATGCGGCGGTCACAGGCATGACTTCTTATCCATGGCTTGTCACCTATCTTGGAACGGTAAACAGCGGGACAGTATGTGTTCCTCTGGATGTGTCTCTTCCGACGGAGGAAATGTGTGAGCTGCTCGACCGGGCAGATGCATCGGTGCTGGTGGTGGATGAGATCCGTAAAGACGTGATGCTGGCGGCCAAGGCCAAATGCCCCAAGCTCAAATATATCATTTCCATGCAGAAGGAAGCGGCAGACGAAGAGGCACTTTCCTTTTGGCAGCTGCTGAGGGAGCATGAAGGAGCCTGTGCGTATGAGCCCGGTCCGGAGGAACTGGCAACGATTATGTTTACATCGGGGACCACGGGAAAGAGTAAAGGCGTCATGCTGACTCACCGGAACCTGGCAGAAAATGCCACCTGCCTGGATATGAAGTTCCCGGAGCGGACGGTGATACTTACGGTGCTTCCGATTCATCATGCCTATTGCCTGAGCATGGATATTCTAAAAGGTCTCTCTCTGGGCAGCATCATCTGTATCAACGATTCGCTGATTCGTATGGCGAAAAATATCAAGCTGTTCAAACCGAATGTGATTCTGATGGTTCCGCTGATGATTGAGACCATGGCGAAAAAGCTGCAGGAGGCGGCAGGTCTTCCTCCTGAAATTGTGAAAAGAGAAGTGTTCGGAGAGCAGTTCCAGACGATCTGCAGCGGAGGCGCGTATCTGCCGCCGAACATGCTGGATTTGTTTGGGACATACGGGATCACAATTCTGCAGGGTTATGGTATGACGGAATGTGCGCCGGTTATCAGTACGACCGTGAGCTGGAACATCCGCAAGGGTTCTGTGGGGCAGCTCATCCCTAACTGCGAGGCGAAAGTAGTGGATGAGGAGCTTTGGGTCCGGGGCAGCAGCGTTATGCAGGGCTATTACCAGATGCCAAAGGAAACGAAGGAGACGCTGGTGGACGGCTGGCTTCGGACCGGAGATCTTGGCTATGTGGATGAAGAGGGATTTGTCTACCTGACCGGGCGCATGAAGAATCTGATCATCACAAAGAACGGGGAGAATGTCTCTCCGGAGGAGCTGGAGAATCGTCTGTCTGAGGCTCCCATGGTACAGGAAGTGCTGGTTCGCGAGAGTGAAGGCGTGATCGAGGCTGAATTCTTTCCGGATGCGGAGTATGTGGAGAAGAAAGGGATAAAAGACGTACAGGCAGCGCTCCAGGAGCTGATTGACGACTGGAATAAGAGCGCGCCGGCATATAAGAAAATCTATCGGCTGAAGGTGCGGGATACAGAGTTTCCGAAGACGCCCTCAAAGAAGATTAAACGGTATTAAAAAATATCATGATAAGGGATTGTCGGATCATGCAGTTTCCCCACAATATATTGCCACTTATATAAATAGTCAATGCAGTATATTGGGCGTATCGCATGATTTCCCGACAGTCCCTTTTTGTACATATCTAATTGGTATCCGTCACTTCCAGTCCTTCCACAGATCCGGCTTGTATCCAACGGTCGCCTTCTGCCCGTTTCTCACGATCGGGGTCTTCAGAATCTGCTGATTTTCCAGTACCTTTTCGTCTTTTTGCTCTTCTGTCAGGTGACGGACCAGGGCCAGGGTATCCTGGTCCTTGCAGCCGGAGTCTAAGAGGGCATCCAGTCCGCCTGCTGCCTGCTTTACTTTTCTGTATTCTCCTTTGCTCATCCCTTTTTCCTTCATATCGATGAACTGAAACGGGACATTCCGTTCTTTAAAATAGCGTATGGCTTTTTTGGTATCAAAACATTTCTTCGTGCCAAAGATCTGAATGTTCATATCGCTTCCTCCAACTGGCAGTTTTCTGTTTTCATTATACACAATCATCCGAGTGTCATCAATGGTATCTTATGTGCGCGGGAGGCACAAAAGATACCGATGCTGGACGGATGCACTCGTTTTTTTGGCTTTTTTCTAAAAATCCCTTGACCTTATACCAGGTATATCCTTTATAGTAAGGCTATCAGAAGCAGGGAGGCGGTCCGTCATGAACATTCAGGAGCTGGAAAACAGAACAGGCATTACAAAACAGAACATTCGTTTTTATGAGAAAAAAGGGTTGCTTTCTCCGAAGCGGAACGAATCGAACAATTATCGGGAGTATACAAAAGAAGATGAAAAGACACTTAAGGATATCCGTATGCTCCGGAAACTGGATGTCTCTATTGAAGATATCCGAATGATTCTGGAAGGCCAGATCTCTCTGGATGAATTGATGCAGAAGCATTTAGATGAGCTGGAGAACCGGCAGAAGGAGTTGAAAGCAGGGATCAGCATCTGCAAAAAGCTGATTCATACCGAGCTGTCCGACTTAGATACGGAGGCGGTTCTCCGGGAAATGGAGAAAATGGAAGCACAGGGGGGAAGATTTATGAACATCATCAACGATTATAAAAAATTTGCCAAAGCAGAGAGGAAAAGAACCTTTTCTTTTACACCGGACAATATGGCGCTGACACCGGCAGAATTTTCAGAAGCATTGTTTCAGTATGCGGATAAACATAACTTGAATCTTGTGATAACAAAAGAGAGCATGTATCCGGTCTTTGAGATCGACGGAGTGGAATATACGGCAGAACGCAGGTTCTATCGGTTCGGCGCATCGATTCGGTGCAAGATGACCCATCCGGAAGACTTAGAAGAAGATCTGCTTGACATTCCCAGGCAGCGCAGAAGGTGGTTTCGGATCCTGGGAACCAGCCTGCTCCCGGCAGGGCTTTTGATCTACTTCATTGCGGTCAGCGGGGATCTTTTTCTGGGACTTATCATGGGAGTCTGTATGATCCCGCTCCTGGTATGGATGTTCCAGGCCTATCACGGTTATTAAAATCATATGATGTTGGGATCAAAAGGTTTTCTGCCCCCTGCTGCCTACGGATTGCTCCGCATTTCATGCTCCCGCAATCCTGAAAACATTCAAAATCCGCCCTATCGGGCTGCTTTTTCATGTTTTTCCGGGCTTTTTTGGCGCAAAAATATGTTCCGGATCTTTTTGCGGACTTTTTACAAAAAAATATAGATTATGACTGGAAAATCTGGTTAATATGTATTATACTTAGAAAGGTACTAAATATAAAGCTGACGAATCTGTCGATTGTTCATTTTCTCTCAAGTGCAGAGGAGGGAATTTAAACCAAAACAGATTCGTATAAGTTTTATAAATCAATTAGATAAGGAAGGTGAGCAATTGGAAAACTATACTAAGTATAAGTTGAAAAGTAGTGACGAGCTGGTGTCTTTATTGGCCGATAAAGACAATCTGTTCATCATTGCCTGCAACAAGTGCTTCAAGGAATTCGAAACCATTGACGAACCAGAGTGCGGTGAGCTTGAGAAGCTGGTCACCGAACAGGGCAAGAAAGTCACAGGCAGTGCAAGAGTGGATTTCCTGTGCAACAAGACCCAGACAGAGAAGAAGCTTGTGGATATGATCCCGGAAGGGACGGAGCATATTCTGGTGGCTTCCTGCGGTCTTGGAATCCAGACTGTTGCAGATCTGGCAGAGAAGCCTGTCTATGCGGCCAGCAATTCTCTGAATTATACAGGACATCACGGCATGGCACTGACCAAGAAAAGCTGTGATGCATGTGCACAGTGTTATCTGAACGTGACCGGCGGAATCTGCCCCATCGTTGACTGCTCCAAGAGTCTGGTCAACGGCCAGTGCGGCGGTGCAAAAGACGGAAAATGTGAAGTTGATCCCAACAAAGACTGTGCATGGGAGAAGATTTATAAGAGACTGGAAAAGCAGGGCCGCCTTTCCGAATTCTTAGATCAGCCAGTTCAGCTTCGTGACTATTCGAAAGTTGATTTCAAATTTGTAAACGATTATGTAAAATCCATCCGTGAGAACCGTCTGGAAGGCTATTACGGCGGTGTTCATCCGTCGGAGCGCAAAGAGTTCACAGAGCATATTGCGCTTAAGAGATTCCCGGATCCGGAGACGGTGGTTATTCCGCTGTCCATGCATGCAGGCGCACCATCCAATCCTGTCGTACAGGTTGGCGACACGGTAAAAGTCGGCCAGGTGATCGGCGAGTCGGCAGGCTTTATCAGTGCTCCGGTTCATTCCAGCGTCAGCGGAACCGTGACTGCCATTGAAAACCATGGGCATGCCACAAGAGGCGAATGCATGTCCGTTGTGATCAAGTCCGATGGAAAAAATACTCTGCACGAATCTGTGAAACCCCATAAAGATCTTGACAGCCTGACTCCGGATGAGATCATTGATATTGTCCGTGAGAGCGGGATCGTTGGTATGGGCGGTGCCGGATTCCCGACTTCTGTTAAGTTAAAACCCAACAAGCCCATTGATGCGGTTCTGCTGAACGGCTGCGAGTGTGAGCCCCTTCTGACTGCAGACCACAGAGTGCTTTTGGAGTTTGCAGATGATGTGGTGTTCGGCCTTAAGGCGATCGTCAAAACCGTAGATGCCAAGAAGGGCATCATCGTGATTGAAGATAACAAGCCGGATGCCATCGAGCTTCTGCAGGCAAAAACTGCGGACATCGACAACATCGAAGTGGTCGTAGCCAAGACCAAGTATCCTCAGGGCGCTGAGAAGATGCTGATCAAGCGCGTGATGGGAAGACAGGTGCCGCGGGGAGGACTGCCCGCAGATGTAGGCGCGGTAGTGAGCAACATCAGCACCACAAAAGCGATTGCTGATGCGATTCAGAAGGGCATGCCCCTTGTGGAGCGTGTGGTGACCGTGACCGGCGAGAAGCTGAAGAATCCGGGCAACTATATCGTGAAAATCGGTACCAATACCAAAGATCTTATTGATTACTGCGGCGGCATCACAGGCGACGATGTCACCATCAAAGCGGGCGGACCGATGATGGGATTTGTTCTTTCCGATACCAATGTTCCGATCATGAAAGGTTCCAACGGAATCATCGTTGTCGATACAGATCACACGGCAGAACAGCCCTGTATCAAGTGCGGCCGCTGCGCGGATGTCTGTCCGATGGAACTGTCTCCTCTGTATTTCGCAAAATTTGCGGATG
>CAJTYJ010000066.1 GCA_910583895.1 uncultured Lachnospiraceae bacterium
GAAACTGTTGCGGCTTGAATTAAAACGCAAAATCAACTAACTTCGGAAAGATTCAAAAAAAGATTGACATTTATTCCCGTGAGCAACAAGCCAAGTGGCTGCTTGCAGATGGTCTGTATAGAATCCCGGCTTTTCCGTCATACTAAGCTTTAGTTTAGAATGACAGAAAGGCGGGGATTTTATTATGGCAGACAATCAGGACGAACTGGAAAAATACGGACAGCCAAAGGAGCTGCAGGACAAGGAAAAATCGCATATTCAGCTTTTGACCATTATCGGAGAGGTGGAAGGACACGAGTGTCTGGCGGCAAACAGCAAGACCACCAAATATGAACATGTACTGCCGATGCTGGCGGCGGTGGAGGAGAATGAGAAGATCCACGGACTGCTGGTGATGATCAACACCGTGGGCGGAGATGTGGAAAGCGGACTTGCCATCGCGGAAATGATCGCTTCCATCAGCAAGCCTTCGGTTTCTTTGGTACTGGGAGGAAGTCATTCCATCGGGGTGCCCCTGGCGGTTTCGACGGATTATTCTTTTATTGTGCCCACGGGAACGATGATGATTCATCCGGTACGGATGACCGGACTGATCATCGGTGTGGCACAGACCTTTGATTATTTTCAGAAGATCCAGGACAGGATCAGCGGATTTATCGTGGATCACAGCCGGATTCACAAGGAGCGTCTGCTGCGTCTGATGCTGGAAACCGGCGAGCTGACCAAGGATGTGGGAAGTGTGCTGGTCGGAGCACAGGCAGTACAGGAGGGAATTATTGATGAAGTTGGCGGCATCAGCGAGGCATATCGGAAGCTTCGGGAGCTGATGGGGGAAGAAACGGAGACTTCGGATGCGTGAGTGCACCGGATGGCCGTCAAAAGATGCTGCCGCATGTCCGTCTTCAGTTGATGGCGGCTTCGGATGAGCAGGTGTTTATCCAGGAAAACATGGTCCGGGCAGGCATGATCTATGGAACGTTTGAGTGATAAGATCAGTCTGCTGCGAGGGAAAGACGGCCGAATATTCAGATTTTTGTTTACCTGTCTGGATGACTGGTTATGAAGGTATGTAATGGACCATGTTTACATAAATGATAAAATATTACAGCGCCTTGGTGTCTGGAATTTTGCATTTTCGGGGAAGATATGGTATGATGTTACAAAAAAGAAGAGCAGCCGGCAGAGGGATACGTTTGCGGGCTGCAGCGGAATATCGCTTAGAAGGAGAGCAGGAAGATGGGTATCTTAAGTGCATTAAAACCAGCGGGGGTCTGGAAATATTTTGAGGAGATCTGCGGGATTCCCCATGGATCGGGAAATGAAAAGGCGGTCAGCGATTACTGTGTGGCGTTTGCAAAGAAGCATGGGCTTGAGGTCTGGCAGGATGAGGCCTGGAATGTGGTGATTGTCAAGGAGGCAAGCGCCGGGTATGAGGATCGGGAACCATTGATTTTGCAGGGGCATCTGGATATGGTCTGTGAGAAAAAGCCGGATTGCACCATTGATTTTACAAAAGACGGACTCCGCCTTGGGATTGAGGGGGACTATGTCTATGCAGAAGGAACGACCCTTGGAGGAGACGATGGGATTGCGGTTGCCTATGCGCTTGCCATCCTGGCTGATGACAGCATAGTGCATCCCAGGCTGGAAGCAGTCTTCACCACCGGAGAAGAAGTGGGTATGGACGGAGCCACCGTGCTAGATGTATCCATGTTAAAGAGCCATACGGTTCTGAATCTGGATTCCGAGGAGGAAGGAATTCTTCTGGTTGGCTGTGCCGGAGGCTGCAGTGCAAAGATTTCTCTGCCCCTTAAGAAAGAGACGAAAAGCGGAATCCAGGCAGCGCTTCTGGTGGACGGACTGAAAGGAGGACATTCCGGAGCAGAGATTGATAAAGGAAGAGCCAATGCAAGCCGTGTTCTGGCAGCAGTGCTGGCGGATCTAAGGGCAGATGCCGCATACAGTCTGGTATCCATTGACGGGGGCCAGAAAGACAACGCTATCCCCAGAGCGTGCCGCGCAGCACTGTTGTTTTCCGACGATGAGATGTTAAAGAAAGCACAGGCAGTCTGCAGGGGATCTTTGGAACGGCTGCAGAAGGAATACCGCATCTCTGACCCGGAGCTTTCGATCCGCCTGCAAAGACAAGAAGAAGGGGAAGCAAAAGTTTTTACCGAGGAGACGTTCTCTCATGCTCTGGCCCTTCTGACAGTGCTGCCCAACGGCATCATCTGTATGAGTCCGGATATGGAGGGGCTGGTGCAGACTTCCCTGAATCTGGGAGTTGTAAAGACAGAAGCAGACCGTCTGCTGCTGCGTTATTCCATCAGAAGTTCTGTAGGAGCAGAAAAAGAAGCGCTGGTGGAACAGATTCGCCAGGCTGTCCGACTGGAAGGTGCTCTTATGGAGATCAATGGGGACTATCCGGCCTGGGAGTACCGCAAAGAGTCTCCCCTCCGGGACGATTGTGTAAGGATTTACAAAGAACTGTTTGGAAAAGAACCGAAGGTGGAGGCGATCCATGCAGGCCTGGAATGCGGGATTCTTGCCTCCAAGATTCCGGATCTGGACTGCGTGTCCATGGGACCGGATATGAGCGGGATCC
This sequence comes from uncultured Lachnospiraceae bacterium, assembly GCA_910583895.1. Lineage (GTDB taxonomy): Bacteria > Bacillota > Clostridia > Lachnospirales > Lachnospiraceae > Hominiventricola. The sequence continues at coordinate 2,606 of CAJTYJ010000066.1, forward strand.
ATACCACAGAAGAGCGGCTTTGCATTTCTTCTGTGGAGCGTATGTGGAACTACCTTCTGGAACTGTTAAAACGTTAATCTTATTTGAACAAAATACCGGCTGCCGCAGATCTCACGGCGGCCGGTTTCTGTATGGGAAGAAAACCTTACACTGGCCTTAAAATCCTCTGAACTTTTCTTAAGATTTTCCAAAGTGCAACATTTTCTAAAAAAAATGTGATATGTTTATTAAGAATTTTTTCAAGGTCTTCTTGACAAATGGGGTGAAATATATTATTGTATTAAGTGATTAGTACAGCAAATAACTAATACAGCGATATATACACAAGTAAAGAGAGGAGTTGATTTGTGGTTTGGAGACACTGGTTGAGGTGCAGGACATGTGCAAGATCTACAATCCAGGGGAGAACGAAGTACGGGCTTTGGATCATATAAGCCTGAAGATCTGCAAGGGAGAATTTGTAGCGATCATCGGACATTCCGGCTCCGGAAAATCGACCTTGATGAATATGCTGGGCTGTCTGGATGTACCTACCTCCGGCAGATATTTTCTCAACGGTAAAGACGTGTCAAATATGACGGATGACGAGCTGTCGGATATCCGGAATATGGAGATCGGATTTATCTTTCAGGGATTTAACCTGATTCCCAATCTGACGGCTCAGGAAAATGTGGAGCTGCCTCTGATCTATCGGGGGGTAGGGAAGAAGGAACGGCAGGCTCTGGCAACGGAATCGCTTGAGATGGTCGGACTTTCCCACCGGATGGATCATAAACCAAGTGAGATGTCCGGAGGACAGCAGCAAAGAGTGGCCATTGCCCGGGCGGTTGCGGCGAAGCCGCCGGTGATCCTGGCAGATGAGCCCACCGGTAATCTGGATTCTAAGTCCACCCAGGAGATTATGAATGTGCTGAAAGATCTGCACAAAAGCGGAAGGACCGTGATACTGATTACCCATGATGATGAGATTGCCGCGCAGGTAAAGCGGGTCGTACGGATCAAGGACGGAAGAATCGAAGCAGATTTTATGAATGGAGGAGAAACTGACAGCCATGAAGATCAATTGGAAGAAAAATAAGGAAGAGACGATAGAAACTGGAAAAAAAGAGAAAAAGGTCCTGTCTCCGGCAGAGAAGAAAAAAAGAAGGAAGCGGATCTTCATGGGGGTGGCGGCTGCCTGTCTGGTGCTGTTCATCGTAAGCCGCATGATGGCACCGGAGGTACTGCCCACAGTCATGGTAAGCGCAGCTCAGAGAGCTACCATCGAGCAGACGGTGGATACCAGCGGTACCATCAAGACCGAAGTGAAGAAGACTTATTTTTCTCCTCTGAGTGCAAAAGTATCTGAGTGCAAGGTGGCTCAGGGAGATGCTGTGGCGGCAGGGGACGTGCTGATTGTCTATGATCCGGAAGATCTGAAAAGCCGGGAGTCGGAGGCAAGTCTTCAGAATGAAGAAGCCTACTATACATATCAGGATACGGTAGGAAAGAGCAACGCGGATGCGGCGGAATACAGCCGTTCCAGCCATGACATAGAGATTCTGGAGCAGCAGGTCGAGGACTGGAAAGCAGAAGTGCGGGCTTTGAAGCAGTATATTACCGATATGGGATGTTTTTTGCGGGAAGCGGTCAACGATGGTCATGAACATGCGGCGGAGGAGTACCAAAATGACATTGATCAGGCGACCAACACCCTTGCCGTAAAGGAAGAGGAACTGGCGGAGTTTGAGAGCAATCTGGCGGAGCAAAAAGGCATCCAGAACTCCACAGAAGATTCCATGCTGACGGCCAATGGCAAAAAGCAGATCGAGGCAACAAAAGAGCTGGCCGCTCTGAAAGCAGAGAAGGTAAAAGCAGCAGTAGCCCAGGTGTCTGAGGGACTGAAGGCGGATTTCGGCGGGATTGTCACCGATGTGAAAGCGGTGTCAGGCGGTGTCATGGAAGAGAGCGGAGAGCTTTTGACCATCGAGAGCAACGAGGATGTGTGCGTGGAGATCTCTCTTAGCAAAAGCGAGCTGGAAAAGGTCCATGAAGGACAAAAAGCGGTGATTACTGTGGTGGGAAAAGAGTACGAAGGAACCGTCACAAGAATCAGCAAATCTGCTACCAAGAATGAAAAAGGTGCCTCAGTGGTCTCCGGTGAGATTCACATTGACAATCCGGATGCGGACATCTTCCTCGGGGTGGAGGCGAAGGTTAAGATTCAGGGTGCCGTGGCGGAAGACGCCATCGCGGTACCCATTGAAGCAGTGAATGTAGGAAGAGAAGGAAGCTTTGTCTATATTGTGGAGAACGGCGTTTTGGCAGTCCGGAATGTGGAGACGGGCATTGCTTCCACGGAACTTCTGGAGATCAAAAGCGGGCTGGACGGAAGCGAACAGATCGTGCTGAACAACAGCGCGGGACTTCCGGAAGGCACTCCGGTGACTCCTGTGGAGGGCTGATAAATGGCGCAGCTTTGGGAATATATCAAAATGGCGGTCAGCAACATCCGGATGAACCGGGGCCGGTCCTTTCTGACCATGCTGGGCATCATCATCGGCGTTTCTTCCGTGATTCTGATCATGTCCATCGGAAATGGTGCAAAGGCGGAGATGGAGGAGGAGCTGACCAGCGTGGCCGGAGGCCAGATCTACATCTCCGTCAACAGCAACCTGGAAAGCGATACACCGGTTATCACAGAGGAGGACCGGGATGCGCTCCGGGAGATGGAGCATGTAAAAGGCGCCACTTCCCTGGCGAACCAGTGGAGCAATGTGTCCACCGAAAAGGGAACCTTTGATGCAATCATTGATTACGGCAATCCGGACAGCGAATACAGTACCAGCCCGGAGATGCTCTACGGGCAGTGGTTTACCTGGGATGATTATAACGCTCACCGGGCGGTGGCAGTGGTGTCCGAGATGGATGCCGTACGGATGTTCGGTACATCCAATGTGGTAGGACTGACCTTTGAGATGGACGACGGAAGCGGAATCCAGGACGTGCGGATTGTGGGTGTAAAAAAAGCCATTGAAGGAACTTTTGTCAGCTCCGGATACGGCTCTTATCTGGATATCTCCATGCCCATGACCGCGGACTGGTACTGGGCGGAGTACAACGATTTTGAATCGGTCTATATTTTTGCAGAGACCGGATATGCAAAAGAAGTGACGGAACGGGCGATCTCCCTTTTGGAGAGCCGTCATGAGATTTTTGGAGAAGATGCGTTTATATCTGAAGATTTTGACAGCCAGATGGCTTCGGTAATGCAGGTGCTGGACATGATCACCATTTTTATTGTACTGGTGGCAGGAATCTCTCTTCTGGTGGGCGGTATCGGCGTTATGAACATCATGCTGGTGTCTGTGACGGAACGGACCCGGGAGATCGGCATTCGAAAAGCACTGGGCGCAAGGACAAAATCCATCCTGATCCAGTTTCTGGCAGAGTCGGCCATCATCACCGGGATCGGCGGCATGATCGGGATCACGCTGGGGGTGCTTGGGGCTTATGGAATCTGTTCGCTTCCGATCGTCACGTTCCCGCCTCATGTCAGCATATCTGCGGTTGTGTTTGCGACACTGTTTTCCTGCAGCGTTGGTATTTTCTTTGGAATCTACCCGGCCAGAAAAGCAGCTCACTTAAGTCCGATCGAGGCTTTGCGGCGGAACTGAAAATATTTCAAAAAATCACTGTCCCTTTTTCCGGAAAGCTGTTATACTGTTTTCGTATACGATACCCTCAGTGAACAGGGGGCGTGTATCCCCTTGTTCACTGAGGATAAGCAGAGGGAAGTAAAGGAGTACAGATTATGTTAAAACAGTTATCCATGTATGTGGAGAATAAAAAAGGAATCATGAAGCAGATCACATCCATCCTGAAAGAGGAAAAGATCAATATTCTTGGTTCCGTGAACAACAATGATGGTGCGGAATACGGAATCGTGCGCATGGTGGTGTCAGAGCCGGAACGGGCCTTTGAAGCTTTGAAAGGCGCCGGCTATCTGTGCAGCCTGATTGACGTTATGGGGATTGAGATGCCGGATGAAGTAGGAAGCCTGAACCGTCTGCTGGGCGCTTTGTCCGACAGCAATATCAATGTGGATTATATCTATCTGTCTTTTAACCGGGATACCAGCAAGCCAATCCTGATCATGCATGCCGCGGATGAGGATATCTACGAGGTGGAGTCCTGTATGAAGGCCAAAGGATTTACTGCAGTATAAGATCTGCGGGGATGCCAAAGAATGCTAACGGGTATCCCCGCTTTTTATTCCCGTGAGCAACGAGCCAAGTGGCTGCCTGCAGACATTTGGCGACTGCCGCGAGGGTCAAAGACCCCGCTGCTCTGCAGCGCTGCAAATTTGATACCCCGTTGCTTGCAGCGGGGTCTTTGATTTGCAAATATTTTGATAATCAAAATTTGAAAGACAAAATATATTGACAGAACGAAAAACATGATATATACTTTGATAATCAAAGTAATAGACAGAAAACCCCAAAAGAGAGAGGTGTATCATCCATGTGGAAAGACAGTATCAGTGCACTGGACCGGAGAAGGAACCGGATCCTTCAGGCAGGAGGACGGGACAAGATAGAAAAACAGCACAAAAGCGGCAAACTGACGGCACGGGAACGGATTGACATGCTTTTTGATCCGGGTACGTTTGTGGAAGTTGATAATTTTATCGAATCCCGGATTGATGATTTTGGGCTGGATAAGAAAAGAGTGCCCGGCGACGGTGTAGTAACCGGCTACGGAGAGATCGATGGGCGGACGGTGTTCGTCTCTTCGGAGGATTTTACCGTCATCGGCGGATCCCTTGGAGAGTATCATTCCATGAAGATCGCAAGAATTCAGGATATGGCCTACGATATGAAAGCGCCGATTATTATGATCAATGACAGCGGCGGGGCCAGAATCGAAGAAGGCATCGATTCCTTAAGCGGTTATGCCAACATTTTCCTTCGCAATACCAGAGCATCAGGTGTGATTCCGCAGATCGCAGTGATCGTTGGTCCCTGTTCCGGCGGAGCCTGCTATTCTCCGGCTATCTGTGACTATATTTTTATGGTCGACGGAATCGGCAAGATGTTTATCACCGGACCGCAGGTAGTAAAAACAGTGGTGAACGAAGAGTGTACGGTGGAGGAGCTTGGAGGCGCTTCGGTGCATGCGTCCAAGAGCGGAGTGACCCATTTTACGTATAAGGAAGAAAAAGAGTGTTTTGAAAGCGTGAGAAAGCTTTTGTCCTACCTTCCAAGCAGCTATCTGGAGAAGACCCCGATCCTTCCGGGCAAGGAAGAGCAGTCTGCCAGAAAGTCTCTTCTCTATTCCCTGAACAGTCTGGTAAACAGACGGAACCGGCAGACAGAGGCCGATCGCTGCGCAGAGCTGATCCAGATTGTACCGGATAATTCCAGGAAGGCATATGATGTACTGGAAGTGATCACCCGGATCTGTGACAAAGACAGCTTTTTTGAGGTGCAGAAAGATTTTGCCAAAAATGTGGTGGTCGGTTACTGCCGGATCGAAGGTCAGAGTGTGGGCATCGTGGCGAACCAGCCAATGGCCCTGGCAGGCAGTCTGGATTATGACGCATCGGATAAAGCGGCCCGTTTTATCCGTACCTGTGACTGTTACAATGTCCCGCTGGTGGTTCTGGTGGATGTCCCCGCATTTATGCCGGGTACAGCCCAGGAACACAAAGGAATCATCCGCCATGGCGCCAAGATGCTGTATGCGTTCTCAGAGGCCACGGTTCCCAAGATCTCCGTCATCATGCGGAAGGCCTACGGAGGCGCTTACATCGCCATGAACAGTAAAAACATGGGCGCAGACCTTGTCTACGCATGGCCGGGAGCGGAGATCGCGGTGATGGGCGCTGAAGGCGCGGTCAATATCGCATTTAAACGCGCCATCAGCGAAGCAGAAAACAAAGAAGAGGCAAGACAGCATCTGGTACAGGAATATAAGGAAAAGTTCATGAATCCTTATGTGGCGGCATCCAGAGGCTTTGTCACGGAAGTGATCAAACCGGATGAGACCAGAAACCGTCTGGTCGCAGCATTAAAAATGCTGAAGAATAAACAGGTGGAAAGGGTTCCGAAAAAGCACGGAAATATCCCCCTTTAATTTCTTTTTCTGATAAAAATGGCGGCCAGCACACAGACCAGCAGAAGATAAGGGTAGAACAGATAAGGCATGATCTGAATGGAGGAGACCTGGGCATACCCTGCTGCAATCAGAATCTGTGCACCGTAAGGGATGACTCCCTGGGCGATACAGGTGGAGATATCCATCAGGGAGGCAGTTCTCTGCGGCGAAATGTCGTATTCCTTTCGGATATCGGTGGCAATGGGAGCAGTCACTACGATAGCCACTGTATTGTTGGCTGTGGAGATATCCATCAGCATGGAGATCAGGATGACGCCCAGCTGGCCGCCTTTGCTTCCATGAAAATGATTTTTGATCATGGCAATGATGGCTTCAAATCCTCCGTTGAATTTGATCAGGGCAGAGAGGGCTGTGGCGAGGATGGTGACCACGATGGTTTCATACATCCCGCTGACGCCGGTTCCCATGGAGATAAAGACATTGTGAATGTCAATGGAGCCGGTTCCAAGACCGATGGCGGCGCAGAGAACAAGACCAAGGCCCAGGACGAGAAATACATTGATGCCTGCCAGGGCAGCGATCAGGATGATAAAATAAGGCAGCGCCCGGACAATGTGGTAGCTGTATTCGCCTGCGGCTGCCGGTTTTCCCATCCAGGCAATGACCAGAAGGATGACGCAGGTAACAAGTGCGGCAGGCAGGGCGATCCGGAAATTCTCCCGGAACTTGTCTTTCATCTGACAGCCCTGGGTCTTGGTGGCGGCGATGGTCGTATCTGAGATAAAGGACAGATTGTCCCCGAACATGGAACCGCCGACCAAAGCGCCAAAGCACAGAGGAACGGACAGACCGGCTGACTGTGCCACCCCAAGGGTCAACGTGCCCATCAGGGTGATGGTACCGCAGGAGGTTCCCATGGCCATGGATATGATACAGGCGATCAGGAAGACCCCGAGGACTGTCAGCCGTCCGGGCACCACGCTAAGAAGCAGATTTGCCGTATCATCTGCACAGCCGGAGGCAGAAGCGACACCGCTGAAAGCACCTGCCAGCAAAAAGATAAAGATCATTGTCAGGATGTTGTCATCCCCCAGGCCGGACGCACAGATTTTCAGTTTTTCGTCAAAGGAGACCGAGCGGTTCTGAAAGAGTGCGACTGCAAGGGAAGCCATAAAGGCTACCACGACGGACATGACATAGAAGCCTTTGACGCCTTCCTGAGGCTTCAGATATTCGTAATATACACCGGTTCCGATGTAGATGACCAGAAAAACCAGAATGGGCAGCAGCGCGGCTGCTCCTTTTTTTTGTTTCATGAGAAATCCCCCTTATGCAATCAAAATATCGGTTTTATGATACCATAAAACATGGATTTTTCCTATACTTTTTCTCTATTTTGGTTTATACTCCCATCTATGACAGCAAGAATCCGTAGATTACCTTAAACTCAAGCATTCTACGGATTTTTTAATGGGTAAAAATGTAGCTATATATTATTACTTTTTCTTTTTTGATGCATGTATGACTTTGCGCATGTTTACATCCGTTATGATCTGGTAATCCGTGCCAAAGCCGGTCGTTTCGTGCAGTGCGTCCGTCAAATCAGTCCTTGTATAAACCGGAGTATATCCCATTTTCTCTCCGGGGCGTGCCTTGAAATCGGTTTTCATAATGCGGAAGCATTCTTCGATTTCCCAGCGCTTTTTATTGATCCGGACAATCTCATCAACCCCCATGTCATCAAGGTTCGTGCATACGGCATAGAAACCGTCATAAAATTCTTCTTCTTGAATGACGGCCGCATTGAGATAAACCATTTCCCTGGAACAGATTTCGCCGTCTTTTGTAGATGTTTCACGTGCTATAAACTTATGAGGATCATTTGGTTTTTTTGAACGCTGCTTATACTGGCCGGTGTCAATGAGCTTCTGCGCACGTTCAATCTGTCCTTTACGGATTTTCCTTTGATAGTTTTTATATTTTAAGGAAAAAGAAACAATCAAATGCTGTTCCAGGGGCTTGGCGCCGTTTTTGATTTTTCTTTGGGAAAGATCTTCTTTAATCCAGTGGTCCTTATAGAAAATCTTGTTGAAATCTTCCGTTTCATCCAGTTCGTTTAGGTTAAATGTCCGCTCGCATCCGGTGAGATGCCATCCGCGGGGGCAAGCGCAAAGTCCTTGAGATATTCGGGAAGCTGCTTTACCGACTGGGTTGTAATAAAACTGCGGATTTGCACGCCGTCCGCCGCCTTGTCATTGAATTTCCGGTTTGTTTTTGAAGAAAGTCCGGCATTCGTGCAGACCACGATCTGTTCGAGGCCATAATCACGGATGACCTTTTTCTCCCAAGGTTTGAGCGTGGGCTGTTCGTTTTTCTTGAGTAGTTTGGAAGGGGAATAGCTGACAATGTTAAAGCGTAACCGCATTTTCCGCATTTGACCTTTCCGGCCAGCCAGGTATTCCGGGCCTTCCTCCCGTTCTGGAAGGTGGTGTTCGCCATGAGCTTTTTCCGGCATTTCAGCCAGGTGTCAGAGGAAACAATCCCTTCATGGGGAGCGATAACAAGTATCTGGTCTTTCAGGCTCCTGTCCTTGTCCTCCTTCACGTCCCGCCCCTGGTAGAGATAGCAGCCGTTTGTCCCGGCGAAGTCGGCGGCGTCATTGACGACTGCCGCCCCCTGGCTCTTGAAGAACTCATACAATTCCAGGTCGGCCTGCGCATATACCGGGTTGCGGAGCAGCTGGGAGAGGAAGGGACGGAACAGCGATTTTCCGTGAACCTTGATGTCGTTTTCCTCAAAGTACCGGCTGATGTCCCCGAAGGAGGTCCCGGGCTCGGCGTACATTTCAAACATCAGGCGTACATGGTCGGCGGCTGCCGGGTCGGGCACCATCATTTTTGTGCGGATGCCCTCAACCGTGGTCGGCTCCAGCCGGAAACCGTAGGGGGCCTGGCCGCTCATGTGGAAGCCTTTCAGGCACCGGGAATAGTAGGCGTCCGTGACGCGCTTCTGGATGGTCTCCCGTTCCAGCTGGGCGAACACAATGCAGATGTTCAGCATGGCCCGCCCCATTGGGGTTGAGGTGTCAAACTTTTCCGTGACTGTCCTTGCGGTCAACGGACTGTCTTGCGTAAATATAATCTTCTCTAATGTTC
>CAJTYJ010000067.1 GCA_910583895.1 uncultured Lachnospiraceae bacterium
GGGACAGAATAGGATAACCTTCTTGTTAAACTGCTGATTTTGTTGTAAAAATAAAGTAACCTAATTGTAAAATTTTTATAAAAGGAGATTGATGAGATGGGAACAAAAAAGATGAAGAAGACTGCGGCAGTTATCATTGCAACAGCAACCGTATGTGGAATGACGGCGGGATGTACGCCGAAAGAAGAAAAAATTGAAGTGAATGCCTCCACTTCTCCATACGAAGATATGGTGGATTATTTTGAGCAGGAAGGATTCATTTTGGAGGACTGCGAACCGGTTGATATCAATGAAACAACAGGATATCTCACAGACAATACAAACGGAGAGTTTACTGAGACGAAAGTGGCGGATAAAGCATATGATTATGATGGACTCTGGCTGTTCTGGTGGGATCAGGAAAACAAGACGGATTTATATGGAAACTATGAGTCTATGGCTACTAACCAGGGAACGATAGTCCTTGCCGGAGGCGCCGCGGTTCTTGAGACGGAAGCGGCAAACGGAGCTTATGCGATTGCATTTTCAGAGGACTATGAAAAGAAACAGGACGCGGCCAAAGCGTTCGAAACGCTGGAAAACGAATAGCAGCTTCAATATAACTGTGAAAGTACAAAAGCAGATGCTCTGAAATTAAGAAAAGGCAGGGAAACAATATGGAACGGGTTTTTGGAAAAGACAGGGGCAGCATGGGAAGCTTTTTTCGCATGCTGCAGAAGGCAAGACTTCCTTATCTGTGGATTCTTGCATATATTGCCATTACAGCTCTTCTTACCAACGTAGGAATCAGCGTAACGGAATACACGGCCGAACTATTTGCCGGAAATGTGAATTTTGGCACCGTGGTTCTTCCGTTTTTGGCTTTTACATTACTATCCCAGCTGATCAGTTCGGTCAGTAAGATTATGAGTAACTTGTGTGTTGCGCGAATTGACCGTAATATCAGGAAAATGATCTGGAGTAAGACCGTCAGGCTGCCGCTTCGATATTACGAAAAAAATAAGCCCAAAGAAATGATTTCCCGTATTACAACGGATATCACGGCGATCAGTCAGCTAATCATGCAAGTATTTGTTGCTATTCTCACTTCCGCGTACACGCTGGTCATTACGCTTGGAAAAATCGGCTCCTACGACCAGAAGCTGATGATTGCTCTGATCGCGGTACTTCCGCTGAATTTAGTCATTGCATTTGTTATGGGAAAGATGAAGTTCGGTGTGTTGGATCTGGTAAATCAAAAAAATGCAGAGCTGACACAGACGATTGCAGAAAAAACCAATAATCTTCTTCTCATCAAATCTTACGGAAAAGAAGAAAAGGAGCTTCAGACAGGGCAGGAGAAGATGAAAGGGTTCTATAAGAGTTCGATTCTGAATGCGTGGCTGGGATTCGCAACTCCGATGTATGCATTGGTGGGCGCTATGCAGTTTATTGTGATCGTGATGGTAGGCCGAAGCTTTTATTCATCCGGCGCGTTAACCCTTACCCAATGGATCGCCTATTATGGATTCGCGGTGAACATCGTTAATCAGCTCAGCGCGTACTGTGTATATTGGACAACCTTCAAGGGTTCCCAGGGAGCGACCAGAAGAGTAGCCCAGATTATGGAAGAAATGGAAGAAGATATAGAGAACGGCGAGCATGTGGAGCATCTTTGCGGCGATATTGAATTAAGAGAGGTTGATTTCTCTTATGAGGATAAACTCCTGTTCGACAAACTCAATCTGAAGATTCCGGCAGGACGCGTGACGGCGCTTATCGGACCGTCAGGGAGCGGAAAGACGACGCTTCTGAATCTGGTGGAGCGTATGTATCCGGTTTCGGGAGGTAAGATTTTATTTGGGGGCGAAGATACCGCGCGGTATTCGCTCAAGAGCTTCCGAAGCGAGATCTCATACGTAACGCAGGAAAGTACATTGTTTGCAGGAACGATCCGCGACAATATCCTGTTCGGAATTAAGAGAGAAGTCACGGATGAAGAACTGGAAAAAGCATGTACGGACGCGGAAATTATGGATTTTATCAGGGAACAGCCGGAGGGATTCCTGGCGGATGTAGGCGAACAGGGAGAGAAGCTTTCCGGCGGACAGAAACAGCGGATTGCTTTTGCGAGGGCGCTTCTAAAACAATCGGATTATCTGTTTATGGATGAGGCGACCGCGGCTATGGACATCCGGGGAAAAGATCAGGTATGGAAGAGTGTGAAACGGCATATGGAAGGTAAAACCGTGCTTATGGTTGCCCACGACAGACAGACCGTACAGAAAGCAGATTATATCATAGTAATGCATAACGGAAAGATTATCTGTCAGGGAGAACCGGCGGAAGTATATGCCGAGAATACATATTACCGAGAATTAATAGGAAGTGAGGGACAGGGCAGATGAAAAACAACAAACATGTAATATCGTTTTTTCTGAGCTTTTACAGAAGGCTTTCAATTCCCTGGTGGCTCTACCTGATCGCATTCGGAAGCGGCGTGGTTTATGCCGAGGTCGGAATGAGAGTATCGGAGTATCTGGTCCGTGTGAACAAGGGGGAACTATATAATTCTGTTATTTTAGGTTATGTCTTTTTTACGATTTTTAATGCATTGCTGGGATTTTTGCGGCCGCTTGTGGAAGAGTATGCCAATCAAAAAGTGATCCTGCGGGTAAGGTTTTCGATGTGGAGGAAGATCCTGCATCTTCCGATGGATCAGTTCGGAAAGGAACAGCCGTCTTCGCTGGTGTCGGCCGTTACGAACGACGTAACTCAGGCGACTCTGGTGATCAGCGGAATATTCTCAGGAGCTGCGTCGCTGTTCGGATTTGTACGCGCCTGTATGATCTTGTATCAATACAATTCGCCTCTCGCAGCATACCTTTTGCTCTGCATACCGGTTGCGGTGGCGATGTTTATCATCGTCGGCAAGCTGCAGTTTACCATAATGAAAAAGCGCTATGCGGCGTTGAATGAAATGACCACCTTTTTCTCCGAACACCTGTCGGCCGGGAAATATGTAAAAGCGCAGGTAATGGAAGAGAAAGAGCTGGAAAGCGGATATGCGGCAATCGATTCACGGTATAAGGCAGATATATACTATGCTTTCATGGAGCAGATTCAGGTTCTGACCAATTCCCTCTACTCCCTTCTTACGACTGTCGTAATGGCAATGGGCGGTTCCAGATTGATTAACGCCGGGAAAATGGAAGCGACAGGGATTAATATGTTCAGCACCTATATGACGCAGGTAAATCTCTATATGGCGGAGCTTTTGACGGTGTGGCAGAACGTGATGGGCTCGAAAGGCGCGCTTGTCCATGTCGGGGATATTCTTGATATGGAAGAGGAGCATACGGAAAAAGGCAATTCCTGGACAGAATCCGAGAACAGAGATATTGTGTTCAAAAACGTGAACTTTGGATATGGGAGCGAAAAAGAAATCCTTCATGACTTTTCCGTTTGCATTCCGGGAGGAAAGACGACGGCGGTGATCGGTGATAACGGTTCCGGAAAATCTACGGTCATGAAACTGATACAGGGATTCTACCAGCCTGATTCGGGAGAAATATGGGTTGGAGGAAACAGGATAAGCGAAACGAGTCCCCGGGAATGTCATAAAAAATTTGGCTATGTACTTCAGAACAATCCGCTGATGTCAGGTACGATCCGGGATAATATTCTGTATGGCACAGAAGGAGAGACACCGGAGGAAGAGATGAAAAAAGCGGCAGGAGAAGCCAGGGCGGATTCTTTTATAGATGCGCTTCCCAACGGATATGATACGACTCTTGGAGAGGCGGGGAATCGTTTGTCAAGCGGTCAGAAACAGAGGATAGCCATTGCCAGGGCATTGATTGCGAAGCCGGATTATCTGATACTCGACGAGGCGGGGGCGAGTCTGGACCATGACACATATATGAAGATCTATCATGGTATCAGGAAGAAGATGGAAGGCAATACTATTGTTTTCATCGCCCATGATATGCGCGAGATTGCAGAAGCAGACTATCTGGTCGTTATGCATCACGGACGTCTTGAAGCCTGCGGAACCCATGAAGAAGTATTTGCCGTAAGCAGGACTTATCAGGAATATCTGCAGTCCACTGAGGCATCTTAAAAGAAAGAAGGAATGATTATGAAGAAATTTACGATTGTGTCTTCCCTGCTTTTCGTGTTACTGTTTTGTGGGATGGTGGGATATGTGGCGTCGTCCGAAGACTTTACGCCTCCAAAGGAGGAGGAAGAAGCGGCCGTGCCTGAAGAAGAAGACAGGGAAGCGCCTGTCTGGAATAAGACGGTGGATGAACTCGTCTCATTTCTGGAGGAGAAGGGGCTGATCCATGCAGACAGTAAAGTGACGCTCAGTGCGGAAGGTCTGTGTACGCTTGCGCTAAAGTATGACGGAGCCGAAATATACTGGTGGGATCTGGAGAATCTGGATCCGGAATCTGGCGAGTATCAGGCATATGAGAGTCTCAGGACGAAAGGCGAGATTGATTTATATGGAGCCGGTACGATTATTATGCCGAAGAAAAACGGTCCTTTTGCACTTTTATTAACCTATTATGAAGGCGATGTGCAGGCGTTAGAAAAAGCGTTTGGAGAATTTGGTCAGGAGAATTGATTGATGAAAATGAAGCTTGTTCTGGTAGAAAAAGATGAAACATTGTGTACAGAGCTGAAAGAATTACTGGCGTTTTATAATGTATTTGACATTGTGCATACCTTTGACGGAATCAATGAAGCCAATAAATATATCTGCCTGAACGAGGTGGACGCGGTATTTATCAATATCAAAACAGGGAATCCAAGATACAGCGGGGACGGCTCCTTTCTGGCATACAATCTGTCCCAGATAAAGCCGGACGTCTTGGTGGCGCTGTATTCGGAAGAAAAGTTAGAGGCGGGGCTGGTATTTGACTGCTGCTGCGATGAATACTTTCGGCTTCCGTTTGATAACCGTGTGCTTCAGCGGGTGGTTAAGCGGCTGCAGTATTTGTTTGAGCTGCTCCAATACAAACGGTTATCCGTGAACCGTTCTATGATGATCAAGACGAGAAACGGATATCAGCTTGTGGATATTGATAAGGTTCTCTTTATCGAACGGACGGACCGCAAGAACAAGATGGTAATGGTGGACGGAAAGGAGATGATTCTTTCCGGATATTCTATGAATGAATTGGAACAGATTCTGGAAGGTTATAATTTTTACCGGTGCTATCAGTCTTTTATCGTGAATCTTTCCAAAGTATCTTATGTCCGGGCGGACAACGAAGCGAAAAATTTTGCTCTGATTTTCGACGGATATGCGGGGGAAGTTATGGTGAGCCGCGATAAATATACGGAAGTACTGCAGCTTCTGAAAAGTAAATATGCGAAGCTTACGCTTTAGGAGGAGAAAGATGAAGTCAAAAGTTTTATCGTTTGCCGAATATGATCAGGTGGATATCAGTATGTACAAGCAAATATTCACGCTTGATGAGAAGGCGTACAAGAAAGAAATGGATTTTATTAAGAACAAAAACAGCACATGGGAAGAAGCGGGGGAAGTTACGGACGGAGCGCTTATTGTATGCGACATGGAATCGGCAAATCCGTTTTTTAGCAGAGAGAACCTGAAAATCATGGTAGGACAGGGGTTCTTTCACAAGAAGCTGGAAGCGATGTGCGTCGGGCTGAAAAAAGGGACGGCCGGTGTGCTGGACGTCGACGGGGAGAAAGTGACCGTAACGGTTCGTTCCATTCAGCAAAAAAAGATTCCTGTGATCACGGACGGGATGATAGAAGCTCTTGGAATTGAAGGAGTGAGCGATGTAGAACAATATGAGGCTCGTCTGATCCGGGAACAGAAAAAAAAGATTGCGGAAAACGAGGGATACGAAGCCGTTCAATATGTGATGGACAAAGTATTTGAGGCCAGTACGTTCGATCTTAAGAAGGCTGACTGGAAAGAAATGACAGATCATGAAATTAAGAGATTGAAGGAAATCTCCAGAGAACAGGGGTTGAATCTGGAAACCATGACGCCAGAGGACTTTGAAGGGAAGATGCCGTTCTCAAGCTATCATGAATTATTCGCAAGCGTGCAGAACGATTCATGGGACAGGCTCTGCGGCTATCTTCTGGGGCGGGAATACGCAGAAAAAGACGGCGTCGGATATACGATGGAGCAATACCGGGACGATATGGATGAGTACGTGAAATTCTGGCATGAAACGAAAGAAAATGCAGAAAAAATCAATACTTATGAATATTCGGAAATTATGTTTTATGTAAATTATTATTACAATAAAGTAAAAGAATACGTGACAGAGAATTTTTTTAAGGAGGAAAAGTAGATGGCAATTCAATATGCGGATGATGAAAGCTTTAAGGAACAGATTAAGGAAGGGTTTGTGATCGTGGATTTCTTTTCCGCAACATGCGTACCGTGTAAAGCCTTTTCCCGTATTTTGGAAGAGTTAGACGCGGAGCTTCCGTTTATCAATATCGTGAAAGTGAACACCACAGATTATCCGAAGCTTGGCAAAGAGAATCGTATTTTTGCGGTTCCAACCGTTCAATTCTACAAAGACGGTGAAAAGAAGTTTGAGAACGTAGGCGTGATGGAAGTTGAGGAAATAAAAGAGAAGATTACAGAATTCATGTATTAAGAGGGAACGGATATGGAAATCGGGGAAAAAATCTATGGATTTGAAGTTAAAGAAAAGAAGTATGTGCGGGAGGTCGAAGGAGATATTATTCAGATGGAGCACTTGTCAACCGGAGCGCAGGTCGTCGTCATAGACAATCAGGACGTTAAAAAGAGCTTTCTGGTTGGATTTCGGACCATACCAAAGGACAGCACGGGAGTTTTCCATATTCTGGAGCATTCTGTGCTGAACGGTTCCCGCAGATATCCGGATAAAGCTACGTTCGTCAATCTGATGAAACATTCCATGGCAGAATTTGTCAATGCAATTACATATCCGGATCATACGGTATATCCCTTTTGTACAGAGAATGAGAAGGATTTTATGAATCTGACGGACGTTTACCTAAACGCGGTATTTTGTCCGAATGTTCTTACGGATAAAGAGATCTTTGAACAGGAGGGCTGGCATTTTCAGTGTGAAGACGGAAAAGCTCCGGAGATTAACGGCGTTGTCTATAATGAGATGAAGGGAGTTTTCTCGTCCCTGGACAGCATATTAGAGGATGAAATGTCTAAGGCAATGTTTCCGGAAACGGCTTATCGTTTTGTTCCCGGAGGATTTCCGGATACGATTCCCGCGCTATCTTATGAGGAATTTCTGGAATATTACAGGACATTTTATAATGCTTCCAACTGCTGTATTGTTCTATATGGGAAAATGAATACGGAACAACTGTTTGAGTATATTGACAAAGTTTATCTGGGAAAAATGAAACGATCAGAACCTGCGAAGCCGGTTATGCTGCAGAAACCCGTAAAGGGAATCCGAAATAAGCTGTATGATAAGGAGAAGTTCGGCGATCAGGGTGTGTTTGCGTCATGCACCTATAGTCTGGGTGATTTTGACAACCGGGAACGTATGAATGCAGTCTATATCCTTATGCAGGCGATTATGGGGGAAGACGAGGCGCCGATGAAGAAAGGGCTTATTCAGAGCCTGGGAATCCCGGAGATTCAGTATTTTATCATGGATGGTATCAGACAGCCCTATCTTGCCGTTAAAATAAAGAATACAGACAAAGAAACTGCCGGTCGGTTGAAAACGGTTATCACAGAACAGGCGGACAGACTTTGCAAAGAAGGAATAGGAGAAGAGCTATTGGTTTCGGCGATCAACCGTCTGGAATTTTGGATGAGGGAAAAAGGCGGGAGCCAGCCGGAGGGAATTGAATATGTACTGGATATTGCCGGCGGATGGGCGCAGGGAACCGGACCTTGCGAGATGATAGAATTTGAAGAAACCTATGTGAAGATGCGGACTCTTGTAAAGGAAGGATATTTTGAATCACTTTTAAAGGAAATCCTTCTGGAAAATGATTATGAGGCAGAGGTTTCCCTGGAACCTCTTGAAAAGGCCGAAGAGAAGGGGCAGGAAGAAGAGACAGAAGACCTGCCGGGTCTGTCTGCGGATGATCTGCTTCATAAGAAGGAGGAGCCGCTCACAAGGGCAGAGGAAGAATCCGGTATTACATATTTGAAACAAGAGATCCCTTCAAAAGGAGTGGCATATCAAAGCTGCTATTTTGATATCAGTGATCTGGAGCCGGAGAAAGTTCCTTATGCGAAGCTGCTTTCGGAACTTCTGGGAGACCTTCCTACGAGAAGGCATAGTCTGGAAGAATTAGTGATTGAGAAGAATATGTGGCTTGGAAATGTAAGGGCTTATCTGGAAGCGTACACCAATACAGATGATATCCGGCATGTCAGGCTTAAATTTGTGATGGATATCAGCTGTCTGGAACAGAATCTTCCAAGAGCGGTAAAACTGGGGGAAGAGCTGCTGTATGATACCATTCTGGAGCATCCGGAGATTATTCTGAAAAGGATCAGGCAGAGCAGGATGGAACTGGAAAGGGGATTTGTTACCAGTGGGAACAGCTATGCGTCCGGACGTGCGGCCGCACACTATATGCCGGAAGGAGCGGCAAGGGAACGCTATAACGGAATTCACTATTATCAGTTCTTAGGAAAGCTTCTGAAGAACTTTGACGCGGACCAGGGGCAGATTATCCGGGAACTTAAGGAAATTCAGGAGAAGCTTTGCCGTAAATCTAATCTGGTGATGAGTTTTACAGGTACAGAGAAAGCTTACGGCGATTTCCGCCGGTTGATCGCAGCTTCCGGATTCTGCGGCAGTGCAAGGGAAAGGGAACCCGGATGGTATCAGGACAATTTGCTTCCCGGGAAATCTGAGGCATTTATCATTCCGTCAGAGGTATCCTATGTTGCGCTTGGAGGAATCGGGGAATATACCGGTGAGGATTATCTTCTTGGCAGAATGGTGAGCTTCGATTATCTGTGGGCAAAGATCCGCGCTGAAGGAGGGGCTTACGGCTGCCAGATGTCTGTATTCCCCAATCAAAGCTGGACCATGAGTTCTTATCGAGATCCGAATGTAAAAAGGACGATAGAAGCCTTCCGCAGCGCTTCAAGGTGGCTGAAAGAGCTTGAATTAGGAGAGCAGGAGCTTCTGAATTATAAGATTGGCGCAGTTGCCGGATATGACCGGACTCCCAAAACATATGTACAGGCAAAACGAATGGATTCCTGGTATCTGCGGCAGGAAGAACCGCAGGTCAGGGCAAAGGTCAGAGAAGGGTTGTTAAAGGCGTCGGAAGAAGATTTGAAAAACAGGCGTCAGGTGATGGAGAGCTTTGCAGGAGAGGGAACCGTCTGCGTTCTTGGAAACAGAGCGAGGATCGAAGAGGCGGCCGGCCAATTCGACAATGTAACGGTACTGATGGAGTAAATATACGGAGATGTGAGAATGAAAAGAGAGGATAATATTTATCAGATATATGTGCAGATTCTGAAAGAAGAACTGGTTACAGCCATGGGATGCACGGAACCCATCGCGATTTCTTATGCGGCCGCAAGAGCAAGGGCGGTATTAGGGGAATTGCCGGAAAAGATTGTAGTGAAGGCAAGCGGAAGCATTATTAAAAACGTAAAAAGCGTTGTTGTTCCCAATACCGGCGGTTTAAGAGGAATAGAGGCCGCAGCCGCGGCCGGCGTTGTCTGTGGAAATGAGAACAAAAAACTGGAAGTTCTTTCGGAGATAGAGTCGGAGGACATAGAGCGTATTAAAGGTTATTTGGGACAGGCAGATATCAAAGTTGAATATCAGGAGACAGGGCGTACATTTGATTTGTCCGTATGTGTTTATAAGGAACATTCCCAGGCAAGCGTCAGGATTACAGATTATCATACCAATATTGTTCAGATAGAAAAGAACTGGGAACTCATCCGTGACGATTTGAAAGACGAGAAAATAGAAAAAGCGAACAGGGACGTTCTTTCCATGGAGAATATATGGGAATTTGTCCGATGTGCAGATATTGAAGATGTGAAAGAAACCCTGGATAAACAGATAGAATGCAATATGAAGATTGCCAGGGAAGGTATACGCGGAAATTATGGGGCAAATATCGGAAGTATACTGCTCAAAATGGAAGGCGATGCTGTGCAGGTACGCGCAAAAGCGATGGCAGCAGCCGGTTCTGATGCAAGGATGAACGGCTGCGGACTGCCGGTCGTGATCAATTCAGGAAGCGGCAATCAAGGCATTACCTGTTCTGTTCCGGTATTGGTTTATGGAGAAAGTCTGAACTGTGATATCGAGAAGATTTATCGGGCATTATTGTTGTCTAATCTTACGGCTATTTATATAAAAGCAGGAATCGGGACATTATCTGCATATTGCGGGGCGGTCAGCGCAGGCGCCGCCGCAGGAGCGGGAATCGCTTATCTGCATGGAGGCGGGTATGAGGAAATCAAGCATACGGTCGTGAATGCGCTTGCAATTGTATCCGGCATTGTCTGTGACGGCGCTAAAGCGTCTTGCGCAGCGAAAATCGCATCATCTGTAGAAGCAGGAATTGTCGGTTATTATATGTATCTGAATGAACAGGAATTCTGCGCGGGGGAAGGAATTGTGGCGGAAGGAATCGATCGGACGATTGAAAATATAGGAATACTCGGCAAGGAAGGAATGAAAGAAACGAATAAGAAGATTATAGAGATGATGATAAAATGAAAAAGAGCACCAGCGAAAAATTAATGAATTTATTGGGCGTTGCAGCCGGGAATGCAATATTGGCGCTTGCCGTGGTTGCTTTTATTGTTCCGGCAGGGATTCCGATGGGAGGAGCTACCGGCTTGGGAATTGCCGGGAATCATTTTTGGGGAATTCGGACTTCAATCATCGTCTTTAGCTTGAACAGTATATTGCTTATCATAGCATGGTTTATTCTGGGAAAAGGATTCGTAAAGAAAACTCTATTGAGTACATTTATCTATCCCTTATTTCTTGAACTGTTACAGAAAATTCCAGGAATCACAACTATGACAGACAATATACTGTTGTCTGCCATTTTTGGAGGACTTCTTGTAGGCGTTAGCATGGGGATTGTGGTAAGGGTCGGAGGATCGACGGGGGGAACGGATATTATTGCCCTGATAGCAAACAAAAAAACTTCCCTTTCAGTCGGCGTCACGGTGTATATGGTAGATTTTGTGGTTTTAGGCATACAGGCTTCTTTCTCTGATATGGAGCAAATACTTTATGGGATTATACTGACTCTTCTGGCAACGGTTGTGATTGATAAAGTTGTTCCGAATGGAAAGGTTTCTATGCAGGTGATGATTATTTCAAGAGAGTATAAAAAGATTCAGGGAAAAATATTGCAGGACATAGAAGCCGGAGTGACGCTTTTTCACATACAGACGGGATATAGCGGTGAAGAACAGAAAGGAGTTATGTGTGTGATTCCAAGACACAAACTATTTGCTTTGAAAGAGATGGTCTGTGAAACAGATCCGTTTGCGTTTCTTACCATTAATCAGATTAACGAGGTGAATGGTCAGGGATTTACCAGAGAACGTATTGCATATGAAGAACTCAAAAAGGAAAGAATATAAACTTCCTGTATCAAGATTTAATATCGGACTTCCATTGCTGGTATGT
>CAJTYJ010000068.1 GCA_910583895.1 uncultured Lachnospiraceae bacterium
CGAAGTTTTCTCTTATTCAGAGCGGTGGAGATACATAGGATCTGTGAAGCCCGGCAACCCCTGCATGCAGGAAGGTGCTAACCTGAGCGAGTGATCGAGCAATAAGAGGATTTGATGAGCATTTATCAGGTCCGCTTATGCGGGCCTTTCTTTTTTACCGGCACAGGACAGTCCTGAAAAACCATCTGGTTTTTGGGGTACGATTCTGTGCGCCGGACGGGATCTTGTGTCCGGCAAAAGTTACCTTTAAAATCCAAGAGAGGGGAAGGAGATTAACATGGAAAAATTATTGTTTACTTCGGAATCTGTAACGGAAGGCCATCCGGACAAAATGTGCGATCAGATCTCAGACGCGATCCTGGACGCTTTGATGGCCCAGGATCCTATGAGCCGTGTGGCTTGTGAGACCTGTACGACCACCGGTCTTGTGATGGTCATGGGAGAGATAACCACCAAAGCTTATGTGGACATCCAGAAGATCGTACGGGATACAGTCCGTGAGATCGGATACACGAGAGGAAAATTTGGTTTTGATGCCAATACCTGCGCGGTGGTCACTGCCATCGACGAGCAGTCTACGGATATCGCCATGGGCGTGAACAAAGCACTGGAAGCAAAAGAGAATCAGATGGATGACAGTGAGATCGAAGCCATCGGTGCCGGAGACCAGGGCATGATGTTCGGCTATGCGACCAATGAGACCCCGGAGATGATGCCGTATCCCATCGCTCTGGCACACAAGCTGGCGCTGCGCCTGACGCAGGTGAGGAAAGACGGAACGCTGCCTTATTTAAGACCTGACGGAAAGACCCAGGTAACCGTGGAATACGACGAGAGCGGCAGACCTGTCCGCCTGGATGCGGTGGTACTTTCCACGCAGCACAGTGATGATGTCACCCAGGAGCAGATTCACAAAGACATTAAAAAATACGTCTTTGACGAGATGCTTCCGGTGGATATGGTGGATGCGGATACGAAGTTTTTCATCAATCCTACTGGACGTTTTGTCATCGGAGGACCGCACGGAGACAGCGGCCTGACCGGACGGAAGATCATCGTGGATACCTACGGCGGATATGCCCGTCATGGCGGCGGAGCGTTCTCAGGCAAGGACTGCACGAAGGTGGACCGTTCTGCGGCGTATGCGGCCCGCTATGTGGCAAAGAACATCGTGGCCGCAGGTCTTGCGGACAAATGTGAGATCCAGCTTTCCTATGCCATCGGCGTGGCAAGACCCACCTCCGTCATGGTGGATACATTTGGAACCGGGAAGATTTCCGACCAGAAGCTGGTGGACATCATCCGGGAGAACTTTGATCTGCGCCCGGCAGGCATCATCAAGATGCTGGATCTGCGCCGGCCCATTTACAAGCAGACGGCTGCTTATGGACATTTTGGCCGCACGGACCTGGATCTTCCCTGGGAAAAGACGGACAGGGCAGATGCATTAAAAGCATATCTGTAACAGAAACAGCTGCCATGGGAGCGTACCATGGCAGCTGTTTTTGACGATTGGCTGCTCTTCTTGTTATCAGATCTGAAAAAATAAACTATACTATAGTAAGCCTTTCTTTAAAAAGGCAGATCAAAACAAGAAGAGGGAGAAATTTATGAAAAAAATCTTACAAAGTCTTCCGCTGCGGCTGCTTTTGGGTGTTGTTTTGGGTATCTTTGGAGGGCTGATTGCAAACGAAGCTTTTATGAATCTGGTGGTGACGTTCAAGCAGATGCTTGGTCAGGTGATTACGTTCTGTGTGCCGCTGATCGTCATCGGTTTTATTGCACCTTCCATCACAAGGCTTGGGAAGAGCGCTTCGAGGATGCTGGGCGTCGCCCTGCTTCTGGCCTACGTCTCCTCCATCGGAGCCGCTTTTTTCGCCATGCTGGCGGGGTACGGGCTGATCCCGTACCTGTCCATCATCACTTCGGCGGAAGGTTTAAAGGAGCTTCCGGAGGTGATCTTCCTTCTGGAAATTCCGCAGATCATGAGCGTCATGAGCGCACTGGTGTTCTCCGTCCTGATCGGGCTTGGAGCCACCTGGACGAAGGCGGAGCGGACCATCGGAATCCTGGAAGAGTTTCAGAAAATTGTCCTGGAGATTGTGACGAGGGTCATCATCCCGATCCTGCCGCTGTTCATCGCCTGTACTTTCTGCGGTCTGTCCTATGAAGGGACTATCACAAAGCAGCTTCCGGTATTCTTAAAAGTGATTGTGATTGTCATGGTGGGACACTATATCTGGATGACGCTTTTGTACCTTGTGGCGGGATTCTACGCAGGGAAAAATCCGCTGGCGGTGGTCCGGCACTATGGTCCGGCGTATCTTACGGCGGTGGGTACGATGTCCTCGGCAGCGACTCTGGCGGTTGCTCTGCGCTGTGCGCGGAAATCCTCTGTGCTTCGGGAAGATATGGTGAGTTTCGGCATTCCCCTATTCGCCAACATCCATCTGTGCGGGTCCGTGCTGACGGAAGTATTCTTTGTCATGACCGTGTCCCAGATTCTCTATGGCGGCATGCCGTCCATGACGACGATGATTCTGTTCTGCCTGTTGCTGGGAGTCTTTGCCATCGGCGCGCCCGGCGTGCCGGGAGGCACCGTCATGGCATCGCTGGGTCTGATCACCGGCGTTTTGCTTTTTGACAGCACGGGGACGGCCCTGATGCTGACGATCTTCGCACTGCAGGACAGCTTCGGCACCGCCTGCAACGTGACCGGAGACGGTGCGCTGACGCTTATGCTGACCGGGTATGCGAAGAAGCATCAGATTGGAGAAGACAACTGAGTAGATTTCAAAAGAAAAACCCGATCAGGGAATATAAGGCGCCAAAAGCCTTGTTCCCTGCCGGGTTCTTTTTGGTTTATTCTATTTATGAAACAACCGTTTGAAAAATCCTTTTTTTGGCTGAGGCTTCTCGATCCCGCCTCTTGCGCCTTTGATGCCGGTGATGTAGATGCCGCTTACCACGACTTTGACTTCCTTTTTCACCGGAAGCAGATCAAAGATCTTCTCGTCGGCCATCAGGTTCATAACCTTGGGGCCCACTTTTGCTTTGACGATGGGCATCTTAGAGCGGCGCAGATACTTGGGCACCTGGTCAATAACCATGGCGGGCAGTCCGGAATCCTTTACTTTCAATCGCTTTTTATCAATGATCAGCATGCTGACGGTCTGCGCCATGGCCTCCATCTGTGCCTGATTCTCCGCCTGCTTTTTCTGCATCTTGTTGCCGAAATAGATCAGGGCAATCAGGGCGGCCAGCAGAATGGCAAGAATGATGATCAGTATTGTCCACACCATTATACGTTGTCTTCCTCCTATATATCGTTCTGTTTTCTCGCTACATTGTAGCATTGTTTTCCATAAAAAGCAAATCTTTTTAAATTTTGAGAAATCTAAGAAAATGCGGAAAATTCCTTGTTGATTTGGGAAAAATGTAGTAGAATAGAAACATCGGCACGGACGTGTCAAATTTTGGGTAGAGAAAGGATGACCAACAATGCCATTAGTTACAACCAAAGAAATGTTCAAAAAGGCCTATGAAGGCGGCTATGCAATCGGTGCGTTCAACGTGAACAACATGGAGATCGTTCAGGGTATCGCTGATGCGGCGATCGAGCTGAATTCCCCGATTATTCTGCAGGTTTCTGCAGGAGCAAGAAAGTATGCGAAGCACAACTACCTGGTAAAATTAGTTGAGGCTGTGCTGGTGGAGGCTCCGGACCTTCCGATCGCTCTTCATCTGGACCATGGTGCTGATTTCGAGATCTGCAAGTCCTGTATCGACGGCGGATTTACTTCCGTTATGATCGATGGTTCTCATCATGACTTCGAGACCAACATCGAACTGACCAAGAAAGTCGTGGAGTATGCGCATGAGAGAGGTGTCGTTGTAGAGGCAGAGCTTGGAAGACTGGCTGGTATCGAGGATGCTGTCAATGTATCTGCTGCAGATGCAGCTTATACGCAGCCGGATGAGGTAGAAGAGTTTGTAACCCGCACAGGCGTGGATTCTCTGGCCATTGCCATCGGAACCAGCCACGGTGCGTATAAGTTCAAACCGGGTACCAACCCGCAGTTACGTTTCGATATCCTTGCTGAGATCGAGAAGAGAATCCCCGAGTTCCCGATCGTTCTTCACGGTGCATCCTCCGTTCCGCAGGAATTCGTAAAGATCATCAATGAGCACGGCGGCGCTTTGAAGGATGCCATCGGTGTTCCGGAAGATCAGCTTCGTCAGGCAGCAAGATCCGCAGTCTGCAAGATCAATATTGACTCCGATCTTCGTCTTGGTATGACCGCAGGTATCCGTGAGGTTATGTGGACCAAACCGGAAGTGTTTGATCCCCGCGATTACCTGAAAGTCGGACGTGCAAATGTCAAGACGGTTGTTATGCACAAGATCAAAGATGTTCTTGGTTCCGAAGGAAAAGCTTGAGAAAATCAATGGTTAAAATAAAAACGGCGCCCCGCAGGGCGCTGTTTTTTTGGTCAGATAAAGCTAATCAATCACTTTGATGCTGGTAATGGTCGGCTGATCTTCGGCTGCCACGGTGCCGTTGTCATCCTGCACCTGGGTGTCTTCGCAGATCTGGTCCACAATCTCGATGCCTTCGGTGACATGCCCGAAAGCCGCATAGTCGCCGTCTAAGAAGGTGCTGTCCTCATGTACAATAAAGAACTGGGAGGAGCCGCTGTCAGGGTCCATCGCTCTTGCCATGGAGATCACGCCCCGGACATGGGAGATGTCATTTTCGATGCCGTTGTTTTTGAACTCTCCTTTGATACTCTGCTCGGAGCCGCCGGTTCCGTCGCCCAGCGGGTCACCGCCCTGGATCATAAAGCCGCTGATGATGCGGTGGAAAGTCAGGCCGTCATAGAAACCGTCTTTTGCCAGATTCACAAAATTGGTGACGGAGATGGGAGCAGTATCTGCATCCAGCTCCAAAGCGATGGTGCCGTAGTCGGCAATCTCGATCTCTGCGTGGTGGAGACCGCTTAGAAGATCTGCTGCTGCCTCTTCACTTTCGTCTGTTTCGGCCTCTTCGGCTTCTGTCCCGGCTGTCTCTTCCGGGGCTTCCGCGGATGTGCTGTCTGCTGCCGGGGCTGTCCCCTCTTTGGATCCGCAGCCGGTCAGGGCAGCAGAAAGAATGCTCATGCACAGGAAAAGTACTGTCAATTTTTTCATAATCATACCTCCAAATATGTTTCTGAGCCTTATTGTAGGAGCACAGGACAAAAATGTCAAATGAATCTTTTGTGTTTTTTGGGAGATTTGTGTTACAATTAGGGAAAGATATGAAAAAGGAGCGTGTGAAATGTTATTTTTAGAATACCCAAAATGTACCACTTGTAAAAAGGCAAAAAAATGGCTTGAGGATCATCAGCTGAATTTTGAGGACCGGAATATCAAGGAGAAGAATCCGACAGCAGAAGAACTAAAGGGCTGGTATGAGACGAGCGGACTTCCGCTCAAACGGTTTTTCAATACCAGCGGGCTTCTTTACAAGTCCATGCAGTTAAAAGACAAGCTTCCCCATATGAGCGAGGAGGAGCAGCTTGCGCTTCTGGCCACTGACGGCATGCTGGTCAAGCGGCCGCTTCTGATAAAAGAAGACAAGGTGCTGGTGGGCTTTAAAGAGGCTGAGTGGGAAGGTCTGCTGCATAGCTAAGACGCCAAAGCCGCGGGCAGAGCTCTTGTTTGACTCTGTCCGCGGCTTTTTGCCGGCTCAGGCGATTATAAAAATTTTCCAAGAAAATAGACGGCCTGTTTTCTCCACCAGGTCCAGTCGTGATTCACATCGTATCCCCAGTAGTCCACAAATGCCGGAATTCCCTGAGAGCGAAGGACGTGGTCCAGTTTTCGGGTATCTGCCAAAAGCTCATCTTCCCAGGCGCCCTGCCCCACACAAAAATACATATGGCTTCTTTGATAAAGTGCCATATAAGCATGGTCTTTCGGCATGTTCTGCAGGCAGTGAAAGGGAGAATTCAAGTACACCAGATCATCTATGTAGCCTCCGAGGATGTTGGCGGCATCGTAGACACCGCTCATACAGATGGTGGCGTCAAACCGGTCCGGAAAACGAAAGAACAGGTTGCCTGCGTGAAAAGCGCCCATGCTGCATCCCATGGTCATGGACCGGATCCCGCTTCCGTACTGTTCCATCAGAGGATAGACTTCCTGAATCAAGTACTGGATCCACTGTTCGTGAAGCTCCACCCGTTCTCTTGGATTCTTCCAGTCGCAGGACCAGGTCTCGGAATCGATGGTGTCCACGCAGAAAAGCCGGAGCTTTCCGGCATCGATCCAGGGAGCGCAGGCCTCCACCATACCGAATCCTTCAAAGTCATTGTGTTTGCCGTTCTGGGAGGGAATGACCAGGCAGGGTTTGCCTGCGTGGCCGTACACCTTCAGCGGCATATTGCGGTGCAGTCTGTGGCTGTACCAATTCATTTCCTGTATCTGCATAATCGATTATTGTCCTTTGGATTTCTGTTTGTTTTCAGAGACTTTTTCGGGCGCCTCCAATTCCGCTTTTTCTTCCGGCGGATCCGTTGACAGAACATACCGGAAAAATTCTTCCATAGCTTCTTTGTGTTCCAGTTTTGCCAGATAGATAAAATTCCCCATGCCATGTGCCAGGACCTCCGGAAGCTCTTCTGCCGTCTTTAGCTGGTCTTTGAAGGTGGAGAGGATATCCAGATGGGAGTGGGTGTAAGGAACTTCCTTCCAGCGCCCCACAAAGGCGCAGAAGCAGGGTGTGGACCGGCTTTTGTGGCGAAGCCGGTCATATACCATCATATCTGCATAGTGCTGATAGCAGTCGGTACTGTAAGCGAAATTGATCATGTCCGGAGTCGGCCCGCCGGAAGGACGCATATTGACTTCCAGACCGACCACCTGGCCTTTTTTGCCCAGGTATGCGTGATCTTCTGTCAGGCGGAAAAATTCCAGATGGACGAAACGGCTTCGGACCCGAAAAGCTTTCAGGCAGGCTCGTCCGCATTCTTTTAAATCGTCGGCCAGACGGTCTACGATATAGAAGTGAATGGCCTCATGGTCATTGACACAGTCCATGATGGAGATCGGGGAGATATTGCCGGTTTCAAAAAGAACCGTTCCTTTGCTGTTTACGATGGCGTCATAGGAACAGATCTCTCCGGGGACAAATTCTTCCATAAGATAGGGCACGGCAGGAACATTGCAGAAGAAGCGTTTCAGATCCTGCGCATCTGTGATCTTCCAGGTGTCGGAAGCGCCTACGCCGGAATCGGGTTTTACGATGACCGGATAACCGACCTTGCGGATGAAAGAGCGCGCACTGTTCAAATCACTGATCAGATGACAGCGTGCAGTGGGAATACCGGCTTTTTTGTATCCCTCTTTCATTTTGGACTTGTATTTGATCAAGGCCATGTCTTTTGGCAAAAGTCCGGTTGTGATATGGAAATCTTCCCGAAGCTTTGCATCCTGCATCAGCCAGTATTCGTTGTTGCTTTCGAGCCAGTCGATCTTCCCGTGACGAAAAGACAAAAAGGCCACCGCGCGGAACATGGCATCATAGTTTTCCATATCATCCACCCGGTAATACTCGGTCAGAGCGCTCTTAAGCCGGGGGGAGAGGGCATCATAAGGCGTATCTCCGATGCCCAGTACATTGACGCCGTTGGCTTTCAAGGCGACACAGAAATTTTCAAAGTTGCCCGGAAAACCGGGTGAGATAAAGATAAAATTTTTCATGGATCATCCTCTTATTGTCCGTTTTTATACCGTTCCAGGAGCCGGTGAATCCGGTCGTAGGGATCCAGAAGATCGCTGATGGAAGCGTCGTGATTCAGTGTGTCGATCAAAAGGGCGATGTACTTGCTCATATCACAGGAGATGTAGTAGGGTCTGGACAAAAGCTCCGGTGTCTGATAGACCAGATTCGTAGTCAGCAGACGGTAGAACAGACCTTCTTTGTAAGCGGCATCGAATTTTTCCATGCCGTTGGTGAAAAGTCCGAAGGTAGAATACAAAAAGATCCGCCCTGCATGAAGGTCTTTTAGTTTGCCGGCCACTTCAATCATGCTTTCTCCGGAGGAGATCATGTCGTCGATGACAATGATGTCCTTTCCTTCCACGTTGCTGCCCAGAAACTCATGGGCAACAATCGGGTTGCGGCCCTGGACAATGCGGGTGTAGTCCCGGCGCTTATAAAACATGCCCATGTCCACACCCAGGACATTGGCAATGTAGATGGCACGGCTCATGCCCCCCTCATCGGGGCTTACGACCATCAAGTGATCGTTGTTCACCTGAAGATCAGGAACGTTGCCCAGAAGGGCTTTGGCGAACTGATAGGCCGGCTGTACGGTCTCAAATCCGTTCAGGGGAATGGCATTTTGCACTCTTGGGTCATGGGCGTCAAAAGTCAGGATATTGTCAACACCCATATTTGCCAGCTCTTTTAATGCCAGGGCACAGTCCAGAGATTCTCTTGAGGAACGTTTGTGCTGGCGGCTTTCATAAAGGAAGGGCATAATGACGGTGATTCGCCTTGCCTTGCCGGCACAGGCGGAGATGATACGCTTTAAGTCCTGATAATGGTCATCCGGGGACATGCAGTTGGTCTTTCCGCACAGAGAGTAGGTCAGGCTGTGATTGCACACATCGACCATGAGGTACAGATCCCGGCCCCGGACGGATTCCTGGACGATTCCTTTGGCTTCTCCGGAACCAAAGCGGGGAATTGAGGCTTCGATTAGGTAGGAATCCTGTTCATATCCCTGGAAGGCGATGGTGTTCTTATGCACCAGGGCACTTTCCCTGCGCCACTGGACCAGGTATTCGTTTACTTTCCGGCCCAGTTCTTTGCAGCTTGGCAGGGGGATGAGTCCGAGAGACCCTACGGGGATGGTTTCCAGAACGCGTTCACTGCGTTGAATATTCATAGTCGAACCTCCATAAATATATAGGTAAACATAGTTTCAAGTCTGTCAAATTCGTTATAACATCTCTTCTGGGACAACGTCAAGGAAATTCATCGGGAACCATATAATTTTTTGCGGATCCGGATATCACTTCCGGAAAATTTCACAAGGGTGTAGGAACTTGTGATGCGGGAAAAGACCCGTTCGCTGTAGATGTCCCGGAAGTCCTTTGGAGACAAGTTGGTGGAGAGAAGCGTGGATTTTCTCCGCAGAGCCCGCTCGTTCAGGATCTGGAACAGTCTGGATACGGTGAAAGTGTTGGCAAGCTCCGTTCCCATGTCATCCAGGATTAAAAGATCACTTTCCAGAAGGGCGTCCTGTTCTTGCGGCCGCGGTTCCCCGCGGGTGTAGCCTGCCGGAGAAAACAGTTCAAAAAACTGAAAAGCGGTAAAATAGATGACGGAACAGCCGCGTTCCAGAAGTTCTCTGGCAATACAGTTGGACAAAAAAGTCTTGCCGGTGCCCACCGGACCATAAAAATGCAGGTTTCGGAAGGTTTCTGAAAAGGTATCCACAAAATCTTTGCAGGTGTGAATGATCGCCGGCATAATTTTTTTCTGTTCTTCGTCATAGACTTCATAGGACAGGGTCGAGAAGTTCTCCTCTGACAGGACCGTCTGAAGTCTGGATCCGGAATAGAGAAGACGGATTTCTTCCCTCCGGAAACAGTGGCATTTTTTACGGTCAATGTAGCCTGTATCCTGACAGTCGGGACAGATGTAGTGCATATCCAGATAGTCGGCAGGGTATCCGGCCTGTAAAAGCAGCGCTTCTTTTTCCTGGCGGAGAAGGAGAAGCTCTCTGCGAAGGCCGGAGAGTACTTCCAGGGGGCGTATCTCTTCCTGACCGGAACTCTGTGGAGTTCCATAGAGCTGCTCTGCGTGAAGAAGACTCTGGGCAGAGATCTCTTCTTCCAGGGCGCGCACCCGGGGAAGCTTTTCGTAGATCTCTTCCCGGCGGGCGCACTGCGCCCGGTAGTCCTGGTACTGTCTCCGGTCATAGAGGCGCATGATGGCGTCATACTGTTTGTTGGTCAGTGGCATAGAATCCTCCTGCTATTGGCTTTGAAGAAGCCTGCGTTCCAGCTCTTCAAAATCATAATCCCGCTGTTCGAAGTTGGAAAACCCGGTGGACTTTGGAGCAGGAGCAGTTTTTGGCTGGTTTTTGCTTTTTTTGTGGGCCTGGTCCAGAGCTTCCACATCCGCCAGATGGTGTACGTTGCTTTTGGACCATTTATTCAGGATCTTGTCCGCATATTCAAAGCTTGGCTTGTGGAGACGCTCCATGGTCCTTTTGCAGGCCTCCAGAATCAACTCCAAAGTAAAGTCATAGGAGTGCAGCCATTTTTCGATGTACCGGAGCTCCGGGTCCACCGGGTTGCGGTCGTTGATGCCAAAGGCTTTCATGATGGCAAAACAGCCCCGGGTGTAGGTGGTGGTGCGCTCTTTGGCCTGGGATACGGTAGTGATGCCCGCTTCCGCCCAGGCGAGGGCCACGGTCTCGATATAGTGGATGCTTCTGCTTCCTTTGCAGACACAGTATTCTACCAGGTATTCGATCAGGTCCGCGGAGAAGTGAAGCTGTTCATAAAAGTAGAGCAGGGTTTCGATCTCTGAGGGTGACAGGGTCTTTTTCAGATACTGTTCACACACAAACAAAAGCTGCCGTAACTGTGACTGAGAAGAAAAACTGCTCAGTTCTTCCCGGCTGTAGGATCGTTTTTTGGGCAAAGCCCGGGAAGCGGATTTCTCTTCTTTGGGGATCAGAGGCTCTGTGGGCTGATCAGGAAGGGGGATCTCCAAAAGGTAGATGCCCTTGAGCTCTTTGCCGGAGCTGCACTCCAGCCGCAGAAGCTTTTGCTTTTCCCAGTATTTGAGCGCACGAAGAATATCGCCCTCTGTATGGTCCAGAGCATCCGCAAGGACTGTCACGGACAGTTCCCTGGAAGGATTCTGAAGGGCCCGGAGCAGATAAAGATAGACCTTTACATATTCTCCGTTGGCACAGGGCATATAGTGGTCCAGAAAAAGGTTCGGAACGCCTGTCATGCCCGTGGGCAGGCTGGTTTTCAGTGTAAACTGACTCATAGGAAACTCCTTATGGATTGCCGCTGTTATAATCTCTGCCGAGATTATAACATATGTAAAACATATGTTC
>CAJTYJ010000069.1 GCA_910583895.1 uncultured Lachnospiraceae bacterium
TGTCAATATTGATATGAGACAGTACGGTATGGTACTGGCGCTTATAGCGGTTTATATTATTTTTGCGGTTCTGACCGGCGGCAAAAATCTGTCCCCGGCAAATATCAACAACCTGATCATGCAGAACGGCTACATCGTGATTCTTGCAGTTGGTATGCTTCTGTGCGTTCTGACTGGTAATGTCGACCTGGGTGTCGGTTCCGTCGTTGCTACCTGTGGTGCTGTCATTGGTATCGGCATGGTGGATTATGGCTGGAATATGTGGTTTGCAATTTTTGCGGCGCTGGTCGTGGGTCTGCTCTGCGGTATGTTTGCAGGCTTCTTTATCTCCAAACTGGGGATTCCGCCTTTCATCGTAACCTTGGCAACCATGCTGATGGGCCGCGGACTTACCTATGTACTTCTGCAGGCACAGACCAAAGGTCCACTTCCCAATGATTTTGTATACATAGGTGCAGGCTTCCTTCCGACTATCAAGATCGGTGCAGAAGGTTCCCAGATTGATCTGATCTGCCTGATTGTGGCGGCAGTGATTTCTGCTCTGATTATTCTTGCTGAGTTAAAGAGCATTGCAACCAAGAAAAAATATGGTTTTGCAACCAATCCTACTTGGCAGTTGATTGTAAAGAATGGAATCATCATTGGCATTGTATGGTTTTTCTTCTATAAACTGGCTTGCTACAGCGGTATTCCGTTCGTGCTTGTCCTGATGGCGCTTCTGGTTGGCCTGTATCACTTTATCACAACCAAGACCGTTGCAGGACGTCAGGTGTATGCACTGGGCGGCAACGCCAAAGCGGCAAAGCTTTCTGGTATCAATACGGAAAAGGTGTTCTTCTGGGTATACACCAACATGGGTATTCTTTGTGCAGTGGCTGGTATCGTCCTGTCCGCACGTAATGCGTCTGCGACCCCGAAAGCAGGCGACCAGTTCGAGATGGACGCCATCGCATCCTGCTATATTGGCGGTGCTGCTACTTCCGGTGGTATCGGTACGATCATCGGAGCCGTTGTCGGAGCTTTCATCATGGGTATTCTGAATAACGGTATGTCTCTGTACGGTTTCTCCACGGACCTTCAGAAAATCGTGAAGGGTGCCGTGCTGCTTGGAGCCGTTACGCTTGATCTGGTATCCAAACGTAAAAAATAAAATTCAAAAGCAAAAAGGAAGGGCCGTCTTTTCATGGCGGCCCTGTTGAATCATATGAAGCAGCGGGAAGCCAAATATATATTTTTAGTAAACTGGATAAAAGACCGGATCGGAACGCGGGAGCTTAGGCCAGGGGAAAAGTTGTATTCGGAAAACGAGTTGAGTGAGATGTTCGACCTGAGCCGTCAGACTGTCCGTCATGCCATTGGGATTCTGGAGGCGGAAGGGCTTGTGGAGCGGATTCGGGGAAGCGGGACCTACATCGGCAGCCGCAGCGGAAATACGCGAAAGAAGACCATGAACATTGCGGTGATCAGTACGTATGTGGATGGGTATATCTTTCCGCCCACCCTGCAGGGGATTGTGCAGACTCTCTCGGGGGCGGGATATATGACCCAGATCGCCTTTACCAACAACCGGGTAGATAACGAACGAAAGATTCTGGAAGGCATTTTGGAGAAGGACAATGTGGATGGAGTCATCGTGGAAGCAACCAAGAGTGCGCTTCCAAATCCCAACCTTCACTATTATGAAGAGCTGAGAAAGCGCCGGATTGCTTTGCTGTTTTTCAACTGTATCTATCCGGAACTGGAAGCCCCTATCGTGGCGCTGGACGATGTGAAAGTTGCGGAGGATGCAGTGGATTATTTGCTGTCCTGCGGACACCGGAAGATCGGGGGAATCTTCAAAGCCGATGACGGGCAGGGAAAGCTGCGCTATGCGGGCTATGTCAATGCACTTTTGCGGGCAGGGCTTTCGGTGGATGACCGGAAGATTCTCTGGATTGACACGGAGGATCAGAAGGCTCTTCGCAATATCCGAAGTTCTGTTCTCCGGAGAATGACAGACTGTACCGCCGTCTTCTGCTATAATGATGAGGTGGCATTTGGACTGGTGGAACTTCTGCAGAAAGAAGGTTTCAAGGTTCCGGGTCAGCTGTCCATCGTCAGCATCGACGGTTCAGAGTTATCTCTTCTGTCAGAGCCGCATATTACCTCCATCCCTTATCCTATGGAAGAGCTGGGGAGAAAGACTGCGGAGAATATGTTGCATTTGATCGAGGAACCGGATTTTAATGGAACCTGTCTGTACCGTCCCACCATACTGGTCCGGGATTCTGTAAAAAAAATTGGAGGGATCGGATAATTTATGGATAACAAAAAGAAGAACTATCCGTCGAAAATATCGCTGCTTTTAAGGATCGTGGTATCTGCTTATCTTCTGTATCTGGCCTGGGGTTTAAGAGATGCTCCTGCCAGCCATACAGGAGCGGAACGCCTGCTGTTTATCGCTGCAATGATTCTTTTCGGGGCGGTTGCGATACTCCTTGGAGGCATGTCCATAAAAGCATATCTGAAAGGCGAGTATGATCGGCCCGACGAAGATGACCCATCCAAGTAAATGATTATGAAAACAGCGAAGTCCTGTTGTGCGAACAGATCGAAGAGCGGACGCGGAAGCGGCCGGGAATCGATCTCCATCCGGGAGCAGAAGAGGACGGAGCGGAACTTTAATAGAGGAGGAAAGAAAATGAAAAATTACAAATTTTGGTTTTGCACCGGCTCTCAGGATCTGTACGGAGATGAGTGCCTGAGAAAAGTAGCAGAGCATTCTGCAAAGATTGTAGAGGGAATCAACGCAGGCGGAAATCTTCCGTATGAAGTGATTTTAAAGCCGACTTTGATCAGCCAGGCGTCCATCCGTCAGACCTTGAATGATGCCAACAACGATCCGGAGTGTGCAGGTGTCATCACCTGGATGCATACCTTTTCCCCGGCAAAGATGTGGATTATCGGCCTGCAGGAGTATAAAAAACCGCTGTGCCACCTTCTGACCCAGTTCAACGAAGAGATTCCCTATGGCACCATTGATATGGATTTTATGAACGAAAACCAGTCTGCCCACGGTGACCGGGAGTACGGCCATATCGTCAGCCGTATGGGGATGGAGAGAAAACTGATCTTCGGTCACTGGAATAATCAGGAAGTGCAAAAGAGGCTGGGAAGCTGGATGCGTACGGCAGTCGGCGTTATGGAGTCTTCTCATATCCGTGTCTGCCGTGTGGGTGACAACATGAACAATGTGGCTGTCACGGAGGGCGACAAGGTAGAGGCACAGATCAAATTTGGCTGGGAGATTGATCACTACAACGTCAATGATCTGGTGGATTATGTAAATGCAGTGCCCCAGGGAGACGTAGATGCTCTGGTGGAAGAGTACTATAAAAAATACGAGATTCTGCTGGAAGGCAGAGACGAGGCGGAATTCCGCAGACATGTGGCAGTACAGGCACAGATTGAGATCGGAGCAGAAAAATTCTTAAAGGACGGCGACTATCATGCCATTGTCACACACTTTGGTATGCTTGGCGGCTTAAAGCAGCTTCCGGGTCTGGCGATCCAGAGACTGATGGAGAAAGGATACGGCTTTGGTGCAGAAGGTGACTGGAAAACAGCAGCCATGGTGCGCCTGATGAAGATCATGACCGAAGGCATCAAAGATGCAAAGGGTACCTCCTTTATGGAAGATTACACCTATAACCTGGTTCCGGGCAAAGAAGGCATTTTGCAGTCTCATATGCTGGAAGTGTGTCCGACCATTTCAGAAGGACCGATTTCCATCAAGGTACAGCCTCTTTCCATGGGCAACCGGGAAGATCCGGCCCGCCTGGTATTTACATCCAAGACCGGTTCCGCAGTGGCGACTTCTCTGGTGGATCTTGGAAACCGTTTCCGCTTGATTATCAATGCGGTGGACTGCAAGAAAGTGGAACAGCCCATGCCGAAGCTTCCGGTGGCAACTGCATTCTGGACGCCTCAGCCAAACCTGGCGGTAGGTACTGAAAGCTGGATTTTAGCAGGCGGTGCGCATCATTCTGCATTTTCTTATGATTTGTCTGTGGAGCAGATGGTAGACTGGGCGGCAGCCATGGGAATCGAAAGCGTTGTTATTGACCGTGATACCACCATAAGGAATTTCAAAAACGAATTAAGATGGAATGCAATCGCATACAAATAAGAAGGCAAAAGGAGCAATGGATTGATGTTAGAAGAACTGAAACAAAAAGTATTCGAAGCCAATATGATGCTTCCCAAGTACGGGCTTGTGACTTTTACCTGGGGAAATGTCAGTGCCATTGACCGGGAGAGCGGCCTGTTTATCATCAAGCCAAGCGGGGTAGATTATGAGACCATGAAGGTGGACGATATGGTGGTTGTAGACCTCAACGGCAGCGTGGTGGAAGGACATTATAAGCCGTCTTCCGATACTCCGACCCATCTGGAACTTTATAAGGCATTTCCGGAGATTGGCGGTATCGTGCACACCCATTCTTCTTATGCCACCAGCTGGGCCCAGGCAGGCAGAGGCATTCCCTGCTACGGAACGACCCATGCGGACTATATGTATGGGGAGATTCCTTGTGTCCGCTGTCTGACGGAAGAGGAGATTGAGGGTGCCTATGAGGAAAACACCGGACACTTGATCGTGGATGCATTCAAGGCAATGGACCGGGAGGTCATGGCAGTTCCGGCGGTGCTGTGCAAGAATCATGGTCCGTTTACGTGGGGAAAAGACGCCCATGAAGCGGTGCACAATGCGGTAGTGCTGGAAGAGGTGGCAAAGATGGCTTACCGGGCAGAAACCATCAACCCGCGGATCCAGCCGGCGCCTCAAAAGCTGCAGGATAAGCATTACTTCCGGAAGCACGGAGCCAATGCTTATTACGGACAGGGTGCAAAATAACAGATTATTTCTATTTTAAAATGTGGGGGATTGCCTGCAAAAATGCGGCAGTCCCTCATTTTCTTTTGTATTTTCTGAAAAAACAGTTGTTTTCTTGCTCTATTGCAATTATAATCAATACTAGCTTTTTTGAAAAACGAGGAGATAAAGTGATGAAGAAAGTGGTCAAGTTTGGGGGAAGCTCTTTAGCGAGTGCCGAACAGTTTATAAAAGTTGGGAAGATCATTCTTGCGGATGAGAGCCGCTGCTATGTGGTTCCGTCAGCTCCGGGCAAACGGTTTGACGGGGACACGAAGGTGACGGATATGCTCTATCAGTGTTACTATTCAGCGGCGAATGGAGAAGATTACAGCGGAATGCTCAAGCAGATCAAAGCCCGTTACAACGAGATCATCGGCGGCCTGAATCTGAAGCTTTCCCTGGATGAAGAATTTGAGGTCATTGCACAGAATTTTGCCAATAAGGCAGGGAGCGATTATGCAGCTTCCAGGGGAGAATATCTGAACGGCCTGATCATGGCTGCTTATATCGGTTATCCTTTCGTGGATGCGGCGGAAGTGATCCGTTTTTCGGAGGACGGCAGTTTTGATTCGGATCGGACGGACCAGCTTCTGGGTGAACGCCTGAAGCAGATGCCCAAGGCGGTAGTTCCGGGATTCTACGGCGCTTATGAAGACGGAAAGATCAAGACCTTTTCCAGGGGAGGATCAGACATCACTGGATCTATCGTGGCCAGGGCGGCAAAGGCAGACCTTTACGAGAACTGGACGGATGTATCGGGGTTTCTGGTGACAGATCCGAGACTGATTGAGGATCCGGAGATCATTGATACGATCACTTACCGGGAACTTCGGGAGCTTTCTTATATGGGGGCTACCGTGCTTCATGAGGACGCCATCTTTCCTGTGCGCAAAGCCGGCATCCCCATCAATATCCGCAACACAAACCGTCCGAAAGACAGCGGTACCATGATTGTGTCCAGCACCTGCCACAAGCCGCGTTTTACGATCACCGGCATTGCAGGCAAGAAAGGGTTTGTCACGGTCAATATCGAGAAAGACATGATGAACTCTGAGATTGGATTCGGCCGCAAAGTGTTAGAAGAATTCGAAAAGCATGGGATTTCCTTTGAACATATTCCGTCCGGGATTGATACTATGAGCGTGGTGGTCCATCAGGAGGAGTTTGAGGAGCATGAGCAGAAAGTGCTGGCGGGCATCCAGAGGGCAGTCGATCCGGATTATCTGGAGGTGGAAGGTGACCTGGCACTGATCGCTGTGGTAGGCCGGGCCATGCGGGCGAACCGGGGAACTGCAGGCCGGATCTTCTCGGCGCTGGCCCATGCGAGTATCAACGTGAAGATGATTGATCAGGGTTCCAGCGAGTGGAACATCATCGTCGGAGTCCGCAACGAGGATTTTGAGCGGGCAATCAAGGCGATCTATGATATCTTTATCAGCACACAGCTGTAGCAAAAAGGCTCCTGCACTCTGAAAAGGGGAGACAGGAGCTTTTTTCCATTTATGGTATTTCTCTGAAGAATCCTTAAAATTTTATGAATTTGCGCAGTTTTTAGAAAATCTGTGTTATACTGCCAAAGTACATAATAAAAGAGGCAACTCTGATAAGAGGTGATAAAGTGGTAACACGGGAAGAATTTTATGTGGACTCTTCAGACGGCATTCATATGATTCATGGATATCGCTGGTATGATCCCCAGAAAAAGATAAGGGGCGTCCTGCAGATGGTGCATGGGATGCTGGAGTATATAGAGCGCTATGAGGAACTGGCAGAGCGGATGGCCTGTGAGGGCTATTTTGTGGTTGGACACGATCATCTTGGGCATGGAGAGTCCGTAAAAGACGCAGAAGAACTTGGATATGTTGGAAAATACGGGGCGGTGCTCTGGCTTCGGGATATCGAGCTGATCCGCAGGATGGCGGTGTCTTTTGCGCCGAAAGTTCCCTATATTCTTCTTGGGCACAGTATGGGTTCCTATCTGGTGAGACGTTATCTGGTCTATCACGGAAGCAAAGTGGATGCAGTTGTGCTTTTGGGGACCGGACATCAGCCCAGGGCAGCTGTAAAGGCAGGACTTCTGATTACTTACATCTCCATGCTCCAGAAGGGGCCAAAAGGCCGAAGCGCACTGCTGAACCAGATGACTTGTGCCGGATTTGCCAAAAGATATCCGGACAATGCCAATACGGGAAGCTGGATGAGCCGGGATCCGAACGTTCTGACCGATGCACTGCAGGATAAAAAGCGGAACTTTTCTTTTTCTTTGAATGCCTTCGAGGCGCTTTTTCATACAGTGGAAGAGACGGTGGATCCGAAACGTGCAGCCAAGATGCCAAAAGAACTTCCGATTCTCATTTTGTCGGGGGATGAAGACCCGGTGGGAGGCAATGGCAAAGGCGTGCGCAGGTTCCGGGAGATGCTTGGGAGGATTGGCATGAAAAAGGTCACCTGTATTCTGTATCCGAAGAACCGTCATGAACTGATTCATGATCTGGATAAAGAGCAGGTGTTTACAGATATAAGAAGATGGTGCAATGCCATCGTAAAGTCGCATAAATAACCGCGAAACGCTAATCAGGAGGAAAAAGGAATGAAAAGATGGTGTTCATTAGCACTTTTGAGTATATTTTTGATGTGCTTTGTATTGCCGGCGCATGCGGCGGAAGGGGCAGTTCTTGCCCTGGGCGCGGATTTAAATGCTTCCCAGAGGGCGGCAGTATTGTCCGAGATGGGAATTACCGAGGAGGAAGCCGTATCCTATCAGACTATCTATATCACAAATGATATGGAACACCAGTATCTGGATGAGTCTCTTGGTGCGGCCGTCGTGGGGACCCACTCCCTTTCTTCTGTACTTTTGATTCCTCAGGACAGCGGCTCCGGCCTCAGCGTGGAGACGCATAATATCAATTACTGTACCATTGCCATGTACCGCAATGCCCTTTTGACAGCCGGGGTACAGGATGCAAAAGTGATTGTGGCGGCACCAAGTTCCATCAGCGGGACTGCGGCACTGATCGGTGCGGTCAAAGCCTATGAGGCTTACAGCGGGGAGACGGTCAGCAACGATGCTTTTTCGGTGGCGACAGATGAGCTGGTACTGACAGGGGAACTGATGGAACAGCTGGATTCGGAGCAGATCTCGGATCTTATCGCATATTTGAAGCAGCAGATCGCCGAACAGGGACTGGACGATCCGGATAAACTGTCAGAGCTGGTAAGACAGGCATCTGCGGAGATGGATTTAAATCTTACAGATCAGCAGGTGAGCCAGGTAGTGGATCTTCTGCTGAAACTGAACAAGCTGGATATTGATCCTGGTACACTGGTAAGCCAGGCAAAAGAGCTGTATGACAAGCTGGAAGATCTTGGCATTGACCTGGATAAGGAGAAGGTCGGTAATTTTGTCACCCGTTTTGTCTCCTCCATCTGGGATCTGATCCAGGAGTTTATGGCTCGCTAATCAGTCTTCTTCGATGACGTGAAAATCCAGGTAATCAAAGTCGATCTCATCCACGAAGCTGTCCTGGAAGAACCGGGTTCTTGCGTGACGGCCAAATTCGCGGATGTTGGAGTCCAGCCAGATGGGCTTGCTCAGATCGAAAGCATAGCAGATTTCATCCAGTGCATGAAAGACTTTGTGTGTGCGGGTGTCTTCGCTGTCGTTACAGACAGTGATGTCTTTTACTAATCGGTTGTCTTTGTATAATTTTCCCCATATGCGGAACATGGCGGCCCTCCTGACGGTGTGATGATTATACAGTATATCGGTTTCGCAGAGGAAAGTAAAGGGCGAGTGAAAAACGGGAGCAGATTTTTGGACAGAATAAGAGAGATAGAGCGAAGTATTATCAAAAAATACCGGAAAAATATCTGGAGACCTTTCATTCGGGGGATTCAGGATTATGATTTGATTCAGGAAGGGGACCGGATTGCAGTCTGCATCTCCGGGGGAAAGGATTCCATGCTGATGGCGAAGCTGCTTCAGGAGCTGAAACGTCACGGGAAATTTCCTTTCGAACTGGTGTTCCTGGTGATGGATCCGGGCTACCATCCGGCGAACAGGGCGCGAATTGAGAACAATGCAGAGCTTCTGGGGATTCCGGTCACCATCTTTTCGTCGGACATCTTTGATGTGGTGGTGGACATCGAGGAAAACCCCTGCTACCTCTGTGCACGCATGCGCAGAGGCTTTCTCTATGCTCACGCAAAAGAGCAGGGGTGCAATAAGATAGCGCTGGGACATCATTTTGACGATGTGATTGAGACGATTCTTATGGGCATGCTCTATGGCGGCCAGATACAGACCATGATGCCCAAGCTGCACAGTACAAATTTTGAGGGGATGGAATTGATTCGCCCCATGTATCTGGTTCATGAGGAGGCGATTTTGGACTGGGTCCGGTATCATGACCTGCATTTTCTCCAGTGTGCCTGCCGCTTCACAGAGCAGTACGAAGTGGATGGGAACGGGGCAAACAATTCCAAGCGGCAGGAGATGAAAGAGCTGATTGCCCGTTTTCGGAAAATCAGCCCGCTGATTGAGAAAAATATCTTTCGAAGCGTGGAAAATGTCAATCTGAATACGATCATCAGTTATCAAAAGGGAGACGAACAGCATCATTTTCTGGATGATTATGACTGCAGATAAGTACAGCTTATAAACAGACAGAAACCGGCAAAATATTTCATAAATCGCTGGTTTTTTTTAACAGAATATGCGTGATTCCTGTGATATAATAGAGAAAGATATACAGGGGAGTGTAAGAACGACATGGCAACAGAGATGACGATTCAGGAGTACGTTCGGGAACGTTCCGAGAAGGACAGCTTTGAGACGGCGATGTTCATCTATGAGTCAGCCTTGATCCAGGTGGCAAGCCGGATTGAGGTACTGAACAATGAATTGAGCCACGTCTACCAGTATAATCCGATCGAGTATGTGAAGACCCGTCTGAAGACACCGGAGAGTATTATGAAAAAGCTCCGGAAGAACGGGCACAGGATCAGCATTGACGATATGGTGGAGTATGTGAACGATATTGCGGGGATCCGCATTACCTGTTCCTTTTTTTCTGAGGTTTATTTTCTTGCAGATATGCTGGCAAGACAGGACAATCTGTCTGTGCTCAACATTAAGGACTACATCGGTCACCCGAAAGAGAGCGGATACAAGAGCTACCATATGCTGCTGTCGATCCAGGTGGCGTTGGCAGATGCGGTGATTCCGACCAAGGTGGAGGTACAGATCCGCACCATGGCCATGGATTTCTGGGCAAGTCTGGAACACAAGATTTATTACAAATATGAAGGGAACGCGCCTGGATATTTTGCAAGGGAACTGCAGGAATGTGCGTCCATCATATCCAGACTGGACGCCAAGATGATGTCGCTGAATGAGGCGATGAAGCGGATTGACGGAGAATAGAGCGAATAAAATGAGGAGTGCCCCGGCAATACGGATGCCGGGGCTTATTATGAAAAAATTTAT
>CAJTYJ010000070.1 GCA_910583895.1 uncultured Lachnospiraceae bacterium
CAAATACTACCAAAACAGGAGGCAACTTATAAGACGCCGATTATTTGCCGCTTACCTGGTTTCCGTCCGGGAGCCGTACATATATTGCTGGCCAGCAGTATGAAAGTCTGATAGCGATTAAAGCAACCATACCATCCGCTGATGATGGATTTGAAGGTCCGAAGTCCTTATAAATGCTGACGGGTTGCAACGGGGGCGTTGTAATATTGGTTGACAGGTTTCGGCCGGGTTTAATGTGAACCGGGCGCCATGGGAGGGTTAAACCTGTGTTTCTGTACCATGGGGATAAATGAGATTTATCTATGGAAAGCCAGGGAACTTACAGCGCCCATATTGTTGTGATATTTTTATAGATTAGCTTATCGTTTCGTTCGGAAACAAATATTTCTTTTTTACAGGGAAAGGCACGGGCCGGTGCGCCTGGGAGCGGTTCCTGTAAAATCCCAAAAGGAAGTTCAGTAACATAGAATCAGTGGCAGGTTTGGTCTGCCGACCGGTGAAAGGATAGGGAACAGATGAAGAAGGATGTCAGAAAATTTAAAGTATATGAGCAGAGCGGGCATAATTATAAGCCGACGCCGACAATCACATTAAAGGGGCTTTGGCTGGAAGAACTGGGCTTTGGGGCAGGGACGCTCCTGACAGTCCGGTGTGAGGAAGGGAAGCTGGTCATTGTTCCAAGGGAGTCAGCGGATTATATTGATGCGTTTGAGGAAATGCAGTTAAGCATGGTGGCAGAGAGGAAAGTGGGGTTTTGATATATGGGAAAGATTTATATGATTGGTTCGCAAAAAGGGGGTACGGCGAAGACAACAACTACGTTTAATCTGGCGTACTGCCTGCGGAAGATGGGGAAGAGGGTTCTGGCTGTTGATTTTGACAGCCAGGCAAATCTGACAACGTGCTTCGGCGTGGAGGATACGGGGGTTTTGGATGATACTATCGGGCATCTGATGATGGCGCAGATTGAGGATGAGAAGATGCCGTCCCCGAAGAAGTACATACGAACGAAAGACGGGGTGGATTTCATCCCATAATCTACATGTTTTATGTGCTGATTCCACATTGTGGATGGAGGGAAGGCGATTTGATGCCGGTAGGGTTCCATGTAGTTTTCGTCTTCCGGAAAGCGGTTATGTTTATCCGGAATGATGAGCCGCAGAACGTCCCGTCCGGTTTCACGGATCTTCTTCAGTCGTATGCCGCAGTCCTCATAGATACCGGAAACCATATCACCGCCATGGAAGGTTTGCCGTATATGGCTTCTGTAAGAGCCGGAAACAGAAATTTGGTATGGCGGTTGTTATGCCCTGTATTCTTGTGGCAAACAGAAGCAGAAACTGGTATAATCAAACTGGCAATAGAAAAAGCAAACTTATGGAGTCGGGAGTAGTTGGATAGAAATAGAGAGGTCTGCAGAGCAGAAAGTGAGAGCATGAAATTTTTACATTTAGGAGATTTGCATTTAGGAAAAACACTGGGCGATTTTGATTTGATTGAGGATCAGAAGTATATCCTTGACCAGATTCTTCATATCACGGAGGAAGAATCCATAGACGGCGTACTGATTGCCGGGGATGTATATGATAAATCTGTTCCGAGCGAGGCGGCTACGAAACTTTTGGATTATTTCTTAATTGCATTGGCAGCAAAGAGAATAAAGGTGTTTATGGTGAGCGGAAATCATGATTCGGACGAGCGTTTGAATTTCGGAAGCACGCTGTTTGCATCCAATCAGATATTCATATCGGCTGTTTTTGACGGAACACTTCACAGGCAGAGTTTTGTAGACGGAGATACAGAGGTTGCTGTATATATGCTGCCGTTTGTAAAAGCCTCCCAGGTAAGACATTATTTTCCTGACGAGGATATAAACAGTTACGATGACGCTGTGAGAGCTATTATAAGAAACACGCTTATAGACAAAAGAAATAAGAATATTCTGGTGGCACACCAATTTGTTGCAGGGAAGGGAGAGGATC
The DNA here is from genome assembly GCA_910583895.1 of uncultured Lachnospiraceae bacterium. Classification (GTDB taxonomy): domain Bacteria; phylum Bacillota; class Clostridia; order Lachnospirales; family Lachnospiraceae; genus Hominiventricola. Next base: position 1,983 of record CAJTYJ010000070.1, read on the forward strand.
CCGCACTTGCAGGTTCTGAGAGCGTTGGAACCCAGAGTGTTGGGATGGTTGAAAAAATTGGATATGACTGCTTTGATGATTTTGACTATGTAGCATTGGGCCATATTCATTCTCCGCAAAAAGTTGGAAGGGAGGAGATCAGGTACGCAGGTTCACCTCTTAAATATTCGCTGAGCGAAGCAAATAATGAAAAGTCGGTTTCTCTTATTTCGGTATCGGCAGAGGATGGGGTTAAAACAGAGCTTGTCTCCTTAAAGCCGATGAGGGATCTGAGGCATATAAGGGGGACGCTGAAGGAACTGTTGGATAAAGAGAATGTAAAAGCGCCGGATGATTTCATCTATGCAACATTGACCGATGAAGAGATCATCAATGATGCAATGGGAGTATTCCAGCAGACCTATCCGAATACGGTTCGGATTGATTATGACAATTCACATACAAGAGATATCGAGCAGGTGGATATCAGCAGAATTGCCGAAAACAAATCATTTCCTGAGTTGATCGGAGATTTTTACAGGCAGATGTATGGTTGTGAGATCACAGAAGAGGAAATGGATGTCATGAGGACAGCAGCACGAGAGGCAGGTGTGATAAATGAAGCCGGTTAAACTGATCATAAGTGCCATTGGCCCCTATGCGGGGAGGATTCCGGACATAGAGTTTGCTGCCTTTGAAGAGAAGGGCCTGTTTTTGATATCCGGAGACACAGGTGCGGGGAAGACTACGATATTTGATGCGATATGTTTTGCGTTATACGGAACGACCAGCGGAACATATAGAGATACGAAAAATTTGAGAAGTGAGTATGCCAAAGATTCTGTTCAGAGCTATGTGGACTTTTATTTTTCACATCAGGGACGTGAATTTCATGTCTGGAGACAACCCTCCTATGAAAGGCAAAAACAACGTGGTTCCGGTGTGATATTAGAAAAGGAAAAGGCGGTTCTCTACGAAGAGGGGCAGGCGCCGATAGAGGGATTGACGCAGGTTAATACTGCCGTAAAGGAACTGCTGCACATCAATGAGAAGCAGTTTAAACAGATCGTAATGATCGCACAGGGGGAATTCTGGGATTTATTGAATGCGAAAACGGAGCAGAGAACAGAGATACTACGCACCATATTTCTAACAGACGGCTATAAAAATATAGAGTACAAATTGAAAGATCGAATGGATGCAAGCCACAGGATGAAGGAAAATGCTGAAAAGAGTATTATTCAGCATTTTGAGGATGTGTCGGCAAAGGAAGAAGATGCGCTGTTTGATGAACTGGAGGATCTTAAGAGCAGGACCGGACGATCTGGAAGTGCATGGAATCTGGATGAACTTTTAGTGGTAATGGAACGTTTGATTTTGTCAGACAGAGAAGAATTAGAGCGCATGAAAGCAGATTTGAAAGAAGCAGAGAAGGAGTTAGAGAAAAACAAAGACACGCGTGCACGCGCTGAGATCAATAACCGGTTCATCGAGAAGCGGGACAAACTGGAAAAGGAAAGAGAGGAGCTTGAAAAAAGAAAGGCGGAAATTGATGAGCAGAAACAGCTTTTGGACAGACAGAAGAAAGCCACTCGTCATGTGAATCCGGCCTATACCGCATGGACGCAAAAGCGTGAGGAAGTATCGCTGACCCAGAATCAGATTAAAACAACCAAATCCAGTCTGGAGGCGGCCGAGGCAGCTGTAAAGCAGGCGGAAGATGCACTTGACGCTGCCAGCAGACAGGAACCGGAGGTTGACAGATTACGACAAACGATCAGCCGGATTGACGATGAGGAAAAGCAATATCAGCAGAAAGAGGAACTGAAAGGAAAGCTGAAGGAACTCAAAGAACTCGATGACACTATCAGTGCGAAAGAAGCAGACTTGAAAGAAATTGAGAAAGCCCTGAAAGAGAAGATCAAAGCGCTTACCGAAACGGTTAAGGCGCTAAAAGGTAAGCCGGCTGAGCTGACAGCGGCAAAAAATGTGAGTGAAAAGCTGACGGATCTTCTGGCGGATTTAGATGCAGTCATAGACGATCAGATGCCGAAAAGAGAGGCTAAGAAAAAGGACCTTGCCAAAAAACAGAGCACATTTTTAGAGATACGTGACAAATACGAAGAAGCGAGCGGCAGGAGAGAAGAGGCTGAGCGTATTCTCGAAGACAGCAGAGCCGGTATTTTGGCAGAAAAACTTGTAGAAGGAGAGAAATGTCCGGTATGCGGATCCGTACATCATCCGGAGCCGGCTGAGCTTAAAGACGTTTCGATTTCCGAAGCTGATTTCAAAAAACTGCAGAAAAAGGAATCTGAGCTTCTGGATAAAAAGAACAATGCAAATACGGAGGCAGAAAAAGCAAAGATATCGTTGGAAGAGTTCGAGGAGCAGCTTAGGATAACGATATCAGACTGCATGGAAAACCCGCTTTTGGACATGGATATAGAGGAAAAATCGCTCGAAGAATTGCTCATGGCAGTAAAGGAAGCGAAAACGCAGGTTGAGACAAGGGCAAAGGAAAACATAAAAAAATGTAATTCCATTGGTCGGGACTGCATGACACTTGAGAAGGCCGAAAAAGATCTCGAAACTGCGCAGGGAGACGAGACAGAGAAGCTCAATTCGAAAAAAGAGGAACTTGGCGAAAAGAGACAAAAAACGAACCAGGAACTGACCACAACGACAGCCACATTAAAGACGCTTGAGAAATTGAGCTTCCCGGATTGGGAAACAGCAAAGAAAGAGAGAACACAGGCGGAGACGAAGAAAAATAAGATATTGGACGACATCAAGAAGGCAGATGCGGAAAAGAAAAACGCTGATGACAATGTTACCGCCGCCCGGTCAAAGTTAAAGACTTTGGATGACAGACTGGATCAGCAGAAAAAGGATGAAGAAACTTTAAGAGAGAAGCTGAATAAAGAAGTCAGTGCAAATGGATTCTCTTCTGTAGAGGAAATGCTGACATGTGTTGTGAGGGAAGAGGATATCGCATCGTCGGACAAAGTGATTCACGAATATGATCAGGATGTTGCAACGAATGAAAAACAGCTTTCAGACGCAAAGAAGGACGCAGAAGGCAAAAAGGTGATAGACATTCAGGCATTACAGGCCGTATGTGATGAGCAGGGCGCGAAGGTAGATCTGATCAGAAAGAACTGTAATAACAGCGAAAACAGAATACATACGAATGAGGAGAAGCAAAAGAGTATTCTTGACAGGAGAGAAGAGTTAGAAAAGGCACGTAAAGAGAATGGGATCTGTCAGCGGCTTTATAACCTGGTCAAAGGCACAACGGGAAACGGAAAGATTACATTGGAGCAATATATCCAGGCTGCGGGATTTGACGGGATCATCGCTGCGGCAAACAGGCGGCTGCTGCCAATGAGCGACGGACAGTATGAGCTGTATCGTCAGGAGAATTCTCCCGGCAGGAAAAGCAACAATTTCCTTGACCTGGAAGTGCTGGACAATTATACGGGACACAGAAGACCCGTGGGAAATCTTTCCGGCGGGGAGAGCTTTAAGGCCTCACTGAGCCTTGCCCTGGGGCTGTCTGACACAGTGTCGTCCAATCTTGGCGGTGTGCAGATGGATGCACTCTTTGTAGATGAAGGCTTTGGAACGTTAGACAGGAAATCGCTGGATAATGCGATGGAAATTCTGATAAATCTGACTGGGAGCAACAAGCTGGTGGGCATCATCAGCCACAGGGAAGAACTGATAGAGAATATTCCGCAGCAGATCAAGGTCAAGAAGACAAAAGCCGGAAGTCAGATCACTGTTGAATACGGATTTTAATTTGAAGGAAGGTTTTCAGCACTGTCTGTCCGATCGCGGCTCAACCGGAGCAGCGATCGGACAGAAGCGGCGACTAATCTTTTTTCCGTGTCAGGAAAATTCCAACGATCGTCCCGATCAGGATCAGGGGAGCGAGTCTGACAAACAGCCATTCAAATGCGTGAAAAACGACTCCGGCCACAGCGGTTTCAGGGTCATTATAATTCCAGCCAAGATAAGGACTGTTCAGCTGTATTAAGACCGCAAAGATTGTTACGATAGCCACGCACAATGCGATCAACAGCCAGTGAAGTATTTTCATTCTGGTAGTCTTTCTCTGTGCTAGCTGTAGATTGATGATTTCCAGTTTTTTGGAAATTGCTTTCAGATCATCGACTTCCGGCTCGACAACCGTTTCTCCAAGCAGAATGCTTACCGGTGTTTCAAGCGCTTCCGATATGGAGAGCAGCATATCAGAATCGGGAACGGACAATCCCTGCTCCCATTTAGAGATTGTCTGCCGCACCACATTCAGCCTGACGGCAAGTTCCTCCTGCGAGAATCCTTTGGATCTTCTGATTGCTTTTATGTTTTCATTTAACATTGAAGAGCACCACCTTTCTTTCAGTTGTTGCCGTTATTGTATTATAAACTGCCCGTTGCGGCAAGCAACGCATATTAACATGCAGGATTTATATGGCTATACAAAACGATACCATATTATTTGAGGAAAAGCATATAGAAAGAGATGGAAAACGGCATATTTGTGTAATATAATCTGATTGATACGGACATTGGCAAACATACTTTGCCATGAAAAGTGCCCCTGACGTTTTACAGCGTTTTGCGGCCGGATGAAGTGAAAGGAACGAAAAGCAGGATGGAATACATAACAGCGACTTCTGACATGGTAGATGCAGTTCACGATATTTTGCACACAGCCATCAAAACAATATATCCGAAGTATTACCCGAAAGAGGTAGCAGAGTTCTTTTGCCGGCATCATAGTAAAGAGCATGTTTTGGACGGTATCGCGTCTGGAAATATGGGTGTTTTGGTAGTTGAGAATGTGATCGCCGGTACAGGATGTTTTGACAATAACCATATAACGGGGGTATATGTGCTGCCTTCGCATCAAAAGCAGGGCTGCGGCACGCAGATCATGAACTGTCTGGAGAACGAAATCCGAAAAAAGCACGATACGGCCATTCTGGACGCATCCCTTCCCGCAGTGTGTTTATACGAGCATCGGGGCTATAAAACTGTGGGGCATGGAATATATGAATTGGAAAATGATGTGAAGCTGGTCTATGAGATCATGGAGAAAAAGTTGAGAGTCGGTTAAACCTGATACTTTTTGATGGATAGAAATGGAATACGGCATAAGGAAAACATAGATTTCCCGGGTATGCGCCGGCTTGAGACGGGGCAGAATAAGCAGTAGGGCAAAGAAACTTGTGCAGGCAGGAATGGGTGACTTTTATGTGCGGCAGATATTATGTGGATGATGAGACGGCCAGAGAGATTGCAAAGCTGCTCCGGCAGATGGAAGAAAGGCAAAGACAGGCATCTATGCAGGCTGTGGGCAGGATCGTGGCCGGCGATATCCATCCGGGGCAGGAGGCGCCGGTGCTGGCGGAAAAAGACGGCTCCCTGTGCTGTGGCTGGCAGCGCTGGGGATTTCCCGGCTATGAGGGGAAAAAGCTGATCTTCAATGCCAGATGTGAGTCGGTACTGGGAAAGCCTTTGTTCCGGGCCGGCATACAGCACAGGCGTATCGTGGTTCCGGCATCCTGGTTTTACGAATGGAATCCCCGGAAAGAGAAGAACACATTTTGCAGGAACGATATGCCGCTTTTGTTTATGGCGGGGCTTGGCAGACGGTATGAAGACGGAGAGCATTTTGTGATCCTTACGACTGCCGCAAACGCTTCCATGAAGCCGGTGCATGACAGAATGCCGCTGATCCTGGAGCGGCAGGAGGTCGCAGAATGGATATTTCATGATGCGAAGACAGCAAACATCCTGCACAAAACTCCCTGTCTGCTGGAGCGGAAGACGGATTATGAACAGTTGAGCCTGTTCTGAACTTCCTTTTGATTTCAGGTGGAAAGGTGTGGGCTGTTTAACAGATATTACCGCTTGAAAATAGAACGTATGTTTACTACAATGAATGCACAGGAGGTGAACATGCGTTTGGAAAACATTATTTTTCATATAGATGTCAATTCGGCCTATCTTTCCTGGGAGGCCGTTTATCGTCTGGCCCACAAAGGGGAAAGGCAGGATCTGCGCGAGATCGCTTCTGCGGTAGGGGGAGATATTACCCTGCGGCATGGGATCATACTGGCAAAATCCATCCCGGCTAAGGCATATGGGGTCAAGACAGGCGAGTCCATTCCGGAGGCCAGAAGAAAATGCCCGAATCTGCTTCTGGTTCCGCCCGATTATGGACTGTACGAGCAGTGTTCCGCCGCTTTTATGGCAATTCTGCGGGAATATTCCGATGTTGTGGAACAATATAGTATTGATGAGGCGTTTGTGGACATGAGTGCAAGCTGTCATCTGTTCGGAACGCCGGAAGAAACGGCGCAGCAGATCAAAGACCGCATCCGGGAGGAGCTGGGATTTACGGTCAACATAGGGATATCTACCAATAAGCTGCTGGCAAAAATGGCGTCGGATTTTCAGAAGCCGGACCGGCTGCATACTCTGTATCCGGAGGAGATCAAAGAAAAGATGTGGCCGCTCCCCATATCAGATCTGTTCTTTGTGGGACATGCCACGGCGGGAAAACTGTTATCCATGGGAATCCGTACCATCGGGGAGCTGGCAGGTGCAGATCCGGCATGGTTGAAAAGGCTGTTGAAGAAACAGGGGGAGATCATATGGGGATTTGCCAACGGCATCGACCTTTCCCCGGTGCTGGCGCAGCTTCCGGCAAATAAAGGCTATGGGAACAGCACTACGACGCCCTGTGATGTGACAGATGTGGAGACGGCGGACCGGGTGCTCCTGGCCCTTTCCGAAACAGTGGGAAACCGTCTGCGCGCAGACCGGGTACAGGTCCGCGTGGTATCCGTGGGGATCCGGTATTCGGATCTGTCCTGTGTATCGCACCAAATGGGGCTGCAGAACCCGACAGACCTGACCATAGAAATCTATAAGGCAGCCAGCGGCCTGTTCCGGGAACTGTGGAATGGAAATCCCATTCGTCATCTGGGGGTGCACACGGGCAGGATAAGCGGGGCAGACTCCGGCAGGCAGCTGAATCTGTTTGATGAAATGGATTATGAAAAGATCGCCAGGATGGATGAGACGGTGGATGATATAAGAAAACGTTTTGGAACAGACGTTCTTATGCGGGCTGCATTTCTGAACCAGCCTATCAACCATATGACCGGGCAATGATCCGGTGGAAAGGGGAAAGTAAAAGATGGCATTTGGAATCGGTGCGCATTCTTCCGGGGCAGATGCAGGCAGTGTCAGGGGAACACAGAAAAGAATCGGTTGTCAGTGCTGGTTTACCAGTACCGGAAGGATTATGCCCCTGATGTTGAAAATACAGGATGAGAATGGAGAAATACAGACAATCCGGGAAATCACAGTCCATTCTCAGGAAAAGAAGCGGTACGCCGGAGTTCCCGCCATGGAATATGACTGTACACTGGTCCTCCATGGCCAGAGCATAAGAGTATGGTTGATCTACTATCAGGCGGAAAACAGGTGGGTGATCAACTTTCGATGACGACTCTGTTAAAAGCAAAGTCCTTAAAGGTATTTGTTTATGTCGTACTGCCCGATCACATTTTTTCCCAATAAGGTGATCGCCTGTCTGGGGCATTTGTTGATACAGCGATAGCACATGGTACATTGATTGCCGGCAAAGGCAGTACCGTCTTCTGATCTGATATTTTTCATGGGGCACAGCGTTTCACATAAGCCGCACCCGATACATTTTTGCTGGTCGATCTTCAACTGATCCGTGTAGTGTTTTGTCCTGCTGTAGAAGTAAAGCCTTTGGCCAAACAGTCCGGCAGCATGATACCAGATACCCAATCCCTCCTGTGGTGGCTTTCCGCTTTTGATTCGGGTGACCGCTTTATGGATCTTTGCGTCTGTGTTTCTTATCAATGTAAGATTTTTCTCGTATTTTCGTTTCAAAACTTTTTCGTCGCAGATACTGTCCGGCATTTTCAGATGCAGGCCGCCGGTTATGACCGCACCGTATTTTTTGAAAAGCCGTGCCAGGATTCCGGCCCCGTCACCGCTGAAAAGCCCCATGGTCGCGATGATGAAAATTCTTTTCCCATTCCAGATCTGCCTGTTTGCGACGATATAGTCCTGGAGTATTTTAGGAATATTGCTGAATTGGACCGGGTAGCATATTACGATTTCGCGCGCAGCGATGATGTGCGTGACCGCTTCGGCCTGTTCTATGGAAAAGGCCGGACTGCTCTT
>CAJTYJ010000071.1 GCA_910583895.1 uncultured Lachnospiraceae bacterium
GAGCACTCGGCTGTTAACCGAGTTGTTGTAGGTTCGAGCCCTACTCGGGGAGTTTGGAAAAACCCGTAAACTCAGCGTTTGCGGGTTTTATTTGTTTCAATGTCAAGTCCCGGAAGAGACATAATAGATCGCATGGCTGCAAAGATAAGCATGTGAGTGTTAACCGAAAAATGAACCGGGATCGCGCTGCATTTCGTATTCCAGCTGTAACTGCCTGATAGTAAACCCTACTTTTACTGTCAGGCTTTTTTGTTGCCATTCTTTCGTCATAGTGTAATACTGGGGATTTTTTATAGAATAAATCAGGGTGATTAGGGGAAAAATGCCTCATGTGTTTTGCATCAACCCCTTTTCAGCCCCTGAATGCAAATGTTTTGTTTGTGAAAAATAACCAAAAATAAATAGTTATATTTGTATCATTGTACTAAAAATAAAAAAATCCGCTGATTACGACAAATGTCGTTTTAAAAAGAGGAGAAATATGTATAATGGATGTAGAACATGGTTCTTATCTGTTGTGTATTGTGTAGAAAGATTTTAAAGAAAGGAATATGAGAGGATGTATAACAAATTAATGACATGCTTAGAAAGCGTAAAAGCAAAAATTGACTTCAAGCCAGAGATTGCTCTGATTTTGGGTTCTGGATTGGGGGATTACGCCGATGAGATCAACATCGTGGATACCATCGAGTATACGGACATTGAAGGATTCCCCGTATCCACGGTAAAGGGGCATAAAGGCCGTTTTGTGTTTGGGTATGTGGAAGAGACGCCGGTGGTTATTATGCAGGGACGTGTACATTATTATGAAGGATATCCGATGACAGATGTTGTACTGCCTACCCGGCTGATGGGAATGTTAGGAGCAAAGAAAATCCTTTTGACCAATGCAGCAGGCGGCGTAAATGTTGCCTACAAGCCGGGAGACTTTATGCTGATCACAGATCATATTACAACCGGAGTGCCAAGTCCGCTGATCGGGCCGAATATGGAAGAGCTGGGAACCAGATTTCCGGATATGAGCGAGGTGTACAGCGCACGCTTAAGAAGCGTGATCCGCAAATGTGCGGCAGAGTGCCGGATTGATATCAAAGAAGGCGTCTATGTGCAGTTTACCGGGCCTAATTATGAGACACCCGCGGAAGTCCGTCTGGCAAGAATCTGGGGCGGTGATGCGGTCGGCATGAGTACGGCGTGTGAGGCAATGGCGGCCCGCCATATGGGGATGGAGGTCTGCGGTATTTCCTGTATTACCAATATGGCAGCAGGCATTTCTCAGCAGGAATTGAACCACAAAGAAGTTCAGGAGACGGCGGACCGTGTGGCAGCTTCTTTTAAAACACTTGTAACAAAAGTCATTACAAGCATGTAAGAATAAACGGAAAAAGGAAACGAGCAGTCATGAAAAACCATGTAATCAAAGGAAATATTTGCTACAGCGCAACCAAAGATGCGTTGTCTGTTACAGAAAATGGCTATGTGGTATGCCAGGAGGGAAGATGTGCCGGTGTGTATGAAAACCTGCCAAAGGAGTATGAAACGCTGCCCTGCCATAACTATGAAGACAAGATCATCATTCCCGGACTTGTGGACCTGCATGTACATGCTCCTCAGTATACATTCCGCGGCATGGGTATGGATCTGGAGCTGATCGACTGGCTGAATACGCGCACATTTGCGGAGGAAGCGAAGTATGAGGATCTGGAATACGCAGAGAAGGCGTACGGCATCTTCGCAGAGGATTTGAGAACCAGTGCGACCACAAGAGCATGTATTTTTGGCACCATTCACACGGAAGCAACGCTGCTTCTGATGGAGAAACTGGATCGCACAGGATTGCAGGTCTGTGTGGGAAAAGTGAATATGGACCGAAACAGTCCGCAGTATTTGTGCGAAGAAAGCGCAGAAAAGTCAGCAAAAGATACGGAAGAGTGGCTGCAGAAATGTCAAAGATTTCACAATGTCAGGCCCATACTGACTCCGAGATTTACTCCGTCCTGTACGGACGAATTATTGGAGAAATTATCGGAACTGCAGAAGAAATACCATCTTCCGGTACAGTCGCACCTGTCGGAAAATTTGGGAGAGATTGACTGGGTAAAGGAGCTCTGCCCCGGCACGTCGTGCTATGGGGAGTCTTACGACCGCTACGGGCTTTTTGGGAATGGCTGCCCGACGATCATGGCCCACTGTGTCCACAGCGGGGATAAAGAGATGGAAATGATGCTAAAACAGAATGTATTTGTCGCTCATTGTCCGGAATCGAATGCGAATCTGTCTTCGGGCGTGGCTCCGGTAAAGAAGTACCTTGAGAATGGGATGAAGGTTGGACTTGGAAGCGACATCGCAGGAGGTACGTCTTTGTCCATCTTTAAGGCCATGGCGATGGCGGTACAGTGTTCAAAGCTCAGGTGGAGACTGCATGATCAGTCTGTTGGGCCGCTGACGATGGAGGAAGTATTCTACATGGCAACAAAAGGCGGGGGAGAATTCTTTGGAAAAGTCGGAAGCTTCGAAAAAGGATATGAATTTGATGCGGTCGTGCTGGATGACAGCAGCCTGAGGCATCCCCAGAAACTGAGTGTGAAGGAGCGTCTGGAGCGGCTGATCTATCTGGCCGATGGGCGCAGTATGACTGCAAAATTTGTGAATGGTCATGTGGTTTACCGGGAGAGTCAAGATGGAATCAAAACAACAGTTGATGGAAATGATAGCGGACACGGAGCAGGACAGAGGTAATTATTTAAAAGCTTTATTTGAATATGTTCCGGATGCGATTGTGGAGGGGCTGATATATGAAGAAATTCCAAAGGGTCAGTATATCCTCCGTGCAGGAGCACCCAGTGATATGATATACATTATATTGTCCGGTCAGATCACAGGTGTGGACCATCAGAAGATGGGAAGGGTATATTATTTTATGGACTTCACGAAGATGTACCTGATTGGCGATTTTGAAATTTTTGCGGATTTACCGGAATACTGTATATCCGTGTGTGCGGCCAAAGCATGCAGGCTTTTGAAGATACCGTCGAAGCGCTACATGAGCTGGATCCAGCATGACGAAAATGCGCTGTTTCTCCGTATGAAAAATATTATGGCGACCCTTACTTCTGAGCGGATTGTCGATCGGGAGTATATATTTATGAGCTGCACAGAACGGCTGGCGGATTACCTGATTCAGTCTTACAGGAACGGGAAAAAGGACAGTCTGGGTCTGCATCGGGTCTCGAAAACCCAGTCGGAGCTGGCAGACCGGGTCGGATACAATGTCAGGAGCGTCCAAAGAAGCATTTCCTCACTGGAAAAAGATGGTCTTATATTCAATGAGAATGGAAAAATCATGCTGTCTCAGGAACAGTTTTTAAAGTTAAAACAATACAGAGATTAGGAAAGAAGGGGATCAGAATGAAAAGATACAGGCGGATATTTACCGTTGTTATAGACTCGCTGGGCGTGGGCGCACTGCCGGATGCGGCAGACTACGGCGATGAGGGGACGGATACACTTGGACATATCGCCCGGCAGATGGATACGTTTCATATCCCGAATCTCACAAAGCTTGGAATCGCAAACCTTCATCCGCTAAAACAGGTGGAGGCAATAGACCGGCCGCTGGGCTATTATACATACCTGCATGAGGCCAGCACCGGGAAAGATACGATGACCGGCCACTGGGAGATGATGGGGCTTCATATTACAAAACCTTTTCGCACGTTTACAGAAAACGGTTTTCCGCAGGAACTGCTGGACGAACTGTCAGAAAGGACCGGGCGCGTCATTATCGGCAATAAGAGCGCCAGCGGGACGGAGATTCTGGACGAACTGGCGGAAGAAGAAATTGCCACAGGGCATATGATTGTGTATACATCTGCAGATTCGGTGCTTCAGATCTGTGGCAATGAAGAGACTTTCGGACTGGATGAGCTGTACCGGTGCTGTGAGATTGCCCGCCAGATCACCATGAAAGATGAATGGAAGGTCGGCCGTGTCATCGCAAGACCCTATGTGGGGAAAAAGAAGGGCGAGTTTAAGCGCACCAGCAACCGCCATGATTATGCGCTGAAACCATACGGAAGGACTGCGCTGCATGTGCTGAAAGATGCCGGACTTGACGTGATATCGGTGGGAAAGATCTTTGATATATTCGATGGGGAAGGACTTACCGAATCCAACAAATCCAAAAGCTCCGTGCACGGAATGGAACAGACCATTGAGATTGCAAAGAGAGAGTTTGAAGGACTTTGCTATGTTAATCTGGTGGATTTTGACGCGCTGTGGGGACATCGCCGGGATGTGAAAGGCTATGGGCAGGAACTGGAAAAATTCGATGTGAAGCTGGGAGAACTGCTGAAACTTCTAAAAGAAGACGACTTGCTGATCATCACGGCGGACCATGGAAACGATCCGACGCATACGGGTACGGACCATACAAGAGAAAAGGTGCCGTTCCTTGCATATTCGCCGTCCATGGAAGGATTCGGAAAACTGGAGGATGCGCAGACCTTTGGAGTGATCGGTGCAACCATCACCGACAATTTCGGGCTTTCCATGCCAGAAGGAACGATCGGAAGTTCCGTCCTTGATAAATTAAAGTAAAGGAGTTTAGAAAAGTGAAGATCATATGGAATCTGATTGGTGTTGCGGTGGTGCTGGGAATCTGCTGGCTGCTTTCCTGGGACAGAAAGCATGTCCCGTGGAAAACCGTGGCCAGGGCATTCATAGCGGAACTGGTCATCGCCGTCATTATCGTGAAAGTTCCGCTTGGACAAAAGATTGTTACAATTTTATCAAATGGGCTCACGGCGGTTATCAACTGCGGAAATGAAGGCCTGACCTTTGTCTTCGGGGATCTTTTTGACAGTTCGAAACTGAGTGTATTCATTGTTCAGAGTTTGGGAAATATTATCTTTGTCTCGGCGCTGGTGGGAGTTTTGTATTACCTTGGGGTGATCGGATTCATTGTAAAATGGATCGGCAAGGGCGTCGGCAAACTGATGGGAACGACGGAAGTGGAAAGCTTTGTTGCGGTGGCGAATATGTTTCTGGGGCACACGGACAGTCCGATCCTGGTCAGCAAATATTTAAAAGACTTGACGGAGAGTGAAATTTTTGTCATTCTGGTTTCCGGGATGGGAAGCATGTCGGCCTCCATACTGGGCGGATATCATGCACTTGGGATTCCGATGGAATATCTGCTGATTGCAAGTGCGCTGGTTCCCATCGGGAGTATTATGATTTCAAAGATCATTTATCCCCAGACTGAGCAGACAAAATCCATTACTGATGTTAAAATGGACAATAAAGGGAATAATTCCAATGTGATCGATGCGCTGGCGGAAGGTGCGTCAACAGGCATGCAGATGGTTATTTCCATCGGTGCCTCTATCGTAGGGTTTGTGGGGATTGTTGCGCTGATCAACCTTTTCCTGGGCTTTTTCCATATCAGTTTGTCCCAGATCTTTTCCTTTGTGTTTGCACCGTTCGGCTTCTTTATGGGACTGGATGGGAGCCAGATACTGATGGAAGGTTCCCTGCTGGGTAATAAGCTGATCCTCAATGAATTTATTGCATTCGGAGAATTGGCAGGAAAGCTTGGAGAGCTGGAGCCAAGAGTGGGAATGATCTGTGCGATTTCCCTCTGCGGTTTTGCAAATCTTTCCAGTATGGGCATGTGTGTGGGCGGCATCGGTGTGCTTTGTCCCGAAAAACGGGGGACGATCTCGCGTCTTGTGTTCAAATCCATGATCGGCGGAGTGTTTGTAAGCATTATGAGTGCATTGTTAGTCAGTATTGTTTCCTTATTTTAAAAAAGAAAGAGAGGACATTATTTTATGAAAAAAGAAGAAATTTTACAGTTGGTTGACCATACGCTGCTTGGGCAGGCGGCTACCTGGGAGGAAATCCGCCAGATTCTTGATGACGCCATGAAGTATGAGGCTGCTTCTGCCTGCATTCCGGCGTCCTATGTCAAACAGGCCGCGGAGTATGTGAAAGGAAAGCTTCCGATCTGTACGGTGATTGGATTTCCAAACGGATACAGTACGACAGCCGTAAAGGTATACGAAACAAAAGATGCCGTTGCAAACGGGGCCGAAGAGATTGATATGGTGATCAACATCGGGTATCTGAAAGATAAGAGGTACCAGGAGGTGGAAGACGAAATCCGCCAGGTCCATGAAGCATGCGGTGGAAAAATACTGAAAGTCATCATCGAAACCTGCCTGCTTACAGAGGAAGAGAAAGTGAAGATGTGCGGGATTGTCACAGCCGCGGGGGCTGAGTATATCAAAACATCTACCGGGTTTTCCACCGGCGGGGCTACCGCTAAGGATGTGAAGCTTATGAGAACCCATGTGGGAAAAGAGGTGAAAGTAAAGGCTGCAGGAGGCATTTCATCCTTCGATGATGCAAACGAGCTGGTTGAAGCAGGCGCGGACAGGCTTGGCACAAGCAGGCTGGTGAAGCTTATGAAAAATACCGATACAGGATCGGGTTATTAAAGGGAAGGTTTGACCATGAATAGTTCCACAATAATTGAGATGGTGGGATATCTGGGTTCTATACTGGTAGTTGTATCCATGCTGATGTCATCCGTGATCAGATTAAGAGTGATCAACACAATCGGAAGCGGTATCTTTGCCATGTATGCGCTGATGATTCACTCTTACCCGACGGCGCTGATGAATTTTTTTCTGGTAGCGATCAATGTGTACAATCTGATAAAACTCAGCCGCAAGGATCAAAACTACGACCTGATTGATGCGAAAAGCGACGATGGTCTGCTGAATTATATTCTGGACTATTACCAGGATGACATCCGGACGTTTTTCCCCGGGTTTTCAGGGATTTCTGAGGCACTGGACCGGGCGTATATTGTCTGCTGCAGCGGAGACCCGGCAGGGGTGATGCTGGGAAAAGGGCATAAAGACGGAGTTGTGGAAGTTGTGCTTGACTATTCCGTGCCCATGTACCGGGACTGCTCCGTAGGGGCATACCTGTATTCCAGGCTGCCGTCAAAAGGAGTTCGCACGCTTACGTATTCGGAACAAGAGTCCAGGATTCATACGGATTATCTGAAAAAAATGGGATTTGTCAAAGAAAACGGAGGATATGTGAAAAGGATCAGCTGATCATTCCAGTGCCTTGCCGTCTGTCTGCGGCAGATCTTGGCTCACTGCTTGATAGTGTAAAATTTTCTTCGGGTGAAAAATGGACGTAGAAAGGGACCCCCTCACTGCTTTTTGACGCTTGAAAGTGATCTTAAGATTTAGTATAATGGGGAAAATAGTTGCAGGTGCAATAGGCAGTAGGAGAGAATTAGTATGGAAACAAAAAACAAATCCAAGATCCTGATCGCAGACGATTCCGAGATGAATCGTTCCATCCTTTTGGATATGCTGGAAGATGATTACGAGATTGTGGAGGCGGAAAACGGCACAGAGGCGGTGGCGATTCTTCAGCAGCTTGGTACCGAGATTGCGCTGGTGCTTCTGGATATTGTGATGCCGGAGATGGATGGCTTTGGCGTTCTGGCTGTGATGAATAAGTATCACTGGATCGAGGATGTTCCGGTGATCATCATATCTGCAGAGAGTTCGTCCAGTTATCTGGAACGGGCGTTTGAACTGGGAGTCGTGGATTATATCAGCCGTCCTTTTGACAATCTGATTGTGCAGCGAAGAGTGACAAACACGATTCTGCTCTATGCAAAGCAGAAGCGTTTGTTTGACATGGTTGCAGACCAGATCATGGAAAAAGAAAAGCAGAGCAGTCTGATGATTGATATCCTCAGCCATATCGTGGAGTTCAGAAACGGAGAGAGCGGACTGCATACGCTTCATATCCACACGATCACCGAACTTTTGCTGAAGCGCCTGGGACAGATGTCAGACAAATACCAGTTCTCCTATCAGGAGATCTCCGTGATCAGTACCGCATCTGCACTGCATGATATCGGAAAGATCGCCATCCCTTCCGAGATTTTGAACAAACCGGGGAAACTGACCCAGGAAGAGTACGAGATCATGAAGACGCATTCTGCCGTAGGCGATGAGATGCTTGAGCAGCTTCCCTTCTATCAGGACGAAGCACTGGTCAAGGCGGCCAGACAGATCTGCCGCTGGCATCATGAGCGCTATGACGGCAGAGGATATCCGGACGGACTCAAAGGCGACGAGATACCGATTGCGGCTCAGATTGTGGCGTTGGCAGATGTATACGATGCACTGACCAGTGAGCGGGCATACAAAAAGGCCTTTTCCCACGAGAAGGCTGTACAGATGATTACCAACGGAGAATGCGGGACTTTCAGCCCGGAACTTTTGGGATGTTTCCGGGATGTTGCCGATGATATTCAAAGAGAATTTGCTTCCGGCTCTGGAAGGGTGGATATCAGTGCCAAGGAAGTTCGCGGCATTACGGACGAGATTCTTCACAAAAAGGAACTGACCACTTCAGACCGGACCCTCCGTCTTCTGGAACATGAACGGGCGAAATATCGTTTCTTTGCGTCCATGTCCAATGAGATTCAGTTTGAATATACGGCAGATCCGTCCATGATCACAATCTCCGACTGGGGAGCAGAACAGCTGGGGGTCAAAGAGATCATCATGGATCCCATGCATGATGAGGATGCCCTTCGGATTATCGGCCAAGACGCGCTGGAAGGCCTGGCAAGGATGCTTCGGAGCACAACCCCGGAGAATCCCGTGGCCAAATATAACTGCCAGATACAGGTTCATGGAGAGCCCCGCTGGTTTCAGATTATCTGCCGGGCTACCTGGTCTGTGGATGAACCCTCGGAGTATCTGGGGGCGATCGGAAAGGCAGTGGACGTACATACAGAGCATACCAGGATGACGGATCTGGAGCGTGTGGCATCTCATGACGGGCTTACAGGTCTTTTGAACCGGTCCAAGGCGGAGCAGATGATCCGTGACCGCCTGCTGAATTTTCCCAATGGAAAGTATGCCCTCTTTATCATTGATCTGGATTATTTTAAAAATGCCAATGACCAGTATGGTCATATATTCGGAGACCATGTGCTGAAATATCTGGCACAGAAGTTGCATCAAAGCGTCAGAGGAGGGGATATCGTCGCCAGAGTGGGCGGGGATGAATTTTTGATCTTCCTGGAATACAGAGATGCCTTTGAGACGTCGGTGGATCGTATCTTCCATCATCTGGAAGGGGAATATGAAGGCTTTAAGATGTCAGTGAGCATGGGCATTGCCAAGACCGGCGGAAATATCTCTGATTATGAGACGTTGTTCCACTGTGCAGATCAGGCACTTTACGCGGCCAAGCGCGGAGGAAGAGGGCAGTACCAGTTTTATGATGATTCCATGATGCATACGCTGTCTGTGATCTCACCCATTGACTGCGGGGAAGAGAACGAAAGATAACCCATGTCCCCATACAGTTTTTCCGGCTGTATGGGGAATTTATCGGAAAATGAAAAAAAATCCAAAAAAAATGAAATTTCCTCTTGCCAAACATCCAGAAGTATGATAATATAGTCAGCGTTGAAGCCGTTAACGCGTTTCGAGGAAGCGACGGACGGGCAATATATAAGACAAGGCTCCATGGTCAAGCGGTTAAGACACCGCCCTTTCACGGCGGTAACAGGGGTTCAAATCCCCTTGGAGTCATTCGCTTTGGAAGAGGCAGAATGTGCCGATGTGGCTCAATTGGCAGAGCAGCTGATTTGTAATCAGCAGGTTATCGGTTCGAGTCCGATCATCGGCTTCCTGGACCCATAGCTCAGTTGGTTAGAGCTTCCGGCTCATAACCGGATGGTCCCGGGTTCGAGTCCCTGTGGGTCCACTTTTTATAGAAGAAGTTTATGGAACCTGAAAGGGTTCGAAAAATATATAGATCTGGCCCGGTGGCTCAGCTGGTTAGAGCGCCGCCCTGTCACGGCGGAGGTCGTGGGTTCGAA
>CAJTYJ010000072.1 GCA_910583895.1 uncultured Lachnospiraceae bacterium
CATGATCATCTTCACATACTGCCACATGCAACATTTTTATGCACCCCCATCTGCATCTTTTTCCTTTCCTGATACCCTCAGTGGACAATAGGACACACCAAAGACGCTTCTGTGCCTGCCTTGTTCAAAAACAGCGTTTTCATAAGTTCACTGGCATAGATTGCCGTTGTTTCGCTTTTATGCCAGAGAATACGATTAAACGCCTCCGCACAATACAGGATATCTTGCCCGGTGTCATAAGCAAGCCGGAATCCAAAGAAACATCCATTTTTATCATGCATAAGTCCTTCCCGTACTGCCTGGATATATTCCGGAGATTTCTGTTCCAGTCCAGCTCCATATTTTAAGATCCATAGATATTGACTGTCAGCTGCCATACCTGCACCGCAGACAATCTGGATGAACAACTTGGAATAGCTCTCTGCTTCGGGACAGTCTGGTGTATCATGATTTGCAACAAAGAAATGAAAATGGTATTTCCGGTCAATATACCGATGACCATAATAATTGCCAAAAGGATATTCTGCTACGTCAAAACCTTCTTTCTCTAAGTTGGCCAACAGATCCGATATGATCAGAGGCGAATCGCATTTGTGATAAAAAATGGACTCGTCCCGAACAAACTGCAGAATATGTTTTGTCTCTCCTTTTGTCCTTCCCACTCCCAGCATTAGCAATAAGAGCCCGATCGCAAGCAGAATAATCGCCAATAAAAGAGTGTTCCTTCCAAGACAAAAGCACAAAGCCGGGATCAGGAAAAACAGGGCTGCTCCAAAGAAAGGCAGTCCTGTCTGAAAAAACGATTTTTGCTTGTACGTTTCCTTTTTTATGTCCATTGAAAAAAACTGCTTAACCATCTCATAGTCAGGATTTTCCCAAGGCACCTGGGTCTTGTAAACAAAGTTACACAACCTTTGCCCTTCACTATTTGGAAATCAATAAAGACTTATCAACCTAAAAACAACTTTCCAATTGTCTCAAAATCCTGACATCCAATGCTTACAGGCCTTGCCGTATTCCACATCCCTTAACCTCTTGTTTTTATAATATCACATGTCATCCGTTTCCGCCAGAAGATTGATGAACAAGAAGTTCCCTTTCCACATCCATTTTTGAAATTTCGCTGATGATCTCTTGACCATAAAATGCAATATTTAATTGCTCTGACAATCTGTGCCCCAATTCTCGGCTGCCGCTGCAAGTCCTGCACCCATAATCCCCCTATCAAAAGTAAATACAAAAATGTAATCGGCAAAAACATTGAACAATCCCCTCAGTGGACAAGGAAAGCGGAAAACACAGAGGTAAACAGAAAACCGTAAAAGCGATTTAAATTTATTCGTAAAATTTACAAGCATATATTTGACTCCCCCCTATAATCATGTTAGGATAGAAGCGCAGAGGCACGCCAAAGATGCAAAATCCACAATTTTAAGAAAGGTGCGGTGAAAAGCATGAAGGAAGAAAGCAAGACACGCAGGGAATTATTTTTTAATGATTCCGAGACAAATATCATAAAAAAATTTGAGACATATGAAAAGAGCCTGCTGTGGAAGAAAGCAGAGAATTATCAAAAGAACCTGCTGTGCATCCAGGATATCGCAGACAGGCTCCTTGGATACATGAAAGGGCATCAAACCTCTTTCAGGCCAAAGATCACGGACGAGAACGGAAAATTCAGCCAGGAGAAACTCTCCGGTTTTGTGGAAGGACTTTTATCCCGTTGGGCAGCAAAGCAGCGGGAGGGCACATTCACGGATCCGTCCACAGAAGAAAGCATGGCAGAACCCTATATCCGGGTACGGCAGGAACTGTACGGCAGCTATCTCTACGTGGTCATGCGGTGCAGCCTGTGCAAGGGGGATTATGCCCTTGTGACAGGCAGAGAAATGGAGGTGAGGACGGATTTCGCTTTCCTGCTGGAGCAGGCGAAGCGGCTTTGGCAAAACTGGTGCGTCATGGAAAAACCGGAGGGGGGCAAAAGGAACGAACTGTTCTGGGGCTATGATGATCAGTTCGGCCTCCATCTTTACCGCGTCCTCTCATGTCCGGAAGCAGGTTACAACAATGGCCTTGATCTGGTTGGGCGTTTGCCTGTGGATCGCCCCGCTTTCCTGACAGATGAAGGCAATGTGAAACGGAATCGATTCAAAAGCATCTATCTGAACCGCAGACCCTGGTCATTGGCGAAGAAGGCGGAGGAAGCAGCACAGCCGGAGGAGGATATCGCCGGGGACAGCTGCGAAGGTGAGGACGGCTATGACACGGAAGACAGCTATGACGGTGAGGACGGTTATGACACCGAAGACAGCTATGACGAAGAGGACGATTATGATATCGAGGACGACTATGACATCGAATACGCCTATGACGAAGAGGATGATTATCGCGATGATATGTACGAATACCGTGACGATGCATGGTATGAGGCAGAGGCGCGTGAGGTACAGAAGCAGGTGGATATCGAGTATCTGGCCCTGTCCTTTGAGTCCTCGGGTGAATATGTCCGGCACTGCAGACGCTTCGTGGAACTGTTTCAGCAGGCGGGACAGGATGTCCTGAGGGGCTTCTGCGAAGATCTGGAAGAGATCGTGGCTCTGTATCTGGCAGAGCAGGATATACCGCCCGTGATGGATACGGATAAGGCACTGGACGTATACAGCGGCATCTACGATGGCCCTTACCGGCAGGCAGAACGCTACTCAAGGGGGATAGGATGGAAAAATCTATAAAGGGAATTCGTGAAACCTACTTCTATGACCTGATTGACGATTATCGGAAACAGGGGGAAAAATCTTTCCTGTACAGGAGCTTTTGGGCTGAGAACATCAGGGAACTGCTGAAAGAGAGCCTGCCGCCGCTTTCGAAGAAGAATTTCAGGAAACAGATGGAGAAACTAAGCAGAGGATTCCTTGCGTTTCTGGCAGATGAAAAGAACGAACCGGAACAGATGAGGGAACATTTTGCCCAGCTTCCGGAAGAGGTGAAAAAACTGCTGAAAGTGCATCTCCCACAGCTTCCGGAAAGCACCGTGAAGCTTTTGAAGGAACACTTTGGACAGCTTCCGGAAGAGATGAAAGAACTGTTGACGGGACGCTTCCCCTGGCTTTTGGAAGAAGAGACCTCATGGCTGAAGTACGGAGCCAAAATCAGGGGACTTCTAAAAGAAACTATGCTGGAGCGCCCGGAGTGGGCACGTGAAGTGCTGATGCGAAAACCGCCCCGGAGGGCAAAGAACGGACAAGGGACAGAACAGGAAAAAGAGAAACAGAAGAAGGAGCGCCGGGATTTCTGGAAGGAACTTATGCAAAACGATGCCGGTTATGAAGCAGGGCTGATTACGGATGCGGAATATTATCTGTGGCTGACAGAGTATCTGGCAGTACGCGATATCTATTATAAAGATATCAGCATAGCTGACGGACACACGTGGCTGTATAAGCTGCTGCGTATGGGACTGGGACGGGAACTTGAGGAGTCTGTAAAGCTGGACGAAATCCGGAAGATTGAAAAAGAGATCCGGAAACTGGAAAAAGAGACCCAAAAGCTGGAAATAGAAATGATGGAGAAGAGAGAATCTTTAGAGCACGAAGGAGCCGAAATGCCTGAAATTCTTAAGAAGCTTGAAAAATCCCGGGCGCGCAAAGAATCCAGAAAACTCGAAAAAATCAGGGAACTGGAAACGCTTAAAAAACCCGGAGAACCCGGGAGGCCTGAAATACTTCAAAAGGGTGGCCAGAACATCCGTGATAAGGCGGGCGTAGAGCGGGATCTGGCAGAACTGGCAGAGAAGGTTTGGAGCGAGGCAGAAACAGGAGGCGGAGAAATTCCCAACCGGCTGCACGACCTGAAAATCAAAGTAAGAACCAGAAAAGGCATCCGGACGGTGGACTACCTGCCATGGCTGACCAAAAAGCTGGAAAAGATGGCGGTTCACATTAAAATCAAGACCTGGCTGCAAGACAATGGATATCCCCTCGGGGAGGAGGACGAGCTTAAGAATCTTTTGCAGGAACGCCGGAAACAGGACTTCTCCCTGCGGCTTTTCGGAGCGTACTGTGACAGTGAGAAAGGTTACGATTTCATCAGGAAGGGAGAGGGCGGCAAGGAAACCGATGAAGGCTGGACCGTGAGAAACGGGTTCTGTGTGTGGGAGCCGGATGGCTTTGAGCATTACCGCCAGGCACTTCTGCAGGCTTTGGAGCAGGAAGGCAAGGAGAATTTCTACTTTCCGCTGGCCATGGATCTGCACAGCGGCTGTGTCTTTTTCCTGGCAGGAAAGGAATACTACGCGAAAGTGTATGAGAAGAGCCAAAAGGCGGAACTGAAAAAGAAATATGATAAGGAAGATGCCTTTTTCTGCTACGACTTTCTGCGTCTGGACAAGAAAAACTCCGATGATCCGGAAGTGGCATTCCAGCTGCAGCCCACCTTTCACGAAAATGCCGGAAAAAGCTATGAAGATGTTCTGAGCAAATTCAAATGGTACTGCGGAAGCGGACGCGGCATACAGATGGAGTCCCAGAATATAGACAACGGAATCGGATATTACTATGAGGATATGGACAAGATTCCCCGCCAAAAAATCAAGGCATGTAATGAAGAGGGTTTTATTGGTATCCCGAAAGCGTTTTGGTGGGCCTTTGATGGCTTGGAGGACTCGGAGCCAAGCCAGATGGCGAAGAACGACTTCAAACGGACACAGAGAAAGATTGCAGAAGATAATCTGCGCCGCTGAAGTGAAGGAAATCTTATGACAGGCTGGCAAAGCAGATGAATTTACTGTCGATGGGGCGCTCTGTTAAAATACAATAATTCAAACAAAAATGTGGCTATCCCAAAAGGCGTCAGAGAAACTGACCTGAGAGCCTTTAAGGGATAGCCCTTTTCTGTACTGCTGTCCATGGGGGAAGGATGGCAGACTGGCCATCCCGGGGTTAATTGGAGTGTTATTTGTAATAATTACGAACACTATTATAAGTTCCTGCTATATTAATCACTGTAAGGCAGACACCTTAAAAAGAAACAGAGAAAGACAACCAATTCTACCCAAAAGAAAGGATGAACGCTTATGAAAACCTTCAACAACATCGAAAAAAGTTACCATAAACAGCGCGCTCTGGCCTACATTGTATATATGATGGCAGGAAGTTACTTTTCCTTGAGCAACTCCGTTTTCAGTCCCTTGAATCTGTATCTGCATTACGCGGAAATGCCCCGGGAAAAGCAGTATCAATACGAATCCCGCGTCATCTCTTCCATGGAGGCACTCGGCAAGGAATTTCTGCAGAATATCGCCACCCTTCGCTGCAATGTCCGCTGCAGGCTCTGCGGCGATGACATCCTCCTGGATTTTTGCACCGGCGGCTTTGAAGGCCTCCAGTGCCGCATCCAGAAAAACTGCACTTTTCAGCTTGCCCCCATAGGGGGGTGAGTTGTTCTCCCCCATACCCGCAGGCATGACTGATTCGGCCGCCATTGCGGCAGCAGGGCGTCCATTTTGCCATTTTATAAACAACAAGTTATCTATGTAAAAATTACAAATACAAAATCAGATTCCTGATATAATGGAATCACAACATAAAAACCTTGGAAATCAACAAAAACAGGAGGAAAAAAATGTATAACAACATCAAAACTAAACGTATTCTTGCGAAGAACATCCTCGCCAGCAACGACACCTGGGCCACGGGCATCAACAACAACGATCTGCTGGTAGGCCCGGCTGGAGCAGGCAAAACCAGGGGCTATGTAGTGCCCAATATCCTCCACGCCCAGGACAACCTGATCGTGGCCGACACCAAAGGGAACCTTCGCAGGCTGTATGGGAAGCATCTGGAAAAGAACGGCTACAAAGTCATGCATCTGGACTTCACAAACGTGGCTGAGACCCCCTGGGGCTACAACCCCTTGTCCTATATCCGGAAATGCCAGGACGTTGAACTCAACCAGAACGGAGACTACTACAATGAACAGGATATTAAAAAACTGGCTCAGACTCTCTGCCCGTGGATGAACGACAAAGACCCCTTCTGGGATCAGGCGGCTCAGATGTATTTGGAGGCGATCATTCTCTTCATAATGAACCTGCTGCCCCCGGAGCAGCACAACCTGTACGAAGTGTACACCTTCCTTTCAAAGATGGGAACCGATGGGTTGGAAAACATAATTGAGGAGGAGTGCACCACCCATCCTGACAGCGCTTTTGCACGTAAAATCGGGATGATCCGGCAGAACACAAAGGCAGAGAGAATGGATGCCAGCATCAAGGGAATCCTGGCTCAGCACCTGAACGTGGTGACCTACTCCGGCGTGAAGCGGATGTTTCGCATGAAGGAGCAGGTGGACATGAATGCCTTCCTGGAAGGAAAGACAGCGCTGTTTTTGTCTGTCAGCGACTCCGACCGCAGCCAGGATGCCCTGATCAACCTCTTCTACACCCAGGCACTGCAGTACCTTATGACAGCCGCCGACAGGCAGCCTGACAGCCGCCTCCCCGTTCCGGTGCGCTTCATCCTGGATGACTTCAGCACCAACACCGTGATTCCGGATTTCGATAAAATTATATCGGTAATCCGCTCCCGGGAAATTTATGTCAGCGTAGTCATCCAGAGCCTCTCCCAGCTGGAAGGTCTCTACGGTCACGCCAAGTCCCAGACCATCATCAACAACTGCGACCATTGCCTGTACCTGGGCGGCACGGACACCCAGACGGCCAGGTACTTCGCCGAAAAGTTCAACTGCCAAATTTCCACGGTTCTGAACCTGCCCCTGGACACCATGTTCATCTTCGAGAGGGGCGCCGAGCCGCGCAGGGTAAAGAAGTATGAACTGGCTCAGGACGAAGTCTACCGCAGCCTGATGAAATGCATAGAACGGATGCCGGAAGGAGCAGAGCCAAGAAAGGAGGCTGTATGAATAACGACGACAGGATTCTTCTGACAATGGAGGAACGTCTGGAACGGTCGGCAGGGTCTTTGGCAGCTTCGCCTGAGGCCGCTGCCAAACTGGTGGAACGGTTCTCCCGGCTTCCCGCATTCCAGGTCTTCTTCGGGAAGCCCGATGTGGATGCCATGTATGGGCTGACCGGGGAGTTCTGGGATCATCCGGCTGTGGACATGGGCAGTTACTATGGCTTCAGCCACAGCTTCCGTCTTGCGGTTGAACACGACAACCATTTCTTTCGGCCGGCCTCACTGGGCATACCCATGGCAAAGAAGCAGGATCCCTACAAGCCGGTTTGGGGCGTCAGGATGAACAACGCCATAGTCCTGCTGGGGCTGATGCTGCTGGATCATGCAAAGGGCAGCCTGAGACCTAAGAATATCTACCACTGCATGCGGATGACACTGGGACAGTACCTGGATGCCCTGGAGAATCCGGACTTTCAAAAAAACGAGGGACAGGATTTAAGCCGGGAGGAGTTTCGGAGTTGGAGAGAAGCGCTTCTAGAGGACTATGGGGGATCCATCCCTCTGGAGAAGGCGCTGGCAGGCATCCTTGGGCATTACATCACGGCCTGGCAGGAGTTCGACCATTTAGATCATATCATCCGCTGCATAGGCGCCCTCTCCTGCTATCTGGAACAGGAAGAGGCAGGGAGAACCCTCCCTTTAGAGGAAGCGGACAGGGTTCGGCATTTCCGGGAGGCACTCTGCCAGTACAGTCCTGAACTGGAGGGGTGGGAACTGGTGGAAATGGACAAGCGGTATCTGGATCCCCGCGGGTACTATTTCAACCTAGCCTATGAGTATCCGGAGGATGTGCCGGATCCCGGCAGCAAGGACATCGCTCCGGGAACCCTGCGCAGCCAGATTTTCCTCTCCGAGCGGGATTACAGCCCCAAGTCTCTTCTGGAGCTGGCTGCCAAGTCACCTTCCCCGGATCTGCAGGCACTTCTGGAGAAGTACATCTGTGATGAGCGGCTGGCATCCGCTATGAGAGAGATCAATATAGCAGTGATAAACCTGTATGTCCTGTTTGTGGAGCCCTATCTGCAAATGGGGACAGACTGCTGCAAAAATTATTTGAAATAAGAAGCCGGTCACTTGTTTTTTCGCAGAACCTGTTCCTGTCCCTGCCGCAATCATACACCATTTTGCCATATCCTCTATTTACGTCCGTTCTGCCAGCATACGCCGGGCATCTTCCACCACATACAAAGTCCCTCCCTCCTGTATCGCATATTCCAGATGTGCTCTGGCGCTCCGGGCTTCCTCCATACGGTGGAATGCCTCATAATCTCCCCGCCGCAGAGCCAGGCTTGCATCCATAGCTGCCAGCAGTTCTTTGCCACATTGTCAAGTGAAGAATTCATTCTTTTAACTTTTTCATAAACGGAATATTGGAGATGTTTGGTAAATGTGTTAGACTAAACACAACAATAAATCGAATTAAAAAGGAGGGTGCTGAAATGACCTATGCCGAGTATCAGGAGTACATGAGAAATTTTTTTGAACAGTATTATCAGAAGCTTTCACAGGAAGAAATTCATGTGACACTTCCTCTTGAGGAAGATGAAAAAGAAATGTGGAGTGATGATGTGAACCCTAATGATGAATGGAAGAAATGGAAGTTGGTTCCGGCTATGATTTCGGATGGGGAAATCAAGGCATTGGAAAAAGAAATAGGGGTTGAACTGCCTCTTTCCTTGAAAGCATTTCTGACTGTTACCCATCACTGCTTTGATGACCCCATAGGACGTAATTCTGTAGCTGAACATTTTCAAGGAGTGAGAAACGCATGGAATCCTGTCCTTGTGAGATGTGGTTATTTGCCTTTCACGTGGGATGAAGAATGCTACTTCATCCGTTGTATTCGACTTCATAAAATGCCGGAAGAAGAGAAATGCGGAATTTACCAGATTGACCACGAAGTATTGTTTGACTTTGACGAAAACACGGTAACACCGGAAGAAATAGACCAAAGCATGGTGTTCATTTCCGAGAATCTGCTCACATATCTTGATGAGATACTTCATGACAGGGATTGTGATTCGCTGCGAAAAGCTTCTAAAAAAGAGGTCCTTAGGGTATTGAAAGAAGAATGTGGGTTACAGAATTATGATGAATTATCAGACAAAATAGATGATGACGAAGAATTTGATAAAATAATAACTGCGCTGAAACCAATTCAGAAACAGTATTCCATTTCAGATAATGATTTGGAGGAAATCTTGTGGAGCATGGAGTATTCCACTGACTGGTGAGAAAATTCAGTCAAGTTTACACCACTGTTGGATGAAGGTGGAAATC
>CAJTYJ010000073.1 GCA_910583895.1 uncultured Lachnospiraceae bacterium
ATCTCTTTCCTGCATACGTTCAAGGCAATGTGTAGACCATTTTATTTTTGCAGTATGGTATAGGCTCTGGATAATTTCTATATTCATGTTGTTTCTCCTCTTTTATTCGGAGTTAAGGGCTCCTCCTTTTTGTGCATGACGCTTTTTTGAATATTCTTATAAAATGGGCAGGCAGATGCTCAACATAGGAAATGTTCTATATTCTTAATGATTGCTGCTATTTCTATTTATTATATTGGTCTTTACAGTAAAAAACAAGGTAAAATGCGCTTTCTAATAATAAAACCAGTTATTGTGCGTTTACAATCAAATTAGGGGATCCGCTCAAAAGAGCCAATCCCCTTAAAATGTCGTCCTTCTTTGATTTTACAGGCTTTTTGATTAGCCGAAATATCTCTTCAGCAGACCTGCAAATGCTTTGCCGTGACGAGCCTCGTCCTTTGCCATCTCATGAACGGTGTCATGGATTGCATCCAGATTTGCTTCTTTTGCACGTTTTGCAAGATCAAATTTGCCTGCAGTAGCGCCGTTCTCTGCAGCCACGCGCATCTCAAGATTCTTCTTGGTGCTGTCGGTTACGACTTCGCCCAGAAGCTCAGCAAATTTTGCAGCGTGCTCTGCCTCTTCGTAAGCAGCTTTCTCCCAGTAAAGACCGATCTCCGGATATCCCTCTCTGTGAGCAACACGTGCCATAGCAAGATACATACCAACCTCAGAGCACTCACCGTTGAAGTTCGCTCTTAAGTCTTCCAGGATATCCTCGCTGACACCCTGTGCCACGCCTACCACATGCTCTGCTGCCCAGCTCATGCCGTCATCCTGCTTGTTGAACTTGCTTGCCGGTACTCCGCACTGAGGACATTTCTCCGGTGCCGTATCTCCTTCATGAACATAGCCACATACGCTGCATACAAATTTTGCCATAGTTTTTTTCTCCTTTTCTTATATGAAATTATAATGTTTTTCAATAACAGTAATAATTCCTGTTATCGTTATTATAGTAGATGAACGCGAATCTGTCAAGCATGTCTTTGATCTTTTTTGCAGTTTTTACAGATTCCCCGAAATTCCAGGCGGCACTCTTCCACATCACCGTACTCCCAGAGCCGGTCAACCTCTGCGGCCGGATCTTCCACCGGGACCATCACGTCCAGGACACACCCGCATCTTTTACAGACAAAATGGCTGTGGGGCGCGACTTTCGCGTCAAAGCGGTCCGCTCCGTCTGTGGTAATCTTCTGAATCTCGCCTGACTCTGTTAATAAGGAAAGATTCCGGTAGACGGTTCCCAGACTGATCCTGGGGTATTCCCTGCGAATGCTGGTGTAGATCATGTCTGCAGTAGGGTGATCTTCTCGGCCACAAAGATAATTCTTGATACTTTCTCTCTGTCTGCTGTACTTCAGCCCTGCCAACTCTCTGCCCTCTTTTCTTTTTAATATTAGTAACTGTTATTATAATAAGGAGTTTCTTAAGTTTTGTCAAGAACAATGTTGACAAACGCGTAATCTGTTGTTATAATTTCCTTGTGATTTGTAATAAATTCGTAATATTTAATATAGTTTTGTAAAATATTGGTTTGGAGGGTACGATACATATGATAAGGAAAGGTTTTTTAATATGCCTGGCTGCCGGGCTTTTTGTAATTCAGCCCATGAGTGCAGACGCTGCACAGATCTCACTGGCGCTGGCAGGAGGCATAACCACTTCTTTAGATGAGTCATCCGCTTCTGACAACGAGATGGTCGAAGTTCTGGATGAAGTTGTAAAAGATAATTATACCGGGTTTTGCATTGCAAAAGTCAATGACTATGTGAACGTCCGTAGCGAACCCAGCGAGGACGGAGAGATTCTCGGAAAATTGTTCAATAAGTCCGTGGGGACTGTGGAGCAGGAAGAGAATGGATGGTATCTGATCACCTCCGGCAATGTACACGGTTACGTAAAGAATGATTTTGTTGCCATCGGCATTGACGCAAAGACTCTGGCAGAAGAAGCCGGTACAAGGATGGCTGTGGTCACCACCGAGACGCTTCGGGTCCGCCAGGAGGCAACCACTGATTCTTCCATCTTGGGACTGATCCCCATGGCAGAGGAACTGGTTGTCAAGGAAGAGACCGATGATTTCGTGAAGGTAGCCATCGAAGAAGGCGACGGATGGGTTTCCAAAGATTATGTGGACCTTCGGACGGACTATGTATACGCAGAATCCAGAGAAGAAGAAAAGGCACGCCTTGCCAAGGAGGAAGAGGCAAGACAGGCTGCTCAGAAAGCTGCAGAGTCCAAGGTGAAAGGAAACAGCAAGTCTGGCGGTTCCGCTCCGGCGGTTGGTACCGGCGGCGGCAGCGCTTCCGGCAATGCAGTGGCAAGCTTTGCTTCTCAGTTTGTCGGCAATCCTTACGTATACGGCGGCACAAGCCTGACCAACGGCGCAGACTGTTCCGGTTTCGTCATGAGTGTTTACGCGAACTTTGGCGTGGGGCTTCCTCACAGTTCCAGCGCACTCCGTGGCGCAGGATACGGTGTCAGCCTTGCGGATGCACAGCCGGGCGATATCATCTGCTACAGCGGCCATGTGGGCATCTATGTGGGCAACAACACCATCGTTCATGCCAGCACCGCAGCGACCGGTATCAAATACACCTCTCCGGCAAACTACAAAGATGTACTTGCCGTACGGAGAATTTTCTAAGTCAAAAAGTACATAAAAGCATACGATCAAAGGCGATCCTCAAGGGGATCGTCTTTTTATGCGCAAATATATTCTGTTCAGCAATCACATTCATGCAGATTTTTCTTGCATTTCCCAGATTATATGTTATAATATGTATAAATTTATACATAGTTTTTAATACTACATTATATAGACTTTATATTCAGGAGGTATCCTTATGACATTATCCATCAAAGATCCGGGCAGCGCCATCACTCATTTTATCGGCATGATTTTAGCCGCCATGGCTTCCGCTCCTCTGCTTTTGCTCGCCGCACATGAAAACGGCGGACGTACCGTCCCGGCCCTAGCCGTCTTTGCCGTCAGTATGATACTGCTCTATGGAGCCAGCACCGTCTATCACACCCTGAACCTTTCCGAAAAGATCAATAAAGTCCTGCGAAAGGTAGACCATATGATGATCTTTGTCCTGATCGCCGGAAGCTATACGCCGGTTTGTGTTATCCCTCTTCGGGACACGGTCGGCTATCCCCTTCTTCTGCTGGTGTGGGGCACTGCCACTGCAGGTATTCTGATCAAAGCCTTCTGGATCACCTGCCCAAAATGGTTTTCTTCCCTTATCTATATTTCCATGGGATGGCTCTGCGTCCTTGCCATGGTTCCGCTGGTAGCCTCCCTGCCGTCCGCTGCCTTTTTATGGCTCGTGGCAGGCGGCATCATTTACACGCTTGGTGGGATCATCTACGCACTGAAACTTTCTTTTTTCAATGCCAGACACCAGTACTTCGGATCTCATGAGATCTTCCATCTTTTCGTCATGGGCGGGAGTCTCTGCCACTTCGTCGTCATGTTCTATATTGCCTGTATGTAACAGACCGGGGGCTGTCCTAAGACAGCCCCCGCATCTTTTATTCGATAAATCCCATTGGATCCACCGGTTTGCTTTTCTTTAACAGCTGGAAATACAGATTGCTTCCTTCCAGTGAATAATACTTGGTCGGTTCGCTCACATAGCCGATCAGCCTTCCCTGCTCCACGATGTCGCCTTCTTCAACTGCCACTTCTTTCAGCTGTCCATAGACCGCGTCGTAGCCGCTTCCAAGCTGCATCAGCACCGTAGTCCCGGTTTCTTCATCGACATAGATTTTGCTGACCTTTCCACGGGCTGCACACTGCACTTCGCTGCCTACCGGAGCGCTGATCACGATGGCCGGATGATATTTGTACTGATTCAGCGTGGAAAAATAGATGCTTTTATCCATGCTGTAATTCAGGATCACATCACCGTTCACCGGCCAAAGGATTTTGCTCGTCTCGGAAAACGACAGCCGGTCCGGCTGTTCTGTCACTTCCGCAGGTTCTTCTTCCGTTTCTTCTGTCACTTCCTCCGGCAGCTGTTCTCCCACCGGTTTTTCTTCCGCGGGAGGTTCTTCTTCCTTTGGTTCCTCCGCCTGAGCAAGTTCTGCTTCTCCGATCTTGTAGATGTCCTCTTCGGTATCAATTTTTGCCTGTTCTGCTTCTTCCTCTTCTGTGTCAGCCTGTGCAACTGTACCACTTGAATTTGCTGCTTCTCTTTCCGGTTCCTCTGGCTTTTCCGCCTGAGCAGTCTGTTCTGGAACCTGTGCAGGCGGTTCCGCAGAAAGCCCTTTGCGGTACTGGTACACTCCAAATATTCCGGATACGGATAGCATGCAGAGGCACAGTGCAATCAAAAATCCTTTTTGATTTTTACGCATAACATCACCTCTGGTCCATATTTTTGCCAGATTAGGGAATCGTTATACATTTTGCATCCTGATAGAATTTCTGAAAAATCTCCGGCGCCTCCTGCCCTTCCTGCACCAGGCGGTTGGCCGTATACAGGCTGATCCCAAAGCCATGTCCGCTTCCTTTTACCGTCACCTGAATCTCCTCGTCCTTTTCTTCCAGAAAAAAACAGCTGGACGGAAGGTGGAGCCTGGAGCGAAATTCCTCCCCCTTCCACCGAATCTCTCCTGCCCCAAGCCAGGAGACATAATCAGAAGTGTCCCGGTCCAGCTGCAAAGACTCCAGAGCCAACTCCTGCCCCAGTACACTGGTCAGATCCTCCTTCCGGATCCGATAGCTCCTAAGATAAGCTTCTGACTCCTTGTCTAAGGGACAGTCCACTGCCTGTATGTAAGCATAGGTTTCCCCCAGAAGCACTCCGTCCCGGGTCCTTCCGGAGCTGACCACATGATAAGGAAGCTCCCGGTAAGTATCCCCGATTGTAACTGCCTGTCCCTGTGTCCTTACCACCGCCTCATAGGCCCGCTCATAATTGTTGTCATAGGGATCCACAGTCCATTCCTCTGGTTTTACTCCCAGATCCTGCTCTCTCAGACACTCTGTCCGGCACAGAATCGCCATCAGATCCAGGGTCCCCTCTTCCATCCAGGAGTAATCTTCCTGCATCAGGCGGGACAATACCTGGTACTCCAGCCAGGGCAGTTCTGTCTCCTTATGGATCCCCTCCCTGCCATTGATTAAAAGTGTCATAGTATATGGAAGAAACAAGATTAAAAATCCTACTGCTGCCGCACTTTTGATCCATCTTTTCATCATATAAAAGCCCTCTTAAAAGTCTATGACTGAAAAGGCTTTCCTATACGCAAAAAGAAGGCAGCGCGGACATACCGCACAGCCTTCTTTTTCTTATCTTTCTCTGTCTGCTTAACCCTCTGCCAGCTCCACTGACATTTTATCCAGCTTCCAGATCTCGTCCACATACTCCTGGATGGTACGGTCTGAACTGAACTTGCCGCTGCAGGCCACATTCAGGATCGCGCTTCTCGCCCAGCCCTTTTCATCTTTGTAAGCCGCTTCCACCAGCTTCTGCGCTTCTGCATAAGCCCGGAAATCTTTCAGGATGAAATAGGGATCCGGTCTGTTATAACCGCCGTCCACCAGCAGCGCATTGTAAAGTTCACGGAACTTCTCCGGATCATTGGGAGAATACTGTCCGTTGATCAGCTGCATCAATACCTGGCGGATATCCTGGTCGGTGTTGAACAGCTGTGACGGATCATAGCCGCCTTTCTTCTCCAGCTCGATCACCTCGTCGGAGCTCATACCGAAGATAAAGGCATTCTCTGCGCCCACCTCTTCTACGATTTCCACATTGGCACCGTCCATGGTACCGATGGTCAGCGCACCATTCAGCATGAATTTCATATTGCCGGTTCCGCTTGCTTCTTTGGAAGCGGTAGAAATCTGTTCCGACACATCTGCCGCTGCAAAGATCCACTCCGCGTTGGATACCCGGTAGTCCTCAATAAAGACTACCTTCAGCTTGCCGTTGATCGAAGCATCGTTGTTCACCACATCTGCCACAGAGTTGATCAGCTTGATCGTCAGCTTCGCTCTCATATAGCCTGCCGCCGCCTTGGCGCCGAAGATAAAGGTTCTAGGATAGAACTCCATCTCCGGATGTTCCTTGATCTGATTGTACAGATACATCACATGGAGGATGTTGAGAAGCTGTCTCTTATACTCATGAAGCCTCTTCACCTGCACATCGAAGATGGAGCGCGGATCCACTTCCACTCCATTGTGCTCTTTAATGTATTTTGCCAGACGCACTTTGTTCTGATATTTAATATTCATAAACTCGTGCTGTGCCTTCTCGTCGTCCGCATACAGCGCAAGTCCTTTGATCTTGGACAAATCTGTGATCCACTCGTCTCCCACATGGGCGGTCACCCATTTTGCCAGCAGCGGATTGCCGTGCAGAAGGAAACGTCTCTGGGTGATGCCGTTGGTCTTGTTGTTGAACTTCTCCGGCATCATTTCATAGAAATCTTTCAGCTCCTGATTCTTCAAGATCTCTGTGTGCAGTCTTGCCACGCCGTTGACCGAATGGCCTGCTGCAATCGCCAGATGTGCCATCTTTACCTGGCCGTCCATGATGATCGCCATCTTCTTGACTTTCTCATAGTCATTGGGATACTTCTCCTGGATCTTCAGGACAAACCTCCGGTTGATTTCCTCCACAATCTGATAGATTCTCGGAAGCAGTCTGGAGAACAGCTCAATGGGCCATTTTTCCAGCGCTTCTGCCATGATGGTATGATTCGTGTAGGCACAGGTCTTGGTCGTTACTTTCCACGCAGAATCCCAATCCAGCTCATACTCATCCATCAGCACACGCATCAGCTCTGCCACAGCTACCGTCGGATGGGTGTCGTTGAGCTGGAATACTGCCTTTTCATAGAATTTGCGGACATCGTCATGGGAGCGCATATACCGCTCCACTGCTGCCTGCACGCTTGCTGAGACGAAGAAATACTGCTGTTTGAGACGAAGCTCTTTTCCTGCCATATGGTTATCGTTGGGATATAGCACCTCCACCAGATTGCGGGCCAGGTTCTCCTGTTCCACTGCCTTATTGTATTCTCCTTTGTCAAAGTGATTCAGCTCAAAGGAATTGATCGCCTCTGCATCCCAGATCCGAAGACAGTTGATCACGTTGTTGCCATAACCCACGATCGGCAGATCCACCGGTACAGCCAGTACCGACTGATACCCTTCCTGAATAAAGTGGTTTTTGCCGCCTTTGTTCTCAATCCGCACATAGCCGCCGAACTTGACCGTCTTTGCGTACTCCGGGCGGCGCAGCTCAAAGGGATTGCCGTTCTTCAGCCACATATCCGGCACTTCCACCTGATAGCCATTCTCAATTTTCTGTTTGAACATCCCGTAGCGGTAACGGATGCCGCAGCCGTACGCCGCATATCCAAGTGTTGCCAGAGAGTCCAAAAAGCAGGCTGCCAGACGTCCCAGACCGCCGTTGCCAAGAGCCGCATCCGGCTCCTGATCTTCGATTACATTCAGATCCAGCCCGATCTCTTCTAACGCCTCTTTGACCTCATCATAAAAGGTCAGGTTGATCAGGTTGTTGCCCAAAGCTCTGCCCATCAAAAACTCCATGGACATGTAGTATACAATCTTCGGATCGTTCTTCTCATACTCCTTCTGGGTTGCAATCCATGCATCCATGATTGCATCCTTCACCGCATAGCCCACTGCCTGGAAGATCTGCTGCTGACTGGCTTCCTCGATCTCCTTGCGGAACAGCGTACGTACATTGTACTTTACGCTTCTGATAAAGAATTCCTTGTTAAAAGTTCTTTTGGCCATCGTATGCCTCCTTCTACTGCTTTTCTACACCAAGTGTAACGGTTTCCCCATTGATATTCCATTCTTTCACATATCCTTCTCCTTCTGTGAAAAGAATCTCTGATGCCATCACATCTTTTTTGATCTGCTCGCCACAGCGTTCCATAAAGCCTTGAATCCGGTCGTTGCCGCTGCAGGATACATGGATCAGATCCATCACCTCATATCCGGCTTCCTTCCGCATGGTCTGGATCTTACTGATGATCTCCCGGACAAATCCTTCTTCTATTAACTCCTCACTCAGACTGGTACAAAGAACCACGGTCACGCCTCCGTCCGCTTCCGTCACATAGCCTTCCATCTGAGCCATATCAATGAGCAAATCCTCTTTAGATAATACCACGTCTGCCCCGCTGATGTCAAATGACAGGCTCCCAGTTGTTTCCAGCTCATCCATGGCCTTTCTGCCGTCAATCTCAGACAGATACGTGCGAATGCCGTTCAAAAGTTTTCCATATTTCGGCCCCACCGTCTTAAGCTGCGGTTTGAAGGTGTAGCTGGTAAATTCACTCAGATCTTCTCTGTCTCTGAAGACAATTTCTTTTACATTCAGCTCGTCCAGGATGATCGTCCGGTAAGCGCCGGCAAGCTCCACATTTGAGCAGACATACATGGTTCCGATGGGCTGGCGGTTCTTGATATTCGCCGTATTGCGGGCCGCACGTCCCAGAACGACGATGTCAAGGATCTCTTCCATGGCCGCTTCCAGATCTTCGTTGATCATTTCTTCATGGACTTTCGGGAAATCGCACAGGTGAACGCTCTTTGGCGCATCTTTGTCAATGCTGCACACCAGATTCCGATAGATGTCCTCCGTCATGAACGGGATCATGGGAGCTGCCGCTTTTGCAATGGTCACCAGTGCCGTATAGAGGGTCATGTAGGCATTGATCTTGTC
Source organism: uncultured Lachnospiraceae bacterium (assembly GCA_910583895.1). GTDB lineage: Bacteria > Bacillota > Clostridia > Lachnospirales > Lachnospiraceae > Hominiventricola. Next base: position 8,769 of record CAJTYJ010000073.1, read on the forward strand.
CTGCTCCATACCCTTTGCCCAGAAACGTTCCCGGCTCCTTCTCACATACCAGTTGCTCATCTCATCCACAAAATCCTGAAGGGCTCTTGCCGCCTCCGGAATCCGGTACTGATCCAGGTGGCTGTCCACCTCGCCCACAACGGTGTTCAGTTTGGACAGAAGCCATTTGTCCATGATGGACAGGGACTCATAGTCCAGTGTATATTTCGTTGCGTCAAA
>CAJTYJ010000074.1 GCA_910583895.1 uncultured Lachnospiraceae bacterium
GCGCAAGAAGAAAAAATGAACGCAAAAAACCTTACCAATTTTCAGTTGTCATTTCTGAAAATCAGTAAGGTTTTTCTGTTATTGAAGTATTCTTTTATCTAACGAGTGATACCCGAAATGTTGCCAAATCGTTGCCAGAGCCTAAACAAATTTGTTTGCAACCCGCATAAACACTAGGTTCTCGAAGCCCATTTCATCACTCGAACTCAATCGTCCCCGGCGGCTTCGACGTTAGATCATACACCACCCGGTTAACCCCTTTCACTTCATTGATGATCCTGCTCGTCACCTTGAACAGTACTTCATAGGGTAACTCCGCGCATTCTGCTGTCATAAAGTCACTGGTATTCACGGCACGCAGCGCCACTGCATAGTCATAGGTCCGGAAGTCTCCCATGACTCCAACCGAACGCATGTTCGTAAGCCCTGCAAAATACTGCCCCAGGCCCTTGTCCAGGCCGGCTTTCGCAATCTCCTCCCGGTAGATGGCATCCGCATCCTGCACGATACGAACCTTCTCCTCCGTCACCTCACCGATGATTCGGATCCCAAGTCCCGGGCCCGGGAAAGGCTGCCGGTAAACCAGGTATTCCGGAATTCCAAGCTCCAGGCCGGCTTTTCGCACCTCATCCTTGAACAGCATCCGGAGAGGCTCTATGATCTCCTTAAAATCCACCACATCCGGAAGGCCGCCCACATTGTGATGGGACTTGATCACGGCTGATTTCCCGAGGCCTGATTCGATCACATCCGGATAAATAGTCCCCTGTACCAGAAATTCCACTGCACCAATCTTTTTTGCTTCTTCCTCAAAGACCCGGATAAATTCTTCCCCGATAATCTTCCGCTTTTGCTCCGGTTCCGTGACGCCTTTCAGTTTCTTATAATATCGCTGCTGGGCATTGACCCGGATAAAATTCAGCTCATAAGGGCCATCCGGACCGAAGACAGCTTCCACCTCATCCCCTTCATTTTTGCGCAGCAGCCCATGATCCACGAACACACAGGTGAGCTGTTTTCCGATGGCTTTGGATAAAAGGACCGCCGCCACAGAAGAATCCACACCGCCGGACAGGGCGCAGAGCACCTTGCCTTCTCCCACTCTTTCCTTTATCTTCTGGATCGTCTCTTCCACGAAAGAACCCATCTTCCAGTCCCCTGCGCATCCGCATACATCGTATACAAATCGCTGGAGCATCTTCTGCCCTTCCTTTGTGTGTACAACTTCTGGGTGAAACTGCATTGCATAAAGTTTTCTCTCCGGGCACTCCATCGCTGCCACCGGGCAGACCGGGGTATGAGCCGTCACCCGGAATCCTTCCGGAACCTGCGCGACATAATCTGTATGACTCATCCACGCCACTGTGGAAAACTCCACATCTTTAAAAAGCACGGAAGAATGATCCACTTCCATTTCCGTATGCCCATACTCGCTGACAGGCGCCGTCTCCACCTTACCGCCCAGGCTGTAGGCAATCAGCTGAGAGCCATAGCAGATCCCCAGGATTGGAATGCCAAGCTCAAAAATTTCCTTCTGGTAATGAGGTGAAGATTCATCATACACACTGTTCGGACCGCCGGTAAAGATAATTCCCTTTGGATTCATCTCTTTTATCTTTTCAAGGCTTAACGTATACGGATGCACTTCACAATATACATTGCACTCTCTGACTCTGCGGGCGATCAGCTGATTATACTGTCCGCCAAAGTCCAGTACGATAACCATTTCTCTTGCCAAACCGTTTTCCTCCTCGGTATATTTGAAAATATTATACGTGATGTATCTTTTTCTGGCAAGCATTTCAGCAAGAATTTACTGGTTCCGCTTTCCAAAGCTGTTTTCTGCGCCCACGCCGGGCTGCATACTGACCAATATGTAAAAAAGACTTTCCAAAAGCAGCCCTCAGCCGCCTGATCTACGAGACAGCTGTTCTTTTTACCTGATTCAAAGCCGCCGCAACTGCCGGTACGGAGATAACAGCCGCTGTAATCAAAGCTTCCACCAGAAGAAAACTGTAATTGTACACAATCGGATACACACTTTTCAGAGACTGCGGGAAATTTTCCGGCATATAGCTCATCCAGTACAGATATCCGCCCAGCGCATGGAATGCACCTCTTGCCAGCACCGCAGCAATATACCCCTTCACCAGTCCCCGGGGTTTTCCAGAATAAAGCCCTGCAACTCCCAGCGCCGCAAATGCCAGCACATAATCACAGCACACCTGGAAAAGCGAAAGTACATAGGGTTCCTGGATAAACTGCAGAATTCCGTAGGCAAGTCCCACAAAGACTCCGGTCTGTACTCCGTACCAGTTTGCCACCATCACGATAAAGAGCATACTGCAAAGAGTCACACTTCCGCCCCAGGGCATCTCAAAAACCTTGATATAAGAAGTCACAAAAGCGAGCGCCATGGCCACCGCACAGTAAATCAGCTGTTTTGTGGACATCTGCTTTTTCTCCGAATGCCTCCCTGCAAAAAAGATGGCCAGTCCGAACAAAAGAATCCCTGCCAGCACACATACTCCGTAACCTGCAGTCGTCAGACCGCCTCCTGCTGTTACCAGTAACTGAAACATTAAAAAACCTCCTTCATCTTCGATCGAAGACAAAGGAGATTCTAAATCCCTTATAACACATCCCTACGTTGGCATTATCCAAATCAGGTTATAGGTCAGGACGGTATCAGCCCACTCTCAGCCCGCTTCCATGCAAGCTCCCTTGTCATCAATCTTATGCAACTTTATGGAGACCATCATAAACGAAAACAAGCTTTTTGTCAAGTTCCACCTTATACCTGATGCTGGTGCAGATATTTTTCCCGCGTGGCTAGACCTCCGCGGATATGTCTTTCCGATTTATTCACATCGAGCACCTTGCGCGCCTCTGCCGCAAGATGAGGGTTGATATAGAGAAGCCGCTCCGCCACATCCTTATGTACCGTTGACTTGCTGACCCCGAAACTCTGGGCAGTCTGCCGGACCGTTGCGTTGTTCTGTATGATATAATTCGCAATCCGGACGGCTCTTTCTGAAATATAATCTTTCACCGAAAATCCCCTGTATGAACTGTTTTTACAGTCTATGCAGGAATTTGTCTCAATATGTTTCGGGACCGGTCTTTTCCGCTTTACACCTGCCGCCCTTTCACGCTATAATTAAATAATGCAACGCAGAAAGGACGCTCTTTTTATGGAACAAATGCATACGCTCACACCGCTCTGGGTCCTGGAACACTGCAGTGACAGCACCCAAAGACGTTTTCTGGAATTCGGCAAGACCATATCCTGCAAAAAAGGAACCTTCTGTCTGCGCACCGGGGAACCCAACGACCACATTTTTTTCCTTCTGGAAGGCAAGGCGGCAGTATACAATCTGACCAGCTGCGGAAAGCGGAAGATTCTCTTTGTCCTGGGCCGCCACAGCATGGTCAATGAAAGCCTTACCGGAGCGGTCAGCACCATCTACTGCGAGACGCTGGAGCGCAGCCGCTTTTTTCTGATCCGCCGGGAGCTGCTGCTCTCTTTGATGGAGCAGGATTTCGGACTCACAAGGACACTTCTGCAGTATCAGGAAAAAAAGATCTGGCGGCTGGAGCACCAGCTGAAAAATACCATCGGCAGCATCTATCTGGAGCGCAAGCTGGCTTCCAAGCTCTGGAAGCTGGCCCGGGACTTTGGCATCCCCTCAGGAAAGGGAATCCTGATTGACATGGAACTTAGCATTACTTTCCTGGCTGACCTTCTGGGCGCACCAAGGGAGACCACCTCCCGGGTCTGCAGAAAGCTCTCCGATCAGGGTCTGATTGTTCTGGAAAAAAAGAAAATCTATATTCCGGATCCAGAAAAAATTTCCCGTTTTTACAAGACAATTCCCTGAAACACACGATTCCGTGACAATGATCACGGAATTTTTTTTGGCTATCCAGTATGCTTGGTGCAACATCAACCACCACTTTATGCAAAGGAGCAAAGCTATGGGATATCTGATATCAAGAAAGGCCGCGGATCAGTTGTTCGAAAAACTGTCAGAAAGCCATGACATTTTCGCACCAAAATGTTTTCCCGGCGAAGGATGCTTCTCTGACACGGACATCATCCGGTACGGACAGGTCCGCTCACTCGCCGAGATCGAGTTTGAACACCGAAGCGATTATTCCTTCAAGGAAGCACTGCTTGCCATCCACGAAACTCTCTTTTATTTTACGGAGGACACCACCTCTGTTCCCGCCTGCATGGACAGGCGGCTTCTGATCTTCCTTCGAAGCTGTGATCTCCACGCGCTGAAGCGCCTGGACGCCATCTATCTCCACAACGGACCGGAAGACTTTTATTACAAAAGGCTGCGGGAAAAGGCGGACTTCGTTCTGATGGGATGTGAGAAGACCTGCGATACCGGGTTCTGCGCCAGTATGGGAACCAACCGGGCCGACCAGTACGACCTCTATTTAAAACTGAACCAGAATACGGTCCTGATCGACTGTCCTTCCAAAAGCCTGCGCGCTTTGATCAACACATCGGATGCCGGGGTCTGCGAAGTGACTCCGGATTATGTGACGGAAAACGAAGAGAAAGTCACGCTTCCTGAAAATCTTTCCGTGGAGAGCTTTGATCATCCCGTCTGGGAAGCTTACGGCAGCCGCTGCATCGGCTGCGGGCGCTGCAACTTTGTCTGTCCCACCTGCGCCTGCTTCACCATGCAGGATATCATCTACCAGGACAACGCCCGAGTGGGCGAGCGCAGAAGAGTATGGGCTTCCTGCCAGGTGGACGGATACACCGACATCGCCGGCGGTGGCAGCTTCCGCAAGAAACAAAGCGAACGGATGCGCTTTAAAGTCATGCACAAGATCTATGATTTCGAAAAACGGTTCGGCTATCCCATGTGCGTGGGCTGCGGACGCTGCGACGCCGTCTGTCCCGAGTACATATCTTACGCCAACCTGATCAATGAACTTGCAAAGGAGGAACAGCCATGAACAATGCCTATCTCCCGTTTTCTTCCACAGTCACAGAGATCATCCGGCACACGGACATCGAATACACCTTCCGTATGAGTTTCGACGGGAAGGTAAAACCCGGGCAGTTTTTTGAAGTCTCCATCCCCAGATACGGGGAGGCGCCCATCTCCGTAAGCGGAATCAAAAAAGGCACTGTAGACCTGACCATTCGAAAAGTAGGAAAAGTCACCGACCAGATCTTCGAAAACTACGAAGGCAGCACCCTGCTCATGCGGGGACCTTACGGCAACGGTTTTGAGATCCGGAATTACCGCGGAAAAGAGCTGTTTGTCATCGCCGGCGGTACCGGTCTGTCTCCGGTCAAGGGCATCGTGGATTATTTTGCAGACCACCCGGAAGAGGCGGTGAGCACCACCCTGATCGCCGGTTTTAAATCCCCGAAAGACATTTTGTTCCGGGAAGATTTCCTTAAGTGGGAAAAACGCCTCCAAGTCATAAAGACCGTCGACGCCGCACCGGAAGACTATAAAGGGCTCACCGGCATGGTCACAAAAAACATTCCGGATCTGCCGGTCATGGACCGTTCCAACACTGCATTTATCACGGTAGGCCCGCCGGTTATGATCCGCTTCACGATTCAGGAAATCGTGAAGCTCAGCATTCCGGAGAAAAATATCTGGATCTCCCATGAGCGCAAAATGTGCTGCGGACTTGGAAAATGCGGACACTGCAAGATGGATTCCACCTACGTCTGTCTGGACGGACCGGTATTCAACTATGCAGAAGGAAAATATCTCATTGACTAGGAGGTGACCTGATGGGTTTGGATATCAACACGAAGAAAGCAAAGAAAAATGCGTACCGCATCAGCAAGGTCCGGGGAGAAAGCGCAGCCCGTATCCGCGTCCCCGGTGGCTGCTTAAAAGCCGGGATCCTGGGCATGGTACAGGAAATCGCCGAAAAATACGGCAACGGAACTGTACATCTGACCACAAGGCAGGGTTTTGAGATCGAAGGCATCCGGTTAGAGGATATAGACGCGATCAACGAGATGCTGCAGCCGATCATCGAGCTGCTGGATATCAACCAGACCGACCCCGGCACCGGCTATCCCGCCTCCGGAACCCGCAACGTCAGCGCCTGCATCGGCAACAATGTCTGCCCCTTCGCCAATTACAACACCGCAGAGTTTGCCAAAAAGGTGGAGAAGGCCGTCTTCCCCAACGATCTGCATTTTAAGATCGCCTTCACCGGCTGTCCCAACGACTGCGCCAAGGTCAGGATGCACGACTTCGGCATCATCGGCATGACCATGCCCCAGTACGATCCCAGCCGCTGCGTCGCCTGCCAGGCCTGCATCAAGGGCTGCAGAAGCCTGTCTGTGAACGCTCTGCGCCTGGAAAATTACAAGGTGGTCCGGGATACGGAAAAATGCATCGGCTGCGGCGTCTGCGTAACCAAGTGCCCCACCCGGGCTTTTACCAGAAGTCCCAAAAAATACTACAAACTGACCCTCATGGGCCGGACCGGAAAGAAAAATCCCCGTCTGGGAGAAGATTTTCTGATCTGGACCGACGAGGATTCCATTGTAAAAATCATTCTGAATACCTATCGCTTTGTAAAAGAATACATTGATCCCAACGCGCCGGGCGGCAAGGAACACATCGGCTACATCATCGACCGGACCGGCTTTGCCGAGTACAAAAAGTGGGCCCTCGAAGGTGTCGAACTGCTGCCGGAGACTCAGATCAGGGAATGCGTCTACTGGAGCGGAATTCATTTTGACTGATCCGCTTTGATAAAAAACGCAGAGAATGCGGCACTCCACATCCTCTGCGTTTTTGTCATGCAGGCCGCAGGACTGTCAGGCCACATCCGGGCGCTTCCTGCCCTGCCCGTTTTCCGCCGGCAGAATATTTTTATAACGGTACACGCTTAGGACCAGCCCAAGCAGAATATAGGCGGTCACAATCCCGCTTCCGCCGGAGGAGAAAAAGGGCATGATCACAGCCGTGGACGGAATCAGCCCAAGCGGCAGAGCAATACTCATCCCAAGCTGAAGCAGGAAGACGATCCCGCAGCCCAGGCCAAGAATCATCCCAAGCTGATTCTTCTGTCCCAGCGAGATCCGGAAGATCTTCACCACCAGGAGCAGAAAAAGCCCGATCACCAGGATTCCGGCAATCACCCCATAGGACGCGATCAGGCTCACAAAAATATAATCATTGTCAAAGCCCGGAAGATCTTTCATAGCCGTCAGATTTTCCGCCGTTCCCATAAGCGGCCTGCTGGATGCAAGGATGTTCCTCATGCGGTCGACAAAAAAATCACCGCTGGATCTGCTGTTGAAAAAAGCCTGGATCCGTGCCATCTGATAAGCCGCCACCCGTCCGAACATGACCGTCCCGAACCAGAACCACACCGGAGCCAGAAACAACGCGCCAAGGCCGGCGACCGCCCGTCTTTTTGACACCGGATACCAGCCTTTGATCACGGCGACCATGGTCAGGATGATACAGGTGGTCCAGAGAACCATCGCCTGAGAAATGGACGGAATCCGGAAAGTGAGCCACCCGGCCGCAAAGGCCCACAAAAGCGCCTTTCCGATTCCCAGGTACCCCCGGCCCCGGTAAGCATACAAAAGTCCTCCGTAAAGCGGCACGAACAGAATCATCAGCGTCGGCGTGAACAGGCTGACCGGTCCAAGGCGGATGTAGAGTCCCGCCCCGTTGATTGTCACCAGAAAATACCTCATTCCCAGCAGAATCAGCAGCAGAAAAGCCGCTGCCGCCCGTCTGGCATATCTGGACAGGATGCTGTAATCCAGACGGTAGACCAAAAGCATCAGGCCGTATCCAAGCAGAACATACAGAATATGACGGCTCAGGTATTCATGATATCCCGTCTCAGATATTTTCCGGACGGAAAAATCCAGCGTCGCATGCAGAATGATGCTGGCAAGACTGATGATCCCGATCAGCACCAGGATCCCCACCGACATCTGAGGTCTGTGAATCCGGTCCAGGGACACTCCCGTCTCCACCGGATCCCCCATCTCCCGGACCGCCTTCTCGAGAGCCTCCTCCTCGAACATGCCCTCCTCTTCATAGGCTTTTGTCTGCTCCAGAATATGATCTCTTAATTCCTCGCTGACCATTCCCCTCACCTTTGTGCAGCGAATCTGCTCTGTCACTGCATTCAGATACTCTTCCATTCTCATACGCCCACCTCCAGCGCCAGAACGCTTCCCACCGCTCTGGAATATTCCCGCCACTGGGATTTCTTCTCCTCCAGATGCTTCCGGCCCTCCTTCGTAATCTGATAATACTTCCGGACTTTCCCCAGCACCTCCTGCTCATAGGACCGGACAAAGCACTTATCCTCCAGTCCGTGAAGCAAAGGATACAAAGTTCCCGCTTTCAGTTCAAACACATTCTCCGAACGCTGTCTTAGCGTATCGATCATCTCATACCCATACATGTCCTTCTCCGAGAGCAATTTCAAAATCATCATGGCCATACTCCCTGATACCAGCGCCTTGTCAATCGCCATACGATACCTCCTGATTAAAGTTCCGCTTCAGTCCCTCCCTGCGCCCCCGGCAGGAAATGCATTCCCGGACGCCTTCGCGTCCTCTCCTGCATTTGGGGCTCCGTCCGGGCTTCCGCTGGTTAAAGTTCCGCTTCAGTCCCTCCCTGCGCCCCCGGCAGGAAATGCATTCCCGGACGCCTTCGCGTCCTCTCCTGCATTTGGGGCTCCGTCCGGGCTTCCGCTGGTTAAACCTCTGTCCTATATTTATATAGTCTCTCTATATATAGATTAACTATATAATATATCGAATATCTATATATGTCAAGAAAAAAATGAATCTTTCCGAAGTTAGTTGATTTTGCGTTTTAATTCAAGCCGCAACAGTTTC
>CAJTYJ010000075.1 GCA_910583895.1 uncultured Lachnospiraceae bacterium
ATGATATCCGGGTCGAAATGTGTGCAGGTTAAAGGGTTTATGCTGCTTTCGCAGCACAAACCCGGAAAACACCGCCCGGCAAAGCCGTGCGGAAAGATAAAAGTGCATACTTTTTTGAGTGGTTCCGGATTTTTTATACCTGATTCCCCAAAAGAGTGGTGATTTAGGGGATTTTGACAAAAAGAAAGTGAATACCGGGCAGAAAGGTACCAGCCAGAGGGGAGGGAGGCATGGATGGCCAGAGGAAAGGAAAAGGTGCGGACCGGATTTTATGTGGAAAAGGAAGTGCTTGAAATGGCGGACAGTCTGCTGGCAGAGGCCAATGTAAGTTCCCGGAATGAGTTTGTCAATGAGGCGCTGAAATTTTACTGCGGCTACCTGAATACCGGAAAGGCAGAGAACTATCTGCTGCAGTCCCTGTCCTCCGTGCTGACCAGCACGGTACAGGATACGGAGAACCGCCTGGCGCGGATGGATTTCAAGATCGCGGTGGAGCTGTCTATGCTGGCACACATGATCGCCTACCATTCGGAGAGCCGGATCGATGAGAGCACCTTCCGGAAACTCCATGCCAAGTGTGTAGAGGAAGTGAAACGGCTCAATGGTGCGGTGGAATTTTCTGACGCATACAAATATCAGAAACGCGAAAACTAAAAAGAAGATTTTTATGGAGTCTGCATATGGACTGGCAGAGCGGTTTTTGCTTATGTTGGTTGGAAAAAGGAGTGAAATGAAAATGGACAGAGAAGAAATCTATGAAATGGTGATCCGGGAGATGACGGAGGCTGCTGTGCGGGAACGCAATGAGCATTCACCGGAGGATCAGGCGTTGCAGGATCAGGTGGCAAAGCTGAGGGAGCAGATGCGGGAAAAGACCAAAGATCTGCCGGAAGATGTGAAAAAAGCCATCACAGAGTATGTGGAGGCGACACTGCTGGCGGCAGACCATGACTGCATGTACCTGTATGTACAGGGGGCAAAAGACTGCGTGGCATTCTTAAAGAAGCTGGGAGTGCTGTGACGGAAAAAGGTGTTGCGGGTTTTTTCCATGTGAAAAAATAAAAAGACAGGGAATGACATTTCGTGTGTTTCATGGTAGAATGAAAAAAAGGCGGGAGGTATGTGATGCGTAAGTTAAAAGTCTACCTGGACACCTCTGTAGTCAGCTATCTGTACCAGCTGGACACACCGGAAAAAATGAAAGATACGCTGGAACTGTGGGAACAGTTCAGGCGGGGGCGTTATGAGGTATACATTTCTGATATCGTGCTGGATGAGATTAGCGGCTGCAACCAGGAAAAGCTGGATATCCTCCTGGGTTATCTGCGGCAGATCCCATACAGCCTGGTCCAGACGGATGAAGATACCGTGGAGCTGGCGGAGAAGTTCATTGATTTTGGTATCCTGAAGAAAAAGAGTTTTGATGACTGTCGGCATATCGCGACAGCGATCATGGCGGGATGCGATATCATTACATCCTGGAATTTTAAACATATCGTAAATGTAAAGACAGTGCGGGGCGTGAAGATCATCACAACCATGGAAGGGTACAAGGATCTGTTAATCTATCCGCCCTCCGTGCTGCTGGAAGGAGAGGATGAGGACGATGACGAAACCAGTGGTCAGTAAAGATTTTAATCTGGAGGACATCCGGAAGATCCGGGAATACAATTCCCTGCGCCATGTCCAGATGACTCCCAGAGAGATCGTAGAAGATACCAGGAAGGGAGCGGCAATGGTACTGGAAAGGCTACGGCAGAGTGAAAAAGTGGGTGTATGATGATGTTTCAGAAAAGGCAGTCAGAGATGGCTGCCTTTTCTGACAAAAGAAAATGGAAAAGGTGCGTGAAAAAAGATAAAAATCATCATGGAGTAGATGGAGACGATACTACTGATGTCAGATCATGTCTGCATGTATCTGTATGTAGAGCTATTGAAGGAAGTGAAGGTGTTGTAAAAAATGAGAGCTGTTCTTACTGTGTTATGAGTAATCAAAGTATTAAAAAAAATACTAATGTTTATTGGAAGAAGGAGTAATATGAAAACAAAAGAGATTAAAAAAGTTGTGGACCGTTTAAAAGATGCATTGCACTTTTACCTTGCGCAATCACCAATTCGTGAAATGGATTTAGATGATAGAGTTTATATGAATTTGGCACAGGTAGTCTGGCCTTTTGTAAGAGAGCACCCATATTATGGGGAAGACTTATTTTTTTCCGCACTCTCATGGTATATAGAAAAATATGAGTCATTGCCAGAGAATGTTCAAGAGTCAGATGCGGAAAACCTGATTCGGGAGATCAAGAATATATTTGATATAAACAAACAAAAACATTATTTGGTAGTTCCATTACAGGGATCAACCTTGGAAAGAGATTTTGGATTTGATAGATTTCATTTTTTAAAAGAAGATGGAGAAGAAGGGCTTGTGCAGAGAATATCTGAAATATCACAGATTGAGGTAAAAAGAACTTTTGAATTTTTTGAACATACGAAAAAGAGCCGCTCAAAAGATTTTTTGCAATCAAATCTTTTGGTAATAGAAGTAGAAAATCAAACAGAAAATATTAGACAATCGGCTTATCGAATAGCACAAAACTGTATTGATATTATACTGCTTTTAAATACAGGTATTGAACATCAGGTAAATACAAAAGCCCGATTATTTCGGCATAATCTTGGCTGGCTGAAAGAGAATAGCCATGTTGCATTTCTTTCGACAGATGGATGGCGTTGTGGGCATGGTTTTGACTGGCAGGCTCATTTGCAATGTGATGTTGATATCGATTTTTTAGAAGAAGGGATTGTTCAACAAAAGTTTGTAGAACTTTATAATTTATTTAATTTTAAATCAACAGACGAGTTTACATATAAAGTTTATAATTCATTTACACTATATTCTAAAGCTGGAGTACAGCGTATAAAGCAAAATGAGAATTCTGTGGCATTGTTGTTATATTTGACTGCAATAGAGTCACTGATTGCAGAAGGGAGAAATGAAAAACGATTAAGGGTGTCTGCTATTACATCAAGGTTAATAAAATATGAGAATATGACACAAGCAGAGCTTTCACGGAAATTGAATGATATGTATAATCGTAGAAATAATTTTGTTCATGGAGGAGTTGGCACTTATTGGACGGATGAAAAGGAAGAACTGGAATTATTAGAAAAAGTGGTTGCAAAGTTGATTTTAAGGATGATAGATATTTCTGGAAAATTAAATATTCGAGAGGGGGAATCAAAGTGGCATGCGTGGGAAAAATATGTAAATTGTGTCTTTGACAATATCATATTTGGTATTGAAGAATTAACTATAGAGTAGTAAAACAATAAATTATTTTAAGAGATCAAGTGATGGAAAGCAGTCAGTATTGTCTGCTTTCTTTTTATAGAAATGGAGATGATGTTATAGTAAAACTAATTTTCACCAGCCGCTACATCCGCGATGCCCCGCCAGAGCATCTGCAGAACTACGTGCGCTACATCAGCACACGGGAAGGTGTGGAAAAAGTGGATGAGAGCAAAAAGAACCTGCCTGCCACCCTGGCACAGAAAAATCTGATCCGCCAGATCCTGAAAGACATGCCGGAGTCCAAAGATATGCTGGAGTATGAGGACTACCGCCAGCATCCAACCATCGGCAATGCCTCAGAGTTCATCACCCAGGCTCTGGAGAGGAACCTGGATATGGCAGCCATGAAAGAAAACTACGTGGATTATCTGGCCAACCGTTCCCGCGTGGAACGGATCGGAGAGCATGGTCTGTTTACCGATGCGGGGAAACCGCTAATCCTTGCAGAGGTACAGAGAGAGGCGGCAGATCACAAAGGCCCCATCTGGACCCATGTGGTCAGTCTGCGCCGGGAGGATGCCACGCGGCTTGGATATGACTCTGCCGGACAGTGGATGGCGCTCCTGCGCTCTAAACGTGCCATGCTCTGCAAACACATGAAGATTGACAGCGCAGATTTAAGATGGTACGCAGCATTCCATAACGAAGGCCATCATCCCCACGTACACCTGATGGTCTATTCCGCAAAGGACAATGACGGATATTTGACGAAAGCCGGGATCGAAGCCATGCGTTCGGAACTGGCCCATGCCATCTTCCGTCAGGATTTCGCCCAGATCTATGAGGGGCAGACCCAGGCACGGGCGGAGTTAAAAGAGAAAGCCGCAGAAAGGATGCGCCTGCTCACCGACCGGATGCTGGAGGGTGTATGTGATAGTCCGGTCATCGGGGAGAAGCTGCAGCTGCTCTCCAACCGGCTCAAAAATACCAGTGGAAAGAAAGTATACGGCTACCTGAAAGCAGATGTGAAAAAGCTGGTGGACCAGATCGTGGATGAGCTGGCAAAAGAACCAGGGGTGGCGGCAGCTTATCAGGCATGGGGGGAATGGCGGGATCAGATCCTTAAGACTTATTCCTCAAAGACTCTGCCACTGCCGCCGTTATCAAAACAAAAAGAACTGAAAAGTATCAAGAACATGGTGATCGCGGAAGCGTTAAAGCTGGGTGGTCACTATTTTTTACAGGAAGTGTCTGACCAGGAAAGTGATCTTCCGGAACCAGGTCTGGATGACGAGGAAGAAAAAGGCGAAAGCGATCCGGGTGAACTGGAAGAGGATGACATTCCGCTGGATCCGGACTGGCAGGGAGAGGAAATCCTTCGGGATGCCTACGGAGAGCAGGCAACCGAAGAGTTTCTGCCAGAAGCGGAACCTGCCTGCAAAGAAAGGGGGGAAGCGGCGGGAAAGGCAAAATGGAGCAGGCGGTACAAACAGGCCCGGAACTATCTGTACGGGAGCGAAACGACAGAACCGGATTTCAGGAAAGCTATGGAGCTGTTTCTGGCGGAGGCGGATACCGGAAATGCACTGGCCATGTATGACCTGGGGCGGATGTGGGCTGATGGTCTGGGGACGGAAGCAGATCCGGACAAAGCACAGGAATGGTACGAGAAAGCACTGGAGGCTTTTCAGTATGCGGAAAAGAATCTTCCAGAAAGAAAAAAGACTTACCTGCAGTACCGCATCGGAAAAATGTATCTGTTCGGCCTTGGTACTGAAAAAAATCCTAAAACGGCTGCGGACTGGCTGGGGCGGGCGGCAAAAAAGCAGCACAAGTATGTCCAGTACACCCTGGCCGGACTGTTTGCAGCCGGGAAAGGTGTAAAAAAGAATCCGGAGCAGGCGGCAGAACTGTACAGGGTTTCTGCGGCGCAGGGAAATCCCTATGCCAGCTATGAACTGGGAAAGATGTGTCGATCAGGAATCGGGACCAAAAAATCCGAAGAGCAGGCAGAGATCCATTTTCAGGATGCATTTTCCGGTTTCCTGAGTCTGGAGAAACAGAGTCATGATGATAAATTACAGTATCGTCTGGGGCAGATGCTGCACCAGGGGACAGGGACAGAAAAAGACGAAGAGGAAGCCGTGCGGTACTGGGAGCAGGCTGCAAAGCTTGGGAACGCGAATGCTCAGTACGCTCTGGGAAAGCACTGGCTGAATACCGGAACAGGAGATGTGCAAAAGGCGGTGGAATGGCTGGAAAAGTCTGCGGATGCCGGAAATGTTTCCGCCGAGTACGCCCTTGGGAAGTTTTATCTGGACGGAAATCAGGTGCGGAAGGATATACAAAAAGCGGCTGCTCTGCTTGAAAAAGCAGCCAACCAGGGAAACGGATACGCGGCATACCGTCTCGGAAAAATGTATCTGGAAGGCGAAGAACTGCCAAAAGATGTGGAAGCTGCTGTGCGCTGGCTGTCGGAAGCGGCTGCACAGGATCTGCCCTTCGCAGAGTATACACTTGGTTGTCTGTATCTGGAAGGCGAAGAAGTACCCAGAGACATGGAGAAGGCTGTGCGTTTTTTACGTCAGGCAGCCGGTCAGGGAAATGAGTATGCCCGGTACCGTCTGGGAAAAGTGTATCTGCTGGGAGAAGATACGCCGCAGGATCTGGAGAAGGCAGTGGAATGGCTGGAACTGTCATCCGCCCAGGGGAACCAGTACGCACAATACGCCCTTGGGAAACTTTATCTGTGCGGACAGCCAGGATTTCCACGGGATAAGGAAAAAGCGGTTCCTCTGCTGAAAGCTTCCGCCGCCCAGGGAAATGTGTATGCCCAGTTCCTGCTGGAGCATCTGGATTCCTTCCGGGATCCGGATCTGGTGCTGGCAGCCACCAGGCTGATGCATCATCTGTCAAGAATCTTTCAGGAAGATTACCGGAAGGCATCGGGAGGAACCGGCATGGGAACCATCGACAGGAAGCGGAGACGAAAACTGCAGGAGAAACGGATGGCACAGGGGCATAAAAAGGATGACCATGCTCCGCAGCAGACCATATAAAGACAGGAGGCGAAACATGGCTTATATCTATTTTACTGATGAACAGAAGGAACGGGCCAATACCGTGGATCTGAAAGATTTCCTGGAACGACAGGGAGAAAGGCTTCTGCGTTCCGGCCCGGAATGGAGGATGTCCAGTGATCACAGCATCACCATCCGGGGGAACCGCTGGTATGACCATGGCTCTGACGGAAAAGGAGGGGCGGCTATCTCTTTTGTGATCTATTACTATGGGAAATCTTTTCCGGAAGCAGTGAGTATGCTTCTGGGAGGGGAGCAGGGAGAAACCTACCGGCAGAGCAGAAAGCAGGAGGAAGTGCAGAGGGGACCTTTTACCCTGCCTGCCGCCAATGGGAGTATGCGACGGGTGTTCGCGTACCTGTTAAGGTCACGGCTGCTGGACTATGAAGTGGTGTCCGCCTTTGCAAAGGAAAAGCTGATCTATGAAAGCCTGGAGTTGTCAAAGGATAAAAGCAGACAGTACCACAATGCCATTTTTGTGGGATACGATCCGGAAGGGAAGGCCAGACACGCCCACAAGAAGGGGATCTATACCATGGGGAAAAGCTACCGGGGGAATCTGGAGAGCAGCGACCCCAGGTACAGCTTCCACTGGAACGGAAAGAGTCAGGAAGTCTTTGTGTTTGAAGCTCCCATTGACATGCTCTCCTATATTTCCCTGCATAAGCCCGGATGGAGGGACCACAGCTATGTGGCTCTGTGCGGAGTGGGTTCCCAGGCTCTGTTCCAGATGCTGACAGACCATCCGGAACTGAAGAAGATCCATCTGTGTCTGGACCATGATATCGCGGGGATGAAAGCGGCAGAACGGATCCGGGAGAGGCTGACAGAAGCGGGGTATCCGGATGTGCAGATGGAACTGTCCGCATGGAAGGACTGGAACGAGGACATCAAGGCCATGCACGGTATGGAAGCGGTACCGGCAGAAGAAAAACCACCTCCGGAAATGGTGGAGGATGGGATAGTCCGGATGGCCTGATACCTGCCGGGCAGATGAAAGACGCAGCGAAAAAATAAGATCGTGCCTGTTCGGGATTTACAGAAAGGAGTGTGAACATGCAGACCACACAGATCGTGATCCTGGTGTGTGCCGGGCTTTTGATGTTCGCCGTGCTTGGACTGGTCACTTTTCTGTCCAGCCACTATAACCTGGACGGAATCAAATCCAAAACGGTTGGAGACGGACAGTATGGGACTGCCCGGTTTGCCACAGATGCCGAGATCAAAAAGACGTATACCCATGTCCCATATGAGCCGAAGCTGTGGAGGCAGGGAAAAAATCTGCCGCAGGTCCAGGGCATTGTGGTAGGCGGAAAATTTTCTCATACCGGGGTCACAGCTCTGATTGATTCCGGGGATATTCACCTTCTGATGATCGGTGCTGCCGGCGTGGGGAAAACCGCCAACTTTCTCTACCCCTGTATCGAATACGCCTGCGCCAGCGGGATGAGCTTTCTCTGTACGGATACCAAGGGAGACCTGTTTCGGAACTATGCGGGGATTGCAAAGAAATACTACGGTTATCAGATCTCCATCCTGGATCTGAGGAACCCCACTCGTTCCGATGGGGACAATATCCTGGGGATGGTAAACAAATATATGGATCTGTGGCTGGAGGAACCGGAGAACCTGGCTCAGAAGGCACGGGCAGAAAAATACGCCAAGATTACAGCCAAGACCATCATCAGTTCCGGGGCCGATTCCTCCAGCTATGGCCAGAACGCCTTTTTCTATGACGCGGCGGAGGGACTCCTGACCAGTGTGATCCTTCTGATCGCGGAATATTGTCCAAAGGAGCAGCGGCACATTGTCAGCGTGTTCAAACTCATCCAGGACTTACTGGCTCCTTCTCCGGTAAAAGGAAAGAACCAGTTCCAGCTGCTGATGCAGAAGCTTCCTCCGGAGCATAAGGCCCGGTGGTTTGCCGGGGCTGCCTTAAACACGGCAGACCAGGCCATGGCCTCCGTACTCTCCACAGCCATGTCCAGACTGAATGCGTTCCTGGATTCGGAGATGGAGCAGATCCTGTGCTTTGACGGTTCCATGGATACAGAGTCTTTCTGTAATTCCAGATCGGCAATTTTTATCGTGCTTCCGGAGGAAGACAATACCAAGTATTTTATGGTCAGCTTATTTCTGCAGCAGATCTACCGGGAGATGCTGTCCATTGCCGATGAGCATGGAGGGAAGCTTCCCAACCGTGTGGTAATCTTTGGGGATGAGATTGGGACCATTCCCAAGATCGAATCCCTGGAGATGCTGTTCTCTGCGGGACGTTCCCGGCGCATCAGCATGGTGCCGATTATTCAGTCCTTTGCCCAGCTGCAGAAAAACTATGGGAAGGAGGGAAGTGAGATCATCATCGACAACTGCCAGGATATCCTGTTCGGCGGCTTTGCGCCCAACTCGGAAAGCGCAGAGGTTCTGTCCAAAGCACTGGGAAA
>CAJTYJ010000076.1 GCA_910583895.1 uncultured Lachnospiraceae bacterium
GATCCATGCCGTACATATTGTACATCTTCATCATCTCCTGCATCCTGCGGTTTTCCTCAGAAAGGGTGATCATGGAAGAAACTTTTTCATTTTTCAGTTTCTCTACCTTTACTTCCAGTTTTTCATTGTTCAGAGCCTTACGGAACAGATCCGTCAGTGCGTCTGTCTCAGCCTTCAGCTCTTCCTCAGACACTTCTTCCTTCATGGAGTCTGTCACATCTGCATCAATCCGCTGGAACTTCACTTTCTCATTCTTCGCCTCCAGATGGCTGATGAACGGATTGTCGATGTTGTGCTTTAAGATCACCGCATTCATGCTCTGCTCCCGGAACATGTTGATATACTGGCTTTGCTGCACTTCGTCAGTCACATAGTAAATGGTGGTCTTCGGCTCCTCTTTTTCCTCTTCCACCGGCTCACCGTCCGCGTTCTCCACCGTCTGCTCGGTCTCCTCCGCCTTCGGTTCTTCTTTGTTGTCCTCAGCCTCCGGTCCCAAATACTCCTTCATGGTGGTGTATTTGTCATCAATATCTTTAAAGAGCACGTAATCCATCATGCGCTCACAGAATTTCTCATCCTTGATGCAGCCGAATTTGATAAAGGGATTGATATCATCCCAGTACTTCTCATAGTTCTCCCGATCCGTCTTGCACATGCCGCTTAACTTGTCGGCCACCTTCTTGGTGATATAGTCGGAAATCTTCTTTACAAAACCGTCATTTTGAAGGGCACTTCTGGACACATTCAGCGGCAGATCCGGACAGTCAATGACACCCTTTAACAGAAGTAAAAATTCCGGAATGACCTCTTTTATATTGTCTGCAATAAACACCTGGTTGTTGTAAAGCTTGATCGTACCCTCAATGGACTCATACTCCATGTTGATCTTCGGGAAGTACAGGATGCCTTTTAAGTTGAACGGATAGTCCATGTTCAGATGAATCCAGAACAATGGCTCCTTATAATCCATAAAGACCTTGCGGTAAAACTCCTTGTACTCCTCCTCGGTGCACTCGTTGGGATGTTTGGTCCAGAGGGGCTTCGTGTCACTCAAAGATACCGGACGCTTGTTGATCTTCACCTTATCCTTTGCCGGTGAAATCTCTTTCACTTCTTTGGTGCCGTCCTCGTTCTCGATCTCCTCGGTCTTTGCCTCCTCGTGGATGCGCTCTACCACCACATCATCCTCAGTCAGCTCGCTCTCCTCGATGGTCTCATACTCCTGCTCTGCGTTTTCTTTCGCCAGGAAAATCTCCACCGGCATAAAGGAGCAGTACTTGGAAACCACTTCCCGTGCCCGGTACTCATTGGCGAACTCCACGCTCTCCTCGTTCAAAAAGAGAGTAATCTGGGTACCCACTGTGTCTCTTGTGCCCTCAGCCATGGAAAACTCCGTGCCTCCGTCACACTCCCAGTGAACCGCCTCTGCTCCCTCTTTATAGGAAAGGGTATCAATGTGCACCTCATCAGCCACCATAAATGCAGAATAGAAGCCCAGTCCAAAATGCCCGATGATCTGGTCCTCGTTGGTCTTGTCCTTGTACTGAGCCAGGAAGTCCGTAGCGCCGGAGAATGCGATCTGATTGATATATTCCTCCACTTCCTCCGCCGTCATGCCAAGACCGTTGTCGATGAATTTCAGAGTCTTCTCATCCGGGTTCACCACAATCTGCACCTGGGCCTTGTACTTGTCCGGAAGACTGTACTCTCCCATCATATCCAGTTTTTTTAGTTTGGTGATGGCATCGCATCCGTTGGAGACCAGCTCACGGAAGAAAATATCGTGGTCCGAATAAAGCCACTTTTTGATAATCGGAAAAATATTGTCGCTGTTAATCGAAAGATTTCCATGTTTCTCGTTCATATTTCCACTGCCTTTCTTTGTCTGTTCTGATGCGGACCGTTCCAATACTGCAGCCGCATTGATTTATATAGTAATATAATCCCCACAGAGCCAAAAGTCAAGACATTTTTAGCACTCATTCTATTCGAGTGCTAATAATTTTTTCTAAAATTTTTAAACAAATTCGAAAACACCCATGCCCTTTGTTGATTTTGCCCATATCCTATGTTACAATAAACAAAACTTATAATATTTCCACAAAGGGGTGGTGTATATGGCAAAAAAATTTACAATTACCTTAGGCCGTGAGTGCGGGGCAGGCGCCACGCTGATCGCGGAGACACTTTCCAACGATCTGCATATTCCATACTATGACAAAGACATCTTCCGCATGGTCTCTGACCGGAGCGGAGTTCTGGAAGAATTTTTCCATGTGAACAACGAACGTCCAGGCAACAACCTTCTGTACAAACTGATCAAGGAGTTAAACCCGAAGCAGCAGAAGCCGTCCCTTGGGAAAGATATTGTCTCTCCGGACAATCTGTTCCGGTTCCAGTCCGAACTGATCAAAGAACTGGCGGAAAACGAGACCTGCATGATCATCGGCCGCTGCTCCGACTATATTTTAAAAGACTATGACCATATCGTCAAAGTGTTCGTATGCGGAGACTCCGAAAGCAAGGTCCGCCGGATGATGAGTACCTTTTCTCTGGAACGCAGCACCGCCATCGACCGCATCAAAGAAACAGACAAACAGCGCCGCAAGTACTACAGTTACTACACCGGCAGGACCTGGGACGTTGCTTCCAACTACGATCTCTGCCTGAACACCAGCAATATGACCATCGAAGAAGGGGCCGAGATCATCAAATGCTACCTGAAGCAAAAAGGATATATTGACTGATGGATACACAGACAGCTCCAAAAAAACCACCTGGATTTTTTGGAGCTGTTTTTTGCTGCTTATCCCTGCATGGTCCGGAACAAGTTAATTGTATTATTTTGCCCAGCCAAAAGCATATCTTACAGCTTTTTCCCACCCTTCGGTCTTTTGCCTGCGCTCATCTTCTGTGATAGACGGCTCAAAGGTCCGGTCAATGGCCCAGTTGCTCAGCACCTCTTCCCGGCTCTTCCAGTAACCCACAGCCAGTCCCGCCAGATAGGCCGCCCCCATGGCGGTCGTCTCCACACATCTGGGACGTTCCACCGGCGCACCGATAAAATCCGCCTGGGTCTGCATCAGAAAATTGTTGGCACTGGCACCCCCGTCCACCTTCAGAGCCGCCAGACGGATCCTGGAATCCGCCTCCATGGCTTTTAAGACGTCTTTGGTCTGAAAAGCCAAAGATTCCAAGGTGGCACGGATGATATGGTATTTATTGACGCCCCGGGTGATTCCCACAATCGTCCCTCTGGCGTACTGATCCCAGTGAGGCGCACCAAGTCCGGTAAAGGCCGGAACCACATAACAGCCGTTGGTATCGTTCACTTTCTGCGCCATATACTCCGAATCCTCTGACGAATCAATCAGCCGCATCTCGTCCCGCAGCCACTGGATGGCAGCCCCTGCCACAAAGATGGAGCCCTCCAGTGCATAGGTTACCTTGCCGTCCAGTCCCCAGGCAATGGTAGTCACCAGTCCATTGTCGGAAAATACCGGCTTTTCCCCGGTATTCATAAGCAGAAAGCATCCGGTCCCGTAAGTGTTCTTTGCCTCCCCGGGTTTAAAACAGGTCTGGCCAAACAGCGCCGCCTGCTGATCTCCCGCTGCCCCGCCAATGGGTATCGGACCGCCGAAAAGAGACGGGTCCGTCTCTCCGTAGACACAGCTGGAAGGTTTTACCGTTGGAAGCATGCACCTGGGAATCTGCAGTTCCTTTAAGATCTCCTCATCCCACTGCAGCGTCCGGATATTAAAAAGCAGCGTCCTAGAAGCGTTGGAATAATCCGTCACATGGACCTTCCCCTTTGTCAGCTTCCAGATCAGCCAGGTCTCCACAGTTCCAAAGAGAAGCTCTCCTTTTTCAGCCCGCTCTCTGGCCCCTTCCACATGGTCCAGAATCCATTTCAGCTTTGTCCCGGAAAAATATGCGTCGATCACCAGCCCGGTCTTCTGCCGGAATACCTCCACAAGTCCTTTTTCCTTCAGTTCATCACAGTATCCGGAAGTCCGGCGGCACTGCCAGACGATCGCGGGACAGATGGGCTCTCCTGTAATCCGGTCCCAGACAATCGTCGTCTCCCGCTGATTGGTAATCCCGATGGCCTTGATATCCTCTGCCAAGGCTCCAATTTTCGACATGGCTTCCACTGCCACCCCAAGCTGTGTGGACCAGATCTCCTTGGCGTCATGTTCCACCCAGCCCGGCTTTGGAAAATGCTGAGTAAATTCCTTCTGTGCGGTACTGCACATCTCTCCCTTTTCATTGAACAAAATACACCGGTTGCTGGTAGTCCCCGCATCCAGGGCCATTACATAATTCGCCATACACTGCTCCTTTTCCAAAAAATCCCCATTCCCATGCAAAATTCATCAAAATCACTGTAATTTTTTTATTTTTCTTTCTTTTTTGTTCTGCAAAGAACAACTCTTACGACACTTTTTTTTGCAAAACCTGCAATCAGGAAAATACAAAAAAGGCGATTAACTTCATACTGTCCGTACCAAGCTGACCGCCTTAAACCATGCGGAAGAAGGGACTTGAACCCTCACGAGCGTAGCGCTCACAAGAACCTGAATCTTGCTCGTCTGCCAATTCCGACACTTCCGCATTCCGTATGTTATCATACATCATCTTGACAAAAAAGTCAAATATTTTTACAATGTATCTTAAAAAACGCTCTCCGTAGATTCTAATTGTCACCTGTTTCAAAGTATTATTTAATAATAGAACCCAGTCTGAAAGGAAGGTAAAAAAATGGATTATCATGCATTAGGAAAAAGAATTCGGGAAGAACGTCTAAGGCTGAATCTGACCCAGGAAAAGTTAGCAGAAGAGGTCGGAGTATCCACTGCCTACATTGGTCAGATTGAACGGGGTGAAAGAAGTCTGACCCTGGACAAGCTGGTTAAGGTAGTAAACCGCCTGGGAGTTACCATCGACTTTCTTCTGGCTGATTACGTGACTGCAACGGATGATACCAGCATGAACCTGTTAATCCAGCTAATGCACGACCGTACGGCTGAGGAAAAGACATTGGCCATCAATCTGCTAAAAGTTCTGTTTGCAGAAAAGTAAATAAGGAATCCCGGATGCAAAACCCATACTTTCTGGCAATTATTCCGCCAGACACGGGGAACACCCCTGTATGAAGCCAACGACTCATGCAGGGGTGATTTCGTATGTCTAAAAGTAAACCAGTTCTTCTTCCGGCTTTTCTGCAGATTTGATGTTGGTGGAGCGAAGGACAATCCCGTCCTCGCCGTTGTATTCGGGCCTTTTTTCCATATGGGCCTCTGCGGTGACGGTCACCCACTGTCTGGACTTCAGACGATCTGCGTAGGAAGACTGACACAAAAATCCTATAAAGGCCGTATCGTCTGCACAGCAGGTCATAGCCATGCGCCCGGGAACAAAATATCCTTCTGGAAGCCGCTTTCCTGTATAGGCCATGGCTGTGAAGCGAACCGTCCTGCCGTCATACCGCTCTGGATGGTCCATGGCATCGATATACCAGATGCCATAGTCCACATCTGCGATATCGATGACCTCTGCCTCCAGATCAAATGGAAGCTCCTCCTCAAACTCCAGCATGGTTCCATCCTCTTTTTCAAATACCACCTGAGCTTTGGGATTCACCGCCCGCATGTTCCGTTTGTAGACGGCAGCCGGCGTCTCATCACTGCTCCGGTTGAAGATGATCAGATCGGAGTCTTTTGCCATCTCCATAAAAAGAGATTTCATATTTTTCAGATAAATGTCAAAGGTCGATGCATCCACTACCGTAATTACCTGGGCCACAAACCATCCTTTGGGCATGTACATATCCCGCAGAAAATCCATCCCCCACATACAGTTGTATTCCAGGACCACCTGGGTCGGCTTATATTTTTTCTGGCACTCGGAAAGAAACGTCTCATGAAATTCGCTCTTGTCCTCCAGCATGACCAGCGTGGCATTGGCCGCCTTTAACGCCTCTTCTTCATATTCCTCGACTCCCTCTTCACAGGCCAGAACCAGGTTGCGCTCCCCGCCGGAAAAGTATTCATCCGCCAGCGTCTCCAGCGCAAATGTCGTCTTGCCTCCCTCCAAAAATCCATGAATCACAAATACAGGAATTTTCATCTTCTGACGCTCCTTTGTCTATGCAAGATCGAAAAGCTTCGACAGCTCTTCCTCATTCAGATGGGAACCGATCACACAGAGGCGTCCGGTGTAGTCAGCTTCGCCCTGACGTATCTCATATTCCCCCGGAACCATGTCAAAATGCAGCCAGCCTCCGTCCGCGCAGGGTACAATCCCTTTGGCCCGAAGGATAATCCCGCAGTCATCATCATCCGAAAGCTTTTCCAAAATATCTCTCATCTGTTTTTCACTGTATTTCCGGGGCGTCTCTCTGCCCCAGCTTGTAAATACTTCATCCGCATGATGATGGTGATGATCATGCTCGTGATCGTGGCAGCCGCAGGTACAGTCTTCGCCGTGGCTGTGGTCATCATGATGGTGGTCATGGTGACCGTGTTCGTGAACGTGGTCATGATGGTCGCAATCGTGGGCATGGGCATGATGATGGTCTTGGTGGCTGTGTTCGTGGCCGTCACAATCGTGGGCATGATCGTGGTGATCACATTCGTGGGCGTGGTCATGATGGTCGCAATCGTGGGCATGGGCATGATGATGGTCTTGGCGGTTATGATCGTGGCCGTGATCATGATGATGGTCACAGCCGCATTCGTGATCATGCCCCCGATCCTTCATCTGTGCTTCCAGCTCCTCTTTCATCAGCAGATCCTGATGCTCCATGGCTGCCAGGATCTGTTCCCCTTTCAGTTCTTCCCAGGGCGTCGTGATAATCGTTGCCCCTTCATTTTTCTCTCTCAGCATTTTCACACAGGCTTCCAGCTTGTCCTCCGTCATCTTCTGCGTACGGCTGATGACGATCGTACCTGCATGCTCCACCTGGTTATTGAAAAACTCGCCAAAGTTCTTCATATACATCCGGCACTTTTGTCCGTCTACCACGGTCACAGAACTGTTCAGCTCCACCGGCTCGTGGGCCGCCACCCCCATCACAGCCTTTGTCACGTCGGACAGCTTGCCCACACCGGAAGGTTCAATCAGAATCCGATCCGGTGCATACGTCTCAATCACTTCTTTCAAAGCAGTCCCAAAGTCTCCCACCAGCGAACAGCAGATGCATCCCGAATTCATCTCCGTGACCTGTACCCCCGCCTCTTTTAAAAATCCGCCGTCGATGCCGATCTCGCCAAATTCATTCTCAATCAGGACAATCTTTTCCCCCGCAAAAACTTCCTTCAGCATCTTCTTGATCAGCGTTGTCTTGCCGGCCCCTAAAAATCCGGAAATAATCTCGATCTTTGTCATAATCTGCTCCTTTCTCCGTAAACGAAGCCCTCGGAAACCTGCCTGTCCAACAGCAGTCCTCCCAAGGGCTTTTGTACAAAAATAATAATTATTTATTCAGTGCATTTTTTGCAGTCTCTGCCAATGCGGTAAAAGATGCCGCATCGTTTACTGCCAGGTCCGCAAGGATCTTTCTGTTCATCTCCACACCTGCAGTCTTTAAGCCGTACATAAATCTGCTGTAGGAAAGACCGTTCATCCGTGCTGCTGCATTGATTCTTGCAATCCAGAGCTGTCTGAACTGACGTTTTCTCTCCTTGCGGCCTGCATAGGCGCTGGTCAATGCTCTCATAACGGACTGTTTTGCAATCCTGTACTGTTTGCTTCTCGCACCTCTGTAACCTTTTGCGAGCTTTAATACTCTATTATGTCTTTTTTTAGCGTTTAATCCGCCTTTCACTCTTGCCATTTTTATTCCTCCTTAACTGTCAAAATCTTATAAATACGGTAAAATCTTCTTCATGTTCTTTACATTGGTCGCATCGGTAATCGTGGACTTTCTGAGATTCCTTTTTCTCTTCTGAGATTTTTTAGTTAAGATATGGCTCTTGTAAGCTTTCATTCTTTTTAACTGTCCGGTTCCGGTCTTCTTAAAACGTTTTGCAGCTGCTCTGCTTGTCTTTACCTTTGGCATATGTTGATTCCTCCTGTAAA
>CAJTYJ010000077.1:0-5627 GCA_910583895.1 uncultured Lachnospiraceae bacterium
TAAAGAATTTTCGAAGACTTTCTAAAAGCACTATTTAATTATCAAGGTTCATGTTTTGCTGCCGTTCTTGCGGCGACTCATTCAGGATATCACATCTTTTCAAGTTTGTCAATAACTTTTTTCTAAATTTTTCTAATCAATTTCTAAAAAGCGATTTGAATTTCCAAAATGTGATTTATTTCCCGACTGCTTTCACAGTGAGCTTTATTATATTACCAAAGCTTTTCTTAAATGTCAATCCCTGTTTTTATTTTTTTAAATTTTCCAGTCCGTAACAGCTCAGCACTGCACGGACAGATTTTCCTGAAAGCCTATGCAAGACACGGGGCTGGAAGGATAATCTGTCCGCGCTGTGGGTCCTGACTGCATGTGAACGATCACCCTGTCCTGTTCACTCCCCGCAGTAGCGCATGCAGAGCATCGTGATATCGTCAAACTGCGCCGCCTCTCCTACGAAACAGTCAATGTCTCCCTTGACCTGTTCCAGGAGTTCGACGGGTGACATGTCCGGATTTTTATTCAGTGACGCAAGCAGACGGTCCCTTTCGAACTGCTCTTCCTCCAGATTGACCGCGTCGGGCGCACCGTCGGAATAGACATAGATGCTGTTCCCTTTCTGCATCTGGATCTCGTATTCCTGGTATTTCATCCCCGGCATGACTCCCATGACAAACCCGTGCGGGTCGTCGAGCAGCTCATAAACGCCGTCCTTTTTCAGGATCGGATACTCATGTCCTGCATTCACCGCGGTCAGAAGGCCGGTGGAGATCTGAAGAATGCCCAGCCACACGGTCACAAACATCTCCGCATCGTTATTCTCGCAGAGCTGATCATTGACCGTCTCCAGGATCTCTTTCGGGGATGCTCCCATCTGCGCCTGGTTCTTGATCAGGGTCTTGGAGATCACCATGAAAAGCGCCGCCGGAATGCCTTTTCCGGATACGTCCGCCACCACCAGTGCCAGATGATCCGGATCCGTTAAGAAAAAGTCATAGAAATCTCCGCCCACTTCTTTGGCTGGATTCATGGTAGCGAAGATATCGAATTCCTGCCGTCCCGGGAAGGCAGGAAAGATCCCCGGCAGCATATCCGCCTGGATCTGCGTCGCCACGTTGAGTTCCGCGCTGATCCGCTCCTTCTCCGCTGTCACTTTTGTCAGATTGTCAATATAATGATTGATATCCTCCTCCATTTTTAAAAGAGTTTCGCTCAGCATCTGAATCTCATCTCCGGTACGGATCTTCTGAAGCTCTGTGGATACCTGATTTTCTTCTTTCACAAAACTGCTGGCTTCCGTCGCGATCAGATTGATGGGCGCGATGATGGAACGATACAGGATATGTACATAGACGGCCAGACACAGTACCGTCACGACCAGCATGCTCAAGACCGAGTGGGACACATAATCGCTCAGCGCCTTCTGAAGCGTCGCCATGGGGATCTCCACGCCGATGACCGCCGTCGTATGGCCCTCCAGCACAATCGGGAGGATAGCCGACGTATTATAACCGTAGATACTTTTGGAGATAAAATAACTGTCGGAGCGCTCACCGCTTCTGGAAAGCGCCACCGCTTCCTCGATATATGCAGGATTCATCCCGCCCACATCTCCGAACTGATAAGGTTCTACATAGCTGTCCATAATGTAGGTCATAGGATTCCAGTTTTTGACAGCCTCCGACAAGTCCCCGGACGATCCGGCAGCGAGCTTTTCCAGATAAAAGTCGTATACTTCCTGCACGTCGAGCTGGGCCAGATAGATGTCATTGGCTCCCATATGTTCCCGAAGCCGATCCATCAGTTCCTGCAGCTCCTGATAGCGGCCGGATGCCATCTCCCGTTCCAGGGACTCTTTCGAGATCTCTCCTGCTTTGTACCGGGCCGCCAGATCGATATAGCGCTCCAGCTCCCCTTCCTCAAAATATCCCCGGAATGTCTCTGCGATCTGATAGGCGATATCGTTATACTGCTTCTGGATATAAGCGCGGTATTGAATATATCCGATCCCGGTGCACGCCGCACAGATCAGCACCGCCAGAACCGCGAATCCTGTCAGAATTTTTAATACTAATGCAGAATGTCTCTTCATCTTTTCCACTCCTGATTTGAATTTTGTTAGATCACAACGATCAGCGTATTCAATCCCAGCGTATTCTGATACTCTGTCCTTTTTGCCATTTTCATGATCATATTTACGCCCAGATACTCCATGCCCGCCTCCGCATATTCCAGGGAATTGTAGCGCTTTCCTTCCGAGCGGATGCGCAGGATCCCGCCTTCCTTTGTGCGCAGAATCCGCACATCCATAAAGCCCTGATGATGCATGGACTTTTCCGCAGTGATCACCATCAGTTCCTCCAGTGCCAGACTGATGGTCATGGTCTGCTCCTCCGTGAATGCGTTGAACTGACAGAAATCCTGGATCTTTTCACTGACTTCACAGATTGCCTGTGTGTTGCATGCCACAGTAAAATTGATGCATTTCCCCTCCAAAAATGCAGTCTCATCCAGCATATACAGGCTGAAGTGCCCTGTCTTTTGCTTTGTACGGCATAGTCCTGCAATCATCCAGATTCCCGCCGTAAAAAGTTCGCAGAGCCAGTAAAAATGCCACACCGGCTCTCCCAGAGGATGCAGAACCCACGCCGTGGCGACCGCCACGACCAGCACCCTTAAAATCGTGATCAGATTCGCCATACCGGGTTTCATGATGGCATAGTAATAATAGCTCATAATACTGTTCAGTGTGCCAAAGATCAAACCCGCCGCCAGGCATCCGACTGCAAAGCGAAGATCCATGGAACAGCCAAAGAGGAGTCCGATCCATTTTCCGGACAAAAGCAGAACGGCCGCAAATACGGAAGATAAAATCAGTCCGCATTCCAGTTGGATCTTCAGCAGTTTTTTTACAGACACCGGATCCTGCTCCCCCTGATAGATCCCAAGCATGGCAGAACCGGACTGAGGAACACCGTTCTGAATGCAGATCGAAAATTCATTCAGACTGTTGGTTACCGCAAAAGCCGCCACCATGCTGCTGCCTCCCACAAGGTTCATAATCCCGTTGAGCAGCATAATCCGCAGGGAAGAACACAGATTGTTTGCGGCCATAGGACTTCCGTTTTTTATCACCTTTCCGATTTCCTGAAATCCGGGAAATACCGGATGAAAATGAAACCCGTCCTTTGACCGGAGCAGAAAGAAAAAACTCAGTCCGCAGGCTGCTGCGGTGGCCAGCACACTTGCCCATGCAGCTCCGCCGATTCCAAGCTCCAGCACAAATAAGAACAGATAATCCAGAACGATGTTCGATACCGTCATCACCATCATCGCCAGAGCAGACTGACTGGTCTTTCCCTCCAGGCGAAGATAGAAAAAAGGAACATACAGCAAAATCTTAAAAATCCCGCCGGCAAATGTGATCCGGATATAAGTCTCTACCATCCGCCAGGAATCCGAAGATCCCAGCACTCTTGCCATGGGACCGGAAAACAGATAACCAACTGCACCAATCAAAATTCCGACCAAGACGGAAATCTCCACCGCCAGAGAATAATAACGTTCCCCTTTCTCTGTCTGGTTCGCACCGACGGCGGCGGCAGACTCTGCAAAAGCCCCGGAGGAGATCAAAGATCCCACCATACACAGGAGCAGGTACACGGCCAGACTTTGATTCACACTGGCAATTCCCAGCTCTCCCATCTTCCTTCCCACCAGGATGCCATCAAACAGAACATTGATCGTACCTCCGAGAATGGCCATCATGTTCGGAAGCAGCGCCTGAAAATAAATTCTGCCAAGCAGTTTTTGGTCCGAGTACATAGTTTAAAGAATCCTTTCTTTCATAAAACGGATGATATCCGGACTGGACAGATACTGCAGCGGCTTATTGTTGCCCGGCCTCTGCATAAACTGCTGTTTACATTCCAGATGAGTGCCGGCCGGTACCTGACAGACGGAGGGCATTCCGATCAACCCCAGATTCCTGAGATCCAGGTAGTCCTCATTCATTTTTTTCAAAATATCGTCAAAAAGCGAATCCAGACCGGAGTTCTTGGCAAAGCAAACTGCTTTTTTCCTGTCATCGGTTTCCAGAAAGCACTCGTATCTTCCCGGCAGAAGGGTCTTGTCATCATATACACTGTATTCACAGATATGTAGTTTGCAGGACTGCGCCAGCAGGTTCACGGCTTCGTTGACCGTCTTAAGATCCATCTTCTCTCCTGCAATATTGATGGCCTGGTTTTTGCGGAAGCAGATCTCCACAACGGGCGCCTGCCCGCAGTAGCCGGTAACTTTTACCACATCATTCAGGCGATAACGGTAGAGACCGGAAAAGTTCGTCACCAGAAGTTCATAATGTCCTCCGACTTCCAGCTCCTCGATCCGCCTGGGCCGTTCCTTTTCTTCCTTATTGTATGGAAGAAACTCAAAAAACCCGCTTTTCGGCATCAGAATATTTTCTTTACTTTCCATCTTTGTCGTCACAGCCATCATGCATTCCGAAGCCGCGTAGGTAAAGTAATGAATCGGGATGTTGCCCAGATAAAAGCGCAGCATCCCTTCCTGCGCAGTGAAGGTGCTGCCGCCGACGCCGCTGACATAGCCCATCTCTCCCCACAGGCGCTCCACGATCCCTTCAAAACCGCGTGCACATTCCTTTCTGATCTTCTGATACCATCTTTCTTCCAGGACCGGAAGCTTTTTCATGGCCGTCCTGATTTTTTCTGACAGATGGAGGGCTTCCGGAATGCGGCGTCTGTATACATCGTCGAGCACGGACTCCCAGTTGTCTTCCAGATACCGCAAAAACAGCAGAATATCGTATAAAAAGAAGGCCTGTATCCCTGCCATATCTGGATAAGAGAATGCGATCCAGAGTTTTACATAAGGAACCTCCTGAATCTCCCGGGAAAACAACAGCTCTTCACCGCCCAGATAACGTTCCGCCAGACCGAACGTTCCCCGGTCATGAAGCTCCCGAAAATATGCGGCGGACAAAATCGTATACTCCTCTTCTTCCGGCAAATTCATCCGAAATACACTCATGTGCAGAACACGCCCCTTCTCAATCCCCGGCGCACAGGCATAAGCCGCATAATAGATCGGATCGATGCATCGCCTTAACGCTTCTTTGGTCAGCGGAATCCGCTTCTGCTTTCCGGTGCTTCCGGAGGTCATGACATAATGTTTGATGTCATAAGTTGTAATCAGATCCTTTTCTCCCTGTATCATGCGTTCAATGGCCTCTTCATAATCCGCATATTCGGATATGGGAACCAGGCTCTGAAAATCATCCGGATTCTGTACCTGGTCAAAATGATACTTTCTTCCATACCAGGTATCTTTGTTATCTTCCATAATCTGCTGTAAATTCTCGTGACTGATGGCTGTCGCATGTTCACAGTCACGTAAAAACTGCTCCGACTTTGCCTGCCATACATTCATATTCTGCTTTCCTTTCAGTTCCGCATCTGCCGCTCTCTCCGCCCCCTGATCTGGAAGCCTTTTCTGCCGCTTTCGCGTCATAAAACCCTTCCGGGGCTTCATTCGGTCCGATGCTGTTTTCTACCAGTTCCGCATCTGCCGCTCTCTCCGCCCCCTGATCTGGAAGCCTTTTCTGCCGC
>CAJTYJ010000077.1:5727-7472 GCA_910583895.1 uncultured Lachnospiraceae bacterium
TTTCGCGTCATAAAACCCTTCCGGGGCTTCATTCGGTCCGATGCTGGTTTTTATAGATTACTTTTCAATGCCCTGTCACAACAATCCCCGGTTTCTTGCCTCATTGATCGCCGCGGCCTTGCTGGTCACTCCCAGCTTTTTATAGGTCTCTTTGTTGTGATATTTGATGGTGTTTTTTGTGATTCCAAGCTGAACGGCAATTTGTTCTATCGAACATCCGTTTGCCTGTAGTCTGAGAATCTTCAGCGCATTGGGCGAAAGGATGACTTCCCCTTCCACATGTTTCTTCAGATAGGAAGGATAATAGTCGGCCATCCGCTGACATTCCTCCAGTACCTGCTTTTTATACTCCCGGTCCGTCCAGATAAAATCTTCCGCACGCAGAAGCTTCAGCGCCGCGCCGCCTTCCCTGGAAATCACACGGACAAAATGATAACTTTCCGCCTCTGTGATACAGGCCTGCATATTTTCTTTCCAGTCTCCCCAGTCCATATGATAGAGCGCAATGGCAAGCAGAAGTTTCGCCTCAATACGAACATATATTCTTTTCATTTTATCCGCATAGTACAGAAGTTTCTGCAGCAGTCCTACCGCCTGCTCATATCTGCCGTTTAGAAGGTAGACCCGCACTTTGATCAGATAGCGGAGCCGCTCCATGGTCTGGAATTCCTCGTTCTCATCCGGCGCCTCCTTCATCCAGTCCGTCACTTCTTTCATCCGCCCCCGGTACATCAAAAGCCAGCATCTGAGCGCATGGATATTCGGAAGAAGCCTTGGTACCTCCTGTCCGGCCTTTTTCTCGAAGCTGTTCAGCCGTTCCAGCGCATCTTCCCCATGCCCGCTCAGAAGAGAAAGCTGTCCCAGAAGCCACACGGCCACAAAACACTGCTCGGTCTTTCCCACGCTCTCCGCCTGCATCCTGCCCTTTTCCGCCAGGGAGACGATCTCGTAACTGTCCAGCCCTTTTTCCAGAAAGCTCTCCGCCAGCGCCAGGCTCACCAGCCCTTTGCCGTATTTTCCCAGCACCATAGAAACGATCTTCCCGATGCTGGACGCCAGTTCTTTATCCTTTCTGCTCCACTCGCAGAAATCTTTTCCGCCATTCATCTGAGAAGGAAGATTGCTGGTGACGGAGAATTCCGGAAGAAGGATCTTCCGTTCCCGGATCAGCGTGTGGGCATGTTTGAAAATATCCACCATCTGTATGATTCCCCGGTGAGGAAGCGCGATGTCCAGATAGAGAAGCATGCTCTGTGCTTCCCTTCTGGCACTCCCGGTATGCGCCGCCGCGTAGGCCTTCATCTCCTTGTACCACCGCTCACTCTCCTCCACATTCATAAGGATGGACTGCAGCATGCTCATACAGGCGATCAGCATCGCGCTCTCCCGGATGGTATCCTCTGAGAGAGACAGATAATAGCGCCGAAGTTCAAAATAATGACCGTGAGCCGGGTTCTCCCTGGCATTGGTGATCAAAAGCCTGGACACTTCATCCTCATCCCGACAGACAGTGTAGGCCTCCAGCGCTTTTGAGATATCTCCTCTCATCTCATAGCAATAACCGGCATTGCAGTAAAGCCGGTGAATCCGGTCCGCTTTCATACTTCTCATCAGACGCCGGCGCATGGACTCCCAGAAAGCATACCGGTACTCATAGACCTGATTCTTTTTTATAATAAAATCCCCGGCTTGTCGAGTAGGTCAGCGGTATTACTACCGCCTTCCCCTCTAAGAACCGTGCATGA
>CAJTYJ010000078.1 GCA_910583895.1 uncultured Lachnospiraceae bacterium
ATTTTTCATGCTGCGGATATGCTGTGCATCCGCAGTTATGCTTTATTTTACGCCACTTCTCCTGTTAAGTCCACTCTCCAAACGGATAGTCCGGGGCACTTTTTCGGTTTTTTTTAAATTATTTATGTCTTTTTGGGCAGACATTCTGAATGATTTTTCGGTTTATCCATTACTGTTTATTGCTTTCCCCACAGCCTGCCTTTATAATAGACTTATCATACAGGAGGAAAGGTATGTTCACTTTCGAAGATTTCAAATCATTAGCTGGGATAACAGACCGTGACGAACTCATGTCCGCTGTCTCCCGGATTCCCGAAGACGATTTACGGACAGCCCTCTTTATGACGCTCCTTGCGTGGAGCAAACATCTGGAGATAGATCAGGAATTATGGAAACGGGAGCATGAACACGCAAACAATGCGGAAGCAATGCTGAATTCCCAATCTCCTGACAACAGACTGAGGCAGTAAGGGTTCCGGGCATTAAAAAACGGGAAAAGGGCTGGAAAGACGGTCTTTTTCCTGTTTCGACAATATCCTATTCCTTTTTACCTTTCCGCTGTATACTATCACGGAAACTCATATTGTTATTCGTCAGTTTATTTGAACTAAAATCCCCAGTTTTTCTCCATACCTTTTGTGTTATCCATTCTATCTGTTACGCAGAAAAAGAGCAGGAACCCTCACTGACCAAAGTTTGTGTTCCTGCCTTTACTCACACCATGGCGGACAAATCCGCCACAGACAAGGATATGATAACAGTAATTACACAAGAATAGTCTGCTGTTCAATGCTTCCCTGCTTGTGGAAGAGGGATTGGGTTATGCGATCTGTTTTGACCGTATCATCAATACCTCCGGTGACAGCAGACTTACGTTTCGCCCCTGTCGCCAACCATTGAGATTGAAATGTATATGATCTGGAAAAAATATCAAATCTTTTCCAAGCCTGCAGAAAAATTTTTGATGATGATGCAGGAATGTGTATTAAAATAGCATATATTTTGTTCATGTAAAAACTGAAATAATAGTTCATTCCGCTTTTCTCCCTCCATTAGTACAATCTTACTGGAGGTGAACGAATAGTGGAAGGTTTACATGAATTTTTCGGAATGGCAATTAAAAACGCAAGGATGGACTGCAGTCTGACACAGGAAGCACTGGCGGAGCGGGCCGGGATCAGCTGCCGCTACCTTATCGCCATCGAGAATGAAGGGAGGATTCCCAAGCTCCCTGCTCTCTACCGGCTGATACATAGCATGCACATCTCAGCAGACCATATTTTCTATCCGGAACAGCCATCAGAAGGGTCCGAGCGGGCGCAGCTTACCCATATGCTGGAGTCCTGCTCCGACCGGGACATCCACATCCTTCTCGGTGCAGTCAAAGCCATGCTGCAGGAACAATGAGCAGAGAACCATTTCCCGCACTCTCCTCTGGGGAAGTGGTTCTTCGCCTGTCCTCTGTCTTTCCCTTCTTCCGGAGCCTCTCATCTTCTCACAGTAAAATACAGCGCAGTTCATGCCCTGTTCTTCTTCAATTCTCCCGCCAGATAACGCACTGCTTCCTCCGGGGTAGGGATCTTGTTTTGACGCGGCACCCTGTTCTGGTAAGCTTTTGTGATCGCATTACTATTCAGCGGATTTATATACGCCTCTGTCAGCGCTGCCTGCATATCCTCGCGTACTTCTTTCACACTCACCCCGTGTTTCTTCGCCAGTTCCCGATATATCTTCCGCATGCTCATAGAAATCTCCTCCGTGGTAAAAACTATAATCGCCTGTTCTTTTTGATTATAAGCGATAATATTATCTTTTTCAACCAAAACAAGCGTTACAATCGCTCGTTTTTACCCTGTACAGAGCTTAAGATTAACACATTGGGAGGACATCAAAATGGATGAACAGTTTATCCGGGACCGGATCTCCAGTCTCCGGCAGGAAAAACAGATTTCTGAGCGAAAGATGAGCCTGGATCTGGGCCACAGCACCAGCTATATCCGCAGCATCACCTCTGGCAGGGCGCTGCCGTCCATGAGTGAATTCCTGTATATCTGCGAATACCTGGGCGTGACACCCATGGAGTTTTTCAACGAGGAACGGAAAACCACCCTGACCCAGCAGGAAGCGATCGAACACATTTATTCCATGTCGGATGAGGATATCCGGCTGCTGATCGGGTTCATTGAGCGGATGAAGGCTGGCGGAAAATGACAGGCAGTATCGTGAGTACCGGTGCTGCCTGTTTTTCAAACACATCTTCTTTCCCCTTGTTCCTTCATCTGTCATCCTGCTTTATAGACTATAGCTTTCCACTTCTCCATACTTCCCATGCCTGCTCCAGTCGTCAACATCATCAAAAATGACGCAAACAATCCATAAAAAAATCCCTGTCCCTGCGATCCTTCCGTGTGCAGTTTAGAACTTCCTGCTTCTCTCCTCCTATCCCCTTTCCGCCCATATCCAGAAACTGCTCCTTTATTTTTCTCTGTCTATAAGTTTTTGTTAGAGTGGGACCTTCTGGGCGGTTCACCATGAACCCCTCCTGGGTTCACAACGGAAGCGGCGGCGCAAAGCGGCTCCTGATACTGCCACTTTCTTCCCAGACACATCAGTCCGAAAGGCAGACTTCTTCCTTGGCGGATTTCAACGGTTGCAACAAAAATATAGTAAACGTCATAACTATTCTTACTTTGCCCGAAAGCCATCACAGCAACGACAATCGGCATAGCATGTCAAAGTAAAGATTTTAAAGTCATTTACTATAGTTTCACTATCTTTTTCCATATTTTCCAGAAAATGCCTCTTTACAGAATGGTATATAAATTCGAGGTATGGCTGCCATTCTCCCGATACCGGAATTCCTTCCTCAGATACCCTGCACTGACCAGATCGTTCAGGGCGCGTTTGATGGTGCTGCGGGACATCCCCAGTTCCCTGGCCATGGTAGGGATGGCAGGCCAGCAGCTTTTGTCCCGATCCGCCCGGTCATGGAGATACATATAGACTGCCACCGCCCGGTGGGGCAGTCCGGAAGCGTAGATGGTTTCAAAATATCCCATATCCCCTCCTTCTCTAATCCGTCCGCAGCGGCGGCCTGCCTGCGGGCCTGTGGGGCTGTAACGGCACGGTCCTCTCTTGTTTCTGTCCCTGCCCCATACCGCCGCTTACAGGCGCTCCTGATGGCGCAGGCGGCTCTTCAAACTCTTCCAGGTCATCGTCCATCTGTCTGCGCAGGATCTCCTGCTCCAGAGTAAGCCGGTCCGCATAAGAGACTGCTCTCGCCGCATGCTGCTCCGCCACATATCCCTCTTCAAATTCAATCCCCCATTTAAAAAACAGTCGCAGCTCTGTCCGCATGGGATGGCATCCCGTTTTGGCCAGAATGAAATGTCCTTTGGGAAGGGATTTCAGTTCATCCGGGGTCATCAGCGGACGCTGGATCATCTGCAGGCTCTGGCTGGGATCATTCTTTCCCCTGCTGATGGAGCCGGACAGCACTGTCTTATTTCCCAGGGCTTTCGACAGGACTTCCGCGCTCTCTGAGTTGGGCGCAAAGCCTCCGAACAGGATGTCCTGGCAGTTATCGATGATGATCTCGCTACCCTCTTTCCCATAGTTTTTCTGCAGTTGGGCAAAGGACTGGATGATAGGGACCATGCTGATGCGCCGGGATCGGCCTGCAGAGAACAGCATCTCCAGGGATTCGATCTTGGGGATGGTCCCGATCTCATCCCCAAAGATCACTACCCTGTTGGGAAGTTTTCCGCCATGCTCATCCGCGATGGACAGCATCTCCCGGTAGATTTGCTGCAGGAACAGGCTGACCATGAAATATTTTGTATTATCCTCCTCCGGCAGAACGATAAAGATTGCTGCTTTGGAGTTACAGAAGGTCTCCGTGTCCATGGAACCGTCAAAGCACAGGATCTGCTCCATCTCCGAATCCAGAAAAGCGTTCAGTCTGGACATGGCCGTGGAAAGCACCGAGGCCATGGCCTGATCTGCGGTGTTCAGGGCGGCCCCGGCAAACCATTTCGCTTTATGGTCCGGAGGCAATTTCTGCATCAGCAGCTGGAACTGGTTCTTTCCCTTTACCGGAGAGGGAGCCAGTAAATCCTGGATCAGCTTGAACACGCTGACGATGTGCCGCTGCTCCTTTGGACAGTATTCCGCGATCAACAGCAGCACACTGGTCAGGAGTCCTTCCGCCGCATCATAGAAAAATGCGTTCTGTCCATAGCTGGAAGAGTCTGCCCCGGAACTGATGATGGTCTTGGCTGTGATCTTGGCATATTTTTCTGCTTTGGCCTTGTATGCCAGGTTCTCCGGGTCCTCCAACCACAGATCCGTGTATTTGTTCACCATACCCAGGATATTGTCCCCATCGGAACGGGTAGGATTTCGCAGATCCAGGATGGATATCTTGTAGCCGTAGTATTTTTCTGCAATCCCTGCATAGTTTCGGAACAAGTCTCCCTTGGTATCCGTACAGAGAAAACTCATACCGCTGGCGCAGGCATATTCGATACAGGGATAGAGAAAGTTCGCCGTTTTGCCGACACCGGCAGCGCCGATCATCAGAAGATGGATGTCGCCGGGATCGATCAGGGCCGTGACACCTCCATGGGAAAACTTTCCGCCCACCACAATGCCCTGAGTTTCCGGCAGGTTCTTCCCCTGTCTCCACAGCTTCGGTTCGTATGGGACATGGGAATAAGTCTTTTTGATCTCCATATCTGTGGCGAAGCGGGCGGTCCCATACTGCCCGTCACCCACGGTTTTGGACTTGATCCCGTCCAGGTTGTAATGGCTGGACAGGAAAGTGACCAGCCCCAGCAGGGCGAACATCCCCAGGCCCGCACATACCAGGATTATGATCTGTGTGGTCTGCATTTTCACACTCCTCTCTCTTAATCTGTCAACAAGCACGATTTATCTTCTGGCATAGATCTGCGCCGCATAGCTTCTCACAGCATTGATCTGGCATAACAATTTATACTGCACATCAAATTCATTTACCGTCATGTATGAGAACAACGGCGCTGGTGTGACAGTGACTTTAAGACCGTCAGACCTCAGGAAGTGTCTACAAATAACTGATGCAGATTTATAACAGTTTTCATTGTATTTACAGGCTTTTCCTATACAAGATGCATCAGTTATTTTCCGACAATTCCTTATTTTGTTAAAATAGCAGCTTAGGAAATTCTGGCGGCCTTGACTTTTAAAACATAAAGCAAACAACCATCAGGCCATCTGCAGCGCCCTCTCCTCTGTCATCTCCGGAGGCGGCTTTTCCTCTGCCGGTACCGCCTCCATTCCGTGCATGGCCTTGATGTCCTCATTCCAGTCCTTCCATGTGGACAGTTCCATCCTCACATCCGGATACCCTGCCTCTGTCAGACCTTCCTGTATCCGTTCCGCCGCCTTCAGCCCTGCCAGGTCATGGTCTAAACACAGATGGATCTTTTTCAGCTCCGGATGATCCTGCAGCAGCTGGAACAATGCCTGGGAGCCAACTCCGCACAGCGCCACATAGCTGTGTTCCTTCCATCCGTTCTTGTGCAGCGAGATATAGGAAAGCATATCTATGGGCGCTTCGAACACAAAGACCTCACTGCTTTTCCCGTTCCAGTGGAAACTGTACCGGGGATCGCTGCTCTCCAGATTTCCCCGGTAGCTTTTCCCCATGGTATAGATCCCCTTCTTGTGGGCGTGTCTGGCCTTCCCTTCCGGATCATATCCCACAAAAATGGCATTATGAAACTGTCGGGCCTTATCCTTCGACAGCTCCAGACTTTCATAGATCAGATTCTCTTTTGCAAAGGCAGATACCACCTCATAGTCAAGCAAGCGGGACCTTAACAGATATGCGAACACCCGCCGCATATCCCCATTGGCGGCTGGCAGGGCAAACAGCTTTCTCGGCACTTCCTCCTGCTTCCGGCTCTGACGGTAGGGCTGTCCCTGTTCCCCGCCCAGGAGCATGCTCACTGCATCCGGAAATGTTTTTCCA
>CAJTYJ010000079.1 GCA_910583895.1 uncultured Lachnospiraceae bacterium
ACTCATCCACCAGCGGAATCAGGCTGTAGCCAAATTCCATCTCAATGGGCTCCACCGTCAGAAGATTATATACATTGTTGACGTCTTTGTAGTATTCTTCCTCTGTAACCTGCCGTAAAGACTCGCCGCCTTCCTCTCCCGGCACGGCCTCTGCTTCTCCTTCCATGCCGCCCGGACCGCCAGAAGCAAATCCTACTGCTGCCAGGGACGGCTCTTCCTTGATCTTTCTGGACAGATAAAACCCGCCGCCGATCAGTCCTGCTGAGACGATCACAAGCTGAAGCACCGGCATTCCAGGGATCACCGTCAGCACCGCCACTACCACACCACTGATCATGATTGCGGTTGGCTGTGCGGTAAACTGTCTGGAAATGTCCTCGTTTAAGCTGCCTTCCGCCACCGCTCTGGTGACGATCATGCCGGTCGCTGTAGAGATCAGGAGGGACGGAATCTGTCCCACCAGGCCGTCCCCCACCGTAGCGATGGAATACGTAACTGCAACTTCTCCCAGCGTGCCGCTTCCCTGCACCATACCGATGATGATGCCTCCCACCAGGTTGATACCGGTGGTGATCAGGGACATGACCGAGTCGCCCTTTACAATCTTTGTGGCACCATCCATGGAACCATAAAAGTCTGCCTCTCTCTGGATCTTTTCACGCCGCATCCGGGCCTGCTGTTCATTGATCAGTCCGGAATTTAAGTCCGCGTCGATGGCCATCTGCTTACCGGGCATGGCATCCAGGGTAAATCTGGCTGCAACCTCGGAGACACGCTCCGCACCTTTGGTGATAACCAGAAACTGCATCAATACGATGATCAGGTAGATGACAAGACCTACCACCACGTTTCCCTGCAGAATAAAATCACCAAAAGCCTTGATGATCTGTCCGGAAGAACCGGAATTTGTCAGAATGTTCCTTGTAGTCGACACGTTGATTCCAAGGCGGAACAACGTCGTGACCAAAAGGAGCGAGGGATAGATCGCGAACTCCAAAGGCTCCCGGATCGTCATGGTGATGATCAGGATCATCAGGGACAGGGATATATTCAAAATAATCGCCACATCCACCAGCGCTGCAGGCAGCGGGATGATCAGCAATAATATAATTGTCAGTACAAAAAATACTACCGAGTAGCTTAATAACTTTTTCATGCAAGACTCCATCCATATATATAAACTATGCGGATGCTGCCCTTTCCATTACGTATGTGAAAAGAGGATGTTACTGCAGCATCTCGTCTCTGTGGTTCAGCCGGTAGATATATACCAGAAGCTCTGCCACTGCACCGTAGAACTCCGCCGGTATCTCCCGCTCCACTTTACAGGAAGCATAGAGTGCCCTGGCAAGGGGGCGGTTCTCCATAACGAATACCCCATGTTCTTCGGCGACCTCGATGATCCGAAGGGCCAGATAATCTTTTCCCATGGCCAGTACCACAGGAGCTCCGTGCTTCTCCGGATCGTATTTCAGTGCAACTGCAAAATGTGTCGGGTTTTTGACGACCACATCGGCCTCCGGGACACTCTGCATCATTCTGCTCATTGCCATTTGTCTTTGGATTCTCCGGATCCGTCCCTTGATCTCCGGATTTCCCTCTGTCATCTTATATTCATCTTTGACTTCCTGTTTGGTCATCTTCAGATTATTCTCATAATCCCACCTTTGATACAGAAAATCAAAAAAAGCAACCACCGCAAATGCGATACACACATTCTGCACCAGGACAAATACCATATGAAGCATTTCCGTGGTGGAATTAAAGATCGGCATATCCAGCATGCGGGCGATAGGACTTAGATCACTTTTCACCAGATTAAAAAGCAGGACCAGAAGAATTGCCACTTTAAACAAATTCTTGATAAGGTCCACCAGTTTCTTCAGACTGAAAAGTTTCTTGATTCCGCTGATCGGATTCAGCTTGCTGAACTTGGGCTTCACCGTTTCCATGGTAAAAAGAAATCGGGTCTGGATCCCATGGCCCAGAATTCCAAGGATCATCGCGATCAAAAGCAGCGGAAGGGCGCATTTCAGCAGAGAAACCACTGAATAGGCAAAGATCTGCGGCGATCCCTCCAAAGGCGCATCCCGGCCGACGGCAGAGAAAAAAAACTCCATATACCCCCGCACCGTGTCATAGATAAACGGAAGGACCTGTTTTGCCATCCAGAATACACCATAGAGCATCAGAACCGTGACAATATCTTTGCTCTGAAATACATTTCCCTTTTTTCGCGCGTCACGGCGCCGTTTCCCGGTTGGCTGTTCGGTTTTCTCCTGTCCGTTCGCCTCCGCCAAGTTCACCACTCCCTTCGGAGAAGATTATCTGTCTCACACCATAAGCAGCAATGCCTCTTCTATATATAAGAACAGATTGTCAATAATGGTATACAGCTTGCTGGCCATCGGATTGAACATATACACCAGCATCATAAGCCCCACGATGATCTTTAACTGAAAGTTTACTGCGAACACATTGATCTGAGGGATAATCCTCATAAGGATTCCCACGGCAGCCTCTGTCACCAGTTCCATGGCAATGATCGGAAAAGCAAGCTGCAGTCCGGTGGTGATACTGGTCTTGAAGATCTCCACCATCAGCTGAGAAAGCTCCGGCCGGATCATCACCTGACCAAAAGGCACCATCCGCGCGCTGGAGTAAATCAGCGCCAGAAGCCTCACATGTCCGTCCCCTGCCAGAAATAAAAGCACCAGAAACGTGTAATACATCCCGGAAGTGATGGTCATCTGGGTTTGATACTGCGGATCATAGACCTGAGCCATGGACAAACCCATAATATAGTCCAGCACAGCGGCGGAAAACCGAACCACCGCAAAGGACAGTTCCATGGAAAACCCGATGGCAAAACCAACCATCAGCTCTTTGATTAACATCACTGCAAATTCCAGCATCCCCACCGGCTCATGAGTCAGAACTCCGTCCGTTCCTGCGTACATCAGAAAGGACAGCACAAGGATCATAGCACCCTTGGCCCGGTTCGGTATATTGGAGCGGCCCAGTACCGGATTCATGACAATCGCCCCGGTCATCCGCATGAACACCAGTGCAAAAAGGATGAACATGCGGTTCTCAGCCTCCTGCGATCAGCCCGATCATCTGCTTTAGAAAGTCCTGCAGCATGGTCAGGATACTGCTGCCCAGAAATCCCATAACCGCCAGAATCGCCAGAAATTTCGGCACAAAGGTCAGCGTCTGCTCGTTGATCTGGGTAGCCGCCTGAAAGATGGAGATCGTGACACCCACCAGCATACTGATCAGCAGAAAGGGAAGGGCCAGCCGCAGAGCCAGCTGAAAAGCCTGATATAAAATATCGAGTATTTCAAGTTCCGTCATCGGTAACTCCTTTTATATAAAACTCTCAACGATTCCTGTGAACAACAATTCCCAGCCATCCACTGTCACAAAAAGCAGAAGCTTAAAGGGCAGAGAAACCATGGCCGGCGGCAGCATCACCATACCCATGGACATTAGCGTAGTAGACACGATAATATCCACCAGAAGGAACGGCAGATAAATCAAAAAGCCCGCCATAAACCCTCTCTTTAACTCACTGGTCATAAAAGACGGGACCACGACTGTCAGAGAATAGTCCATCGGATTTTCTTCTATCTGTGCTCCCGACATATTGACAAAATTATCCAGTGTGTCGACTTCCGTATTGCGGAGCATGAACTCCTTTAAAGGAACAATCATCCGGTCGATGGCTTCTTCCTGACTGATCTCCTCTCTAAGATACGGCTGATATGCTTCCTCGTTGATCCTCTGAATCACCGGATTCATAATATACAAGGTTAAAAAAAGCGCGATTCCCACCAAAACCATATTGGGCGGGGACTGCTGGACACCCATCGCATTCCTGGCAAAGGATATGATGATGATCGTCCTCGTAAAGGAAGTCATCATAATCACGATGGAGGGAAGCAGCGCTGCCAAGGTCAGCAGGAATACCAATTCCAGGGTGGGAACACTCCCACCGTTTAATTCTGTCAAAAGCTCGCTCATCTGTCAACTCCGTTTTTGTCATGATGAAACTTTTTGCATTTCTCAAAAAGTTCCTGGAAAGAGGGCAGCGTCTCACTGCCTGCCACAGGCGGCATGTCCGCTTCAAACTCTCCCTCCACTTCCGCCAGAAGCTGGATGCCCGCCTGACTGACGCCGACCAGATAATGATGCTCTCCCACATGCAAAAGAAGGATTCTTCGATCCTGCCCCACCTGAAGCTGACTTAATACTTTTAAGTTGCCGCCGGAGCAGGAATCTTTCACCCATTGTTTTCCCAGCAACCGGCTGCACCAGTATGCCAGAAACAATACGCCGACTACGGTCAGTATTGCATTAAATAAAGACAGTGTTCCCATCATTAAAGGCTTTCCGGATTGATCTCTTTGGACACAATCTCCGTGATACGAATACCGAAGTTATCCTCCACCACGACGATATCGCCCCTGGCAATACACTGTCCGTTAACAAACAGATCCACCTGTTCTCCAGCCATCTTATCCAGAACCACCAGCGTACCCTGGGTAAACTCCAGGATATCCCGAACCAGTCTCTTGGTTCTTCCGATCTCCACGGAGATCTCCAGCGGTACCTTCATCAGCATTTCCTGATTGGTCTTATCTTCCATGCCGTCTCCAGATTCGTCACGGATCTGATCAGATGCAAGGGGCCGGATGATCGAGCTCTCTTTTCTGGCAGGCTCCGGCGCCTTGGTCGTCTTCATCATCTCCATCATCTGCATCTGTGTCTGCTGCATCTGATTCAGAAGCTGAAGCATCATAGGATCCATGGCCGGTGCGGCCGCCGGATAGGGATAGTAGGGCTGCTGCGGTGCCGGCTGCGGCGCAGCTGCAGGAGCAGGTGCCGGTTCCGGTGTGCTCATGGAAGCCATCAGCGCATCCATCTCCTCCTGGGACATGCTTCCCCCTGTGGAGGACGGTGCCGGTGCAGGTTCTGGAGCGGGTGCACTCATGGAAGCCATCAGCGCGTCCATCTCTTCCTGAGACATGCTTCCCCCTGTGGAGGACGGTGCCGTTTCAGGCGCAGGCGTACTCATAGAAGACATCAGTGCATCCATCTCTTCCTGAGACATACTTCCTCCCGTCGATTCTTTCGCGGGTTCCGGCTCTGCAGGCTGCGGTGCCGGTTCTGGTTCCGGCGTACTGTCTCCTCCCAGACCAAACGGCGTCAGCAGGCGCTTTGCCAAATTGGTCGACATAATATTCATAAACTCACTGTTGAGTTTTTCTTCGATTTCCAGCCGGAAGCGGACCACTACCATCCCTTCCTCATCCGGAAAATATTTTTCTTTAAACTCCTCCGGCTCTCCGATGTCAAATGACTTGGGAGTGGAGATGTTGACGGGGAACCCCAAAAATTCAGACAATGCCGTAGCCGAAGCTCCCATCATCTGGTTCATAATCTCGCAGATGGCACTGATGTAGATCTCATCCATCTCAAAGGCATCGTCGTCTGGAACGGATCCCAGCAAAGTGCCCACGATGATGCGCACATCCTCCTTGCGGAACATCATGACATTCTTGCCTGCCAGACCTTCCACATAAGCAATCTCCACGCC
This sequence comes from uncultured Lachnospiraceae bacterium, assembly GCA_910583895.1. Taxonomy (GTDB): domain Bacteria; phylum Bacillota; class Clostridia; order Lachnospirales; family Lachnospiraceae; genus Hominiventricola. The sequence continues at coordinate 5,603 of CAJTYJ010000079.1, forward strand.
GATAGCCGGTTCTAGTTTCTTGAACTCGAACTCCTCCCGGCTCTGGATCCGCACGACCGGGGTGGTGATATCCACCTTCGTGCCCAGCAAAGTGGAAACTGCCGTTGCCGAGGCGCCGAGACTGATATTCATAATCTCGCCTATGGCATC
>CAJTYJ010000080.1 GCA_910583895.1 uncultured Lachnospiraceae bacterium
ATCCAACCGTTCCCCTAATACCATAAAACGGGCCGCATTTGCCCTGTGCTATTATCTGGAATATCTGTCCGAGAAAGGGATGGATATCACCCAGGTCTGCCAGCTTCCTTATGACGAACAGAACGAACATTTTGTAAGATTTCTGTACTGGATCAAGACAGGGCAGCACAAAAAGGAAAACGATAAAAAGAACCCAGGCAATGGAACCTGCAACGCATACTTAAAGGATGTGTTCAGGTTCTATCTTTTTATGGAAACGCAGGCTCCTCAGTTTCAGGGACTGAGGGTTCTGTCCTGCAGGCAGATTACAGTAGCGAATGCAGTCGGCGTCAAACGGGTACTGAGGGCAAAAGCATTCAGCGGATATTTAAGGGCAGAGGACAGGAACGTCCGGGCAGCAGACCAGGAAGAGATTGTAACCATCTTAAAAGCCTGCACCAACTGCCGGGACCAGCTCCTGATCCTTCTGATTGCGGAGACTGGATTCCGGATTGGTGAGATACTGGGGGTCAGCTATACCAGGGATATCGACTACCAGAACCACACCATCCGCGTGTGGTTCCGGGATGATAACGAGAATGATGCCAGGGCAAAGAACGCGGAATTCAGGAGGAGCAGGATCAGTGATGACACCTTTGAATTCCTCCTCCATTATCTGGCGGAATACCGGAAACTGCTGCAGCATCAGAACTACCTGTTTATCAATATCACAGGAGAGACTGCCGGGCAGCCGTTAAAGGTCGGCAGTGTTTATGACATGCTTGGACGGATGGAGAAAAAGACCAGTATACGGATAACGCCCCATATGCTGAGGAGATATTTCTCGGTGCTCCGCTGGAATGACGGATGGCCGCTGGAGATGATCAGCCAGGCCCTGGGACACAAGCACCTGGATACCACGGTCAAATACCTGGGGGTCCTGGATGACAGGCTGATGGAGGCCAGCAAGGCGTTCTATGAGAAGCACTCCGATGATTACGGGATCCGTGAATTATTATAAACGGAGGTGATGGCAATGCCGGCATACTTGTTGCAGGACAACATGCCACAGGAGGACACAGAAGAAAAAAAGAAACGGCTGAGAGAGGAAATCGAAGGATATACAGGAGCAGGAGCCGTATACCGGCGTAAGATCCGGAATTTCATGGAGGTGCATGGGATCTGGAGCCTGGGAGAACTGGACTATACATGGAGGCTTGCGTTCGCAGAGGAGATTAAGAGTTCCACCCTTCCCCGATATCATCCCTGGTATCTGAAATGCTTTGACCATCTCAAACAGTATGACATGAGAAAACACACACAGCCACGGATTATCCGAAAGGAAGCAAACCATCTCTATGAGGATACCCTGCTGTTCCTGCCATATCATCCGGCTCAGGAGTTGGCAGAGCGGCTGGATGCATGCCCGGAGAGGCCGGAATGGGTATGGGATTTTTCAGTGAAAGCGCCAGGGAAAATGAAGCGGCAGGTGTTTGCTGTCCTGAATCATTTCTTAAAAGAGGACAGAGACGGCAAGATCCTGAGAGAGCATCTGAAACGGCTGTGGAGGTTCTACCAGTTTTGTGTGGAAGTCCAGGTGGAAGACATGGAACAGATACCGCTCTGGCAGGTTATGGAATACCGGAAGCGGGAACTCATAAGAGGGGAGCCAAAGGGGAAAGGGATCCTGGATACCTGCAGGAAGATCCTGTTTTTGCAGGCGGATAAGATCAACTGGGATGCAGATGTCTGGTATCTGGAAAGGCTTTTCTTACAGCCGGAACGGATGGATCCCAGCAGCCCTGTGGCGAGCCTGTCCTTTACGGAAGTGGCCCATGACGGAAACCGGAGGATCCTGAAACAGTACATGAAATACGGCATAGGTCTGACGGAACTGACCATGCGTTATCTTCAGGGAGAGATGATGGAGCTGCGGAACTTTCTGAATGAGGTCGGAAAGGATATCTGCACGGTATCCGGAGAGGAGCTGGAGCGGTATTTTCAGAGGCTGCAGGGGCAGCATATCAAGGCCGAAACCTTTAACCGGAAGGTGATGGCAGTCCAGCATCTGTATCATTTCCTTCAGGCAAGGGGCTATGTGGAGAAACCGCCGTTTTACGCGGAATATTATCTGAAGAAAACACTGCCGCAGCATCACGACAGATGTGTGGAAGAAGAAGCCGCAGAGGAGATCCTGCAGAAACTCCACGGTTTTCCAGAGAACCTCCGGCTGATGTACCTGCACCTGTGGGGGATCGGGCTGCGGCTCAGTGAGGTATGCACCTTAAAAGGAAACGCCTACTACATACAGGGGCGGGATACATGGATTCAGGTCTACCAGACAAAGATGAAGAATTACAAGAGGATCCCGATTCCTGAAGCGCTCTACCAGCTGATGCAGGTCTACATCAGACGGCACCAGATTACGGCAGACAGCTATCTGTTCCCAAACAGCAGGGGAGGACCCTTCCGAAGCGCCACCTTCCGGAAGCAGATGACAGAATGGTGCCGGAAATTCCAGATACAGGACGAGGAGTATCTGTTCCGCTCCCATGACTACCGCCACGGCGTGGCAACCTATTTTTATAACAATGGCGTATCCCTGCAGGGAGTCCGGGATTACCTGGGACATACCTACGAGGAAATGACTCAGCAGTATGTGGATTATATGCCGAACAGGATTGACAGGACAAGCAAAGAATTTTTTGAAAAACCGGGAAACAGCCTGATGGCCCGCCTGAAGGGAGGTGAGGCTTGATGGAGACAAAGATCTATTTCCGGGACATGGAGGGATATGAAGCATTGACCGAGCATCAGAAAAAATATATAGGGAAAAATGCCGCCTTTGACCTGGAAAAGCTTCCGGCCAGGGCCATGCAGGAAGAAATGGACGGTTTTATTCAAGAAAGGATGCGTAAGGTAGCAATAACTACACTGCAAACAGATAAGACCAATTACAATCTGCTCTGCCGTTTTCTGGCGGAAAAGGAGAGAGGACTGGAGCATTTTCTGGACTGGAAAAGGGATAAGTGGTTCCGGAAAGTGAAAGCATGGATGCTGGAAAATGGTGTTCTCCTTTATTACGAAAGGCAGGGGAGCTACGGGAATACCTATCAGTTAAGATCCAACTTCTTGAAATATCTGGAACAGCTCCTGGATTTTCTGGAACCGGAAGATTCCAGAGCAGAACAGGAAAAGGATATATGGAGGCTGGAAAAGCTGGATATCCCGGTCCGGGAAAATCTGGTAAAAAAATATGAAACACTGAAATTTACAAAGATCCTGCAGGAGAATATACGGGAAGAGACCAAGAAAGGGATCTACCTGAACCTTCAGACAGAAGCAATAGCCAGTATTGCAAGGGAACTGACCGCAATGCGGCGGCTGTCAAAATTTCTCAGAGAACGGTATCCAAAGATCCAGTCCTGCAGGGAGATTGACAGGAATGTTTTAGAAGATTATCTGACTTATCTGAAAACAGAGGAAACCACAACCAAGCACCTGCATTCAGAACTGACAAGACTGAGGGGCATCCTGGAAAGCATCGGAAGGAGCCTGGAATATGGGAACCTGGAAGGACTGTTCCTGACCAGGGATATCCCTCCAACCCCCAAAGCAGAGTTTAAGACGTATTCCGATGGGGAACTGAAGCGGCTGAACGCTGCCATCACCAAAATGGATGAGCAGACGGCAAGGGCAATGATTATCCATCAGATGCTTGGAACCAGGATCTCGGATACCCTGACCCTGCAGACCGACTGCCTGTATAAAAAAGATGGGGAGAATCTGATCCGGATCAGGCAGATGAAAACAAATACATTTGTGAAGCCTGTCAGCGAGGAACTTGCGCGGCTGATTCGGAAGGCGATCCAGTATACAAAGGATAGATATGGGGAGACTACTTACATTTTTGTGAGTGACCGGAATCCGGAACGTCCGATGCAGTATCCGGCACTGCAAAACAAGATCATCCGGATGATCCATAAAGAAGATCTGCGGGATGACAATGGCCGGATATTCGGGTTTGGCACCCATATGTACCGTCACCGGTACGGGATGAAGTTGACGGAAATGCACCTGGATGACTGGACCATCGCCCGGCTTCTCGGTCACAGCAGCCTTAACAATGTGAAATACTACAGAAAAATGAGCAACCAGATTCTGGCAGATGAAACGCGGCAGGCAAGGCATAAGATGTCGCTGAAGATCCTGGGATGTCTGGATGGATGGGAGGAAGAGTATGAGCAAATACGACAAAATGATCGCCTTAAATAAGAAGGCAAGCGAGGAAAAAATAGAGAAGGCCAGACGGGAGATCGTCCGGATGGTGGAGGAAGGGGAGAAGCTCAGTATCCAGAAGCTGATGCAAAGAACCGGACTGTCCAGAGGATTTTTCTATAAGAATCCGCAGGTTCGGAAAGAGATCGACAGGGCATTGGAGCAGCAGGCCGGGATGATGGACCCCAGGCGGGAAGTGATGGATATGGCCATGAACAATGAACTGGCAATGCTCCACCAAAAGGTCAAAACACTCCAGACGGAGAATGAACAGCTGAGGAAAGAACTTGAGACAGCGAAGAAGTCGCTGGCAAAGAAAAATATCAAGGAACTGAAGAAGATGATGTAGGGATGCGGAATGATACATAGCCTGGTGGAAAATGAAATGATTAGCAGGCGGTTATAAAAGCACATATCAGTGCAGGGAAAGGCATGGCGGCGGCTGTGTCCTTTGCCGTTTGGAAATATAGTGGTGTTTACAGAAGGGTGTGACCAGGGTCATGCTTTTTTATTTTGGGGAAAAGCAAAAAAGGAACACAAAACACAAATTTACATACTGTTAAAACCGCTATTGCCGTATAGTTCCGGGTAGGGGCTATATTTTATGGACGAGCAGACACCGCACATTCACATTGATTTTGTTCCCTTTATCCGTAACAGCAAGCGTGGACTTGATACGAGAGTTTCCCTCAAAGGCGCACTGTCGGAGCAGGGCTTTAAAGGCGGCACAAGGGGAATGACGGAATGGAATGAATGGATTGAAGCGGAGAAGCGGGAACTTTCAAAAGTCATGGGACGTTATGGCGTACAATGGAAGCAGTTAGGCACACATAACAAGCATTTGTCCGTACTCAATTTTGAAAAGCAGGAACGGCAGAAAGAGGTTGCGGAACTGGAACAGACAATCTCCGGCAGTAAAGAGGAATTATCTGACATTCTTCATCAGCAGATAGCGGCAGGACAGGAAACGGAACAGATACGGAAAGAGGGCGAAGCGATCCGGCAGGAAGTATCGGAACTTACCGCAACAAATCATCTGCTGAAAGAGCAGACGGAAACACTGGCAGAGGATAAAGAAAAGCTGTTATCCGAAAATGAAAAGTTGGAAAAACAGCAGAAAAATTTACAGCAGGACATTAACAAAATGGTACAGTCAAAGGAAGTCATGGAGAGAAATATACACGCCTATGATGAAGATGTGAAATGGCAGTTGGCAGAGCCGGGGGCATTGATGAGCGCAAAGGCATATCGGGATAAAAAGGCTTTACCGCTTGTGGAGAAATTGAAAGAAGTCGTTAAAAATCTGACTATCAAGTGCGTACAGCTTACGGAGCAGGGCAGGAAGCTGACCGCCAAAGTGGACGGGCAACAAAAGCAGATTAGCCGTTTGACGGATAAGGTCATGGAGCAGAGTGACACCATAGACCGATTGCAGGAAAAAGCGTCTGATTTGGGGCGTTTGGAGCGTCATT
>CAJTYJ010000081.1 GCA_910583895.1 uncultured Lachnospiraceae bacterium
CCAGACGCCGGATGAACTCCCAGTCCGTCTCCCGGTACTGGATGACCGGGAAACCTACTGGCTCTCTGTCCAGTTCTTCCGGGCAGAGTATGGTCATTCCGAACTCCGCAGCCGCCTTCCGGATGATCTGCCCGCAGGTCATGGACACATCCTGAAAGAACCGCTTTTCTATTTTAAGTTCCGCATCTGACCTCATTTCGCCCCAGCGTCTGGAAGAATTTTCCCTCACTTCGTTCCGTAAAATCCTTCCGGGGCTCCTTTCGAACAGATGCTGTTCAGATCCAGGAGGATGCTCCCGCCGCACAGCTCCAGACGGAGCAGACAGTATCCGTTCTCTTCCCGGGACTCCGCTTTCTGGATGATTCCACTATACAGCGCCCGCTCCATTCCGTCCACATGGATTTCCACCGGACGGTTCTCCGCCAGCCAGGAAAAGCCGGAGGTTCCGCCCTCTGACGCTTCCATGGTTCCGGTAAGTTCCGCCCTGGAATGTTCTCCCGGGTATTCCCGCATGGAGAAGTCCAGGATCCGGCCAAATCCGGGACCGCCTGTCAGACGCAGCTCTCCTGCTGTAATCCCGTTCACTTTGCCTCCCCCCTTCTACTGGGCCTTTACATTTGCATTATGATACACCACATTGCTTTCGGATATCTCAATACTGCTTTCTTTCTGTATGATGTTCACGCCGGACGCCCCTGCAATTTCCACAGTTTCGTTCAGACTGGAAATATCAATGAACGAATCAGATTTGATGGAAACCCCCAGATGACTTTCGATGGAGATACCGGCAGTATCATCCAGCAGAATGCGCATCCCGTTTCCTGCATCCAGCAGGATACTGTGCTCGGACAAATCCACCATTTTTTTCGACGAAGTGTAAATGGTCTTATGTGTGGGATCACAGCGGCAGACTCCTGGATTTAATTCTGCTGCTTTACCATTATTGGCTGCCGTCTGCTGTGGAGATGCTGAAGCCCCCGCAGCGGCAGACTGCTGACCGGAGGAAAATGCCCCTGAAGCGGCAGGCTGCCGGCTGGCGGAAGACGCCTGTGCGGTTACCGGCAGATGGACAGAACTGATTACATATGCATGTTTTTCCTGTTCCGTTGGAAAATAAAGGCGAATCTCATCGCCCGGTTCCGGCATGCAGTACCAGCCGCTTCCATCCGGCGATGAATAGACCGTGGAAAAGGGGAACCATTTCCCGCTTCCTCCTTTTGCATCGGCTTTTAAGGAAATTTGAACCACATCTGCACGTACTCTGGTCACCCTGCCGTCCAGGGAAGCTCCGATTATCTTTTCATTGTACTGTCTCGGAGTCCGAAGCCCTCCTTTTGTCCTGAGACAGTAAGTGTTCCAGAGCTGATGCCCGTCCAGCCTGCTCTCTGACCGCTCCACGTAAAGGGTGCGCCCGTTCATTTCCACCAGTTCGCCCGCTTCATACAGTTCCTGATCTTCCACAATGAAAACGAGACTGTCATCCTCCATAAGCCCTTCTACCTGGTTCTGCTTTTTATAAAGAAATTCATCCATTCTTTTCTGCACACGATAAGAGGAAGGCGACATCTGTGCGGCCCCGCCCCATTCCACCAGGCCAAAATACAGTTTTACTCCGGAAGAGGCATAACCCGGCACGACGACTCCGTGAAAATGACTGGCAAGCCGTTTGACAAACTCCCAGTCCGTCTCCTGATACTGTACGATCGGTTCACCAATCGCAGTGCCCGCTCCGATATTCATAAGCGCATGTCCGTTCTGGTACTGACCCACAACAAAGTCCAGCACTTCCTGATAAGTCATGGACGGAAGCTGGAAGGAACGGCGGACCGGCTTCAGATCCATCAGATATGTATAGGGAACGATTCGAAGTTCCATGAGACACAGAGCATTTTCATGAATGATTTTCATGTCTTCCACGATCCCGCAGTAGATCTGCCTGCTTTCTTTCTCATCCTCAACAGCCCGGATGGTAACTTCTGTCTGTTCACCGGCCATCAGCAGATACTGCTCCTCCCTGTCAGGAGAAATATAACCTTTCAGTATGGCAAAACCATGTTCATTGACCGCTTTTTGTATCTCACATTTTATGATCTGAACAAATTCAAACGGCTCTGTCAGAATTCTTTCTGCTTTCATCTGATATCACCTCGTTTCTCTTCCTGATCTGACCGAATCAAACACTTCCAGGGCATATGGTTTCCACTCTTCAAAAATTTCTCCGGACGAATTAAAAATGCAGAACAGAAGCTTTCCTTCTATCTCTGTAAAAGCATGGATATTATACCGATGCCCGTCCAGCGTCGGATTGCTGAAAGCATACCAGCCCAGTATCCGGGTCTCATCCTTATCCATAAAGTGCTCGCTGTTATCCAGATACTGATTTCCCGGGTACATGCGACGCATGGTTTCCAGATAATACCGCGTACACATGATTACCTCATCCATCCGGATTTGAGAATTCAGACAGGAAAATGCAAAATTTACGGTCATGGACGGACTGGTCCGTATTACATCCGGCCGGTATTCCGATGGATACATCTTCCTGGCAAATGCTTCCGGCAGTTTCAGAAACGTCCTGGGCAGCATGATCCGTACATAAGGATAAAACAGCTCCTGCTCTGCAAACTCCAGACGCTCCCTTCCAATATAAACATAATCATCATGGATGCTTTTATGTGCTTCCATCTGCGCCGCTTTCCGCATGGCCTCGATTTCCTGTTCTGTGAATTTCATTGGCTCACCCCCTGCTCTTTAAACAGATTTTCTACCTCCTGGACCTGCCTCTTACGTTCTGCATCCAGACAGTCGGAATATCGTTCCACCTCCCGACTGAAATATCCGTATGTCTGTTCTTTTTCATTTTTAAGTTCCCGGATTTTATTTGCTGCGGCAACAACCGCATCGGAATCTTCCATGTGGCTGGCCTGACGCATCTGCGCCTCCAGTTCTTTCTGTTCCTGTTCGAACGTCTCTGCCTTTTCTGTATAATACCGGTAGAAACCGTCTTCCTCCGGCGTAGCACCGGCCAGATTCTTCTGCGAATTATATCCGCAGTCCAGGCGCAGTCCGGAATATTTTTTCTGCATTTCTTCCAGTTTTTCATTCTCCAGCAGACCGGACCGTGCATACTGATTCACCATATTGCGAACTGCCTGCCGTTCGTCTGGCTCCATACGGTCCAGTCCATACCAGTACGCATTATCCAGGCATTCTTCATATGCTGCCCGAAGCTTCTTTGCGGATGCTCCTTCTTTTTTCAGTTCTCTGATCCTGTTCTGATACCACTCCATATATTTCTCTGTACCTGGATAATCAGGCGGAATCTTGTGCTCAACGCACCATTTTTCAAACGCCTTCTCATCCAGCTCTCTATTCTTCCCTTTCAGGTCGGCAAACGGATAATTCAGAAACGGCGCCATATAAGTAGAAAACTTCAGCTGTCCGCTTCCCAGCGGAAAAATAATTCCTCCATGCCTGCAGACCAGATAGGATGCGGTTGTGATCGCTTCATAGCATGTGCATGCAGCCGGTCCTTCTGTTTCCGGAGTCGCATTCTGTGCGATTTTTGTTTCCTCTTTACAGTTCTTCCAGCTGTCGCCGGTAATCTCCGGCTCACATACAAACCCTGTAATCACCCGGTCGTCCGGAGCATGAAGATAATTTCCTTCCTGATCAGTTTCCGCTCCCGCAAAAAAGGAATCTCTCCTCTTCAGGTTATGGACCGGAGAGCTGCATATCCCGAAAGGCATAATGTTCTCCCCGACTTTACAGTCTTTCCGGTGCATAACCGGATCATCATTCAAATAGACTCCATGAGCTTCCAGCATATCCAGATAACGCATATGGGAACCATATCTGCATCTCAGCGGCGCGCCCCGGACCAGATATTCCGGATTGTCCTGCGCCTTTTCTTTCAACGCCTCCTCAAGTTCCCTGTTCGTCTGGCTGTTTTTTGACTCTGTGGAAGCTTCCAGCGCTTTTTCCGATTCTGTCTGCCGCTCTTCATGATCCATTTGAAGCACGCCTTCACCTATGGTCTCAAAAGCAGCCAGCGCTGCGCTGTCGCTGGCCTTTTCCATGGCATCCTTTTCCATTTCCTCCCGCACTGCATTCTGGATATCCATGTCGGAAAATACGTCCACCTGTTCTTCGGCAGGAACTTCATATATTTGATAATATTCTTGCATCTCCTGATATTTCCTGGCCATCCGGGACTGAAACTCTGCGTCCGAAGCATAGTCCGCAGAATAATCTGCATAATTTGACCGGTACTCAGCTTCAAACTGCTCCCAACGGTTTGCAGACACTAACCCCCAATCTACAAAAATACCGCTTTTCACATTTCGTTTTGACCACTCTTCCTTGTAGTTGGCCTCTATGTAGACATATACACTGCCGTATCCTTCCTGTCCTGTTACATCTTTGTCATAATCCGCCATTTTCTGCACCGCCTTCCTGTATCCGAACCGGGATTGCTTCCACTCCGTCAAGTCCTCTCCTCATCAGGCTTTCCAACAGCGCAAGCCTGACCAGCACCTGCAGCTTCTCTCCGGTTTGCAGATAAACCGCCGGAATATCTTCCGGCCATGTTCCCATCAGATAAATGATCCCTTTGTTTTTATCCCTTCCTCCGTCCACATTTTCATTTATTCGGAGAAAAAATGGAAGATAATACCGCTCACTCCTGTTGTTTTTCTGATCCAGAAAAACATATTCCCTGTACCTGCAGTCCCATAAGAAAAGATCCAATGATTTCCTTGCTTCCGCATGAAACAGCGGAAAGGGCGTCAGAAGCAGGAGTCCGAGATCCGCCTCATTGTTCAGGACACAGATACTCCTTTCCGGCATCTCATAATACAGGCCCTTTTCAAATGCCTGGTAATTGATCACCTGGTTATAGTCTTTTATATCCGGCCTTCGGATTCCGTCCAGTTCCCTGATTAAATAACCATCCATTTTTTCACAGCTCCCATCTTCCAATCCGTTCCGACTGGTCCAGATATGCTCCATAAAAAATCTGCACTTCAGCGGCCAGGCATCCGTCCAGGCATTCCCTAACTTCCGATTCTGTAAGCAGCATTTTCAGAACCGGCTCCAAAACAATAAAGTTACCTGTCTGAAAATAAATCCCGGCCTTCTGCCGTTCGCAGGCAGTCAGACGGGGCAGTTCCTGCCTCAGCTGTTCTTCCATCTCATACAGCTCCTGCTCATACTCCGGGAAAAGCATCCGATAATCCCAAAAACAGTCCACTTCCTGCAAATCCGCAAAATAACGCCTGTCATAAAAATCAATCTTAATCCTGCTTTCTCCTGTCAGAGCCCCGCTTAACAGATACGAAAGATGAATATAACAAACGGGAAATTTTACATGCGCTTCCTGCATGGCTCTGATCTGCTCCCTTCCCGCCTGGAATGCCTCCTGAAAGGACTTAAGGATCTCTGTTTTCTGTTCCTCATACGTCTTCCGAACATCCGTTTCCAGATGCCTGCTTCTCTTTTCCATACATGCCCTGATACTGTCCAGAAACTGTTTTTTTCTCGTTTCCAGATTTTGTTCAGGGAAATAACCAGACTGATTCATTTCGCATTCCCACTTAATTCCAG
>CAJTYJ010000082.1 GCA_910583895.1 uncultured Lachnospiraceae bacterium
TAAACCGATGCATTTTAACAATGCTTTTGTTTTCATATTGTTCCTCCCTCGTATAGCAATAAAAATATATTGTATTCTGATGTTATATTTTATCGTATTGTATTTATCTATAATAACACTCTTTTCAGGTGAAATCAATCCAGCTCACCGACCTGTCCATCACGGATACCGGAAATGCAGCAACCCCTGCCAATCTATCCCTGGACCGCTTCATAGTGCACAAGCTCTCCATCCGTCATTTTCCACACTGCATCCGATATGGCTGTGATCTCATTATCATGGGTCACCACGATGATGCAGTAGCCCAGCTCATGGGCAAGACGCCTGAAAATGGAAATGATATTCTTTGTATTCTCCTCGTCCAGATTTCCGGTAGGTTCATCCGCCAGCAGGATCCTTGCCCCACTGGACAGGCTGCGGGCAATAGCCACCCGCTGCTGTTCCCCGCCGGACAGGTTTGCCGGATAACGCTTGAACTTTTCTTCTGCAAGTCCCACGAGCTTCAGATTAGCTTTCGCCTCTCTGGCTGCCTCTTTTCCGGACGTCCCATTCAGTTCCAAAGGAAACATGGCATTCTCTAACACCGTCAGCCGCGGAAACAGCTGGAAAGACTGGAAGATCACAGCCACTTCCCTGCGCCGCCACAGATCCCTGTCCATCCCCAGCATATCCTGTCCGTCCATCCGGATCGTCCCAGACGTTGGCATGTCCAACCCTGCCAGGATGGACAGGAACGTAGTCTTTCCGGAACCAGAAGGCCCGATGACCGCCGCCATCTCTCCGCTGGAAAAGCGGCAGTTCACATCCTTCAGAACCTCCCTGTCCGCTTTCTTATATTGATAAGAAATATGTTCCAAAGTCAATGTATCCATAAGGTTTCTTACTCCTCTCTCTTTCTCCTGCACATCCACTACTCCTTATCCTGCAAAAGCTCCAACGGCCTGCCTCCGGTGATCATGACCGCCCCGACCACAGTCCCAACCAGGCATCCAGACAGATAGCATCCTGCCGCCAATGGCATGGCGGACAATCCGCTTTCTGTCAAAATTGCTGTCCCGGCAGCGCCAATTTTCCATAAATTCCAGATATGCCTCTCCCGAAAGAAATATCTCCGTGACAATAACATTTCCTGTTTTCCGCGCATAAACCGCAAGATATCCTTCCATCTGTCCACAAAAAGCCTCGTCGTCGTCACATATACCAATCCTGTACACTATACTCTCCTGTATCTTTCCTTCAAAATGATCCATCTGCCCCGGGTTGATCCTTCTCTGCGGATATACTTCTTTTCTTTTAAAGAACGGAGCGCCCGCTCTACGGATGGCTTTGAGATTCCTGTTGCAGCAGCAATTTTAGAAGCTGACAGAGCAGGCATTTTGGATATAACCTGTAAGACATATATTTCATTCTGTGTAAGACTCCCATCATTACCATCATTATTACCATCATTACCATCATCACCATTATCATAAGGATCCATTTGAAGGGTAAGAACAATGCGGTCAGGATCGACTGTTTCAACGTAAGAAGGCTCCTTAAATCCATTTTCTGCCCAGATATGGTATACGTCACAGATTCCTGTACCGGAACGTTCGCCCACATTGATCAGTGCAAACATATTAAAAATTCTTCCATTTCGTGCATCACTGATACCACCGGCAATCGCTTCATCAATACCGATACGAAATGTGCCCGGATTTGCAATTACAATTTTACGAAATTCCTTATCGACCATAGTGCCACGTCGTCCATGGAAATCAGCATGAATAAGGGCGTTTGCAAGACATTCCCTAAGAGATTTATGAATGGAAGTATCATCTATACGCAATAAATTGGAATCGAGCCTGAACGGTTTCTTAAAATTTGCGGTCAGTGGGTCAATAATGACAGAAGTTTTTTCACAACACCCTCTTCACCCTGGCCTCCTTCTGAAAGAAAGCGATTCCATAGCAAAGAATCTGCGTATAGCCATAGAGTCCCTCCGCATATTTTTTACTGAGAATCTGATTAACTGCCCCGTCACAGTCCTGATCCAGATTGTCTTCTTTCTTCGACCTCTTGGTTTCAATAATTATGACACGACGGTTATCATCATCCTTCAAGAATATATCCGGTCTTCCAAGTCCCTTCTCCTTATTGGATTCCACTTCGTAACCCAGTCCAACGAAAGCTCCCGCAAGAAAAGCATGATAATAATCCTCATGATAATCATTATAACTTATGGTCTTCCACAAAAGATTGGAAATCGCCTCAGAGGCTTCCCGTTCATCTCCTCTCCAGAGCGCTTCCATCATATCTTTCCGACAGTTATCGTCCATTGTATCCTGAAATAATTTCACAACCGTATCTTCAAAAATAGACGCAATCTCTCTGTTTGGAATTTTTAGTCTTACGGTTTCTCCTTCTTCTCCTGCATCCGCTTTTGTCAGATAACCGGTCATCAAGATCACACTCCACAGGTTATCTTCCGAGGAATGCAGCGTATCGTAGGTTAACTCATCTGAGATTGTCTGCGTGATCGTTCCTCCATTCATAAGGATCTCAAATTTGCCCCTTACTTTGAAATCGGTTCTTTTGACAAAAGTAAGAAGTATGCCATTGTGACTCGTGTTTTTCCAATAGTTTTTCGGTTTTGCATTTTCTCTCTTTTTCAGAGCTGACATATAGTTCATCACATCCCAGGGGCAATATAGAAAACTGTCACCGAATATGTATCCGTCATACCATTCTTTGATCAAATCCGCCTTATCCTGTCTGTCAGCTGCGAGCAGCATTTTCTCCACTTCTTCTTCCGAAAATCCAAAATACTCAGAAAAATCCGCATCTAAGACAGAGTAAGACGCAAAGTTATTAGTACCGGTAAAAATACTCTCCTTCGCGATACGAAGACATCCTGTGATCACCGAAAACTCCAGAAATTCATTGTCCTTTAACGCAGTGCCCATCATGCCCTTGATCACATCCAGCATAGCGGAATAGTATGCATTCTCAACCGTGTTCTTCTCACTGGCCCTGGCAAGCGGCACATCGTATTCGTCGATCAGAAGAATCGTTTTCCTGCCGTAAACGGCGTACAGCATACGCATAATGGTCTTCAATGAATTCTTGACATCATCTTCCTCTGCCGTTTTGAACATTAATTTCCTGAAGATATCCCTGTCTGCAGAATTAACTGCTGTTTCTTCTAATAAGAAATCCAATTCTTTACATAAATCTGCCAGTTTTGTTTTCAGCATTCTGTAGGCGCCCTCAAAAGTCTCCGCCTCAACATCTTTATAAGAAAGAAAAAGCACCGGGGATTGATTCATCCACTTTTCACAAAACTCTTTATACGCCGTAATCCCGAGTCCTTCGAAGATTTCCCTGCTGTCTTTCCTGATACTGAAAAAATTGGAGAGCATGCTCATCATCAATGTCTTACCGAATCTACGCGGTCTGGTAAACAACGTGACTTTATTTTCCGTCTCTTCCACAAGCTCATACATGACAGCCGTTTTATCCACATAGTATTTACCCGACCTGCGCAGTGCGGCAAAGTCAGATTCTCCAACGCCAACCCGAAATATCATGTATGAACTCCCTCCATTCATGCTACGCCGTTATTTGTAAATTTGTCTCTTAAAATGCTTAATTTGATACTATCACACATCATGAACGGGAACAATTACAAAAGTATAACAGCACGCAGAATCTTCATCACGCCATCTTCATCGTTGGACGGCGCGATATAGCGCGCCTTTTCCTTCAAGAGCGGATGTCCATTGCTCATGGCATAGCTTTCCGTACACTGCAGAAGCATACTCTCATCATTGAGGAAATCCCCGAACGCCATACTCTCATCGGCGCTTATGTCGTATCTGTCCTGCAGAAATTTCAGGGCCGCACCTTTGCACACTTCCTTATTGGCAATATCGATCCAGCATTCCCCGGACAATACCACATTAAGCCTGTCATGCACTTTCTCCATGCCCCTGTAATATGTATCCGCATCATAATCCTCAAAGAAAACCGCGATCTTGATCATATGATCTTCCTGCACACAGCCCCTCAGGTCTTCCACAAATTTCAGATTTTCATAATACATGTGTGCGTTCCGCTCCGCATCTTCACCGGCATGACACATATACGCCGATTTTTCGCCGCAGACAATGACCACATGGCCTTCCTTCTCCTGAAAGCGCTCAATGCAGTCTAACACATCTTCTTCCCTGATCGTACATGCGTAGATGACTTCCCCGTTTTCGACTACCATCCCGCCGTTTTCCGCCAGATAGATCATTCTGTCGGCTGCTTTTGGAAACAGCTTCCTTATATTATAGTACTGCCGGCCGCTGGCAATCACCGTTTTGATGCCGGAATGTGCGCATACCCATTCCTCGAACTCTGCCGGAACTTCTTTGCGGGAATTGAGCAATGTTCCGTCCAGATCTGTGGCGATCAGTCTGATTTCTTTATCATCTGTGTTCATTTGTAGAATACTCCTTCCTCAATTTGCAGATTTACAGCCATAAACAGCGGTCTGCGGTTTTACCTGCCTGTCTCCCGATCCGCTTCCATTTTACACAAACATTTCCTGTGTGTCATTATCAAGTTTCAAACATGCTGCAGAAAGGCTCCAAAAAATATTCATTCAATCCCTCAGCTGCTCCAATATATCCTGCTCCAGCACATACAGTGCCCGTTCGTTCTCTTCCTGACAGTAATCAATCAGCTGCTCTTCTCCCTGCTCGGCGATGGCGGTCGTATCCGCGCCCAGCAGCACGAAACAGACATAATTGTCGATCGTCTCCATCCGGGAGGCTTTAGCCTTGCCCAGATTCTGGGGATGGTCGCGGTTTTCCTCTATGATGGCCGTGCGGTAATCCTCCAGGGCCTGTTCCACCGTTCCCACATACGCCTCTTTGGCCTGCACAATGATCATCGTATCAATATGGGCATCCAGTACCTGCTTTTCTGCCAGAAAATCCACATACATATCCTCGGTGATGCCGGTTTTCGACGCCAGCTCTTCCTTTGTCAGATCTACCTCCGGCCAGTAGTTGTCTCCCAAAAGGTCTTTGACATTTTCCTTCAATTCTGTAAGGGGGATAAATTTTTCCCGGTTTAACATGGGAAAACTGCTTGCTTCCAGATCATCCTCTGTCTTCTCCATCTCAAATGCCCGGCCCTGATCGACCAGCTCATCCTCCGGCAGCTGTTCTTCGCACCCTGATAAAAGAAACATCGTTGTGACCAAAATTCCTGTGACAAATTTTCTCATAATACCCTCCTTGATGACTTTTAGGAATTGTTATTTAATACTTTCTTTCTTGTTTCTGCACATTCGATTTGTTATACTGTATCCGGTACTAGTTTTTGCCTTTCTATGAAAAATATGTATAAATAACATACGTTTTTATTATAATCTGCATATAACACCATTAATTTTTTACAAAACAAAAGTCTG
>CAJTYJ010000083.1 GCA_910583895.1 uncultured Lachnospiraceae bacterium
TACAGTCCTTGATCCGCTCCTGATTCGCCTCGAAATCGGCAAGCAGCTCGTACTCATCACCGTCCAGAAACCGACGGATGCTCTGTTTTGTCACGAGCTCCACAGAACGCCGTCCCCGCTCCTCTTTGATCCCAAACTCCGTACAGATCGTGATCTCTTCCTCCGGCTTTAGCGCCCGCTGCTTCACGTCCAGATGCAGCTTGCGGTAAGCCAGTACGTACAGCCCTTTCGTCATATGAATACTTAAGACATTCATCGCCAGCTGTCTGATCTGCAGCCGGCCATCCTCCCGCCCGTCGGATTCCGACTGATACTGGAAATTCCTCACGATCTCCCGGAACTGCTCCGGACTCAGCTGGTACAGCTCTCCTTTGATCGTGTCATGATCAAGATAGCGCACCAGACTGAAATCCGATTTGTACGGCACGCAGTCCAGACGGTTGCACATCTCCAGATACCCGAGGATCTTTAAATTGGCAGTGTTGTCAAACAGCGCTGTATACTTGTGGGGATTTAAATAAATATCCTGAACCAGCTTTTCATTGACGGGGCAGTAAGAGCCTTCTATGATTCTGGAGGACTGGATGGCATCGATCCGGATCCTGTCATAAGACTCTACCGTATACTGCCGCAGATGAAGACCGTCCACCGAAAGGGTACGGCTGTGAACGTCCAGATCACGGATGCCGATCCAGTATTTCGTGATCTGATCTTCTCTGTTGTGGTATTCGATGCTCATCCATTTTCCCTCATGGATCGCACGGAAGATATCCCGGAAAACCGCGTTCATAGTCCTCTCCATTTCAATTACCTGAATCATTATCCAATAAAATTTACTGCATCGCCATGATTGTGGAAGCACGCATCCGCCATACAGGCGCCATCACTGCCAAGTGTTTGTTTTCCATAATAACACAGCTGAATATTCTGCCGCAAGCACAGAAATCCGCCGCTTTATTAACCTCCAACATATATGCATCAAGAGCGTCCCCTAAACAAAGCTAAATGGGCGTTCCTGTCTGCAATTCTCCATAGCAGGTTGAAACCGGAATAGCATACTATATCTGGAACCTGGAATACCCTTCACTCTTTACATATCTGCGGAACTGAACGGGTGACATACCCATATGCTTCTTAAAGACCTTCTGGAAATAATTAGCAGAAGAAAACCCGCACGCCCCGCTGACATGCGCAAGCTGCACAGAAGTGCCTGCCAACATATCCACCGCTTTCTTAAGACGCAGCTTTGTCAGATATTCGCTTGGTTTCACGCCAGTCACTTTACAAAATTCCCGGGACAGATGACTCTGGCTGACATGACAGGCAACTGCCACATCACTGATGCCTACAGGCTCCATAAACATTTCCTCCATGTAAGTTTTTGCCCCCACAATCAGCGGTGACTCCGCTTTCTCTTTTTCCTTTCCAACACCACATAAGGCACACAGGAATGAAAACACCATAGATCCCAGCAGAAACGGATTCTGGTTAGTGCGTTTCGCCTGGGCATGAAGTTCAAATATCCATTCCACCGCACCGCTGTAGACCGGCAGGCTAATTATCCTGCCCAGATGATTCTCTATATACCGACAATATTCCACCGCCGTGCCACATTCAAACAATATGTAGATAAACTCCCACGGCCCTTCATTGTTTTGTTCATCAAAATAGTAGCATTCCGGGCCAGGCATCTTGAGGAAAAAGCCTTTCCCCTTGTCCACAATCTTCGCTTCACCATCAATCTTCACCGTCCCGCTGCCATTTAGAGTATACTGGAAAAGATAACATTCCGGTCGGTTTTTGTTGTCCCAGAAATAGGCGCCGGTACTGCACCTCTCTTTCCCCACGGCGTTTAAACGTACTACCGGATGCTCCACATCATTGAGAAAATGGAACGCATAATTATCTTTAACATCTTCTTTTCCCTGCATATTCGCTTCTCCTTCCAGGTTTTCTTTTGCACACAGCTCAAGGTGCAGGAAGGTACTGCCTGCACATCAAAAATTTACCCTTTTAATCAAATAGTTACCATTGCAAAACCACCACACCTTATCTATGATTAGAGCATAACCTGCTTATGCGGCTCATAGCTATCTGAGCATATCACAAAGCAGGCAAAAAATGAACAATCAAAATTTTACATAAGGAGGACAATTTTATGTCATTTAAAGTAGCATTTATCGGTGCAGGAAGCATCGGTTTCACAAGAGGTCTTCTCACAGACCTTCTGTCCGTGCCGGAATTTCACGATATCGAGGTAGCGTTTACGGACATCAATCCCGACAACCTGCGCATGGTGACACAGCTGTGCCAGAGAGATATCGACGAGAACGGCCTGAACATCAAAATCCATGCAACCCCGGACCGCAGGGAAGCATTTAAAGACGCTAAATACGTTATCAACTGTGTCAGAATCGGCATGTTGGAGGCTTTTGCAACAGATGTCGAAATTCCGTTAAAATATGGTATCGACCAGTGCGTGGGCGATACCCTCTGCATCGGCGGCATCATGTACGGGCAGCGCGGTATTCCCGCATTGCTTTCCTTCTGTAAAGATATCAGGGAGGTGGCGGCTCCCGGATGCATCCTGCTCAATTACTCCAACCCCAACGCAATGCTGACCTGGGCATGTAACAAATATGGCAAGGTAAAAACATACGGACTATGTCACGGCGTACAGCATGGACACGAGCAGATAGCCAAAGCCCTTGGCAGAGATAAGAAGGAGGTTGATATTATCTGTGCCGGATTAAACCACCAGACATGGTATATCAGCGTCAAGACAGACGGCGTAGAGCGCACGGGCGAGCTTTATGAACTTATGAAAGGGGCAGAGTTTGCCAGGGACGAGAACATCCGTCTGGATGTGATGAAAAACTTCGGCTACTATTCCACCGAATCCAACGGCCATCTTTCCGAATACCTGATGTGGTACAGGAAACGCCCCGAGGATATGGAAAAGTGGATTAATTACAGCAACTGGATTCAGGGCGAGACCGCCGGATACTTGCGTGTCTGCAAGGAAAGCCGCAACTGGTTCGAGACGGACTTCCCCAACTGGCTCAAAGAGCCTGCGAAGAAGTTCTCTCCGGAAACCCGCTCCAGCGAACATGGCAGTTATATTATCGAAAGTTTGGAAACGGGACGGGTGTACAGAGGGTGCTTTAATATTATGAACGAAGGCGCCATCACGAACCTCCCAGACGAGTGCGTCGTGGAAGTACCCTGCTATGTGGACTATAACGGCATATCCGTTCCCAAAGTAGGCGACCTGCCTTTAGGGTGCGCGGCCATCTGCTCCCAGAGCGTATGGGTACAGAAACTTGCCGTGGAAGCCGCAGTCCATGCAGACTTGAACCTGTTACGCCAGGCCGCCATGCTGGACCCTTTGACAGGCGCCGTATGTACGCCTGACGAAATCAGGCAAATGGTAGACGAAATGCTTGTGGCAGGCGAACAATGGATGCCTCAGTATACAGAAGTAATCGAAAGCGCCAGAAAACGGCTGGAAAACAAGACCGTACCTTACCGCCCGGTCAAAGGATTTACCTTAAAGACAAAAACCGTGGAAGAAATGGCGGCGGAGAAAGAAAAATACAGGGCTATGGCCTCTGCTGCTGCAAAAGAAAATGTGAAATAAAGAAAGAAGAATCCCCCTGCTGCTTATCAAAATATAATTGGCGAAGAGTCTGTAACATGCTATAATTTAAACAGTATGTCCAGACTCTTTTAAAAGTTGCTGAATGTTTACACCGAAGGGAGATGCCATGAGCAAATTATTAGAAGAATTTCAGGAGTATCTGAAAAAGAAGAATCAGTATGAGCATGTGCTCACGCTGCTGTACTGGGACATGAAGACCTGCACCCCGAAGCTGGGACAGGAGGGTCATGTGGAGGCGCTGACCCACTTTTCCACAGAAGTCTTCGCCATGTCCACCTCCGAACAGATGGGGGAAATGCTGACCGAACTGGCCAAACCGGCAGAGTATGATGCCTTAACGGACACATGGAAATTTATCGTCACACGCATGAAGCGCGACTTCGACCGCAACAAGCGCATTCCCGCCGATCTGTATAAGACCTACGTGCAGACCCAGGCAGAGGCCGGCAATATCTGGGTGGATGCCAAAGAGAAATCCGACTTTGGCCTGTTTGCTCCTTATCTGCAGAAGATGATCGACCTGACTGTAGAGATGACCGGCTATACCGATCCGGGCGTGGAAGTTTACGACGCTCTTCTCAACCAGTATGAGGAAGGAATGGACTCTGCCACCATCGACGCTCTGTTTGAAGCGCTGAAAAAAGAACTGATCCCTTTTGCAAAAGAGATCCTTGCAAAGCAGAAACCGGAAAATCCGGCCTTCAAAGGCTATTTCGATCCGGACGGCCAGCGGAAGGTACAGGATCTTTTGCTTGATTATATCGGCTTTCGGAAAGATGCCGGAAGTGTCGGGGAGACAGAGCATCCTTTTACCCTCAACTTCTGTTCCAAAGATGTGCGTTTGACCAATCACTATTATGAGAATAATCCGCTCAGTTCCATCTTCTCCGCTGTCCATGAAGGCGGACACGCCATTTTTGAACAGAACATCAACCCGAAATATGACAACACCGTAGCCGGCAGCTGCGATTACATGGGGCTTCACGAAAGCCAGTCCCGGTTCTATGAAAATATTCTGGGACGGAATAAGAACTTCTGGCTGCCCATTTACGACAAGCTGGGCGAACTGCTGCCTGCCTTTAAGGAAATCCCGTTAGAAACTTTCTACCAGGAGATCAATCACGTGCAAAACAGCTTTATCCGTGTAAACGCAGACGAAGTGACCTACTGCTTCCATATCATACTGCGCTACGAAATGGAAAAGGCGATCTTCAGAGATCATGTGCCGGTAGGTGACCTGCCCGCATTGTGGAATCAGAAAATGCAGGATTATCTGCAGATCACACCCGCAGACGACGCACAGGGCATCCTGCAGGATATGCACTGGTCGGACGGCGGCTTTGGGTACTTCCCTTCCTATCTGCTGGGCAGCATTTACGATGGTATGCTTCTGGATACTCTGCAGGAAGAACTGGGGAATGTGGACGAACTGCTTAAGAACGGAAAGATTAAGGACATCACCGCATGGCTGAATCAGAAGATCCACTGGTACGGCAATACGCGCAAACCCAAGGATGCGATCAGGGCAGTCTGCGGCAGGGAAATATCCGCCGAACCGCTTATCCGGTATTTTAAAGAAAAGTATTCAGAAATCTACGACATTCAGATCTGACTACAGACACAACAGACAAGGGCTGCACTCATACTGCAGCCCTTCGTTATTTGTATCGTC
>CAJTYJ010000084.1 GCA_910583895.1 uncultured Lachnospiraceae bacterium
ATAGGGGAAGTTTGCGCTTTTTTGGCTACCCGGAAGATTATGTTTCACAGTAAATCAGGAACATGATGTAAAGTCCGGCCGCCTTGGAATTTTGGTCCGCCAGGAACCGAAAGGATGGCCTTTGCCCGTTATCTTAAGGAAATAAAGGCGCTATCCGAAGTCCTTCTGATTCTTCTGCCCCGAACATCAGATTCATATTCTGCACTGCCTGTCCCGCAGCGCCTTTCACCAGATTGTCCATTGCTCCCATCATTATGATACGCCCGGTCCTGTGGTCAATCTTAAAGTTCACATCCACAAAATTGCTGCCTTCCACCCAGCGGGTCTGAGGACACACATCCTTTTCCAGCACCCGGACAAAATATTCCTTCTCATAATAACGGTCATATACCGCCTTCACTTCCTCCCAGGAAACTTCCCGTTTCAAAGAAGCATAAGCCGTCACCAGAATTCCTCTTTGCATCGGCACCAGATGGGGCGTAAAGTTGATCCGCACCGGCTCTTCTGCCGCCAGCGAAAGCTGCTCCTCGATCTCGGGGGTATGCCGGTGTCCTGCCACTGCATACGCCTTGATATTCTCATTTACTTCGCAGAACAGATTGTCCACCTTCGCTCCCCGCCCGGCCCCGGAAGTCCCGGACTTTGCGTCAATAATCAGCGTATTGGGATCAATCAGCCCTTCTTTTACCAACGGATAGACCGACAAAAAACTACACGTCGGGTAACATCCCGGATTGGCAATCAGACGGGCTTTTTTGACCGCCTCCCGGTTCACCTCGCACAGTCCATAGACCGCCTCCTCGATATATTGCGGCGCTTTATGTTCCAGTCCGTACCATTTTTCATAGACCGCCACATCCTTAATCCGGAAATCTGCACTCAAATCAATGATCTTTACCTTCTGCAGAATCTCTTCCTTGATCAGAGACGCACAAAGCCCCTGAGGGGTCGCCGTAAAAATCACATCCACCTGCTTTGCCATCTCTTCCATATTGTCATCCAGGCAGGACGCATCTACCAGCTGAAACATATTCTGGTAAACACCTGCAAACTTCTGATCCACATAGCTTCTGGAGCCATACCATACAATCCTGGCGTCCTTATGACCGAAAAGGAGCCGCACCAGTTCTCCGCCGGCATAGCCTGTAGCCCCGATTATCCCTACTCTAATCATCTTATCCTCCGTTCCGATGCCGTTTTGCCACGCTGCATCTGCTCTTCATAAACATACTGTTTTTTATCATATAACAAAACCCCTGCCCATGCAAGTGTAATATAGCCATAATCAGGAACCGTTACTGCCTGCTTCATGACCTGCATCCAACCGCTTAATCCGGAAGCTTCTTCCGCTTTGGATTGCATAATTATACATATATTTCGTATATTATGCAAGTATTTTTTATAAAATCTTGAAAAATATGTATATTTTTTCACTTGCATTCTTCACAAACTTGTTGTATAGTAGAATGCAGAAAAAACAGACACCATTTTTTAGAGGAGAATACATATGAAAGAAAAAGTAATTCTGGCTTATTCCGGCGGTCTGGACACCACCGCCATCATCCCCTGGTTAAAGGAGAACTTCGACTATGAAGTCATCTGCTGCTGCATCGACTGCGGACAGGGCAACGAACTGGACGGTCTGGAAGAGCGTTCCAAACTTTCCGGCGCAGCAAAGCTGTATATCGAAGACATTGTAGACGAATTTGCAGAAGAATACATCATGCCCTGTGTACAGGCAGGGGCTGTCTATGAGCATAAATATCTGCTGGGAACTTCCATGGCCCGCCCGGTCATCGCCAAGAGACTGGTGGAGATCGCAAGAAAAGAAGGTGCCACCGCCATCTGCCATGGTGCCACCGGAAAAGGCAACGACCAGATCCGTTTTGAACTGGGCATCAAGGCGCTGGCTCCGGACCTGAAGATCATCGCTCCCTGGCGGATGACGGACCTTTGGACCATGCAGTCCAGAGAGGATGAGATCGCCTACTGTAAAAAGCATGGCATTGATCTGCCCTTCGACCACAGCCAGAGCTACAGCCGCGACCGGAACCTGTGGCACATCAGCCACGAAGGCCTGGAGCTGGAAGATCCGGCAAGCGAGCCCAACTATGACCACATGCTGGTGCTGGGCGTCACGCCGGAGAAAGCACCGGACGAAGGCGAATATGTGACCATGACCTTTGAAAAAGGCATCCCGACTTCCGTAAACGGCGAGAACATGAAGGTGGCTGATATCATCCGCAAACTCAACGAGCTTGGCGGAAAGCACGGTATCGGCATCGTAGATATCGTAGAAAACCGGGTAGTCGGCATGAAATCCCGTGGTGTCTATGAAACCCCCGGCGGAACGATTCTTATGGAGGCACACGATCAGTTAGAAGAGCTGGTTCTCGACCGCGCCACCATGGAGACCAAAAAAGACCTGGGCAACAAGATGGCTCAGATCGTTTACGAAGGAAAATGGTTCACGCCCCTTCGGGAAGCCGTACAGGCTTTTGTGACCAGCACCCAGGAATATGTAACCGGAGAAGTAAAGTTCAAACTCTACAAAGGCAACATCATCAAAGCCGGAACTTCCTCTCCCTACAGCCTGTACAGCGAGTCTCTGGCCTCCTTTACCACCGGAGATCTGTATGATCACCACGACGCCAGCGGATTTATCACTCTGTTCGGACTGCCCTTGAAAGTCCGCGCCATGAAGATGGCAGAGGCAGAAAAAAACTGCTAAACAATCTCTTTCCAAAATATTAGTGAAAATCTTTCAGAATTGTGATATACTGTTTCTGTCAGCATGCGCCCGTGCGGGCACGGGCGTATATGGTTGGAAAAAGGAGAGATTATATTATGAGTCAGGAAAAAGTAGATCGCTATAAAGAACAAAAACGAAACCGCAAAGCCATACAGGCAAAGAAAAAACGCAATGCACTGATCACGAAGGCCTGCACCGGCGCAGTCATCCTGGTGCTGTCCGCATGGCTTGGATACTCTGCCGTGGATCTTTATGTACAGAAGCAAAACAGCGGACCGGTTACGGCAGATACCACTGCCCTCGACGATTATATTGCATCCCTGGATACAGAACAGTAAAAATTGTGCTCCAAGAGCACCGTTGATACGACAGTATTTCAGAAGTTTCCAAAAGAGGGTGTCCCAAAAGTCATGAAACGACTGAGGGACGCCCTCTTCTCTGTTTTACTGCAGCTTTCATTCCATTGTGCACCACATACGGCTGAAACGGCAGTCCGCTAAATCACCATGATAATCCCGCCCTGAGCCGCATACAGGGTGCTGACCCCGCTGGTCTCCACGATGATGATATCTTTTACCTTCAGAAGCTTCTTCACTTCTTCTTTGACATACTCTGCCCTCTCCCGGTTGTTGCAGTGAGTGATTCCCAGCACTTTCTCCTGAGGATTCTTCACTTCCGCCGCCATGGTCTCTACCATGCTTCGGAGTGCCTTTTGCATTCCTCTGGCCTGGCCGAGCTGAAGGATCGTTCCCCGATCCGTAGCCCCCATGACCGGCTTGATATTCAGAGCAGAAGCCACCAGCGCTTTTACCCCGCTTAAACGCCCGTTCTTTCTGAGATTGTCCAAAGACTCCAGCACAAAATAAGTATGCATATCCAGAATGAACTGCTCCACCGTCTGCACAATCGTCTCAAAGTCCATCCCCGCCTCTTCACATTCCTGAATCCGAAGCGCAATCTTCGTCTGTCCCACCGAAGCAGAACAGGAATTAAACACATGAACCTTTCCTTCCGGATGATCTTCCAGATATAGAGCTTTCCCAAGCTCAGCGCTGTTATAGGAGCCGCTTAATTCGCCGGACAGCGTCACCGCGTACAGATGCTCTGCCCCGCAGTCGTACGCCTCCCGGTAAACCTCCGGCGACGGACAGCTCGATTTGGGACAGTTGGGACTCGCCTTCATCTTCTTCAGAAAATCCAGCCGGTCAAAGGTGTCATCATCCACAAACTCTTCCCCATCAATATTCAGGCGAAGGGCCGCATGCACAAAGTGCGGATCCCCCTTCATCTTCTCTGTAAACTCCCCGCAACTGTCTACCACAATCCTGTAATTCATCTTTCCTACCACCCCTGCTTCTCGTTTTAACTGCCGTTCACCTGGCAACCGGACCATCGTTCTTACAACAACCATCTGTCAAAACATATATCTGCGAACATCCTGCAGGATATATGTCGTCTTACATTTATCTTCATCCATAATGTAGTTTTAATTACCACATTATATTACCACAACAAAGCAGGATATGCAAGGGTTCTTCGTTACATTTCCAGATCAGGACCGCGCCGTGAAAAAGAACCGCCGCTTCTTAAAAATAAAGTGGAAAACCACCATATTTTCTTCTATAATAAACTTATCATTTTCGAAATTCAGGAGGCCCACTATGACTGCACTGCAGATTGCCGACATCAAATCCTTTATGCAGAAACTTCTGCTCTTTGAATCCTTTGACCGTTTTCTTCTTCTGGAAGGCACCATCACCACTTTTTGCACCTTCCGGATAGACGGAACCCTTCAAAAATCTTATTATGCCCGGGAAGAACAGGAATTACTCGCAGACCGGAATCTTTCCCTCTGGGGGGAAGTCCGCCCTTTTTGCTTTGAGCTGATCCGGGGGAAAAGGACGCCTCTGTCCTTCCGGCTTGTCTTTCAGCTCTCTGCCACCAACACAGCGAAACTGCTCGAAAAAGCCGGCATCCTGATCCCTCCCAGCCAGGTGCGGGGACTCTTGATCAACCTGAAGTATGACGGACATACTCTGCTCTGCACCACCGGCACTTCCCTCGCAGTCTTTTCCATGGACAAAAAACTGGACCACGCCTGGGATGACATGGTCCAGAGATTTTTCCGCCAGCAGGGAATCCCCTTTGAACTGGTATAAATTCTATTTGGTAAGCAGCAACATGATCTCATTGCTCCTGGTGACAAACCGGGTCATGGCCTCCGGAGCCAGGGGCTGATGGCTGATCATGGCCAGGTCGTAGAGCTGTTCACAGATCATATTCACATGCTCGCTCTCAGAATGCTCAAACAGGTATCTTACAAGCGCATGGTTTGCGTTCAGAACCAGGGTGGTGGAGGTGCCAAAGGCATTGGGATCCATGCCGTACATATTGTACATCTTCATCATCTCCTGCATCCTGCGGTTTTC
>CAJTYJ010000085.1 GCA_910583895.1 uncultured Lachnospiraceae bacterium
GGCGGAAATTCGGGCGATAACGGAAATAACGGCGGAGGCGGCAGCACAAATCCGGGCAATGGAAACACCACGCCGCAGCCGTTCGTGACACCGTCCACAGAAACCAGCACCAATCCGGGGAATGAAATCGCGCCAGGGACAGGAACAACGCCGGTGAATCCGGGCAGTGGAAATACAGCAAGGCCGGGAACTACTCCGGGCAGCGGCAGCGCAGGGATGCCCGCACAGGGGACAAAACAGCCATTCATCAAGGGAGCGGACGGCAAGATCGGTTGGGATGTCATCCGCGCCGAGGAAGAAAACGCAGAGGAAGGCAGCGTTATCAACGTGGATATGAACGGTTCCACTGTGGTTCCGGGAGATATATTTGACAGCATTAAGGGAAAGGACATCACCATCACCTTCGACATGGGCAGCGGCATCCTCTGGAGCGTGGACGGGAAGAACATCACCACCGACAAGGCGGGCGACATTGATTTTTCCGTAAAGACGGGCGTAAAGACCGTGCCGGTTGATATTATTAACAATGTCACCGGGGAGAATTACAGCATCCAGATCAGCCTCGCCTATGAAGGGGAGTTCGGCTTTACGGCGGTGCTTTCCATAAATCTTGGCAAAGAGAACGCCGGATATATGGCAAGCCTGTATTATTACAACGAAAGCGCAGGGGAACTTGAATTTATCTGTGCGGATAAAGTTGCACAGGACGGCACCGTGTCCCTTGCATTCACCCATGCTTCTGATTATGTGATTGCGATAGATGCGGATGAGGAAGAACCAGACGGCAATGCTGCAGAACCTGTATCAGGAGATCAGGATGAGGATAGTACCGGATTGACAGAAGAAAATCCCCAGACAAGGCAGATATGGAGGCCATGGTGGTTTATCGTGGTCGGCCTGCTGGTGACCGTCATGGGAATCGGTGCATTCTTTGTGTTAAAGAAGAAACAGGAAACAGACAGTTAAAAACTTGCCGCAGGGGAAAACCCTGCGGTACCATAAAATATAAAAAAGTCTGGAGGGAATATTTATGGAGACGTTACTGAAAACAGAAGGATTAACAGTAGTCTACAATGCAGATGACAGGGAATATGTCTGTGATCTCAGCGCAATTCCGAGCGGATATTATGTGTGCGTGAATCTCTGCACACAGGCGAGATACACGGGGAAATTCTGGCTGGATGAGGAGATGAAAAAGGGAGATCCGTCCATGGGCCGATACGTCCTGATGGGTGGAAGGAAAACGGATGAGAATGTGGATTTCCATGTCATTTCTGTATGCGGAGGGTCCGGCACCCGACACCGTGCATCAAAACCTTTGGGAGCAGGCAAAGCTGAACCTGCAATACGGTCTGTACCGTGTAAACAATATCCAGGAAAATGAAGCGAGGGGAGCGTATGGGCAATATGCGCTCCATGTGGGGGATGTATTTCAGATCAGGGGATATGACATCTCCAACATGACGCTTGTCTATGACGGAAGCGGCTGGATCGTCATGGATGTGCTGACTACCATCACCATAGCGGGCGTGGTATGGCAGGAAGTGGTACAGAGATATCTTTCAGATTCAGCGCCTATCCACACGGTCATATATTCCCATTCCCATGTGGACCATTATGGGGGAATCGGCGGGCTGAAGCCGTATTTTGCAAAGGAAGGTGTCCAGATCCTCGCGCCGGAAGGTTTTATGGAGCATGCGGTGAGCGAGAATGTCTATGCGGGGACAGCCATGAGCCGCCGCGCCGTTTACCAGATGGGCGGGACCCTGAAACCCGGCGCAGCGGGCCATGTGGACTGCGGGCTTGGCAAGATGACCACGCAGGGAGGCAACAGCATCATTGAGCCAACTAAGGAGATCGGTTTTGAGGACTATGGCGGGAAAAAATATTATGAGATAACCTGTGGGGAGGTTCCCCTGCAGATACAGTACACGCCTGGAACAGAGGCTCCGGCTGAGATGAATGTCTACCTGCCGAAACAGAAAGTGCTGTTCATTGCCGAGAACTGTGCAGGGACACTCCATAACGCGCTGACGCCGAGGGGCGCACAGGTGCGTGACCTTTTGGCGTGGGCAGGGTTTCTGGACGAGACCATTGTGACTTTTTCGGATATGGAGATTGTCTGCAGCGCACATAACTGGCCGCATTTCGGCAGGGAAGAAAGTATACGGTTCATCGGGATACAGAGGGATATGTACCGTTATGTGAACAATGCAACGCTGCATCTTGTAAATCTGGGCTATACCATTGACGAGGTCGGCAGGATGGTCTCCGGTGAGGACGGGACAATGCCCCTGCCGGAGGAATTTGCACAGGAATGGTGCAGCCACAGCTTTTACGGTACATATAATCATGATGCAAAAGCTGTGTACCAGCGGTATATCGGCTGGTATGACGGCAACCCCGCGCACCTGAACAGGCACAAGCCGGTGGAACGGGCGACGAGATATGTGGACGCATTCGGCGCGGACGCGATACTGGAAAAGGCAAAGGATGCCCATGATGCCGAGGACTACGCATGGGCGGCGGAACTGTTTGACCTCCTTATGAATGCGGAGGAAGGCAAAGTCCTGCCCAGTATCCTGAAGGAAGCGAGGGGGATATACGCGGATACGCTCAGGAACCTGGGATACGGATCAGAGGCAGCCACATGGCGCAATATGTACCTGACAGGCGCACAGGAGATCGAACTGGACGGAACGGTGGTAAAAGGCACCCTGGCATTTGCGGATGACACGATAAATGCCATGTCCCTGGAGATGATACTCCAGTATATGGGCATCATGCTGGACAGCAGGAAAGTGGAGAAAGACAGGAAACGTCTGGCGATGTCTGTGTCCGTAACTACGGCCAAAGGAACCGAGTATGCCAATATACAGGTGGACAGGGGAATACTCGGATACCGGATCGCATCCGGCACTGGCGAACTTGCATCAGGGGTGGACATTGTGGTGAGAGGAAATAAGCTGGACTTTTTCCGGGCCTTTGTGGATAACAACAGGGAGAGGCTCAAAAAAGTCATCGTGGATGCTGCACAGGAGGCGCAGGCCGCCGAATTTATATCTGGATACCTGACCCGGTTTCCCATTGGCTTCCCGGTCATGATACCACGGGACGGATATGCGGATGCAGGGAAGTAAAAACGGCAGACAGATTTCTTTTTCTGATGTGGGATACCTGGAGATGGATAAAAGAATAAGATGAAGGAAGTGAGACATACAAAAGGAGAGGAAACATCATGAAAGCAAAAGAAATCAGGAGATTTGACAGGAGAAATAACATTCTTTCTCAATGCAGCGGAAACACTGTGGAGTTGTGAGGATGTGACATGGAATGTATCGGTAAAGGGTGATTACTTTGCCATACAGAACTGTAGATGTCGGAAGGATGGCAGTATAGGGAAAGCGGCGGTTCCTTTATCAGAATGAATATAGCCTGCCCCCGAAGCCAGCTGGAAGATGGGGAAAACGCCTGGTGGAAGGAGCCAGGAGATATAAGGAATGGGTTCTGACCCGGAAGAGCAGGTTGTGGAAAAAATCAAAGCAGTGCTGGCAGAAGATCACGAAATTGAGTGTATTCAAATTGCAGGCGAAGAAGAACTGAATTTTGGAGATGTGGAGATACAGACAAAACAGCGGAAAGTTTTTTTAAGAGGAAAAGAAGTGGAATTGACCGCAAGGGAATTCGATGTCCTGTATACACTCGCCTATTATCATGACCAGGTGCTGACCACCCGACAGATTTATAAGGCAATTACGGGAGAAGATATCATGAGTGATTATCATGGGATAGAGAGCAGCGTATATGCTATAAGAAAGAAAATGGGGCATGATATTATTCAGAGCATTCGAGGATATGGATATCAATTAAAAAAAGAAAAATAGAGGAGAGCCAGAAACAAGCAGTTTTTACAATGTTGTTTCTGGCTTTTTCATATATTTTTAAGAAAATCGAGAGAAAAATGAATTTGCGCTGAACGTACATTGAAATTCATTTGATAAAATAAAAGAAATATAAAACAAATATTTAATAAAACCGGGATATCCCGTCAAAGAAAAAAACGGTGCTTTGACGGGTACATTAGTACGCCGGTTGACATATTTTTATTCCCTTCTGGCCCTGTTTTAGAGCCAGGGGGATTTTATATTTGCAAATAAAATACGGCAATGCTGTTTTTTACATCAGACAGCTAAGAAACTTTAGTATCAATGCCTGTGGTGGCTGGTTAAAAAAATCATCAGTCATATACAGGCATTTTTTGCGCTATATAGTGAACGAATAGAGCAGGATTTATATGAACAGTTTACAGGCGCACAGACAGGAACTTTTATCTGTTTGTGTGCCGATTGTGATTCCTCACGGATTGAAAAGTTATTAGCAGTATGGCTTAAGGATGGCAAACAGGCAACAAGGTGTCGATCTCCGCCCGGCTTGTTCTTCATTTTTGAAATTTTAAGAAAATGGAGGACAAGCCTATGGCAAAGCCAGGCAGACTGCCGGACTTCCGGAAAATGTATCCGGAGGCCAGCGAAGAAGTGATCGAAGTATTGAAGGAAACAGAGAGAAAAATGCAGTATCAGGAGTACGACCTGAAGGCAGAGCAGACCATCATTGACCAGGACGCACAGGAGATCCGGGTGATACCGAGCCGGGAGGACTCCTATGAGCGCCTGCTGGATATGTCCGTACAGTTTGAGGGGGAAACCCCAGGTATAGAAGAACAGGTACTTAAACGTATGGAATCGGAGCAGCTACATAGGGCGCTGTCTTCTCTTTCTGATGAAGAACGGTATCTGATCCAGCAGATATATTTTAATGACCGCACAGAGCGTGATCTGGCGGAGGAACTGGGATGTTCACAAAATGCTGTCAATAAGAGGAAACAGCGCATTTTGGACAAGCTGCGCCGATTTTTGGAAAATTTTTAAAATTTTTTCGTTTTCAGGGTTGTCAAAACGCTCTGCCAACGTGGAAGTAAGTGAGAGGGAAAAGAATCCTTCTTCTGCCCTTTGAAAAATACCGCTCCAGGCGGTCATATCCAGCAGCTACAATACGTTAGCTGTACAGCGCGAAAGCGCAAAGCGGCGAAGGAGGACACGCCAGGACCACCTGCAGGCAGTCAGAGTGTCTGTCAATAAGATGACATCAAAGGTGCAGAGCGGGAACTGTCC
>CAJTYJ010000086.1 GCA_910583895.1 uncultured Lachnospiraceae bacterium
GATAGGGGAAGTTTGCGCTTTTTTGGCTACCCGGAAGATTATGTTTCACAGTAAAAAATTCCAGATGAGATGGATAAAAACATGAAAGTAAAGACAGGCAGGAGGAGAATCAAACATGAACTATGATTTTGATGTGTTAACCGACCGGCGGAAAACCCATTGTCTGAAATGGGAGGTGGGAGAGCAGGAGCTTCCCATGTGGGTGGCGGATATGGATTTTCCGGCGGCGCCCAGGATCCGTGAGGCGATCCTTGCGCGTGCGCAGCACGGCATCTTCGGCTATTCGACTATCCCGGAAGCGTGGCAGGAGGCCTATGTGGGCTGGTGGAGAAGGCGCCACCATTTTGTTATGGAAAAAGAGTGGCTCATTTTCTGCACCGGCGTGATTCCGGCGATTTCCAGCATGATACGGGGGCTTACTGCGGCCGGGGAGAATGTACTGGTCCAGACTCCGGTCTATAACATGTTTTTTAACTCCATCACGGACAATGACAGACAGGTGCTGGAGAATCCTTTGACATATGACGGTGAGGTCTATGGGATGGATCTGGAAGATCTGGAACGAAAGCTTGCGGATCCCAAGACCACTCTGATGATTCTGTGCAATCCCCAGAATCCTTCGGGACGGATCTGGAACAGAGAGGAACTGGCCCGGATAGGAGAACTGTGCAGAACATATCAGGTGACGGTGATCGCAGATGAAATTCACTGTGATTTGACCAGTCCGGGCTGGGAATATATCCCCTTTGCCTCCGTGTCGGAGAGCTGCAGAAAGGTCAGCATCACCTGCCTGGCGCCGACCAAAGCGTTTAATCTGGCGGGGATTCAGACAGCGGCGGTGTCGGTTCCGGATCCGGACCTTCGGCACAAGGTCCGGCAGGGACTGAATACTTCCGGTGCGGCAGAGCCGAATTTTTTTGCAGTGGAAGCGGCCGTGGCGGCCTTTACAGAAGGGGAGGCATGGCTGGATGCACTCCGTGAGTACATACAGGAAAACAGAGAATATGCAGAGGAATTTTTTCAAAAAGAAATCCCCCGGATTCGGTCTGTTCCCTCAAAGGCTACGTATCTGCTGTGGCTGGACTGCAGCCGTATGCAAGGATGCACTTCGGAATTTGCCGGATATCTGAGAGAGCATACCGGGCTGTACTTGTCAAAAGGAATACAGTACGGGGAAAATGGAAGTTCTTTTCTGCGGATGAATATCGCCTGCCCCAGAAGCCGGTTAAGAGACGGACTGGAGCGCCTGGCCAGAGGTGCTGCCGCTTATGAGGTACGGGTGCTGACGGACACATAGAAAAAAGACAGCATTTCTGTTTTTGACAGGGATGCTGTTTTTTGGATCCTTTTTTATCTTTCTTGTTTTCCATGGTGAAGATATTTTACAAGACAGAATCCATGAAATGAGGTAGAATCGTAAAATGCCGCCAGACGCGGACAAACGGCAGGCAGGAAATCAGAACAAACCGGGGATGGCCGCTTGCATCTGCCGGAACATATTTTTACAAAAGGAAGGTATACCATATGGAAAATCATCGATCAGCCGGTCATCTGGCAGCACTTTTTACCGTCATTATCTGGGGGACGACCTTTATCTCCACCAAGGTTCTGCTGGCGGATTTTCAGCCGGCGGAGATTCTGTTCTTCCGCTTTGCGATGGGCTTTGCGGCGCTGCTTCTGGTCTGTCCAAGACGGCTTGAGCTGGAAGATCCAAGACAGGAGCTTCTGTTTGCGGCAGCAGGGCTTTGCGGAATCTGCCTGTATTATCTGCTGGAAAATATCGCGCTGACTTATACCATGGCGTCTAATGTGGGGGTTATCATATCCGTGGCGCCCTTTTTCACCGCTATCCTGTCCCATCTCTTCGGCCGGTCCGGGGAGAAGCTTCGGGCCGGCTTTTTCATCGGCTTCGGCGTAGCCATGGCCGGCGTAGTCCTGATCAGCTTCAACGGGTCCAGACTTCAGTTAAATCCCATGGGCGACCTGCTGGCGCTCCTGGCGGCATTTGTATGGGCCTGCTATTCCCTGCTGACAAGAAGGATCAGCAGTCTTGGCCAGCCGGTCATCCTCACCACCCGCAGGACCTTTTTCTATGGTATTATCTGCATGATCCCTGCGCTGCTTCGGTTTGATGTACGGTTGGGACTGGAACGGTTTGCACATCCGGTGAATCTGATGAATGTGCTTTACCTTGGGCTTGGCGCATCGGCGCTCTGCTTTGTGACCTGGAATGTGGCGGTAAAAGTGTTAGGAGCCGTCCGTACCAGCGTCTACATCTATATGGTCCCGGTGATCACGGTCATTACCTCCGTGCTAGTGCTGAAAGAACCGGTTACATGGACTTCGGCCGCCGGAACGGTGTTGGCGGTGGCAGGACTTTTTTTGTCGGAGTATGGCAGCAAGGACTGAGAAAATATGAAATATTTCTGTCTCTGTAAAAAATGGTAAACCAGTTGTTGATGGTTTGCAGCAGATACCGGTTATCGGGGTAAGGAAAGACGGTTTTTCTGAAAATTATGTAAATCGAAATATTTTTTGCGCTCTCACTGCAATCATGAGAGACACCGTTCCAGAAAACAAAACAATTGCATATTCATATCCCCGTCCCGCCTCGAACAGTACGCCGTACATTGCATTTCCAAGGGGCTGGGAGCACATGGAGACAGTCAGGATCAAAGAGATCACTTTTCCGGTAAGATGCGGCGGAGTTTCCGTCTGGATGAAGGTCATCATCTGCACCATGAAAATTGTGGAACACACCATAATAAAAAAGCAGCAGATGGTCAGTACCAGATAATTCAGGATTCCGGAATCTGATAAAAGGAGTGTGATCCCTATGGGAAAGATGCACAGGGCACAGGCAGCCAGAATGTGGGCCGAAGTCCGGACATGGAGCCGGTCTGCGAAGATGCCGGAAAGAATGCCGCCGGCAAGCCCCCCGGCCGCCAGTGCGCCCTGGGCAAAGCCGTACAGCCGGTTGGCAAAGGCCGCATCAAGGTCCAGAATTTCTGTGATGAGCCAGGGCATGGCCACAATGATCATGGCGGACAAAAACAGGTTGATTCCGCAGATCACAAACATTCCCCTTTGGATGACCGGCTTTTCTGCTCTCAGGAAACGGATGCTTTCCGAAAAATCATTTTTTACGGTGTGCAGGATTCCTCCATCCAGATTCTGTCTCTGAAAGGGAATCCGGATAAAAAGTTCCATGACCGCAGACAGGAAGAAGCAGACCGTGCAGACCCAAAGCACGGGTTTTAATCCCCAGGCACTGTACAGCAGCCCGCCCAGTACAGGTCCGGTCAGCGATGAAAAAGAGCTGACGGTGTTGATGACGGAATTTGCCGCCATGGTCTGTTCCGGGCATACGAGAGCCGGGATGCTGGCCTGTACGGAAGGCTGATAGGTTCCGGCGATGCCGTATAAAAGCATCAGTGTAACCGTCAGGAGCGGAACAAGGCTTAAGGTTCCCATAAGCAGAGAAAAGGTCAGAATCAGGACAGCAGTCAGAAAATCCAGCACCACCATCACATTTCTCTTATTGACCCGGTCCGCGATCATGCCTCCAATGGGGGACAAGAGGATCGGAGGAAGGAACGCACAGGCGGTGACGGTTCCGTAGAGGGCAGAAGAGCCGGTGAGATTCAGCAGGTACAAAGGCAGGGCAAACCGGATGGCGGCATTGCCAAAAAGAGAGATGATCTGTCCCAGAACGACCAGAGTAAAATCTTTGGTAAACAGTTTTTGTTTCATTTTCTAACCTCCATATGTTTGAGCTGTGCAACTTTCCTGCCAGGCTCCCTTGATCTGGAAATCTTCCCAGGGCCTGGCAGGTCTGCTGTTGTTTCTTCATAAATCATTTGGTGCTGCCTGTTCTTTCATGAACCGGCAGGCCGGACAGGTAATATACTTAGAAAGATCAGGCTCATCCACAGGGGAAGCCGGATCCGGTATTTGGTAGCGATGATGATTCTGGTCATGGTGCACACGAAGATCCATTTCCTCCGTGTGGTTTTTCGGCATTGCTGATGCCCGGAAGCCCGTAGATCTTTCCTTTCCGGATCTGAAAACTGCAGTTTGGGATACCCGCTGCAGATTCTTGTTTTTTTCTACACAACCTGTTTTGACCATTAATTTCATTTTCTTCTTTGTTCATACCGAACGATGGTATGTATATGTTTGAAAGAAATCTGCCCCTGCTGCGGGGGCAGATATTTTATTCTGGAATCCCGGATTTTTATTTGTTCTTCTGATAGATGTCTGTCAGCTCCTGCAGCCGGTCAAGCATCTCCTGATCTAAGAGATCCAGTCCGAAACCTTTCAGCATCTGGTCAAATACCATGAATTTCCGGCAGGATTCCTCCACGGTGCTGTCGAAGATCATGGGGTTCAGCCAGACGTTTGCCGCCAGAAGGATCAGTTCGCTTAACTGCTCTGGATAGTCGGTCTGTATGGATCCGTCGGCAATACCCTGACGGATAATGGGCAGAATATAATCCGGCGCTGTATTTTGTATGGTATCTTGCAGCAGGCTGAAAAGCAGCCTGGGGTTATTCCAAAAGCCCGGTGCAACTGTAAAGATGTCGTTTTGTACCGGTCGGCAGATGGATTCTTTGAAAATGGTCTTAAGCTTCTCTTTTCCACTTAAGTCCTTCCGGTCCCGGATCGCGGCGAGCATCTGATTGGAAGCGTCGGTCATCCGGTCTGTGACAGCGATCAGGATATCTTCTTTTGACTTGAAATGATGGTAGATCGCTCCTTTGCTGAGTCCGCCCAGCTGATTGATGATGTCCTGGATGGAGGTGTGCTCATAGCCTTTTTCCATAAACAGGCGAAAGGCCACATCCAGTATTAAGTTGACGGTCTCTTCCGGATGTTTGTTTCTCGCCATTGGGCCTTCTCCTCACTTACGTACTGATGGTATGTTTTGATGTTATCATACCAATGGTATGTTTGTCAAGGGCAAATCATATTCTTGAGTTTCCGCAGTTCTATCCACAGAACTCCCAATCAGCCTTGCTGATTAT
>CAJTYJ010000087.1 GCA_910583895.1 uncultured Lachnospiraceae bacterium
TACAGTGTTTGCACATGCGCATATCACTGTCCTTATCCGTGAGCATGAATGAGAAATACATCTGTACCATGACGAGAAGGGAATGGAAATCCCATACGATAACGGGCGAATCCTTTTCAAGCGCGATCCGTCAGGCAGGACCGCTGTCTGTATTTACAGGAAAATGGTCTGCTGCTTGACAAATCTGGTCTATCATGATAGACTGAAATAATCTATTGGAGTAGACTGAAAGAAGAGAAAACATATGGAGAAAATTTATGAAAGTGAATACCGGTTTCTTCAGATCCTGTGGGAGCAGGAACCGGCTGCGAGTCCGGAACTGGTGAAGCTGTGCGGTGAACGGCTGGGATGGAAGAAATCGACCACCTATACGGTAATCAGAAAGCTTGCGGAGAAAGGGATTGTGAAAAGTGAGAAGACGATTGTCCGGACGCTTGTGACCAAGGAAGAGGTGGATCATCAGGCAGGAGAGGAACTGCTGGAACGGACCTGTCAGGGAAATATACCGGCGTTTTTCGCTGCATTTTTAAAAGACCGGAAGCTGACAGAGGAGGAGGCAACAAAGCTGCGCAGGCTGATTGACGAAGCGCAGAAACAGGACAGATAAAGGGCGGCACAGACAGAACCTTTTGATGACGGAAAACAGGAAACATTCTTACCGGCATGAGAGAAGAACTCCGTCGGGACCGGCGAAAGATTCTGGAGGAAAGGAGCAGAGAGAAATGTATATGATCGACAGTCTGTGGAAAATGAGCCAGTACGGCTGTATCCCGATTCTGATGGCTCTGGCAGGACGGCAGATACTGCGCAGATATCCGAAGGAATACAGTTATTATCTGTGGCTGCTGGCATTTGGAAGGCTTCTGCTGCCGGTATTTATTGAGAAACCTTTCGGGGGCTGTCCCCTCCGGTATATGGGAAAAGCAGGGGATACAGACCGGACAGGGGTTCTGGCGGTTCTGTATCTGGCGGGGGTATGCGCAGTGTCGGGATATTTTCTGGCAGAGTATGTCAGGACCAGAAGACGGCTGCTCCCGGCGGTTCGGGAGATGAAAAATATCTGGAGATGCGAAAACATATCCTCTGCTTTTGTTACAGGGCTGATCAGACCCAGGATTGTTCTTCCTTATGGACTGGAGGGAACCGAACGCTGGTATGTCATTCTTCATGAGAAGATGCATATCCGCCGGGGGGATCCATGGGTGTGTATTCTGGGGACCGTCACACTCTGTCTGCACTGGTGGAATCCGCTGGTCTGGTATGCGGTGCATAAGATGTATGAAGATATGGAAATGAGCTGTGACGAAGCGGTGATGAAGGAATGTGCGTCGGCGGAACGGATCGTCTATGCGGATATTCTTCTGAAGCTTTCCGTGGAAAAGAACATATGTTCCGGTGTTGGCTTTGGAGAGTCTCACACAGAGCGGCGGATCCGGAACCTTCTTGATAAGAAAAAGAAGGTACCTGTATGGTTTCTGCTTTTGTTTTACCTGGCGGTGAATCTGTGTGTGAGGATCTCCTTTACGGTTCCGAAGGCTGTGGAGGAACGGGACTGCAGGACGATGGATGGAGACTGCCGGATCTGCTATCTTCTGAATCTGGACGGTATGAAAGGGCTGGGACATTCGGCGCTTCTGCTGATTGATGAAAACGGTTCTGGAAGCGTGCTCAGTTACAATGGAATGCAGTACGGTCTGGCGGAGTGCCTGGCGGGCAGAAAAGGGATCGGAAAGATGATGGTATATTCCCTGGAACCGCAGGAAGTGGAGACGCTGCTGCGGACAGGCGATCTGGAAACGGACGGCCACGGAGAATGTGACAATTTTGACCGTATGCTGTACCGGTGGGTATCGAGAATACAGTACGAGCAGATCATGGACGCGGCAAAAATCTATGTGGATGCCGGGGACCGGTACGAAG
Organism: uncultured Lachnospiraceae bacterium; assembly: GCA_910583895.1. GTDB lineage: Bacteria > Bacillota > Clostridia > Lachnospirales > Lachnospiraceae > Hominiventricola. Next base: position 1,921 of record CAJTYJ010000087.1, read on the forward strand.
AACTGTATGCAGCGGCTGCCCGGGCAGAAGAAGCAAAACGTCCGGAGGCGGAAGGCAGGATGGAAGACTATCTGCAGCAGGATCTGCCTCGTTATCAGATCTATACCCATAACTGCGATACGGTGGCAAGAGAGCTGCTGGCGCTGGCGGATGAGGAAATCCGCCGGTACAATGCACAGGAACAGAAGCTGACACCGAAGGGAAATTATAAAAATATGTGCGCCTGCGTAAGCGATCAGTGGGGAATCGTCCGACTGGGCAGGGACACTCTGGTGGAACAGGTGCTGGATGCATCAGAGTGTTTCACAGTACTATGGTAAAAGTACTTCCGCCGCCCGGAGTATCACTGACCAGGATGCGTCCGCGATGGGCATGGACGATCTCTGCGGCGACGCACAGCCCCAGTCCGAAATGCCCTTTTTCACTTCTTGCCCGGTCGGCCCGGTAGAAGCGTTCAAAGATTTTCTTTTTTTCACTGTCAGAGATGCCGATGCCGTTATCCGACACCTGATATTTCACAGTTTTCCCATCGGATATAAGAGAAAGCCGGACACATCCGCCCTCCGGCGTATAGCTGAGCGCATTATGCAGCAGGATCGACAGGACCTGCCGGATCCGCTCCGGATCGCAGAGGACCGGCGGGACGGCCTCCTCCGGAAGACTGATGAGAAGGCGGATCGACCGTTCCGCCGCCATCGGTTCAAAGGCTTCAAAGGTATCCAGAAGCAGAGTGTCCAGCTCTGCCGGTTCCTTCCTGATTGTCCAGCGGTAGTCCCCTGTCCTGGTAAGCAGAAGCATGTCGTCAATGAGCCGGGACATCCGGAGCCCTTCCAGGTGAATGGATTCCAGAAAATGCGCCTGTTCTTCTCTGGATGCCCGCATGGAGGCAGATGCACAGGAGAGAATCACCGCCAGCGGCGTGCGCAGTTCATGAGAAGCGGAGGCGATAAACTGATTCTGCTGTCTCTGGTTTTCCTCCAGAGGCCGCAGGAGCTGCCTGGTAAAATACCAGGAGAAAAGCGCCAGGGCTGCAGATGCCAGAACATTCAGAGCCAGAAAGAGAAAACGTTGGGTCCGGATTTGGGCCAGCAGAGGCTCCATGGAACAGAGGATCATGACCTGAAAGGTTCCGGTGTTCCGCTCGGAGGTGATGACACAGGCGTAATAATCGCTGCTTTTTCCGCCGTCAGAGGAAAAAGAGTACTCCATATGCCAGGTATCATATGCGGACAGCAGCGGTTTTACTTCAAAGCGGCGGTTATAGACGTCCCATGCAGTCTCAAACAGCTGTTTCTGTTCCGGCGTATTGCGTTCGTTGTACAGAAAAGGGACGCCGTTATCAATGACGTTGATGAGATATTTTCCATTGTCTTCAATTCTTGTGAGCCATTCATGGGTAATAATCGTCTGCTGCTCCAGACTGCTGATCAGCGTTTCCATATCATTTTGAAAGGATGTATAACTGCTGGAGCGAAGCCCGCGTTCCGAGATGTAGAGGTATCCGCAGGACATGACAAGGAGAATGAAGATGGTGATGCCCGCACACAGTGCGGCGAGGCGTACATGGACTTTCTGAAACATGCGCCGTCCCTCCTCTTATTCAAGACGATAGCCGATTCCGCGGACGGTCTGTATGCGGACCGAGCTTCCCACTGTTTTCAGCCGTCTTCTCAGAAAATGAATGTAGTTGTCCAGATTCCCGTTTTCCACATCACTGTCCATCCCCCATACTTTTGTCAGCAGAACCGTCCGGGACAGAGTCTGGCCGGGGCTTCGAAGAAAGGTTTCCAGAAGCGCGCCTTCCCGGCCGGATACGCTGCAGGATTTTTCTGGTCCGGTCAAAAGCTTTTCCTTCGTCTGGTAGGTGATATTTCCAAGAGACAGCTGTTCGCTCAGCTGAAGCTTCCGGGGGCGTCTGGTTACACAGCGGATCCGGGCCATGAGCTCTTCAAAGGCAAAGGGTTTGACCAGATAATCATCGGCTCCCAGATCCAGTCCGGTTACCTTGTCATCCAGCGTGCCAAGAGCGGTGATCAGGATGACCGGCGTCTGATTGCCGTCTTCCCGCATCCGCTGAAGGACTTGTGTGCCGCTGAGTCCGGGCAGCATCCGGTCCAGGAGGATCAGATCATGAATATGTTCTCCGATATAATAAAGCGCCTCTTCCCCGTCCCGGCAGGAATCTGTCATAAATCCTTCCGCCTCCAGCTGAAAAGCAAGGGACTGATTCAGTTTTTCATCGTCTTCCACAAGCAGGATTCTCATCGTTTTTCTCCTGATTTTTTTCGTTTATTTCCATAAGACCTGTTATCTGTGATTTTACCATGGAAATCTTTAAAGAATCTCTAAAAAATGAAAATGGCCCTTTAAATGAAAGGGCCGGAAAGATTCACCGGAGCAGATCCTGGATAGTGATCTTCAGTTCAGAAAAGATGCCGCAGGGAACAGGCATGTCAAATGTATAGAGTTCAGGCGTTACATCCTCCTCATAATAATAGACGGTGACCCGTTCCTTTTTGGGATCCACGATCCAGTATTCCCGGACGCCGGATATCGTATACAGTGCATTTTTCGTAGAATAATCGTGCTTTCGGCTGGAGGGTGATACGATCTCAATGATCCAGTCCGGGGCGCCGTTGCAGCCGCGGTCCTCCAGTTTGTTTTTATCGCAGATGACAGAGATATCAGGTTCCACCCAGTTCGTGTTTCCGTCGTCCAGATGTACGGCGAAGGGGGCAGGGATGACTTCGCAGGTTCCTTTATGCGCTTTGATATACTGTCCTATACATTGTGTAAATTCAGAAACCAGTTTCTGGTGCAGAAAATCAGGAGGAGCCATAAAGTAGAGTTCTCCATCGATCAGCTCTGCTCTCTGTCCGTCCGGAAGGTTCCAGTAGTCATCGGCTGTACAGTATTGTTTTTGTGGTAATGGCATATCCACGCTCCTTTCTGTGATTTTTACTCACGGCGATGAAATTTGCCGCAGTGTCTGCAGCTTATCT
>CAJTYJ010000088.1 GCA_910583895.1 uncultured Lachnospiraceae bacterium
CCACCGGACGTTATCCGGCATCCTGCCCTGTGAAGCCCGGACTTTCCTCACCTGACCTTACGTCAGCCGCGATTGTCTGTCTTACTTGCTGTACTTTCTATTCTAACCTACTTTTCCCGGTTTGTCCATCCCTACACGTGGAAATAAGAACCGCCGATGAACTCCCTTAAAATCGAATTGTTGGGTACCAGGTTGCTGTCAATGCCCTGAAAATAGTTCAGGAATTTCAAGAGACGCTTGGCCTCCAGATACTCTGGTTCTTCCTGCCGGATCCCGAACAGAAGCGGTTCCGCATACTGCTTTAATACTGACAGCTCATAGATTAAAGCAGAGTTGAAAATCACATCCGCATCTCCCTGATAGGGGAAAATATTTTCATCCTCACCCCGGCGCACAGAAGGCCACATGGAGATCGTCCTGGTGGCGCTTGCGCCTCTGGTCCTGGCATCTCTTACCATACGGCGGATCAGCCGGCCGTCGGTGGTGGCAATCCGGTTGTGCTCATCAATATTGAGCTGCGTCAGAGCACTCAGATAAATCTTAAACTTATTCTCCTTTGGCAGCGAATGGGACATGGCATCATTCAGACAGTGGATCCCCTCGATCACCAGCACATCGTCCGCTCCAAGCTTCAGCGTATTCCCTTTATACTCTTTCTTCCCGGTCAGGAAATTAAAAGTCGGCATTTCTACCTCTTCTCCCCGCAGAAGTGCTCCCATCTGCCGGTTGAACAGTTCCACATCCAGTGCTCCCAGACATTCAAAATTGTAATTGCCGTCCTCGTCCTTGGGCGTATCCTCCCGCTCCACAAAATAGTTGTCCACTCCAATGGTATGGGGACGCAGGCCATGTGCCATCAGCTGAATGGACAGTCGGTGGGAAAACGTAGTCTTTCCGGAAGAAGAAGGTCCTGCAATCATGATCAGCTTCTTGTCATGCTGGGAAGCGATCTGCGCTGCAATATTGCCCAGCTCTTTTTCCATGATGGCCTCCTGCGCCAGGATAATATCTCCGATCCTTCCGCAGGCGATCTGCTCATTCAGTGCACCGATGGTTGCCACCTCCAGGATTTCACTCCAGTTGGTCGAGTTTTTCAAAGCTGTGAACAGCTTGCGCTCCGGTCTGAAAGGTCCGAAAGTCTCCGGCGTCTTTGCCGGCGGATATTCCAGCACAAAACCGTCATCATAGGGAATCAGTTTAAAATATTTCACATAGCTGGTATCCGGAGCCATGTAGCCATAATAATAATCCTCAAATCCGTCCAGACGGTATACATTGACGGTAGAACTTCTGCGAAACCGGAACAGCTTTGCCTTGTCCGCCATTCCATGACGGGCAAAGTTCTCAATGGCGTCATCCACTGGAATCGTCTCCTTCTCGATGGGAAATGCCATGCGGACCAGCTCCTCCATACGGGCATGTACCTTTTCCAGAAATGCTTCATCCGGCGTCACATTTTTGCTGGTACAGTAGTAGCCTTCACTTAAGGAAAAGCGGATTTTGATACCGCTTACCGCCTCCATGCCCGCCACGTCAAAGATCGCCTTTAACAGGATCAGCACGCCGCTGCGTTTATACGTCTTATGTCCGTCCCGGTGGGCGGTGGTGAGAAATTCCACCACACTTTCATCTTTGACCTTTCGGAACAATTCCCGCATCTTGCCGTTTTCCAGCACAAGAATAATGTCGTGAGGATAATTTTTCTGATATTCTTTTGCCAGTTCCAGATAAGTGGTACCCTTTGGCACCTCAATCTTTTTTCCTTCCACAACGATCTGTCTCATTGGTAGTACCCCCTTTTCTTTCTTGCTGATCTTCTAAATGACCGTAAACGGATGCTGTATCGGCATGGTATCCATATGCACTCCTGTCAGCACTTTTTCAAGATAAGCTTTTACGTCTTCCATAAAAATATGTTCGATTCCATAGTGTCCGGCATCAATGATGCACAGCCCCTGATCCACCGCATCGATCCCTGTATGATGATCAATATCTCCCGTAATATACACATCACAGTGAAAACGAAGCGCCTCCTTCATGGTGCTTTTCCCTGCTCCCGGGCAGACCGCCGCCAGATGCACCTGCGCATCCGGTGAACCAAACAGTTTCACATTGGGAATCTGAAAAGCTTCTTTTACCAGTTCTGCACACGTTCTTAAAGTCATCGGGCCGGGCAGAACACCGACTCTGCCGATGCCTTCCCCATCTTTTATCTCTTCCAACACGGTGCACTCCTGAAGGTTCAGCAGTCTGGCCGCCAGATCTGCCATCCCCCTGGTGTCATAGTTCGTGTGCATGGCATAGTAAGAAATGTCCTTTTGAATCAGCGTAATCAGTCTCCTGCCTGTCATATCCCCATCGGTCACCCGTTTTATGGGTGAAAAGATCATCGGATGATGCGTAATCAGAAGATCCGCCTGTAGATCTGTTGCCTTTTCAATCACCTCATCGGTCGCATCCAGTGCCAGGAGAATCTTTTTTACTTCCTTGTCCTGTCTGCCTGCCAGCAGACCCACATTGTCCCAGTCACAGGCATATTCTCTGGAATACTCCTGTTCAATCAGTGCACATATTTCCCTGCATTTCATCTTTGTATCCCCTTCTTTTCAGCCAGTTTTCCTGTTATGGCAGTTTTGCAAGTATCTGACGGATCAAAGCGGTCTGTCTCTCAAGCTCTGCCCCCCGCCAGGAGACGGACTTTTCTTTTTTCCCAAGGGCGTCCAGGATCTTCTCATACCCTGCAAGCTTCTCCCCAAGCCAGCAAAAAAGAACCTCCGGAGATCTTTGAAGGCCCAGCTTTCCGTAATGCAGTTCCGCTTCTGACAGTTGATCCGCCGGACCGGGTACAGACCGCATCATGGGATAATATTTGCCCTCTTCACAGACTACATCCTCCGCAACAATCTGAAATCCATGAAGTCCGAGCCATCTGCGCACTTCCTGGATATCCGACTGCGGCTGAAGAATCAGCTCTTTTACAGTGCCCAGACAATGTCCGCCCCCCTCCAGGATCCGCACCGTGAGCATCCCGCCCATGCCGGCGATCAGCACGGTATCCGCCTCTTTTGGCAGAAGGCCGGCCAGACCATCGGACTGCCTGGTCTCAATATATGTAGAAAGCCCGGATTCCCGAATATGCTCTATGGCCCGTGATAAAGGTCCCGCATTTACATCCATGGCAATGGCATGAGGGATCTTTCCCTCCTGTACCAGCGCGATGGGGATATAACCATGGTCTGTCCCAACATCTGCCAGCCGGTTCCCCTCCGTCACCAGAGAAGCCAGCCGCTGCATTCTTTTTGACAGTTTCATGTCATACCCCTAGTCCAGAAAATCCTTCAGCTTCCGGCTTCTGCTGGGATGACGGAGCTTTCGCAGCGCCTTTGCCTCGATCTGACGGATCCGCTCTCTTGTCACATTGAACTCCTTGCCCACCTCTTCCAGTGTACGGGCACGTCCGTCATCCAGACCAAAACGCAGGCGCAGTACCTTTTGTTCCCGCTCAGTCAGCGTTCCAAGCACCTCCACAAGCTGTTCTTTCAGCAGAGTAAAAGCAGCCGCTTCCGCCGGAACCGGTACGTTGTCATCCTGGATAAAGTCGCCCAGATGGCTGTCCTCCTCCTCTCCGATCGGAGTCTCCAAAGAAACCGGCTCCTGGGAAATCTTCAGGATCTCGCGGACCCGCTCCACCGGCATATTCATCTCCTCCGCGATCTCTTCCGGCTGAGGTTCTCTTCCAAGCTCCTGCAGAAGCTGTCTGGATACCCGGATCAGCTTGTTGATCGTCTCTACCATATGCACCGGAATCCGGATAGTCCGGGCCTGATCCGCGATGGCTCTGGTGATGGCCTGGCGGATCCACCAGGTAGCATAGGTGCTGAACTTATATCCTTTGCGGTAGTCGAATTTTTCCACCGCCTTGATCAGACCCAGATTTCCCTCCTGAATCAGATCCAGAAAGAGCATTCCTCTTCCCACATAGCGCTTTGCGATACTGACCACCAGACGCAGATTGGCCTCTGCCAGACGCTTTTTCGCCTCTTCATCGCCAAGCTCCATCCTTTTGGCCAGGTCGATCTCCTCCTCAGCGCTCAAAAGCGGAACCTTTCCGATCTCCTTCAGGTACATACGAACCGGGTCCTCAATGCTGACGCCGTCCGGAACTGTCAGATCAATCTGTTCCACATCCACGTCATCATCATCCGTCAGGATAATATTGCTGTCATCATCGTCGTCGGTAATACGAAGCACATCGATATTGTTCTGTTCGAGAAAGTCCAGAATTTTTTCAAACTTTTCCACATCCAGTTCCATGTCATTGAAAAAGTCGCTGATCTCCTGATACTCCAGAACATTCTTTTTCTTCTTCGCAGTCGCGAGCAGCTCTTTCAATTTTTCACTGAATTTCACCATATTTTCTTCCATACTGGTTCTTCCTTCCATAATTGTTCATATTTTATCCTTAATCCAAAGAAATATGCAATTTCTCAATTTCCCGGCGTTTCTG
>CAJTYJ010000089.1 GCA_910583895.1 uncultured Lachnospiraceae bacterium
GATCAACTGGGCGCTGGCGATCGGGGACGGGATGTTCTCGGCGGTGATGGCGGGGTTGGTGTGGAGAGGAAGTAGCATAAATGGAAAATCTAATGAAACTCAAGTAAAAAATCTATTGGATGATCCTGAGGTTGCAAAAGACGTTATTGCAGATCCAGATGCTGTTTATGGATACAGGCCAAAGCCAGGCTCATCTTTAGATCAATTTGATATTAATTGGAGTGATGCCGAAGAGGTTGCAAAAGCTCGTGCAGCTCGGTTAGAATATTTAGAAGCTATGGAAATAAAAAGAGCAAAATTAAATTCAGAAGTTGAAGAATATTTAAATGCAGGAAAAGATTTTAAAGAAATAGCGGAAATTAAAGTGGAGCAAAGAAATTTAGACAGGATTAGATCTTATGTGGAAAGAGAGGATTACGAGAACCTTGAAAAACTGTATAATAGAAATTTGATAGAATACGGTCGAAAAGAGGGGCCGACTGCAGAACAGCTATTTGAAAAATATGGTTCTTATGAAGATGTGATTTATTCCAGTGTTAAAATAAATAAAGGAATGAATGCGATATTGGGTATAGATGATTAGTGGAGGATATAATGAGAATAGAAAAAAGCAACCAGGATACCAAGTGGTTTAAAAAAGAAGGATTGAAAATAAAAATAAAAAATAAAGGAGATAAATCAGAAATCTGGGTTACGCTTGATAAATATAATATTTGTTTGAAATTATTAATGTTTGATTTTATAAAACAATTAAAAGAAGAGATGATGCTGGATATTACTGTTGATAAAATGCTGGGAAATCAAAGAATATTTGTTATAAACTCAAATTATGATATGGAAATAATGAACTATATTGAAAGATTTATAGACGAATGGAATATTAGAATTAGCAAAACTACGGTTTCTGAAGCTGATATTATTCCAGATGAAATATGGTATGAATAATTTTTACGTTTGAAGTGAAGTTAAAAGGACAGACAGTGAACCTTAACGGGAGTAGAGGCGTGACCATGTATGAAGGATCGTCAAATTAGAGTTTCGGAGGTCAAGAAGAAATCAGGTGCTGTAAAAAAATCATGAACAAAATTAAAGCTGATAATAACAATTATTTAAAACATAATATATGACTGGAGTTTACAGATCACTGCCGACTTGATGGTCGGCAGTTTTTTTGTATGTATTTATATGCGGCCCGGTTTTGAACCGGGCTCTTTATGATGGGATATAAGACAGTGCAGGGATGATATGAGCAGGAAGAAAAAAGAGCAGACAGGCAGCACCGCCTTTCGGCTCTTTTGGTGCTTTAAAAGGAAAATAAACAGATGCCGCGGTCCGCCTCCGGGTTTGAAATTCAAAAATTCAAACCCGGAGGAAAGGAAAATTGAGAAATTATAAGGACAGCGATTATGCCCTGAACCGATACAGTCAGGGGATCGTCTATAAATTTTCGGATGGCATCGTAGAGATAACCCTGGAAGATTACCTGCGTGACAACCCGGATAAGACAGAGAAAGATTTTGCAGAGCTGAAAGCTCTGTCCGATGAGATTTATTATCAGCAGGACAGGCAGGAGTACCGTGTAAGCCGTCGGAACGTGAGTATCAGCGGGATGGAAGATATGCTTGTTGCTGCAGCTCCTTCTGTTGATACGGAACTGATTCAGAAAGACGAAGAGAAAAGGGCACTGGAAGCAGCCATCCGTCTGCTGGAGAGCGGAAAGCTGACGGACGTACAGAAAAGGCGATTCTGTCTCCACTTTTTTCAGGGGCTTTCCACAAGGCAGATTGCGAAGCTGGAAGGCGTCCATCAGCGGGCAGTCTGGGACAGTCTCATGTGGGCAGAGAAAAAACTGAAAAAAATTTATTGAGGAATGACTCGTCACACCCCCTGTTTTTTCACGTTGGGTGAAAGGAATTTTTGAGCGTCCTTTCGCCCGCACATTGAAAACTTCATACGGGTGTGGCGGATACACGTTGACAGGCCGGGAGACCGGAAGCGACAAGCCGGGACGCGCCAAGACGATATGCCGGAGATTCTGTCTCAGGCATACTCCGAGCGATCCAGTCCGTGGCAGTGACATCCCGTGGTGGGGCGGATTGCGATGATCCCTGTCACTTATCATGGTACTTCTGCCGAAAAACGGCAGCCCTGAAAAATGGGAAAACGCATCACCCCTGTTTGAGAAAGAACAGGGGGCGGCTTTTATGGTGTCCGTGGGATGATTGATATGCTCCTTTACCAGCGGAACGTCGGCCACACCTTTGTTTTAAAACAACTTCTATCGGAGCGATAGATACCATGCGGCGGAACCGGCCCTTTTGTCAACAGAGAACCAACTTTTGCCGTTTTCCGCCGTATACATGTATCGCTCCTTTAGGATTCAAAGTAGGAGGCTTAAAAATTGAGTGAGGAATGGATTGTCTGCACGGCGGACATAAGGAACAGGATACATGAAGCAGGGATTTTCCGGTCTGACGAAAGAATCGTGTTGACTGCGAAAAACTGCGTGTTGTTGGAATATTTTACGGGGAAGGCGTACAGTTACCGCATGGTAGATTTACATACCTTAAAAGCAAAAGTAATCAGTTCTGTCCATCTGCCGGTAACCGCACAGACATCTTCCTCCGGCCAGCAGCCTGCCGCTGTGGGGGCTTCATCATCTCCACAGCAGCCGGCGGCCAATAATGGTAAAGCAGCAGAATTAAATCCAGGAGTCTGCCGCTGTGATCCCACACATAAGACCATTTACACTTCGTCGAAAAAAATGGTGGATTTGTCCGAGCACAGTATCCTGCTGGATGCAGGAAACGGGATGCGCATTCTGCTGGATGATACTGCCGGTATCTCCATCGAAAGTCATCTGGGGGTTTCCATCAAATCTGATTCGTTCATTGATATTTCCAGTCTGAACGAAACTGTGGAAATTGCAGGGGCGTCCGGCGTGAACATCATACAGAAAGAAAGCAGTATTGAGATATCCGAAAGCAATGTGGTGTATCATAATGCAAATGTAAAGGCCCAGTAGAAGGGGGGAGGCAAAGTGAACGGGATTACAGCAGGAGAGCTGCGTCTGACAGGCGGTCCCGGATTTGGCCGGATCCTGGACTTCTCCATGCGGGAATACCCGGGAGAACATTCCAGGGCGGAACTTACCGGAACCATGGAAGCGTCAGAGGGCGGAACCTCCGGCTTTTCCTGGCTGGCGGAGAACCGTCCGGTGGAAATCCATGTGGACGGAATGGAGCGGGCGCTGTATAGTGGAATCATCCAGAAAGCGGAGTCCCGGGAAGAGAACGGATACTGCCTGCTCCGTCTGGCGCTGTGCAGCGGGAGCATCCTCCTGGATCTGAAAAAGGAAAAGCGTTCTTTTCAGGATGTGTCCATGACCTGTGGGCAGATCATCCGGAAGGCGGCTGCGGAGTCCGGAATGACCGTGCTCTGCCCGAAAGAGCTGGACAGGAAGCCGGTTGGTTTCCCGGTCATCCAGTACCGGGAGACGGACTGGGAGTTCATCCGGCGTCTGGCGAGCCGGTCCGGGCTGCCGGTATATCCGGAACCGACCATGGGCGGAGGAAAGCTGTGCGTCGGGCTGCCGGAGACCGGGACTACAAGGCTCATGTCCTGCCTGAGTTATACCGCCCGGATGGACCGGAAGTTCTATCAGGCAGGCGGAGAGCAGGAAGGAAGAGACCGCCGACAGTACCAGATCTATGAAGTCCGCAGCCTGGACCTGTTCCGGGTGGGAGACCTGGCGGAGTGGGACGGAAAACAGCTTCCCGTCTGCGCCAGGGAAGCACACATACAGGGCGGTCATCTGGAATTTACCTATGTACTGGCGGACAGAAGCTGGACATGGCAGAGACGGCTGGGAAACCCGAAGATCTCCGGAATGTCGCTTCTCGGAACCGTAAAAAGATGTGCCGGGGAGACCGTACAGCTGGAACTGGATATCGACAGCGGAAGACCTGGACAGCCCTGCTATCCGTGGACCTGGGTTCCGACTACGGGGAATCTGATGTACATGATGCCGCAGGCAGGGACCCGCGTCTCTCTGTATTTCAAAGAAGACGAAGAAGAGAGCGCCATAGCGGTGAACTGCATCCGGAGCGGAGAAGGATGTAAAGAAGCCGATCCTCTGGACAAAAGCCTGACCACGGAACACGGGATGCAGATGCGCCTGTGCCGGTGCGACATGGGAGTCGTGACGCTGAAGGAAAAAGTGCTTCTGGACGACCTGACGGGCATCCGCATGGAAGGGAGCGGAGGACTCCACATCCTGGCGGCCGGGGAAGTGAAGCTGGAAGGACAGGAGGTGAACCTTAACGGGAACAAAGGCGTGACCATGTACGAAGGGAAAGCCGTCCTGGACCTGGAAAAACTTCTGGATACAGAAGAAGGAGCCCTGCTTCCGGAAGTGACC
>CAJTYJ010000090.1 GCA_910583895.1 uncultured Lachnospiraceae bacterium
TGCGACCTCCTGGTCCCAAACCAGGCGCTCTAGCCAAGCTGAGCCACACCCCGCCAATCATCTGCGTCCCCTCGCGGACACTTTACATATTATACATATCTTTCCGCAGATTGTCAACTATTTTTTCTGTCACTTTGAATCCTTTTCCACTGGTCCTGTCAAAGCCCCGGACCCTGCTTTACACGCCCGCAAAATCCTGTGCCAAACTCTGCCAATTCCCTTTCGGCACGACCATTCCAGATACCTTGCACCTCTGCCCCATTCAAAGTCCGATGCAGGCAGTTTCCCAAAAAATATCCAAACATACATTCGATTCAATAGCATAAGCCATACACTGGGAGCGGTCACAGCCAGGCAGCCAGCAGCACTTTTCCCCCAGCACATCGCCTTTCAAAAGCCCGGCAGACAGTTTTCCAGAAACACCATCCACAGGATGTTCAAGCCAATGACACAAATCATATATTGGGGACTGTCTCCCTCAGGCAACCGGCAGCACTTTCACCTCAGCACATTGTCTTTCAAAAGCCCGATATGGTAGTGTGCCTGTCCCTCCTGGTCAATCTCCATCAGAATATAGCTGGGCTGATGGCCGTGCTGTCTTGGAAGCGACAAACTTCCGGGGTTCAGAATCGTAAGCCCGGGCTTTTGCTCCACACAAGGGTAATGGGTATGCCCATACATGACGATATCCACCTTTCTAAGGGCCGCCTGCTCCCTGAGCCCTGCATGCCCTCCATGTACGCCGTAATGATGTCCATGGGTCAAAAATGCCCGGTACTTTCCAAGGCTGACCAAAAGCCCTTTGGGAAGGTTGCTGAACCAGTCGTTGTTGCCGGCCACCATGCTGACCGGAACTCCTGCCATGGCAGCGATCTGCTCCTCCTGTCCTTCCACATCCCCCAGATGAATAAAATGATCGATCGGGGTCACTCTTTTGAGAACCTTCTCCAAATTCTCCACCCTTCCATGGGTATCACTGACAATCAATATCCTCATCATGGCTCCTCTTTCAGTTTTCTTAATTCTTCTTTCATAAGCCGGAGTGCCTTGCCTCTGTGACTTAACTGGTTTTTCACTTCCAGTAAAAGCTCCCCGGAATAACACCCATGTTCCGGCAGATAAAAGATCGGATCATAGCCAAAACCGTTGTCTCCCCGCTCCTCATACCCGATCTCCCCTTCCATCGTCCCTCTGGTAGTGATAACCCGTCCATCCGGCAGCGCAGCGGCGATGGCGCAGACAAATCTGGCGCTTCTCTCTGCACCCTTTTTTCCCGCAAGCCGGTCAATCAGGTTTTGATTCTTGATGTGATAGGAAGTGTCATATCCCATATAGCGGGCAGAATGGATGCCCGGTTCCTTGTTCAGTGCATCCACCTCCAGACCCGAATCGTCTGCCAGCACCACTTCCCCTGTCTGCTCCATAACTGCCTGTGCTTTGATCCTGGCATTTTCCTCAAAGGTGGTTCCGTTCTCTTCTGCCCCGGCCTCAACCCCTGCTTCTTTCAAAGATATGACCTCCACCCCCAGATCCTGAAGAATCATCCGTATCTCTTTGAGTTTCCCCTCGTTGCCAGTGGCAAATATAATTCTGTCAAGCTTCATCTTTTTCCTCCTGCCTTCTCCTCTTTGGCGGTCTGGGACCAAGAAACTGGTAGTAATAAGTCTTCAGCATGCCGTTATAGATCTTCCGGTTTTTATCTGCCTTTCTTCCTATATAATGCTCCGCTTCCTCGTAGCTGGTGATCAGGTACATGGACCAGCAGTCCAGCGCCGCGAAGCGCTCCCCGATCTCCCGGTACAGAACAGGCAGATGCTCTTTTTCTTCCAGACGTTCTCCATAAGGCGGGTTGCTGATGAGAAATCCGTATTTTTTAGGATGGCTCAGAGTACTGATTGGCCGCTGCTGAAAATGAATCAGATGATCAACACCTGCTGCTGCCGCATTTTGTCTGGCAGCGCGAATAATCTCTCCATCCAGATCATACCCCTGAATATCCGTCCCGGTCAGCCCGTGGTCGATCCGATCCTCTGCCTCATCAATCGCCTGATACCAGCACTTTCTGGCCAGCAGATTCGTCCACTTTTCCGCTGTAAATGACCGGTTCATGCCCGGCGCCATATTGGCTGCAATCATAGCTGCCTCAATCGGAAATGTTCCGCTCCCGCAAAAAGGATCCACTAAAATCCGATCTTTTTTCCAGGGGGTCAGCAGAATCAGCGCCGCCGCCAAGGTCTCTTTGATGGGAGCCTTGCTGACCATGGTGCGGTATCCTCTTTTATGTAGAGACAGGCCTGTGGTATCCAGGCTGATCGTCGCCTCGTCCTTCATAAACGAGATACGTATGGGATACTCAGCCCCTGTCTCAGGAAACCATTCCACATGGTATACAGTCTTAAGTCGCTCTACAATCGCTTTTTTTACGATTGACTGGATGTCAGAGGGGCTGAATAGCCTGCTCTTCACGGAGGATGCTTTGGTAACCCAGAATTTTCCGTCGGAAGGAATATACCGTTCCCACGGAAGCGCTTTTACCTTATCAAAAAGCTCCTCAAATGTAACTGCTTTTATTTTTCCAACCTTCAGAAGAATCCGCTCCGCTGTACGAAGAAAGATATTCGCACGGCACACCGCTTCTTCCTCCCCGCAAAAGGTGACTCTTCCGTCTTCCACCTGAAGGATCTCATACCCCAGGTCCGCAATCTCTTTTTTCAGAACCGCCTCCAGCCCGAAATGGCACGGGGCGACCAATTCTATTCTGCTCATCCACACTTCTCTCCGGTATCTTAGTCTGTCCTCTCTATCTTATCTGCCAGAACCCATAATGTCAATCCTTATCTGGAATCCCGTTCCAGGTATCTTCCCCTGTACGCCTGGATCCCTCCGACGACAGAGACCGCATGATAACCATGCTCCTGAAGCTCCCGTGCAGCCTGCAGACTCAGTCCGCCCCGGTCACAGTACAGAATCACCGTCACCTGCCCCAGTCCCCGCATCCGTTTCAGCAGATATTCCGCTGGAATACAGACGGAGCCCTTGATGTGCATCTTCCGATATTCCGAAGGATTTCTTACATCCACCAAAAGATAGGCCCGGTCGAAGATATAGCGGTCGATTTCTTTTGCAGAGATTGTTTCAATATCCGACATGATCTTTTCCTTTTTTCTCTTATTATTTAGTATATGCATCACCAAAAGACCGGGCACACAAAAGGAGCACGGCTTTGGCCGTGCTCCCCGCTCATCACCCTTTAGTAGTTGCTGTTGTCAGAGCTCTCGTTCTTGGAAGTAGAGCTCTTAGAACTTGCGTTCTTGCTCTTGGAGCTGCTGTTCTTGGAAGAAGCATTATTTGCGTTGTTTGCATTTGTAGTGTTCATAGAATTATTTGTGTTGTTAGAACTCATGTCGTATGACCTCCTGTAATAAATATTTACAGGAGTAGTATGAGATTTCTGTACAAAAATTATACCTGTATTTCTTTGAAATTTTTTAACGTCTGTTCTGCAGTTTCTGGATCACCCACACACCCACGCACAGCAGGCACAAAAACGGAAGGAGCGCGAACACCAGATGAAAGACGAAAAAAAGCACCAGCAGGATTCCCAGCAGCACTGCCCCTTTGAAAAGCATCGCTTTCCAGCCTGCCAGGCGGCGAAACCGGACCTTCGGTTCTTCCTCCTGTCCGTCTTCGGATATGGTGTACTCTACCGCACCAGTATGACGGCCTCCTGACGTCTCTGTGATGGTTTTCGCCAGCAGCCTGGGATCTCCAAGCTCTTCTAGTATTTCGCTCTCCTGACGCCCTTTCGCGGCCTCCTGGGCCAGATAAGTTTCATAATACTGGATGTGCTCTTCCAGCTGTGCATCGCTGATTTTTCCGTACAATGCTCTTCTGAGAGAATCCAGAAAGATCTGTCTTTCCATCCTGTCTCCTTGAAAAAGTAAGAATCGGGAACTTTTTTGTGATAGAATAAAAACCACCCGGCTGTTTCAGGTGGTTTCCAGCGTGCGCGAGAAGATTCGAACTCCCGACCTTCTGATCCGTAGTCAGACGCTCTATCCAGCTGAGCTA
>CAJTYJ010000091.1 GCA_910583895.1 uncultured Lachnospiraceae bacterium
TGGAACGGGTACGGAGAATGTACCCTAAAGGCTCACGGGTGGAGCTCATCTCCATGGATGACCCATACAGTAAGCTCTCACCCGGAGACCGCGGCACGGTAAATGTGGTTGACGATACCGGCACGGTATTTGTCAGCTGGGACTGCGGCTCCAGCCTCGGCATCGTTTACGGTGTCGATCGGATCAAGAAGATATAGCACTTTACAACAGGGGGATGCCTTTACGGCTCCCCCTTAAACACACAAATGGAGGTGGAATTATGGATAATACAAGAAAGATTACCAAACTGGAGAAGACCGCTCTGATGCCTGTTAAGCGTAAACGTGTGGCAGCCTATGCTCGCGTTTCGTCCGGCAAGGATGCCCAGCTCCACTCCCTGTCTGTCCAGATCAGTTATTACAATGAGTATATTGGCAACCGGGGCGACTGGCAGCTTGTTAAGATTTATGCCGATGAGGCCATGACCGGCACCAGGGATGACCGGCCACAGTTCCAGCAGCTGCTTACGGACTGCCGGGCCGGGAAGATTGACATGGTCATTACCAAATCCGTGACAAGGCTTGCCCGCAATACCCTTACCGTTCTGAATACGGCACGGGAGCTTAAATCCCTTGGCATTGATATTTATTTTGAGAAAGAGAACATCCATACCATGAGCTCTGACGGCGAGCTGATGCTGACGCTTCTGGCTACCTTTGCTCAGGAGGAGAGCTGGTCTGCCAGCGAGAACCAGAAATGGCGTATCCGCAAGAAGTTTGAGCAGGGGTATCCTAACACTGGAAATATGCTTGGCTATTATCTGGAGAATGGCGTATTGCGAGTCATACCTGACGAGGCGGAAATCGTCCGGCAAATATATGCCGATTTTCTTTCTGGAATGGGGATTAACGCCATAGCAAAAAAACTCCGGCGTATGGAAGTCCCAACTAAAAGAGGTTCTGAATGGAATAAAATGACAGTCCGCCATATACTCCGTAACGAAAAGTATGCCGGGGATCTGTTATTGCAGAAAACATACCGGTTAGACCACATCAGTAAAAAGCAAATGATAAACCATGGTGAACTGCCAATGTATTCTGTAAGCAATGCCCATGAGGCCATTATTGACCGAGATACATTTGAGCAGGTACAGCAGGAATTAATGCTGCGAGCAGAAAAATGCCACTCTCATCATGTGACATCAGAGGCGCATCTTTTTACGAGTATGATCCGATGCGGGCTATGTGGGCGTCACCTTCATAGAAAACTTGCTTCATCTTCAAAAAAATATGCGCCCAAACCTGTTTGGTTTTGCACAACAGCTATGAATTATGGAAAAAACGCATGCCCATCACGTAAAATTCCAGAGGATATCCTGATACAGAAAACCATGGAAGTTCTGGAAATTGAAAATTTAGATCGGGGGACCTTACTGGATCGTATCACGGAAATACAGGTACCCGAACATAACCATCTGGTCTACGTATTCCATGATGGCCATACCCAGGAGGTTACCTGGCAGAATCACTCTCGTCGGGAAAGTTGGACAGAAGAAATGAAACAACAGGCCAGAGAGCGTCGGCTAAAATATCTTGAAGAAAGGAGAAGGCCATGACTATACAGAAAAGGACAGTACAGAAAATTGAAAGCAGGTTGAGCTTAACTTCCACCCCATTCATGCAGGAGCAGCGAAAAAAACGTGTGGCAGCTTACGCCCGTGTTTCCACCGACCAGGATGAGCAGCTTTCCAGCTATGAGGCACAGGTGGATTTTTATACCAGATACATTAACAACAACCCTGAATGGGAGTTTGTCGCGGTCTATACGGACGAGGGAATTTCCGGTACCAATACTAAGAAACGCGATGGTTTTAATCGTATGGTTGCAGATGCCCTGTCTGGGAAAATTGACCTGATCCTGACCAAATCTATCAGCCGTTTCGCCCGCAATACGGTAGACACCCTGACCACAATCCGGCAGCTGAAGACCAAAGGAATAGAGGTCTACTTTGAGAAAGAAAATATTTATACCCTTGATGCCAAGGGCGAGGTGATGATTACCATCATGAGCAGCCTAGCCCAGGAGGAAAGTCGTTCCATCAGCGAAAACGTGTCCTGGGGGAAACGCCGCAGCATGGAGGAGGGCAAAATCTCCATGCCATATAAATCTTTCCTTGGTTATGAGAAAGGTAACGATGGACTTCCGAAGATTGTTGAGGAAGAGGCAGCGATAATCCGGGAAATTTACCATCTGTTTCTGGGTGGAAAAACTGTCCGGGAAATAGCCGAACACCTTACCGGGCAGGGGATACCGACACCTAAAGGCAAAACCAACTGGAGTGTCTCTACCATTATGAGTATACTCCAGAATGAGAAGTATAAAGGCGATGCCCTGCTTCAGAAGACTTACACGGCAGATTTTCTTACTAAAACAATCCGAAAAAATAAAGGGGAACTACCACAATATTACATAGAAAATTCCCACCCTGCCATTATCGACCCGGAGACCTTTGCCCTGGTCCAGAAAGAGATTGAACGGCGGCGGCCAAAACGCCGTCAGTTGCACAAAAGCAGCCCGTTTAACTCAAAAGTAATCTGTGGCGACTGTGGCGGATATTATGGTCGAAAGGTCTGGCACAGCGGCAGTAAATATGAGAAATCCATCTGGCGCTGTAACCGGAAGTATGATGGCGAGTGCTGCTGCACTACACCTAATCTGGATGAATGTGAGCTGGAAAACGCCTTTGTCACTGCTTTTAACCAGTTCCTTAAAGAGAAAGAAAAGCATATGGCCCAGATGGAGAAACTTCTGTCCCGGTTGTCGGATACCAGTGCGTTGGAAAAGCAGCTGGATGCCACCAAAGCTAAGCATGCCAGACTGATTGAAGACCTGCGCAGCTATATGGTGGAGAATACCCGACGTATACAGGACCAAGGGGAATATAACCGCCGGTTTGCGGAGATGGATGCATCATGCCAGAAAGCTGAGGAGCAGGTTAACAGTCTGCAGAAGCAGCTCCTTGAACAGCACGGGTACAGAGAGCAGATATCCCGTTCCCTCAGTATCCTGAAACAGTGTGAGGACAGACTGGAGAAGTTCAGCCCGGATATTTGGAATGCCACTGTCGATATGGTGACGGTATCTTCGGATAAAACCCTTACTTTCCTCTTTTGGGGAGGTACAGAGATAGCAATACCATTGCAATAGTGAATGCCAGAAAATAAAAATCATTTCAGTACCCAATAAGCCTGTGGTTCTGCCACGGGCTCTCCACGGGAGGAACACAGATGGGAAAACAGAAGAAAGCGGCTTTTTACTGCCATGGATTTCATACCTCATGCAGTGAGGCTGAGTACCTTATCCAGATGCAAAAACGTCTCAGTAGCTATCCGAATATGAGCACATGGGAAACGGAAGTGTTCCGTGAAAAAACACTGTCAGAAAGAAGCGAGCTTATGCGTCTGGAAGATTCAATCAAAAAAGGCGAAGTGGGATTGGTAGTTACTCTGGAAGCATCCACTATCTCCGGTAATTTGGACATCTTTAGAGAATTTATGGCCATTTGTGAAGAACATGGCGTCCAGGTGTTCAGCCTGGAATGGTGGAAACATGACAATGATGCCGAAGAAAAATACCGACTGTTTAAGGAACTGCGGAAATACCAACGGCGACTATGACAAGCACTTCGACATAGCACATTACTTAAAAGCCTGCAGGGTTTCCTGTGGGCTTTTCCCCGGTATTACTCTCTAGAGTAGTGACTTTTCTGATACAATAACGAAAGATAATGAAATGTTGATGGTTTGTACTATACTAAAATATAATTTCATTGTATAATTACGTTAACTATATAACCTGAGTTAAACATATTGGATGGTGAATAAATGGCAAT
>CAJTYJ010000092.1 GCA_910583895.1 uncultured Lachnospiraceae bacterium
ATAATAGCACAGGGCAAATGCGGCCCGTTTTATGGTATTAGGGGAACGGTTGGATCTGACCTTGTGCATCAGGTACCGGGACGGGAGCAGTTCCATCTCCATAGTTTCGCAATCCTGGATATAAAAATATTTTGTCGCGGCCTCTTCCACAGTCTCTACAGAATATCTTCTCAACTGCCTGTCCTCCTTTCTCTGACGCTATACACAGTATACCGTGATTCGGTAATAATAGCTATGATGACCAGCTCGAAATACCCAACAAACTTTTGCCCGGAAAATGAAGCATTACTGACAAAGCCGGTTGTAAAACGTCAGGTCAGTCATGGGGCTTTACATGCTGATCACCGGCTGCTCCCTCTCGTCATAAGAAAACATATCCATCAGAAATTTTATCCCGCCTGCCTCCAAAGCCTGTTGATACGCCTGTTCCCAGCTGTCAAACTTCTTCTCAGCTTTTACGGTAAATACTGCCTCCCCCATATGGGGGAGCGCTCCTTCATAAGTGCCTGCCCTCAGCACTCCATCGGTTCCTATCTTTATGAACAGACCGTTTTCCCCGCCCATATAGTACAGCGCTCCTCTTCCATTTAACCGGGTGACTTCATCCTCCACCCACCGGTGCCGGCTGCTCCTTGTCACTTCCATCCATTGTTCAAACTCTGCCTTATCCATGCTTCTCCTTTCACTGGCTGGGGCCTCCGGGGAATACCCGTTCTTCCGGCCTGTCCAGCCATTCCATATCCATACCCTCCACCGTGCAGTTAATCTTCTTTATCTTGTATCCTTTCTCTTCCAGCTCATGCCGGATATCCTCCACACAGAACCAGGAAAAATTCTCTGCTTCCGCCTCATTACACCTCATCTTTCTCCAATCCGTCATTCCTGACAGTGGCTGGCAACGAGCATCCCCTCCAGAGGGGAAAATACCTGGATTCCGCTTTTTTTCATCCCAAGCAGGAATTTGCGGCACTGCTTTTGGTCACGGGAGAGTCTGGCGGAATCCAGGACCAGAAGCACTTCAATCTCCCGGTTCTCCTTTTCTTCCAGAAAAAACTGCAGCCCCGGCCTTTCAGCTCCTGCTTCTCCTCCCATGTCACTGGAACAGCCGGCAATCTCCAGCCCTAACTGCTCCCCGTAAGTATTCAACTGCCCATACTGTTTCTTTAAAGCGCCATGACTGTCCTCCGGCGCATCGATATGGGTATAGATCCATGCTTTTTTCTTTTTGTGTTCCATCTCATTCTCCTTTGGAGGACTGCTCCCCTATGCTTTCCTGCCGACTGCACCAGTGTTCGGTCTCTTCCTCCGGTTATCTCCCTCTGCTTCTTCCTGCCGGCTCCGCTTGATCCCCAGACTGACCGTAAGTCCCCTGTCCACTGCCAGCAGGGTTTTCTTATCCAGACAGCCTATGTAATCACGTAGCCTTTTCAGATCTAGAGTCCGGACCTGCTCCAGTAATATCATGGAATCCTTGTGCAGTCCATGAAACTGCCCGCCTATCCAGATATGAGTTGGCAGCTGACGCTTCTCTTCGCGGCTGGTGATCGCTGCCGCTATGGTGGTGGGACTGAACTGGTTTCCCGTATTATTCTGAAGGATCACCACCGGACGAATGCCGCCCTGCTCACTTCCAACAACCGGCCTTAAGTCTGCATAGAAAATATCTCCCCGCCGGATTTTTCTTCCTGCCATCTTTCTTCTCCTCTCTGCTTACACAGAAGTAAGATAAATGTTTTCGTACTTTTTTATGCGGCGGCCCAAAACATGACCGCCGCCCTGATATGCAGAAAAAAGCCACGTAAACGGCATCTCCTGCCTGATGGCATTCTATCTGCATCTTCTATTAAAGATCGTTCCTGTTCTTCATTTTCAAGTTTCATCTGCTCCTATTTGACACTACTTCCCGGAGCATAGGCACATCTGTGACAAAGTCTACCCTTCTGTGCCATGGGCAACATACATGGACCGGTTCTGGCCAGAAACCGTCATGGGCAACGCACCCCTCCGAGGATCTCTCCGAGCCGCCCTCATTGCGTGTTCCCGATATTTCGGGGCTGTGACTGGACGGAAGTATCATTATAGGCTGTTCAGGGTCATGACAGGCGGCTTGCCACAAACCGCTTTGGGATGGACGGTTCTCGCTTTGCACCTTTGATGTCATCTTATTGACAGACACTCCGACTGTCTGCAGGTGGTCGTGGCGCATCCTCCGCTATGCTTTCCCTTTCAGGCTGAACAGCTAACGTATCCCTGCTGTTGGATATGACCGCTTCAGGCGATATTTGTCAAAGAACAGATAAGAGAAAATCTATCCTCTCACTTACTTCCACGTTGAGAAGACGTTTTGACAACCTTAAAAATAAAATTTTTTATAATTTTTCCAAAAAACAACGCATTTTTTCCAAAATACGTTGTTTTCGTTTATTAACAGCGTTTTGCGAGCATCCAAGTTCCTCCGACAGATCACGCTCTGTGCGTTCTTCAAAATAAATCTGCCAAATCAGATATTGATCTGCATCAGAAAGCAAAGACAGTGCTTTATGTAACTGCTCCGATTCCAGGTGCCGCAGTACCTGTTCTTCCGGGCCTGGCGCTTCTCCTGCAAACTGTATGTCCATCTCCGCCAATCGTTCATAGGAATCCTCCCGGCTGGGGATTACAGTTACCTTCTGGTTCTCTGCATCTACAACCGTTCTCTCAGTTTTCAGATCATATTCCTGATATTGCATTTTTCTTTCTGTCGTTTTCAATACGGCGATGATTTCCTCACCAGCCTCCGGATAAAGCTTTTTAAAGTCCGGAATTTTATATGGCTTTGCCATAAGCTTGTCCTCCTTGATTTTCGTTGATTTTCGAAAATGAAGGACAAGTGGCGGAGCACGACTCCAGCCATAAAAAAATCTGTTCCTCTGTCTACACAAGGAACAGGTGGAGAAAAAGAAAAAATCCACAGACCTCATACAGACTGTGGTGTTTACGCTATCCTTTGGGATATTTTTTTACCTGCTGTTTTTTCATGCGGGCCTCCTAATCCCAGAAGTACTGTGATAAAATCCCATGTTTCTTCTGTAAAATTGAAGCCATTATAAAAAAACAGAATGTCATAAAACTTTCAAAACAAAGTCAATTTAGTTTTTCGACTAAAAAAGCACCCTGACCTCTTAATAAAAGGCCAAGGTGCTCTACTATACCTGATACATATATCCAATTTCCCGTATGGAACTGATACAGCTTACCATTTTCAATTTTTTTCTCAATCTGCTCATCAGGCAGATTACGCTGTTTCTTCCTTCGTAGTATTCCTCCTTCCAGACTCTTGTATAAATCTGTTCATAAGTCAATACACAGCCTTTATTCCGAAATAACATATACAGGACTTCATATTCCCTTCGGGTAACTGAGATCTCATGGTCATCCTCCCATACACTCCGACGTCTCTCATCCAGCCATACTCCCGGCTGTAACATAAGAATCCCCTTATCCTGTTCTGGATGTTCCGCAGGCTCCTGCAACAGCTTCTGCAGGATGCTGATGCATTCGTTCAGAAAAACAGCACT
>CAJTYJ010000093.1 GCA_910583895.1 uncultured Lachnospiraceae bacterium
ACTTATTTGAAGCAAGGCAGAAGCGGTTTACATTTAAAGAAGATAACTATTATGTTGATTATTCCGATTCTCTGATTATTCCGATTTTAGCATAGAAACCTTGATATTAACAGTCCCCCCATAAGAAAAAATCGGAATAATTCTTAATCCCCTACCTAAGTGATTACTCCTTTGTTATGCTATTAAAATAAACCACAGCAAAGGAGGACATATCCATGTCACTATCAATTGATGAAGCCATCAAAAAAGTGCTTTCCTTTTTGAAAAGTATCCCTATGGCTCCTGCAACAGTAAAGTACTACTCTTGCTGCTGTTCGCATGTCAGGGATTACTGTCAGCGCAATGCCTTACAGGAATTCTCATACAAAGATGCGGCTTCTTTCACAGCAGAACAGCTGAAATTGGCTGAAAATGGTAAATTCGGCAAAATCTATGCACTGATCATGCGGAAAGCCGCTTACTATGTGGCAGATTGTTTCGAAACAGGTACGCTTGAATGGAAACGCAACAGGTATACAATAACGGAACTACCTGAAAATTACCAGCAGATTCTTGGTTCTTTTGAGGAGTCTATTTCCGGAAAACTTGCCGAAGGGTCAGTCTATAACATCATTCATGAAATCCGGAAATTCCTGAAGTATCTTGAGAAAGCAGGCTGCCTCACTATCCAGGATCTGTCAGCTGATATCCTGCGTGCATATGTGATCCAAGAGGCTCCTAAACACATGGGCAATTACGTAAACCTCACATGGCCTCTGAAAAAGTTCCTTGCTTATGTCAAAAAGAGCGGCGTTGCCCTCTCAGGAACATTCGATTTCCTTCTGGCAAACCCGGCACCTGTACATGAGAGGGTGCTTCCGGCATTTGATGATGATGAAACAAAGGCAATACTTGAAAGCATAGATACATCAACAAAACAGGGCAGGCGTGATTATGCGGTGGTAATGCTTGCGCTTGACACCGGCCTTAGATGGTCGGACATTGCCAAGATGCAGCTTTCCGACATTTTATGGGAGAAGCGGGAAATCCGGGTGAAACAGGAAAAGACGGACACTCCGCTTACACTTCCGCTGACGCTCCGGGCAGGGACTGCCGTAGCAGACTATATATTAGAGGCCAGGCCGAAATGCAGCAGTCCATATGTTTTTCTCCGCCTCAGAAAACCTTACTCTTCTATGCTTTCATCTGCGTCTCCCACAAAGGACCTCATGGGACGTTACTTCAAGAAAAATGGTATAGAACACCATTTCGGTGATGGAAAGACATTTCACGGGCTCCGCAGGACTATGGGAACCAATCTCGTCAGGAACGGGACCCCGCTGGAAGAGGTGTCACAGATCTTGGGCCACCGCGATATAAATTCGTCCAGGCACTATATATCCCTCCATGATGAAATGCTGGCTGAATGCTGCATGGACATCAGCATGTTCGCTACAGAGAAGGAGGGGCTGCAATGAAAACAAAACAGAAAACATTTGTATTTGCAAGCCTTTTTGCCGATGACATCCAGGGGATGGTGGAATACAAAGCCGCACTCGGACATAAATGCGAAAGCTATGCCTGGGCCCTGCAGACTTTTGACCGGTACTGCCTGTCCCATCATCCGGATTCCGGCACGCTCACCCAGGAGATCGCTTTTGGCTTCTGTCAGGCCGGGACAGATGGGAAAAACTGCGGATACCGCGCAGGCACAGTCCGGGAATTCGGCCGTTACCTCTCTGCCATAGGGAAAGAGGCATACATCCTTCCCATGAATTTCTTCCCGCAGAAAAAAGCAGACCTTCCCTATATCATGTCAGATAATGAGATCCGGTCATTTTTCGGGGCGGCAGACCGTTATCCCCATGCAGACAACAGCCCCCTGCTCGAATATACGGTTCCGGTAATCTTCAGGCTCCAGTTCGCTACGGGAATGAGGCCGCAGGAAGCAAGGACCCTGAAGCGGGCCGACTTTAATTTTTCGAAAAACACGATATATATAGATGAAGCAAAAGGCCATAGGGACCGCAGGATTGTGACCCTGCCGAATGTGATGGAGCTGTGCAGGAAATATGACGCCATAGCAGAATCCCTCCATCCTGGCAGGACATATTTCTTCCCGTCCCCTGACGGCAGCCCATACACGCATGGCTGGATGACGGAAAAATTCCACAAATGCTGGGAAAATGCCGGGAACAATACATCTTCCAAAAGCTGTACCCCCTATGATCTCAGACATAATTTCGCAACCAGGACGCTCATGCGCTGGGTGGAGGAAGGAAAGGACCTGAATGCATATGCGCCATACTTAAGCACCTACATGGGGCATGTCACTTTTAACAGCACCTTCTATTACATCCACCTTCTGCCAGAGAAGCTGGGTATCCAGAAGTTCATGGACATCCAGGGGATCATCCCGGAGGTGCCGCATGAAAGCTGATGCCTCAAGGGTTCTGGTCCGCAAACATCTCAGGCCGTATTTTACCGTGTTTCTTCCAAAACAACGCGGCTGCAGTGACAACACCATACAGAGTATACATGACACATGGAACCTGTTCCTCCGTTACCTTTCTGCTGCAAAGGGCATTGACAACAGTCGGCTTGCTTTCTCAGATATCGACCCGGCGGTCGTGACTGGATTTCTTGACCAGATGGAATTCGAGAAAGGCTGGAAACCATCAACAAGGAACCAGCGTCTAAGCTGCCTGAGATCATTTTTCAGATATGCGGCATCCATGGAACCTGTTCTTTATCCTTGTTCGGCAGCACTGGGGGAGATACCCTTGAAAAAGGGGGCTGACCGTTCATATGTCATTGAATTCCTGAGCCCAGAAGAGATGAAATCCCTGCTGGCCGTACCGGATACAAAGACAAGACTCGGAGTGAGGGATCAGTTTTTCATGGCGCTGATGTACGATTCGGCAGCAAGGGACTGCGAGATGCTGGGGCTGAAGCTGGAGGATTTCCATGAAGATAATAATACTGTCTACTTATGGGGCAAAGGCGCAAAGCCCCGGCTTGTTCCTGTTTCAGGGGAGACCACAGCGCTTTTTGTCAACTACCGCAGAAAATTTCATCAGGGTTCAGCCTTACAGGAGCCGTTGTTTTACACGATACATAAAAGGGAGAAGACACCAATGTCGGATGACAATGTTGCCCGTTTCCTCAAAAAATATGCCGATTTAGCGAGAATGGAAAAACCTGACATCCCTGAAAGGATCCATCCCCACATGTTCAGGAAGTCGCGTGCCATGCACCTTTACCGTGCGGGAATGCCGCTGGCCCTTTTAGCGGAATTTCTCGGCCATGAGGATCCAGAAACGACCCGTATCTACGCATATGCTGACACTGAGATGAAACGCAAAGCGATTGAAAAGGCTTCGCAAAATGTTGGGGAAGTCGCCAGCCTCCCCACAGAAAAAGCGTTTTGGGAAGGTGATGACGACATCATCGGGCGACTCTGTAGGGGATACTAATCAAAAAGATTATTCCGATAAAATAGCATAGACAGTTTAATTCATGCAGACTGTATATAGTTTTTT
>CAJTYJ010000094.1 GCA_910583895.1 uncultured Lachnospiraceae bacterium
TAAGGGCTGTGGTGCAGATTAAAAATAACCTTGCGGCGTTCGGACACCCGAAAGCGTTTGCGCTGTCGGAGGACGGTTTTGGGTGGCTAGGAGATTATGAGATTACGGCTGATGAAGTCTTAGGCGGCATTGCTCCCAAAGTGTTGGGCGGCGAATTGAGGGAGACGCAAACAGCAAATTATTTTTCCAACTTTTCTCCCGTAGACTGCGCAGTGCCTTCTGCAAATGCATAATGCTGTCGAAAATGTTGCACACTGCCGGTATTGATTTTTCCTTTGAAACGCAAAAGGCCATAGATCCTGTCGTAAGATCCACGGCCACAAGATGCATATAGGTGGTTCATTGTTTGTCAGCCAGAGTCGGGAGATAAGCCAAGCCAGAGGCAACCGTAACTGCATCTACCTTCCGCATCAGACTGCTGAGCCGCCCCTCATTCCAAAAAATATCAGAAAAATCAGACAGTTCACATCCTACATCATGGTTCGGGATACAAAGGTAATTCCCATATTTATGCTGCCCGGCCAGGATGTGGAAGTAAGTCCCCCGCCCATTGATCTCTGCTTCATACCACCCAGGCCGCCACCGTAATAAGAGGATCTTTCCTGTCCAGATTTCCCTGCGGGGACCATCCCTGAGGATACAGTTATATTCCATAAGCAGCACCTCCCTACCCAAGATTCTGGCTGCTGACGGAGGCTAGTATCACTTCTGTGTCGATCATCTTCTTCTCCATCTGTGCGCCAAGGGTGAGAGCGTTAGTCATGAGGTTGTCCACCAGCCTGGGACTTCCCTGGGAGTGGCTGTGGACCGCGGAAAGGGCGGCCTGCTCTATGATGGAGGAAGAGCCTCCCGCACAGGTGATCTTATGGAGCACGTACTGCGCCACCTCCGAATCAGAGAGACCGGAGAAGTTGTAGTGCACAGTGATCCTCTGCCGCAGGGCTTCATGAACGGGCTTGCGCAGGGTATTGTTAAGATGGGGTTCCCCGCACAGGATGAGCGTGAAGCAGTTCAGGGAGTCATAGCCGTAGTTCATGAGCATTTTGATGTCCTCCAGGATGCCTGTGGATAGGTACTGGGCCTCATCAACGGCCAGGAGGAGGGGCTGCTTCTTATCCTTGTAAAGGTAGAGGATCTGCTCCTGTATGGCGCGGAACATCCCGGGCTTACCGCCCCTTGGCTCCACCCCCAGGACGGAGCAGAGCTGGCGGTAGAACTCCATGACGCTTACGGTGGAGAGGCAGATGTACTCCATGTGGTAGAGGTTGGGGTTGAGTCCTTTTGCAAAACAGCGCAGGGCGAAGGACTTGCCCATGCCGGGGCGTGCCGTGAACAGGCCGATGCCCCTGGTATCTTTTAAGTAGTCCAGCCGGGAGAGCATCTCAGAAATGTCCTTAGAAAGGAAACGGTCTTTCTCCCGGGCCATTTGTTTATCAAAAGGATTGAAAGATAATCCATAGTAAGAACGGAACATCAACAGCCACCCCCTAACTTTGAGTAGTCAATGCCTGGTGCGTTATTGCGCTTGGTCCTGCAGTTTTCGTTCTTATCCGTAGGCCGGATGGGGTAATGCTCCCCTTCGTAAAGGATGAAGGCGGAGGACATGTCATCCGGAAGGAACCGGATCTCCACTTTTGATGAGATGAACTGCATGGGGACGTCGTAGGCCACCCTGTCGATGGAGACGGTAGAATCCTTGTTCACCTTCCTTGTAATACGGTTCAGGAAGCATTCCTCCAGCCATTCCCTGGACTTAGGCCTGCGGATGGAAGAACGGGTCTGCTGGTAGCGCGCAAGGGGTGTAGTGCCGATGCCGGAATGGACGGAAGTGTTGTAGGAGCGCATGTAATCCTTAAGGAGCCCGTTGAACTGCGCCAGGGAGGTGATGGAATCCATATCCAGGGTATAGAGCCAGGTTTCCTTGAGTGTCCTGAACTGGCGTTCTATCTTGGCTTTGGAGGCACCGTCCCGTACTTTTGTATGTAAAAGGACGGTGCCGATGGAACCGCAGATCAGGGAGAGCTGCGCACCCACGTAGCTGCAACCGTTGTCGACATAGAGCTTAGACGGGATCCCGTGAGCGGCCACGGCATCCTTGAGCACCTTCTGGAAGTTGTAGGCCGTATCATTATAGAAGAGTCCGCCGCCCACCAGGAAACGGGAATGGTCATCAATGACCAGGATGCAGTAGACCCTCCTGCGCTGGCCGTTTTCCGTGATATAAGGAAGGTAACAGGTATCCGCCTGCCACATTTTCCCAAAGGCATCTTCCTCGAAGGCCTTCCTGTCCCTCAGGTTTGGGTTGGATGCCGATTTCAGGTCATGCTTCTTCACAAAACGCTGGACTGCGCAGACGCTGACGGAAGCAGGGATGAAGGCTTCTTCCACAAGATGTTTGTGGATCTGGGTGGAATTCAGTCTTGGGAAAGCCGCCTTGAGCCGGCAGATTTCTTCGATGGCGGTATCTGGCAGCACCCGGGTGGCACCCTTATCGGAGCGCTCCCGGGGCATAAGTGCGTCGATGCCGCCGTTCTGGTAAAGGGATACCCACTTGCTGATGGTTTTGGGGCTATAGCGGAACACAGAACCATCCGGCAGGGTGAGAGGGTTCTCGGTGATACGCTGGTAGTAGGCGTTCCTGGACGCATCTGGGTAAAGGTCATGGATGACCGGTGCGATGAGTGCGAGCCGGAACTGTGCCATGGCGGCTGCATCCGAAAGGTTCTTTTGATTGTTGTCCATAAAAATATCCTCCTTAGGTTGTTTTGCACCATTATGAGGGAGGTGGGGAAAGGAAGCCATACCTATGGCGTGTGGTTGAGGGAAAGCATTTCACGGGCCGAATACCTGCTGGCAGTAAGGCGCCGGATTCCTATGGGACTGGAGGAAGGATTTCGCAAAGCGGCGGACAAAGGCGGAAGCAAAATCAGAATAGGCGGGTTGGATGGACAGAGCCTTCAGGAAAGAAAGGGCGGATATCTCCACGGAAGAGAGGATGCCCAGCCATTCCACCTTCTGCACACGGAAAAGATCCAGCCATCGGCGCAGCTGGGAAAGAGAGATGGAGAAGCGCTCGCAGAGTCTCTCCACGGTAGACAGGTGCAGGAAATACTCCGCCAGGACACGCAGGAGAAAGAACAGGCCATAGCCGGAGTAGGGGATGATGAAGTCCGGAAGGATGGCATGGGTATGGCCGCAGGTACAGATAAGGCGCAGAATGCAGAGGCTGTGGCGGACAGGGGTGCCACCCACGAAGTCCACCAGAGAACGGCCATAGTAGGCATGGATCCGGCAGCTTCCCTTAGCCCCACAACAGGGACAGGTCTGCAGCTCAGGGCAGAATCCCTCCATGAAAGAATCAAACAGGACTTTAGATGAAGTTTTTATACGAATCAGCTTGCAAAACAGGGAGTTTTCTCTTATCATAG
>CAJTYJ010000095.1 GCA_910583895.1 uncultured Lachnospiraceae bacterium
TGATCTATGCCAAAACTTTTCCTTGTAAGTGTTACAAAAAAGCTTGACCATCTCACAGCAAGCGGAACATGATCATCCCCCATGTGGAGGAAAATCTGGACCGTGGCCGTTTTGTCATGGAGCAGGCCGTTCCGGAAAGGTGCCCCTGCTGTGGGGAACCTGCCCGCATCCATGAGAGCCGTTCCGTGGAAAATGGAAAAGATAAGATTACTAAGACCCTGTTCTGCGATAACCAGAGCTGTGAGACCAGACGCCTGCGCCAGTTCGTGCATTTTGCCAGCCAGAAAGCCATGAACATCGAAGGACTGTCCGAGGCCACTCTGGAGAAATTCATCGGTAAAGGCTGGATTCACACCTACATGGATATTTATGGGCTTGACCGGCATAAGGACGAGATCATGAACATGGACGGCTTTGGGGAGAAATCCTGGCAGCGCCTGTGGGATGCCATCCAGGGCAGCAGGAATACCACCTTTGAGCGGTATCTGATTGCCATGGATATTCCTATGGTGGGAAATACGGCCAGCCGGACCCTTGCCAGGGTGTTCCACAGCGACCTGGAGGAATTTGAGGACGCGGTGCATCGGCAGTATGATTTTACGCAGCTCCCCGATTTTGGGGATACCCTGCACAACAATATCCATGAGTGGTTTTATGATGAAGAAAATCTGTATATATGGGAGGTATTACAGCAAATGTTATATATTGAAAAAAGGACAACAGAAGACAACGCAGCCACAATACCGGAAAATCCTTTTGTGGGGATGACCGTTGTGGTGACCGGGAAAGTGGAGCCTTATACCCGCAGCGGCATCAATGAGAAGATTGAATCTCTGGGCGCTCATGCCGGGAGTTCGTTGAGCAGAAAGACCGATTACCTGATCTGTGGGGAAAATGCTGGAAGTAAGCTTGCCAAAGCGAAAGAACTTGGGATAAAGGTTCTGACACCGGCTCAGTTTTTCCATATGGTCGGCGAATAGAGAGTACGCTAAACGCCGGAAACAGGTAAATCATTTACATACGGGGGAGAGGAAATATACGCTCTCCCCTACTTTGAAGGAGGCTATGAGATGAATAACAGAACCATGATCAAACTGTCCGCATCCGAGGATTGCGTTACCCTGCGGACATTCTCTAAAAATTATCATTCTCCCTAGGGCTTTATCCTTACAGAGAAAGAGCTGCTGGAGCTGGAAGAAAAAAGATATATGACCGTATCCGATAACCGTTCCTTTGCAAAGCTGGCATTACGAAAGACTATGGAGCAGGTGGAGGTTCTGGAGATAGATTTCACCTGGTTAAGTGACACCGGGGGAGGAAAGGTGACCGGCAGGACAGAAATTATCAGGCTTTCTTATGATAAGTTCAAGGAATATGTGAGGGAAAGCCGGGAAAACAGTATCCAGAAAAGGATGCTGTCTTTAGAGGAACACGGCAGACCAAAGATTGAATTCCAGAGCAGGAAAAATCTGAAAGCAGTGGCAGAGACGAAGGCATTGCGGAAAAAACTGGGGAAGTTCATGGCAGACCATTTCCTGAGATGGAAAGGCAGCAGGCAGATCACTGTGTATGATGATTTTGAACCATACAGCTTTTTCTTTCAGGAACAGACGCCTTACGGGACCGGTATGTGTGGGGGAGTGATTCTCCACAGTCGGGAGAATCTGGAAAAGGCGTATTATGGAATCCATACCTGACCGGAAATGGCAGGACAGGTTATTTTGTGCGGAAAGCAGAGGGGCAGTTTTCATTGCTGTCACCTCTGTTTTTTCTTTTTTGTTGAAAAAAGCGTAATCCATACGTAAAAGATAAGTATAAAATAAAAAAGGAGATGGAAAACTATGTTAATTGCAATCGATCACGGAAACAAACAGATGAAGACAATCCACTGTCCGCCTTTCGTGTCCGGACTGATGGAGAGCATCGCCAGACCATT
The DNA here is from genome assembly GCA_910583895.1 of uncultured Lachnospiraceae bacterium. GTDB lineage: Bacteria > Bacillota > Clostridia > Lachnospirales > Lachnospiraceae > Hominiventricola. Next base: position 1,937 of record CAJTYJ010000095.1, read on the forward strand.
CGGCAGCGACATTCTGGAATATCAGAGGAAATTCTACACGCTGTCAAACCAGAGGATTCCTTATAAAAGGGATAAGACGGAGGATGACCGTTTCTTTGTCCTTACCCTGTTCGGGATTGCGGAGGAACTCCATATAAAAGAAAGATATGGGGAAGAAGTGGTGCATGTGTCTCTGGCAGTGGGGCTTCCACCGGCCCATTATGGGGCGCAGAATCAGTCCTTTGTACGGTATTTTTTAGGCCGGGGAATTGTAAACTTTCAGTACCGTGAAAATCCGTATACCATCTATATTGAAGATGTCCGCTGTTATCCACAGGCTTTTGCGGCGGCTGTGACCATGATGGACAGGCTGCTGGATAAGCCGAGGGTGTTAATCGTGGATATTGGGGGATTTACGGCAGACTACCTGATGATGCGTTCCGGCCGAGCGGATCTGACCATATGTGATTCTCTGGAAAACGGAGTGATCCTGCTGTACAACCGGATTCGGACGAAAGCCAATTCGGAATTTAATATTCTGTTGGAAGAAACGGATATAGACGGTATTTTGAAGGAAGGGGAGAGCACTTATGCCCCGGCAGTGGTTTCCCTCGTGGAAAGGCTGGCACAGGATTTTGTAAATGACCTGGCAAACAGCCTGCGGGAGCGTATGCTGGATCTGATGTCCGGTATGGTGGTATTTGTGGGCGGTGGTGCTATCCTGCTGCGCCGACAGATTGAAGCGTCCGGGAAGGTGGGAAATGCCGTATTTGTAGAGGATATCAATGCCAACGCAAAGGGGTATGAATTCCTCTACAAGATGGAAACGGCAGGCAGGTGAGCCTATGGGTGGAAAGAAGAACCGGGAGAGGTTCAGTATTAAATTTAATGAAAATGACCCTGCCCATGATGCGGTCATACGCCTGCTGGAGAAGCAGGGACCGCACAGCAAGGCACAGTTTATTGTTAATGCAATTCTGCATTATATTAACTGTCCGGAAACGCCGGATATTGCCGTTCCCCAGGCAGTTGACAGGGCGACGTTAGAAGAGATTGTTACGGAGATACTGAGCCTGAGGGAGACGATAAGTCAGACCGGTCATAAGCAGACTGGACAGGAAGGGCATGTGACGGAACGGATAACTGTAAGGCCAGAAAAGAAATCGGATGGAGCAAAGCCGCAGAATGAAATGGACCAGGCGACACTGTCACTGATTGCAGATACCATGTCGGCGTTTCGGAGCAGCTAAAAAACACAGAGGGAATCGTGTTCATCTTTGTGCTTCTCTTACCTCCAGTGCGGAGATAAAGCTGTTAATGATATCTTCAAGATGGCGGTATTGTGTCGGACTCAGACTTGAAATTCTGGAAATCAGGGTCCAGTGGTCGCTGGCATTCACTTCGCCAAGGAGCAGATAATCGGTGCTGATATTCAGGGCGGAACAGACCCGGATGATATTTTCCGGGCGCAGTGCCTTTTTGCCAAGTTCTGC
>CAJTYJ010000096.1 GCA_910583895.1 uncultured Lachnospiraceae bacterium
GAATTTGTAGTTGATATTCTGCTGGATTCCAGCGGTTCCCAGGCGGTAAGGCAGTCGCAGGTGGCAGTGCAGGGGTATATCCTTAGCGAGGCGTTAAGCGTTGTGGGAATCCCCCACCGGGTAGTGAGCTACTGTACTTTCTGGAATCATACCATCATGCACCTTTTTCGGGATTATGATGATGAAAAAGAAAAAAATGAGAGAATTTTTGAATTCCGTGCATCGGGGGATAATCGGGACGGACTGGCAGTAAAAGCTGCGTATGATTCCCTGTTGGACCGACCGGAGAACCACAAGATTCTGATCCTGCTTGGTGATGGAAAACCCTGTGACATCAGTGTCAGGCGTCCGGGCATCCGGCGGCCTGCGGATTACACAGGAGAAAAGGCGGTGAAAGATACGGCATTTGAGGTACGAAGGGCAAGGACGCTTGGCATCTTCGTTCTTGGTATTTTTGCCGGGAACTATGAAGATACCGCCGCAGAGAAGAGAATATTTGGAAAGGATTTCGCCTATATCAGGGATATCCGTAATTTTTCCCGTGTTGCAGGCGCCTATCTACGCAGACAGCTGGAAGAAGAGTAAAAAAGGAGGTAACTGTGAAGGCACTGAACAGTTACAAAAGGAGTAAGTAAAAATGAGTGTGTTTGCAGACTGTCAGGACGAAAGAAATAAAAAGACAATTATAGAAATCGACTGTCCGGAGTGTAAGGAGGAAGACGGACTGGAAGTGTTTTTAAAAGATGGGGTAACGGTAGGAGAAAGCACCTGCACCGCATGCGGATATGTCATACCAGAGGGTGTAAGTCTGAAAGAGTTTTTGGAAGGATAACAGGAGTTTGAGATGAAAATAGCAGTAACAGGAAAAGGCGGTGTTGGGAAAACCTCTTTTGCAGCAACACTGGCAAGGATTTTTGCAGAAGAAGGAAGGAATGTACTGGCTGCCGACGCAGATCCAGACGCAAATCTGGGCCTGGCTCTTGGTTTTCCAGAAGAGGTAGTTGATTCTATTATTCCGATTTCTAAAATGAGAAAAATGATTGAAGAACGGACAGGGGCAGATAAAGATAATACATTTTATGTTCTGAATCCCAAAGTCAGTGACATCCCGGATAAGTACGGAAAGCTGTATAACGGTGTCCGTCTTCTGCTTCTTGGCACGGTGGATACAGCCGGTGGAGGCTGTGTGTGTCCTGAAAATGTTATATTAAAACGGATTATCAGTAATCTGGTGCTGCACCGGAAGGATGTGGTGATTCTTGACATGGAAGCAGGACTGGAGCATCTGGCACGCGGGACAACATCCGGCATGGAGCAGTTTATTGTTGTAATTGAGCCTGGCGCCCGGAGCATTCAGACTTACCGCAATGTAAAGCGTCTTGCCCTTGGACTGGGCGTCCAGCAGGTGAGAGTGGTTGCCAGTAAGGTAAGGGATGAACAGGATGAAATTTTCATCCGGGAAAAAATACCAAAGGAAGATTTCCTGGGCTTTATTCATTATAATCCGGATATCCTCCGTGCAGACCGTATGGGTTTGTCTCCATACGATTGCAGCAGAGAACTGGTACAGGAAGTAAAAGAAATTATAAAACGGATGGAAGCGTAAATATGACAGATGGAGCGCAGACTGTCCCCGGAGGGCATAGAGAAATCTGTATTAATACATTCTGTGCAATCGAAAAACAATTATAACCAGCTAAGAAATGTCAAGCATTTATTTAGAAAAAATTTCTGCTGGACGGTAAAGCTGCAAAGGCGCACGAGAGGAACTTTTATGAGTGCTTTTTCGAATAAAAGTTTCTCTCATTACCGGTGTGTCGAAGCAGCTTTACCCTTTAGTGCTGTCGCGCAGCGACTTTTATAGGAGGAAAGAAGATGAAAGTAGCAGTATGTGGAAAAGGCGGAAGTGGGAAAAGCACAGTTACAACTTTGCTGGCAAAAGAATTAGCAGAAAGAGGCAGAAAGGTTCTTGTCATTGATTCAGATGAATCTAATTATGGATTGAGCAGGCAGCTGGGCGTGGACCTGCCTTTGGATTTTACTGCTTATTTTGGCGGGAAACAAAAAGCGATGCAGGATATGATGCTGTCCAATTTTACGCACCGGTTTTTTAATGAAACATGGGAGATTCAGGACATACCAGAAGGATATTATTCTGAAAAGGACGGTGTAAAGCTGATGTCCAGCGGGAAGATCCATACAGCCAATGAGGGATGCGCCTGTACTATGGGGAATGTACTCACGCAGTTCATAGAACATTTAGTACTTTCTGAGGGGGAATATGCACTGATCGATATGGAGGCCGGGATTGAACATTTTGGCCGGGGAATTGATAATGGTGTGGATTTGATTCTTATGGTGGTAGAGCCTTCCTATGAATCTCTGGCATTGACAGAGAAAGTTTCTGAACTGGGCACAAGCATCGGGAAACCTGTCTATCTGGTGTTCAACAAAGTGGATGGGGAAAACCGGGAATGGATGAAGAAGAATGTATGCGAACGTGTGGAGATTCTATGTGAGATACCTGCAGAAAAGAGTATTGCGGATGCGGGATTACAGGGAACAGAACTTTCAAACGGCTATCCGGCAATACTCCGTCTGATTGATTTTTTGGAAAAATGCGACAGGGGAAAGGAGGCGCCGGCTCATGCAGGATAACCGGGCATTTCAGCAGATGCTGTTATCTGCAAAAGAACGCATATGCGTTCATGCACCGGATGAGATTGCGCAGAAGAGCGGTGCGGTATTTCATAAGGACAAGTCCTTTTTTGAATTGCAGAGCTTAGACCAGAGGATTCAGATTGCCTTTCCGGAGTGTAAATTCCAACCGTGGATTGATGAATGGCAGCAGCTTGTGATTCTGCATTATTTGGACCTGGCGGATGGAACGGAAGTCTCCCCAGAAATGGTTTCCTTTGGAGCATTAAAGGATGGGCTTATCCGGGGAACGAAATTTGACCATGATATGGAAAGGGAGCTTGGAAGCTTTCTGGATGGAATGACCCAGGAGCAGCTTTGCAGGGTATGCGAAGGGCTTGGAGCGCAGCTTGTAGAAGAACGGGCGGATTTGTGCGCGGTATTTCCCTTTCTGCCCCGCTATCCCGTCTGGCTGAAGGTCTGGTTTGCGGATGATGAGTTTGAGGCATCCGGAAAGCTCCTGGTAAGCAGAAGCGCAGATCATTATCTGACCATTGAGGATGCGGTGACTGTGGGAGAGCTTCTGCTCTCAAAACTGAAGGGCATTTTTGATGAAACATAAGGAGTTCCAGTCAGAGATGCCATTTTCGGTATTCGGTTGGGAGACATTGAAAAAATGTCTTAAACGCTGAGGTGAATTTGCTCTGGCTGTCATAACCGACAGCCTTTGCGATTTCGGCT
>CAJTYJ010000097.1 GCA_910583895.1 uncultured Lachnospiraceae bacterium
GTGTTGTTTTCCAGATTAAAAGAGCAGCCAATCTTCAGATTATTTTAGCACCATATAAAATTGATGTAGTTCTCCAGCCACATTATCCGGAAACGCTTCTGCACATTACCAGAACGAAAATACTCCCATGCAAATTAATTGCGCAGGAGTATTCTGTATCATCTTATGAAAATGGCAGTTCCTCTTCTTCTATCTGGCAAGCATGAGCTTTATATTTATATCGTAGATATTCATACAAGAGCCCTTTCTCTTTTAAGAAACCCATGAGGGCCAGGATCTCACATCCCAGGAAACTCTGGGCATCCCGGAGGAACTTTCTGGTTTCTTCCAGGGAGCCTTGCTCCGTCTTTCTGTCCGTATAGAAATCAAACCGTTCCTTGTCAGACACTTCCACTGCCGGAGTCTCTGTGACCGTGACCCACCGCGCACTGCGGTGCCATTCAATAAAGTCAAAAGGAGTGCCATCCTCATGAATGATCTGTTCCGGATTTGTGAAGGGGCTGTTGCCGGCCTCCACCCAGGAATACAGTTCTCCCTGTTCCAGCCAGTCAAGTGTTTCAGCATAGATTTTTTCGACGGCCTTAAGCTCCCGCTGTAAGCGATGTCTTTTTTTCTTCATAATGCTGCACCCCCTATCCCAGCTCGCAGTCGTTGATAGCCTGCATGGCTGCGTCCGCATCTACCAGATCCCGCCTTTTTGCCTCTGCACACAGAAGGCTCTGGCTGCAGAGACGGTTTACCATGCGGGGTGTCCCATCCGAGGCGTTCAGGATCGCTTCGACAGCAGCATCCTCAAAAACAGTATGGCTGCATCCAGCGCCATGAAGCTTTGTCCGGATATATTCCCGCCCTTCCTCTTTCGTCATGCCCTCCATGTGGAAGTTCATCACCAGCCGCTGGCGCAGGGGTTCGTGGACGGACAGGCGCAGGGTGTTGTTCAGCTGGCCAAGGCCGCACAGGAGGATCACGGCACGGTCCTTTGAATCCATCTCAAAGTTGAAGAGGAGCTTTAAATCGTTCAGGATGCCGTTGCTGACATAGTTGGCCTCATCAATGATGATGACAGGCGTCTTCTTCTTTTCCAGGGACAGCCGCTTTATCTCCTCCTGGATGGAGCGGAAGTTATCGGGCTTGCGGAAGGAGGGCTGCCCTCCCAGGGCCTCGGTGAGGCTGCGGTAAAAATCCGTCACGGTGAGGGTGGAGAGGCAGGAATAGACCACCTTGTAAAGGGAAGGATTCAGGGAGGCGGCCCATCCCCTCAAAGCCGTGGTTTTGCCGCGGCCGGGTCCTCCCGTGAGCAGGCCGAAGCCTTTTGTTTTTTCCAGGTAAGAGAGGCGGAAAAGGACCTCCCGGTACTGTGCTGTCTCTACCAGGACCTCTTTGGAATTCTTGAGGAAAGGATTATATTCCATTCCGAAACGGGAAACGTCCATCATTGCTCACCCCTTTCGGAAAGCAGGAGTTTCTCCCGCTTCACAGAGGCGTTCTCCTGCTTGTTCAGGAGCCGCACCGGGATCAGCCCCCCGTCTGGCTGTGCTACGTATACTTCTTCCATATCCGGTGAGCAGCGCAGTCTTATTCTCTGTCTGGCAAAACGCATATCCACTTCATACTCCACATTTCCGATGGAGACCACGCTGTCGGCGGACACCCTGCGGGAAAACTCCAGGAGGAAGTCTGTCCTTAGTTTTTCTTCCGAAAGGCGGCGTACCATCCCCGGCTCACAGAAGAAGCGTTCCTGGGGGGATTTCCCTTTGAGGGAGGAGTGGGGGGAAAGATTGTAGGAGCGGACGTAGGCCAGGAGACTGCCGCCCAGGGCATCCAGGGAAGGGAAGTCCCGCATGTCAAGGGAAGCCATCCACTGATCCTTCATGGTCCTGAACCACCGCTCTACTTTGGCTTTCGCCGTCGGAGTGTAGGGTTTACAGTAGTTGATGGTGGTGCCGATACGTGCTGCCAGCAGTTCCATCTGTTTGTTCTTATAAGCGCTGCCATTATCGAAATTGAACATCCGCGGGACACCGTACTTTGCCACAGCTCCCTTCATGACGGACATCAGGTTTGCAAAGGTATCCTCAAAGAATACGCCCGCCCCGGTGACGAGTCGGCTGGAGTCGTCGATCAGGGCGATCACATATACCCTGCGCTTCCTGCCGTCCGGTGTTTTCAGATATGGACCGACGCTGGAGTCCCCGCACCAGACTTCATTGATGTGTGGACGTTCATACCGGCGTATGTCCTGCATGGGCAAAGCCTCCGCTTCCAGGGCGAGGCTGTTCACGTACCGGTTCACGGTAGATTCCGAGACCTCCCCGTTTTTTATACTGCCATCCTCCTTAAGCTGCCGGAAGATGGCGGCGGCACTCATACGGGGGTAGCGGCCTTTCAGGTATGCGATCCGCTCTCTCAGGTCATCGTCCAGCTTCCTGGGTTTTCCGCAGTCGCTGCGTCCGGAAGGCATCAGGGCATCGAATCCCCCTTTCCTGTAGTTGAAATACCATTTATACAGAGTTTTGGGCGCATAATTTTTCACTTCCCCGTCCGGATGCACGAGCCCCTTGCGGGATGCCTCATTCAGATAGTCTGTCAGGTTTTTATATCCTTCCGGCAGACCTGGGATGAGCGGTGCGATGGCCGAGTAACGCATCAGGGCGATAGCATGTCTGTATTCCTGTTCCATTTGTATAAAACCTCCTTTAGTTTTTTCCTCATAATAAAAGAGGCAGGCAGGGAAGTCACCCAAAGTTATGTAGGTGGAACAAAAAGGATATTTCTGGTATTTTTTATCTGCATGAACTGGCGGCCGAAGAGGCGCAGGCAGGGCTGTGTCAGGGCATGTGCGGGGGAAAGTTCCAGACGCTCGCTCAGCAGGCGCTGGCGCCAGAAACGGATGTAGAGGGAGAGGATGTAGAAAACCTGGCTGGGAGAAAGCTCCGGGTCTGCTTCCATCACCTCCATGCCCCTGCCTCCGTTCTCAAAGGAAGCTGCAATAGCGGCATGTTCGGCCAGGGGAACCTGGGAGTAAGGGACGATGCCGGAGGGGAGCAGGGCATGGGTGGTACAGCAGATGTCACACTGCACCCGGCGGATCAATAGAGGGATCTTTCCAAGTGCTGTTTTGATGGAACGGGTATATTGTCCGTGTCCCACAAGGCAGCCGGAGCAGCCGCAGGTGCACTCCAGCTGACATATCTGGATGGAATCCATGGCATTATCATAAAACTTTTGTGAAATTTCGTTGCATTCTTCAGTGATTATTGTTATCATAACTTTGTCTATGGCGGATATATCCGCCGTGGTATGGTGAGGGCTGGAACACAAACTTTGGACGGTTG
>CAJTYJ010000098.1 GCA_910583895.1 uncultured Lachnospiraceae bacterium
TGACACTTTGGGCAGACGTATTCATTTTTCAATTACAGTTTGCGGAAACTCAAGGATGTGTCCTTAAAAAACCAAGTGCAGAAATTTCGGATCTGTGATAGACTGTACACAAAGAAAAGGAGGAACACGATGTTTATTATCTGTAATATTGCCGGCATTCTTTGCCTGATTTATTTTCTGGTGCTTCTTTTGTACAACGGTTTTACTTCTGCCTTCTATCTGGTCTGGCTTCTGATGTCAGCAGGATTTCTGCTGATCGGATGGCTGTTTCGGATCCGTTTTTTTCAGCATCTTCCCCTTCCGGTACGGACCGGGATGCTTCTATTCCTGTCGGTCGGTCTGGTTTTTTTCCTGGGCGTGGAAGGGATGATCTTAAAAGGAGCTCTCACCATGCCAAAAGAACCACAGGACTATGTGATCGTTCTGGGTGCACACGTACGCGCTTCGGGTCCCAGCCGCGCTCTGGTTCTTCGTCTGGAAAAGGCATATGAATATGCCCTGGAACATCCGGACACCATGATCATCGTATCCGGCGGACAGGGCAGCAATGAGCCCTGTACAGAAAGTTCTGCCATGAAAGAATATCTGGTGAAAAAAGGGATTTCTGAAGAACGGATTCTAGAGGAGAACGCCTCCACCAATACCCGGGAAAATCTGACCTTTTCCAGAGCACTGATACCAGAACACGCATCTGTGGGTATCATCAGCAACGGCTTTCATATCTGCCGCGCCCTGCATCTGGCCAAAACACTTGGTTATGAAAACCCGAACGGGATACCGGCAAAAAGCGACCTTGCCACCCAGCCCACGAATCTGCTGCGGGAATTTTTTGCTGTGGTAAAAGATTTCTGGCTGATCCAATAGCCTGTATGCTTCTGGCCTGGGAAAAGGATATTCCGTTTTAGAAAAATTTCTTCTAAAATCGTCCGACAAATATAGATTTTTTTCGCGCCCTATGTTATACTTTCATCACCAGTTATTCATACCATCAAAGGAAAGGAGGATGCAATGACAGACAGCGAAAAACTGGATCTGCTTCTGGCAGGAATGCAGGACATGAAGTCCGATCTACTACTACTAAAGACAAAAGTAACCGATCTCGAAAAAAATGTAACCAATCTTGACAACAAGGTTACTGATCTCGACCAGAAATTCACCGGACTCGAGGAAAATATACTTGAGCTTCACAGAAGAGTGATCGATTTTGAGTTACATATGGAGAACGTTACTGATAAAAATATCAGTCTGCTGGCGGAAAACTTTATTGATCTTACAAACAAGCTTAATCAGGCTATCCCGGCTGCAGACAAAAATCTGGCTTACGAAGTGAAAGTCAATTATCTCATTGAGGAAGTCGAAGAACTGAAGACAAAAGTTGAAAATCTGATCCTGAAAACGGCCGGATAATTCTTGTACCGTATTGAGGACAAAAAGAAGGAATCCCGCTGAAGAGATTCCTTCTTTTTCTATTTACAGAAACATCAGTCTGTTCTCTGCCTGTAAAAGGTATGCATTCTCTGCCTCATGGAAGGATCCGTTGGCAAGTTCTGCCAGCTTAGGATCAATGGGCATCTTGCCAAGCACCGGAAGATTTAGCTCGTCCGACAGGCTGTCAATGCCGCTCTCTCCAAAGATCTTGTACTCTTTTCCACAATCCGGACAGATCACATAGCTGTAGTTTTCCACCAGTCCAAGAACCGGAATCTTCATGGCCTCTGCCATATTCAGCGCTTTTTTCACAATCAGCCTTACCAGATCCTGGGGAGAAGTCACCATCAGGATGCCTTCCACCGGAATGGACTGAAAGACGGTCAATGGCACGTCACCGGTTCCGGGCGGCATATCCACAAACAGATAATCCAGCTCTCCCCAGGCCACATCAGTCCAGAACTGCTTCACCATATTGGCCAGGATCGGACCTCTCCAGATCACCGGCGCCTCCTCATCCGGAAGAAGCAGATTGATGGACATCACTTCAATTCCATTCTTGGTAAAAATCGGCTGGATACACTCCCCTGCCATCTCCGCCGGGCCATGAACCCCATACATTTTCGGGATGGAAGGTCCGGTGATATCTGCATCCAGAATCCCCACCCGATATCCCTGCGCTGCCATCTGATTGGCCAAAGATGCGGTCACCAGGGATTTCCCCACACCGCCTTTTCCGCTGACCACACCGATCACATGCTTGATACTGGAATAAGCGTTTTGCTCCTCCAGCATACTTTTCGGCGCCTGCTGCCTGCTTGGACACCCTTCACAGCTCTCTTTCGTACAGCCAGTGCTGCTGCATTCTTTTTCTGCCATTTCTCCAAACCTCTCTTTTCGTTTTTTCTCCTGCCGGACTCTGCCCTCAGTGGACAAGGGGATACACACCTTTTGTCCACTGAGGGCAGAGTCCCTTTGGAGCACTGATTATCTAAGACGATTGCACTCGAACTTCTCCATCATAGACAGACAGTTCAGAATCTCATCGTATTTTTCCTGTGTACTTTTCTCATCCACCACCAGGTCCAGAGATATGGCAATATTATTCAGAAGATTGTCATCCATCTGGTTCCTTCCAAAGATCATAATATGAAGCTTCTCTTCCAGCGTCTCTGCATCCAGAAATTCCAAAAGAATCGGATTCACGCTGCCGTCAGCACTCGCCGGCACCGTATGGTCCTCTTTTGCTGCCTCCTGCTTCCGAACCTCATCGGATCCGCCTGTCTGCCGGGAAAGGGGCTCCTTTCGCACTACATTCTCCGCCTCTGAAAGTTTTGTCAGCTCAAAACGGTATTTCTGTGTCACCTGCGGGTACTTCTCATGATCCACCTCACTGACGAACATCTCATATGGCCTTACATACACTCGGTAATCCCCGTAGAGTGCCTGATAGACTACCATACGCTCTCCTGTCTCGGAATGCTCCGCCACCGCCACAATCTGATAGAGGCGGTTTTTAAAATGCCTGTAAAACTGTCCCTGTTGAACTTCTCGCATACTGATTCACTCCCTTACCCCGCCTATTATACCACTCTTTTCCCGCTTGCGCTATGGGAAAATAAAATAAAAACAGCCTCTGCAGACATGGGGTTCGTCCGCAGAGACTATTTTTCACTTTTGTCTGAATGACTCTTTCAAAACCAAAAATTTCTAATTTAACCTGTTGTGCTAGTTGATATAGAAAAGCTTCAGCAAAATGTGCTATTCTAT
>CAJTYJ010000099.1 GCA_910583895.1 uncultured Lachnospiraceae bacterium
CAGCTAAGAAATGTCAAGTATTTATTGAAAAAATTTCTGCTGGACGGTAAAGCTGTAAAGGCGCACGAGAGGAACTTTTATGAGTGCTTTTTCGAATAAAAGTTTCTCTCATAACTGGTGTGTCGAAGCGGCTTTACCCTTTAGTGCTGTCGCGCAGCGACTTTTAATAGGAGGTAACAATATGGGACATATTATTGCAGTGGCCGGAAAAGGCGGCGTGGGTAAGACGACTTTGTGCGGACTGATGATTCAGTATCTGTGTGAGCATGGGAAAAAGCCTGTGCTGGCCGTGGATGCGGATGCCAATTCCAATCTGAATGAAGTGCTCGGCGTGGAAGTCGGCGCTACTCTTGGAGAGCTGCGGGAAGAAATTGAGCGGGCGGGAATGGATGACCGCTATCAGATTCCGTCCGGAATGACAAAACAGGCATGGTTGGAGATTCGGATGGCAGACGCCATTGTCGAAGAAGATGATTTTGACTTTATGGTTATGGGGCGCACCCAGGGACAGGGATGCTACTGCTTTGTCAACGGCCTGGTGCAGACACAGATTCAGAAGCTCCAGAGCCATTACCCTTACGTGGTGGTGGACAATGAGGCAGGCATGGAGCATGTCAGCAGAGGCCTGCTCCCTTCCATGAAGACAGCGATTCTGGTCAGCGACTGCTCCAGAAGAGGCGTACAAGCAGCCGGAAGGATTGCAGAATTGATGAAGGAACTGGGGATGAAGCCGGAAAAAACAGGAGTAATCATCAACCGTGCTCCGGAGGGCAGGCTGGATGAGGGCACAAAGGAAGAGATTGAGAAGCAGGGGCTGACGCTGCTGGGAGTGATTCCTCAGGATGAAATGGTCTACCGTTATGACTGCGACGGAAAGCCGCTTGTGGAACTGCCGAAAGATACGCCGGTCAAAAAGGCTTTGTACAAGATTCTGGAAGGGATGGGACTGTAGATGAGAGAGGATAAAAGTTTGCTGATTTCCTATCTGGAGCAGCAGAAAATGGATAACAGTCTGATTTATGATATAGTGGAATTCAGAGAGAAATACGATACAGCAGAGGAAGTGCAGGAGCGGGTCTATATTCCAGATATGCTTTTTTATGGAAAAGACATTCTGGAAATGTCGGCGGCAGCGCTTCTGCAGGGAGAAAATCTTCTGCTTTCCGGGGCGAAAGCAACCGGAAAAAATGTACTGTGCGAGACGCTTGCCTGGATCTTTGGAAGACCTTCCTATGATATTTCTTTTCATGTCAATACAGACAGTGCTTCCTTAATTGGGACTGATACGTTTATCCATAACGAAGTTCAGCTCCGCAAAGGTCCGGTTTATCAATGTGCGGAATTTGGCGGCTTTGGAATCCTGGATGAAGTCAACATGGCAAAAAATGATGCGGTTTCTGTGCTCCATGCCACGCTGGACCACCGCAGACGCATCGATGTTCCGGGATACGCAAGGGTCAGGCTGCATCCGGCTACGCGGTTTATCGGGACTATGAATTACGGATATGCCGGAACGAAAGAGCTGAACGAAGCTCTGGTATCCCGCTTTATGGTAGTAGATATGCCGCCTCTTTCGGAAGAAACCATTCGCTTTCTGCTCAAAAACCATTTTGCAGATGTAAAAGAGCAGGCACTTAAGCAGTTCACCGGACTGTTTCTGGATCTGCAGGCAAAGGTTTACAATGGAGAGGCTTCCGCCCGGTCGCTGGATCTGCGCGGCCTGATCGCTTCCATGAAAGCAATCCGTTCCAATCTGCCGCCCCTTTCGGCAATCCGTATGGGAATCGTGAATAAAAGTTTTGATGTATTTGAAAAAGAAATGCTGGAAGATGTGATTGCGACCCGGATTCCGTCCTCCTGGACCAGGGCGGAGATCTTCGAGGGGTGACGGTATGAAAGAACGATCCTACCGGTTTTCGGAGAAAGAGGCAGAGGAGCACCGTCTGGAAATTGAGAATAGAATCCGAAATCTGTTCTGGACCATCAGCGGAGATTATACGCTGGATGTAAAACCGGATGTGAAGGCGTTTGTAAGATCCGGATCTGCAGTGCTTTATGATGCCATGAAGCAGGGAGCGTTTGCCCGGTATTTTAACTCCGAAGAACTGGCGCTGTATATGATGAAAAAGACATATCTGTCGGCACAGGAGAGACCTCTTATGGAACTGGTCCAGCTCTGTGTGGACGCCGCAGTTTATCCGAGGACTGCAAAGGAGCGTCCGGGGACAGCGGACATTCGAAAAAGCGCTTTTGAAGATCTGCTAAGGCAGGAAGAACCTGTTTTATGCAAGACTTTTTTTGGCCAGGTCAAGGTTTTTATCATGAAAGATTATCTGGGGAGGCAATCGGGTTCGATACCGGATGCAGTCAGACAGACGGCAAATGAGATTGCAGCTTTGGAGCATGCCAAAGATACGGCGGATATCATAAACAAGATTGAAAAAATCTATAATACGGTCGTTGACAGGGAATTTGAAGAGCAGCATGGAAATCTGGAAACGGTGCTTCGGGTTCCGCCAAATGCTCTGGCAAGTGCGGCATGGCAGGAATGTCTGACGGATGAACAGATGGAGGAAATCCTTAAAAAGTATCTGGCCGGACTGGGCAAGGATATGATGAGTCTGCAGATCAGGGATAAACAGCCGAAAATGCGAACGCATCCGGCCGAATCCGTAAGGCAGGAAGAAGACTCCGACATTGAAGACGAAGCTTCCCTGCAGAAGGTGCAGGAATATGTGGCATTAAACTACGGAAAAAATTATTTGTCTCCTTTGGAACAGGAAAAGAGGCGAAACCGGCTTTGCACCGGGATACACGCTAACTGTTTGCTGCATGATACAAAGGGAATCCTGCAGGACCCGGTAATCGTAAATAATCAATACCGCTTCAACCAGCTTCAGTCTGAAAAAAACAAAATGTATTATTACAGCAACAGCCGGGTAATCAAACGGAACATTAAGGCCTTGGCGGACACGCTGAAAAAGACGTTGGTTCTTAGAAGTCAGGAGGACTTTTGCCGTTCTACCAGCGGATATCTGGCGCCGGCAAGACTCTGGAAGCTGGGGAGAACGGAAGATGAAAAGCTTTTTGACAAAAGGATTTCTTCCGGTTCCTCGGAATTTGTAGTTGATATTCTGCTGGATTCCAGCGGTTCCCAGGCGGTAAGGCAGT
>CAJTYJ010000100.1 GCA_910583895.1 uncultured Lachnospiraceae bacterium
CTGTATGCCATCTGCAATAATACTTTTCCTTCATTAACAGAAGCATAATTTTCATGTGCAGCTTTATTTCTGATCTTGCGGAGGGCATGAAGAATATCACATAACCCTCTGTCGATAAAACCATCGCGAAGAAGAACATCAATTCTGGCAACGGCTGTATTGTTATTGGGCAATGGAATCTTATCATATGTAAAGATCAAGTTGACGATGGTTTCGCCAATCATCCCTAACTTTATCAAACAGGAGTTGGCGTCAGAATAGCAATATTGTTCTGCCAAATAACCGAAATTTGCAAGAACGGGAAAATCATTTTTTAAGAAGTCAAAATTGGAGGTCATGGCATCGTCTCCTTTTCCATTTTCATCCGGGATAGAATTTGAAACATCATCAACTGTATACTCTAAGGAAGTGCAGATAAGTTTCCACCTTATTATAGAAAGTTATCACCATCATTTGACAGCAAAAATATCTATAACAAATTATATCATGGATTCCTGATATAAACTATCGTTTTGTAGACCATCCTCATCAGTCTCCGTCCCTGTCTGTTCCTCAGCTTGATCGACCGAGCGCCCCACAGTGAGGTACTGGATACCGTGAACAGTCCCCCCGCCACCTTTCCGGAACGCATTGATTCCGGTCAATAAGCACACTCTCTCCTCTTGCCATTCTTTTTTAATTGCCTGTACCAAACTGCTCCCTCGCCGCCTCAAACAAATTATGAAGGTAAGGATACTCCCATATATCCGCGCCTACGTTGGGGGCCGCGTCATCGCCCCAGCTCATGCCCGGCTTACCGCCGTAATCAACGAAGCTGGCCGCCATATAGCGAACGGTATTCACCAGCACAGTGTTCGGCTCCTGTTCGCGCACGCCGATCACTTCCGCCATATTGTCCTTGCCAAATTTAAAAAAATCTACATACTCCAGAATTTCTTCCCCCGTATCATATTCAAAGTAGTATCCATACAGGTCACAGCCATCCTCCATATGGCTTTTTTCAAAAGTAAGGTTCGATACTTTTCCCGGGCAAAGTTCTTCGCTGCACCGTATTGCTTCCGCCTGAAACGCTTCCCAAGCCTCCGCTTCATGGAACGGATTTTCTCCCACAGGATTTGATACCGGCAGACTGTGAATCTGATTCTCCTCCTTCCAGGACGCATAAGTCACATCTCCGTCCAGAAAATAATGGACAAACCCAGCCGGCTGTTCTATTTGGAAACTCCCTTCGGAGCACAGACCGCCTCTGGAATAGGGATCTTTGCGGATATAAAAAATCTCCGGCATAAATACCGTCTCGCCTGCCGGAAGATCATTCGGATCCTTCGGCGCATCCCCGCTCCTCACAATTTTTGTCCACTCGTATCCCGTGCCGTAAAAGCGCTCGCTGATACGCCAGAGGCAGTCGCCTTCCTGCACTGTATATTCCAGCATCCTGTCGCCTGTGAGTTTGATATAGTCTTCTGGTTCAGCCCACTCCGGCAGCTCATGAACTACCGCAAAAGCGTCCCTTCTTTCCCGCCTGGTCTTTTCCTCCTGTTCTTCCTCCGTCAGACCGTTTGCTACCGCAAGCCTGCTGTTTTCCACCTCTTTTTCCGTCCTGCGCTCAAACTGCTGCGTCTGCGGATCCCAGAGCAGATAAGTGGGCGGGGTATACTCTTCCTCCGTCGCTTTTTGGCCGTTCATATGAACCGGCGCACCAATCCGCATATCTGTATAACCGTCACCGTTCAAGTCCGGATAAGTAATCGTATCCGGCAGCTCAATGCTCAGGGATATCCTGCATTCCTGCAACGTTTCGCCACTCTCCATATCCGTCACTGTCATATCGTAGGGCTCTTCCATACAAAAGCCATTCAAGAGATAGTAGCGAAGTTCCGTATCCTCTTCTCCGGCAGATGTTTCTTCCTCCGTGAGAGTCTCATTTTCGCTTTCCGTCAGAGAACTGGCAGCGGAAATTATGAGATCCTTCCTGAGATCATATATGTAATCGCTATAGAAAATTTCTTCTTCCCCATCATCTTTCGCAAGCGAAAAGTGCAGGGAAAGCATCCTGCCGTTCTCCGTAAGCGGCAGCTCGTAATCCGCCTCCGCAAGCAGACCAAAATACCGCATAATCCCTTCGTCTCCGGCATATTCCCAGTTCTCATCAATTCCGCGGACTTCCAGAAAGCTGCGCTTCGGATTTTCCAGCTCGGTCAGCCGCTCATCATGGTCAATCCAGTACAGGGTTTCCTCATCCAGCCCCCAACCGCTCCCCAGAACGCCGTAGCGCTGAAAAACATCAGCAAACACATATTCCAGCGTTTCGTCGTCACCTGCCGGCGGCATGTTCAACAGGGTAAGTCCGTATGCCATCCGATCCTTTATATAAAGATTGACCTTCGACTTGCGGCTGTGCAGATAGGAGAACTCATAGCCGTCCTTCTCTTCCAGCGTTTCCTGTATATAGTAAAACAGCTTTCCGTTGTCTGCGCTCCATGCTGTCAAAGGATGTTCTTTCGTGTCGAATTTTCTTTGCAGAGTATGGTATAGATCGAGGGCGTAGTCGTTCTCCGTCATGGGAAAGGTATAATATAGAAAATGAAGTGAATTCCCAGTGGTTTCCTGCATGGCCAGCTCATCCAGTGCTGTCTCCATTTCCGCAGAAGAATTGTAAAAGCGCCATGTCACATCTGCCTCTCCCGCAAACTGAAAAGCCGACGGCGCATTCCACTCGGTTTCCAGCTTTTCCCCTTCATAATCCTTTATCGTAATTTCTGCACTGGCGTAAGGACTTACGGGACTATATTCATACAGATATCCGCCAAGCGCCTGCATCTCACATCTGTCATGCTCTTCCTGCCACTCTTCCGGTTCTTCCTTTGTTTCAGCGCTTTGCATTTCTTCCGCTTTTTCTGATGGTGCCCCACAGGCCGCAAACAGCAAGACAAGCGCAGCTATACCGATGATACGGTTTGTTCTTTTTTTGTATTGCCGTTTTGTTTTGTTGGAATCCGGCTTCTCATCTTTATTGGTATTCTGATATAAATCTTTTGCCATAGATTGTCCTTCCGACTGTCTATATGTTATTTTAATTTGAGCGCTTTCCTGTCTTTATAAATTCTATCAGCATTTCCACATCATCAAACTCATCATAATC
>CAJTYJ010000101.1 GCA_910583895.1 uncultured Lachnospiraceae bacterium
ATAGGGGAAGTTTGCGCTTTTTTGGCTACCCGGAAGATTATGTTTCACAGTAAAGAAATGTCAGACGTAAAACCACACCGCCAGCATGATAATCACGTTAACCGATGGTTTCCATGCCAGCTATCGGGCGGGCCTTGGGGGTACGGTCGATGAGTCCAGCGCCCACATCCCCGGGACCCAAAGTCAGACTTTTGATATAGGCAAGGTATGCGGCCTTGTCAAAACAGGGCTACAAGGACCATGGCCACCGCTGTACGTAACGGTGCACTTCTCATAAATATCAGTAAGAATAATCCCGCTCCAGTTCCTCCGGGGTGGGGAATTTCGCCTCATTTTCATCCAGGAAGTCACCAGTACACGCAAACCGGAGGAAATCATTAAAATCTTTACAGATATAAAGCCGATACAATTCCATATAATTCCTTACTTCCGATGGACTATCTCCATTCACTCCGTCAGCAATCACCATATCATAGACGCCCTCTTCATGGATCGTGACAATGCCGCCGTTTACCAGGTCAAGATAGGTCAGATATCCATATACATTTCCAAGCTCGATAAAGCCCGATTCCAGAAAACATGGACACCCGTCCGGCGCACTTTGCTCTTTCTTTAAATTTTCCAGAAACTCTGCCCCACTGTCTCCCTTGATATTGTGCCACTCGAACTCTACTGTTGGTCCGATATCATACTCAGGTCGAGGCACATAATCGTTTTCCTCCCGGGAAAATGTATCTTCCCACGAATTGGCGAAAGAATCACCGCAGAAAGACACCAGTACCGTAAGATCCTCCGGCATCCGATAACTTAAGAGAAATTCACGGTACGGTATCGGCAGCGTATAACCAAGCCCTTTCTCAATCTCTGACAGATCCTGCTCTGTCAAGGCAGATTCTGTCAAAGGTCCCTGCCATCGTTCTGGTTCCCGCTCTTTTAATATGTTTAAATACTTCTTTGCAGCTGTCATAGAAATCATTCCTCCAAAAAAGATGTTGAGGTCAAAAGGTCTTTTGACCCCTGATACTTATGGATTGCTCCGCATTTCATGCTCCCACAGTCCTGAAAACATGAATTCAAAAATACTCCGGATTCATAAACATCACCGTCAGGCTGACGGTCTTTCCATCTGCATCCAGTCCCCAGTAGCCGCTGTAGATGCCGTCCCCCATTCCGCTGGAAAAAAGGACTGCTCTTTTGCCGCTTTTCGGAAGCTTCCATTCCAGAAAGCCTGTGCCCTGATTCTGAAACTCCGGATGTGCTTCGCAGCTTTCCTTAAAAAGAGCGGCAAAATAATCAAGGTATTTGTTCTTCCCCGGATTTTCCTTCTCCCACTGTTCAAAAAATATCCGGTTCTCTTCCGAAAGCGCACTGTCTGCAAAACAGGCCAGTCCTGCATCCACCCCGAAGAAGGTAAAGACGCCCGGCATTCCAAAATCCGCTCTTGCCTTCCCCTTGGGCATGGCGACCTCATAGGAGACTGCCGGTCTTTCACTGAGCAGAAGCCTCGCAGCAGCAATCCGAAGACCGGCAACCCGGGAAAGGCAGACCGACAGTTCCACCGGATAACTTCCAGCCGGAATCTTCTTATGAAGCACCGTCTCATACCGGGTTCCCAGATAGGCGATCGGATCCGCAAGCACCACTTCCCCGGTAGGAAAGTCCGCCTCTCCCGCCCGGATTACCCGGATCTTCGTGCTTTCTGTAAAAAGCATCCGGAAAAATTCTGGCGGATAAATCTCCTGATTCAGAAATTTCAGGTTTTTTTCAAAGGCGATCTGAGCCGGATGCTTCACCGGCTCCCGGATCTCCTTCCCGGTTCTGGTATCCACAAAATAAGTTCCGGTCTGATCGGAACGAAATTCCAGATCACTGCCCATGGGCATATAGAACACATCCACCACCGCCGGTTCGATATTGGCCAAAGTGTTAAAATCCACAATCGCCATGTTATTTGCGTCATTTACATACTCCTGGGTGTCTGTGGCCCCGAACGCGATCCATCCGTTTCCATGTTCACTCTCCTGGCGAAACAGCCATTTTAACTTCGACGTACCATCCAGAATGGATTTACTGACGATGGTTCCTCCGGCTCCCCGGATATATACTTTCATTTCCTGCTGTTTTTCCCCTGTTTTTTCTTCTCCTTTTTTACCGGATACTCCCATATCTTTTCCTCCTGCCTGCGTCTGTACTGTCTTTATTTTATCATCCCGCAAAATGTATTTCAACACCGCATTATGCTTACTCAAATTTAATCTTCAGAAGTATTTTCAGGGTGTCGATAAACAGTCGGCTGATCCGGGAAAGATAGACATCTTTTCGGAATACGGCCGCCAGAGGCCAGATCAGCTCCGGAAGTTCTACCAGAAAATACGTAACTCTTCCTGGATGAATACACACTTTGGCCCCTTCCCCCGGAACAAACGTGCAGGCGGCACCTGTGGCCACCAGATTGATCGCCGTCGTCAAATTGCCGGTTTCCAGCAGAATATTTGGTTCTATCCGATACTTTCCAAGTGCATGTGACACTGCAACCGTCAGATTCTGTCCCGGTTTTGTAAGGATCAGAGGAATTTCTTTTACAAGGTCCAGCGTTGCAGTTGGATAGGAATAACGATATGTGCCATTTGCAAGCGCCTGCTGCACACAGGGATGTCCCGTGGGTGCCGCAAGAAGAATCGGTTCTTCAAAAATCGTCTCACAGGTCAGCGTACTGTAATTCATCAATGCCGGCAGATTCATGATCGCAATATCGATCTTGTCATTTGTAAGCGCACTGACAAGCTGACTGGTTCTGCCTTCCATCAGTTCCACACGAATTCCGGGATAATGCTCGTGAAAATACGGAAATACATCCGGAAGCAGACAGGCTCCCCGCCACAGCGCCACTCCAAGACGCAGCAGTCCGGATTCCTGATTTTTAATATCCTGAAGCTCTCTTCTCATATTTTCTTCCAGCTTCATCATCTGAAGTGCATACTGATAATAACGTTCCCCTGCAAAACTCAGACGCAAAGGAAGCGTCCCCCGGTCAAACAGTTCGACTCCCAGACTGTTTTCCAGCCTTTTCAGATACTGGCTAATACTACAGCGAACTTTTGATGTCCTGCGCCCTCTTTTTCTGATATACTGAAAAAA
>CAJTYJ010000102.1 GCA_910583895.1 uncultured Lachnospiraceae bacterium
CAGCACAGAAAGAATGAGGTATCAGAAATGATTGAGAGCAAGAATGATACAAGCTGTACGGTGAAAACCCATTTCTTACTGTCAATAATAAACCATTTCTTCCATCCCGCCAATCCCCGATTTTGATTTTTCAGAATACCGCCATTGGCATTTTTAATGCAATGGGGGGGAACTTTGTTCCCCCATTAACCACTCCATAGCAACTCTAAAGGGAATATATCAGATCATGTAGCACTACTTCCTCCACCCTGCTCCTAATGCTGTTCATTTTTTGGAGCCAACAGAGCCAGTCATCGGATTTAAGCTGCTCCGTCACGCCCTCTTTCTTTGCCATCTGCCTTACAAGCCTGTCCATCATCTCATTACATTCTTCATCAATTTCCGCAAGATGCTTCCATAAGGTTTCCGACAAAATCATATACGAATAAATGCCCCTGTGGTTTTCTTCTAAAAAACGCTTCCTCATCCGTCCATACTTCCCGATCTGATACTCCGTTGTATCCGAAAGTTTGAGGTCTGGAATCAGATAATCTCCTTCCCAATGGTAAGTAATCTCCATATACAACCGCCTTTCTTTGTGCTAAACTGTTTACAGATACGAATAAAAGGATTATCACCTTCTTCCTTTACCACAACATCTGCAAGTTTCCATTCACCACAAATGAGCCAGCCGCATATGTTGTATTTTTGCAGATGTGCATTTCCGCTAAAATACAGCATTCTACGGAAATGTTTACATCTACAGTTCACAACATATCACATCTTTAATATTTGGTAAGCCTGTCAGAAAATCCAGGGATAAATTATGGCCGCTCTTCACTTATTGCAGCCGAGGCTATGGGCAGCCCCGGCTGTTCTATTTTCCAGCGGTACAGGTACGACTGAAAATTTGCCTTCTATAAATACCGTATAGTGCGCAGTTTCACTGTAAAGATTCCTTACAGAAGATACGTGTCCGCATTCACGACTTTACAGTTTGCAGCCTTTTTCAACATTCCCAAAATGCCGTCCGGCTCGCCTTCCTCTCCCTCCTCACCAAGCGGTGTCTCTTCGTCACTGATCTTTGCCACATTGTTACATACCAGATGCAGCGCGCTCTTCTGTTCCTTACTGCAGAAAATCTGGGCGCAGTTTTTCACGGAAAGTCTCTCTATGATCAGTTCCGGATCCACATCCTTTTCCACCTTCACCATTGCACTGTTGACGATCTCCACGCCGTCCGGTGCGGTTTCCAGCATCCTCTCGTCCACCACGATCAGAGCTTTGGTCGATATATGCCGTCCTTTCGTAAATATCAGTTTCCTGTAGGAAGCATCCACTCTGGCAAAATCTTCCGACTGCCGTTTCAAAAGAAGGACATCCCCTTTGATCACCAGCTTTTCTATCTTGTCAAAGCAGCGCTCGCTCCCGTCCGTCAAGGTCAGATCACCGTCGATATACATTTTCTTCCCGTATTTATTCACCAAAGCCTCGTTCAAAACCGCTTCCTCTCTGACATAAGCAAAACCTTCCGGCACTACATCCAGTTCCACGCTTTCCTCAACCAGCACTATCGCCTGCGGGGCCAGTTCCTCCCTCACCAGAAAGTGCTTTGTCACAAAGTGCACATTCTTGTCTGTGAGCGCTGCAACGTCCACATCCCTGTCTGTCAGCACCACCTTACGCTCTACGTAATACTTTCCGTCCCGTCTCGCCCGCAGCGGAAAATACTTATCGATCACAAAGACCGATTTCAATTCGATACAGTCATCCGGAATACACCGCGCCTCTCCGTTGACAAGCATCCTGTCCAGAAAAGGAGCCATGCTCTCGGGGTATCTGGCGCTGCCATTGACACAGATCTTCAGGACATTTTCCATAGCCTTCTCTGCGCCGGAATGAATGGCCAGCCTTCCGTTCACGCACAACACGGTCTTTTTCTGAAACGCCGTGTCGCTGCCGATCTCGTAGTTGCCGTTTGAGCAGACCACCGCCACATCGCCCTCCACATCCAGCATCTCATCCGCATTGCACATTATGGGGAGTCTGTGAAATACATCCCGGCTGTACTCATCCACCAGGATCAGATCCGCATTGATAATGATCTGTTCGTACTCCGACAGACTCTCCTCCTTGATCTTTCTCGCATCACATACATCACAATTTAAGATAAATTTTTTCTTCTCTGACATGTCAACACCTGTCCCTTTCTCTTTGCTTTCTTTAAGTCCGGTTTCTCCGGTCTCTCTTTTTGCCGTCTCTTCGTTTCCCCTGACCGCCGGTCTCCTCCAGCGACTGCCGCAGGCGGCTTCTGGCATCCGACAGTCTGGATCTCACCGTGCCGGAAGGCAGGCCGAAGATTTTTCCCAGCTCCGCGGAATTATAGCCTTCCAGATAGCGCAGTGTAAAAAGCATCCTCTCCTCCGGCGTCAGGACAGCCAGAAGCTGTGCATCATCCACCTGCGCATATTCCGCATCCTCGACCCCTTCCTCGGGCATCTGCTCCACCATGGTCTCAAAGGCTTCCCGGCGCTTCCTGTCTATATACAGGTTTTTGACCGTGCGGTACATCCAGGCCCGGCGTTTGCCGGCGTCAAGCTCCTGAAGTAGCCCGGTGTTCAACATCGCCCGCAGAAATGCCTCCTGCACCAGATCTTCCGCCTGCGTCCTGCTGCCCGCCATGGCCGTGCACCAGCCTGTGAGTTCCTGATAGAGGGAATCATACAGTTCATCGATCATACCTGCACCCCTGTCTCCTTCCCCAAGCAAGATCCATTGTCTTTTGCGCTTTCATATAGATAACGTATGAGAAGAGCAAAGTGTTGAAACTTTTTTTCTTCGTTCTCCTTCTGATCTATCCACATTCTTTTCCTGTTTGTATCTGTGTCGCCTGTATGATAAAAAGATATCCCTTATAATCTGCAATTACAAGGGATTGTGACAAATTATGCTTTTCCAAATTGGCTCTTGACTCTACGATAAACATTTAAAAATGACTCTGATACATTCATTGCAATTCTTCTTATTATCCACATAGTAAACATGGCATGCAATCTTCTTATTGCTCTCGAGCATTCTCATCATACTGGTTTCCCGGCTCTCTCTTTAGAATGACCTCATCCCCTC
>CAJTYJ010000103.1 GCA_910583895.1 uncultured Lachnospiraceae bacterium
GCATTTTTGTGGTATAATTATCTCATCAAAAACAGGTGAGGAAAGCCACAAATGAATGAAAAAGATGCGTATATCATGCACCTTGAAAACACCATAAAAGACCTGCAGAATCAGGTCAGCAACCTCACCGAAATGATCATGCTGCTCCGTAAGGATAAGTTTGGTTCTTCCAGTGAGAAGACTCCAAAGAATGAATTCCCCGGGCAGCTTTCTTTATTTAATGAGGCTGAAGTGGAAGCAGATCCATCTGCATCTGAACCGATCACCCGTGATGTGAAAGGCTACAAACGAGTCAACTTTAAAACCAGGCGGGAAGAACTGATCAAAGATCTTCCGGTTCGTGAGGTTCCATGTGAATTATCTGATTACGAAATGTTCTGTGAACAGTGCGGAACACCCTTGAAGCCTCTGGGAAAGGAAACAGTACGTGAAGAACTGGAATACATTCCCGCACAGTTACGTATCGTACGCTATGTCAGATGGACTTATGAGTGTCCGAAATGCAAGCATACGGACAAATGTTTTATCAAAAAAGCACCTGCACCAACTTCTCTGATGAATCATTCACTGGCTTCTCCCAGCTCAGTGGCACAGGTCATGTACCAGAAATACGTAAATTCGGTACCTCTCTATCGTCAGGAAAAGGAATGGGAACAGCTTGGGATATCTTTAAGCCGGGCAACTATGGCGAACTGGATTATCCGTTGCGCAAAGGATTACCTGATCCCTGTTACGCAACATCTCCGGAAGCTGCTCCTTAAGCGGGATATCGTCCACTGTGACGAGACACCGGTGCAAGTCCTGAAAGAGGACGGTAAGAAGCCACAGACGAAATCTTATATGTGGCTGTACCGAACCGGTAATGATGACAGGGCACCGATTATCCTCTATGATTATCAACCATCCCGAAACGCAGAACATGCCGTGACATTCCTTAAAGATTTCAAGGGCTATGTTCATTCGGATGGATATCAGGGCTACAACAAACTGAAGGACATCACAAGATGTGGCTGCTGGGCCCATCTGAGAAGAAAGTTTGTTGAGGCTATCCCGGCAAAGAAATCCGAGGGTGCTCCCTTAACAGCAGCTGAGATCGGTCGGGATTATTGTAATCAGCTCTTTAAAATCGAAGAGTCTCTGAAAGGCGTATCTGCTGAATCAAGATATCTGCAGCGTCAGGAACTGGAAAAACCAGTCCTTGAGGCTTTTTGGTGTTGGCTTGAAAAAGTACAGCCCCTGCGGGGATCTGCTTTAGGAAAAGCAGTCACCTATGCGCAGAACCAAAAGCCATATATGGAAAACTATCTCTTGGACGGAAGACTTTCCATATCGAATAACGCAGCTGAAAACGCCATCCGACCGTTTACGGTTGGCAGAAAAAACTGGCTCTTTTCGGACACCCCGAAAGGAGCAAAAGCATCGGCTGCTGTATATAGTCTGGTTGAAACCGCAAAAGCAAACGGACTCAACGTATACACATATCTGGAATATCGTAAGCGTCAAATAAGAACGTGTAGTGAAATATGTAGCTTTCTCCTGTAAACTTAGGGTTAGAGTTTTTAGTGTTCACTCCAAAAACTCTAAATCCAAGTAAAGGAGAATCCCCATGGACATTTCCACTTTAACTCCAGATAAGCAGGTGAAACTGCAGCACTGGCTGGACGTGATCCGGCAATGCAGAGCCTCCGGCCTGACAAACCAGGCATGGTGCGAACAGCATGATATCTCTTTAAAAAGCTATTATTACTGGATTGCAAAGATCCGGAAGCTGGCGCTTGAGGAACTGCCCCGAAAGAGTCATGGATGCAGGCCGGTTATGGAGCAGACTGCGTTGATGCCGGACACACCTCCGGAATTTACGGAGGTATCCCTTCGCAGCAGACAGGATTTCGCTGCCGCTCCTGCGGCAGTGCTCCATACCGGTACTGTGACTGTTGAACTCTTTGAGGATACTCCCTGCGGCCTGCTGGAAACTATCCTGAAAGCAGTGCGGTCATGTTAGGCGACCTCTCCCGGGTAGAAAAGATCTATATGCGCACCGGGTACACGGATATGAGGAAACAGCTGGATGGTCTGATCGATATCATCCAGTACAGCTTCCGGCTTGATCCTTACAGCAATTCCCTGTTCCTCTTCTGCGGGAAACGGGCGGACCGGATCAAGGCAGTCCACTATGAAGGGGACGGTTTCTGTCTTTTCTATAAGCGCTACGAAAACGGCCGCCTCCAGTGGCCGCGCACAGGCGAAGAAGCCAGACTAATCTCCCATCAGCAGCTCCGCTGGCTGCTGGAGGGACTGAACCCGGAGCAGCCCAGAGCGGTTCGGAAATGGGATCCCCCAAAGCCCGGGAAACCCGAAAATTCCTTATAAATACTGGAGAATCCTGCTGTTTTATGGTATAATGGGTACATCACAACAGGAAGGTTTTCAGCCCATGCCGGATACAGAACAGGAGTACAAAAAGCAGATCAAAGAACTGGAACAGCAGATCCGGCTCCTGAAGGAGCAGGTTGATTTCCTTACCCGTAAACTTTACGGAACAAAATCAGAGAAGACGTCTGCCCTTGAAATAGAGGGGCAGATGTCTCTTTTTAATGAACCGGAATCCTGTGCTGATCCGGATGCCCATGAGCTGGATCTGGTAGAGGTCGAAAAACATCTGCGGAAAAGGAAACATGCCGGCCAGCGGGAGGAACTGATAAAAGACATTCCCCGCAGCAAAGTGCTCCACACAATTGATGAGAGCGAACAGATCTGTGAAAGGTGCGGGAGCGCCATGGTAAAAGTCGGTGAGGAGTTTGTCCGTACTGAAGTACAGTTCATTCCTGCCAGCCTGAAAGTGGTCGACCATTACCGGGAAACCTATGAATGCAGGGCATGCCGCAAAAACGGAACGCCTTATATGGAGAAGTCCCCGGTGCCCAGTCCCCCGGTCATGCATTCCCTTGCGTCCGCTTCCACGATCGCATGGCTCATCCATCAGAAGTTTGAACTGGGTATCCCCTTATACCGCCAGGAAAAGGAATGGGAGGCCCTGGGCCTTTCCTTAAGCAGGGCAA
>CAJTYJ010000104.1 GCA_910583895.1 uncultured Lachnospiraceae bacterium
GTACCTATACAAAACTGGAGCAAACCTGTATGATAGAGACAGATTTGCTCCAGTCTTATTTCACTTCATCCTTACCGGGCTTCCGGCAGTTCGCGGGCAGGTTCGGTGACCAGGGGAGCAGGTCGTCCAGAAAACTGCGGTCTGTATCGTCCAGATGCTCTGGGATTTCGGTAAGCAGGTATTCAAAATAATCATACGGTTTCAGATTGTTGGCTTTTGCTGTTTCTGCAATACTGTATATAATGGCGCTGGACTTCGCCCCTGCAACTGTATCGATCATGACCCAGTTCTTCTTGCCGATGCAGAATCCGCGGATCGACTGCTCGGCAGCGTTGTTGTCCATTGGAACCTCGCCGTCATCAAGGAACACTTTCAGGTATTTTTCCTGGTTGATGGAGTAATTGAAGCCTTCCCATGTCTTGCTTTTCTGAGGTACTTTCGGGATGTTTTCTTTTACCCATGTGAAATAGGCCTCCACCAGCGGGCGGACGCTTAACTGGCGGCGGGCTTTCCGTTCTTCTGCCGGGAGATCCTTTAGCATCTTCTCTTCCCGGCAGATGGCCTGTATCATTGTCAGCGCAAGGTACGCACGGCTGTCTTTCTGCTTTGCTTTTGGCAGAGCCCTGACTGCTTCATCAAACCTGCGTCTCGAATGGGACCAGCATCCGGCAATCTTTAAGTCTTCCCGTTCGTTTTCGACCGTGTGGTAGACCTGGTACCCGTCTGTGACGCAGATCCCGCTGAAATCCTTCAGGAATTCCCTCGGATGGCTGGCATTGCGTGTCTTCTGGTATTCATACAGAATAATCTGGTGGTCCGTGTACATCCGTCCGGTCCGGTACACCCACATGAAGCTTTTTGCTCCGGCGGGGCGGCCGTCTTTGTTTACCAGTACGGGCGTCTCGTCTGCCTGCAGGACATGGTAGCCGTATAACTTTTCATGAAGGTAATCATAGAGGACTGCAAGATACCTGTCTGCACACTGAATCGTCCAGTTTGCCATGTTCTGCCTTGAAATGTGCAGGCCATACCGTTCAAACTCCTGCTCCTGCCGGTAAAGCGGGACGGCATTCACATATTTTGCGTTCATCACTGCCGCCTCAAGGGACGGGGACACAAGGCTCCCCCTTAAAAGGCATTCCGGATGCGGGGCCTTTACGACCTCCTGCGTCTTTTTCCCGGCATATACCTTCACATGGTGTTCCTCCACTTCGATCTTTGCCGGGGTAAAGCGGTATCTGCGGTATATTTCGTCAGGGAGCTGTTTCCATCCTTCCTGTCCGAATTTTTCCTCAAGCTCCTTTTCATCCATGGAATGCTCCACCACAACAGCCGGAAGCCCTTCCAGCTCTTCTTCCCGTTTTCCCTGTTTTTTCTTTGGCTTCCGGCGGGGCGCATCCTCCTGGCTGCCATCAGACTCTTGACTGGAAACAGCCTCCGATTCGTTAAAAAATACGATTTTCCCATCCACTTCCATAAAAGAAATCTGGTCTTCGGTTTCGTGCCTCTCGGATGATCTGCCGAAACGGTGCCTTTTTAAGTCTGACATCTGTTCCAGCACCAGCTGGAGATTGTGGTCGATCTGCTTAAGCTGCTCCTGCTGTGACAGGAACAGCTCGATGATCGTTTCCTTATCAAGGCCGTTCAGTTTTTCTTCTGTATATTCCAAAGCCATGCCGCTCTCTCCCAGTGTTTTCACTGGATCCATTATAACAGAAAACAGTATCTTTTGCGAATCCGGCGCGGCAGACCGTTCGTCATAATGCCCATGGCTGCAGATGCGTCAGGGCAGCTTATGGAGGCTGTTCCTAATACATCCTTTCAAAAAAAGGGACATGGGCATTCACGCCATATATTGCCGGAAAACCATTGCAGAGACCGTCCCTGTCACAGGAAACAGGGTATCTGCAGCCGCATCTGGGCTGCCTGGAAATTTCTCTGTTTTGCACAAAATCATCCCATATATTCCGGCGGTTCCACCGGTCTGACGGACTTCTTCGGTGCAATCGTCAGCCCTTCCATCAGCCAGCGGAACTGCTGCGGCGTCAGGGAACGCACTTCCTCCGGATTGCGCGGCCATTGGAACTGGCTTTCTGACAGCCTCTTATACAGCAGGAGCCAGCCATCCCCCTCCCACACCAGACCCTTGATGCGGTCTGTGCGCCGGCCGCAGAAAAGATAGAGGGTATCCGGGACATATGGCCGGTTCCCTGTCTGTGCCTCGATAAGTGCTGCCAGCCGGTCCATTCCCGAACGTAGGTCTGTGTATCCGCAGACGATATAAACCGCTTTAAAGCAGGCGGCGTCATTGAGCATGCCGCACCACCTTAAGTACCTCTTCCAGAAGAGACATGGATGAGGATTCTGTTACATGGATGGAATATTCCCTTATGGAGATGTCCAGTCCCCTCTGCGCATCCCTGCTGTTTTTTTCGTCCACACGCAGAATCTCCGGCCTTACACGAACGATCTGCTGTGGCAGGTTCTCCCCGCAGATGCTTTCAAGGCAGGCTTCCCTTACACGGCGGAGCCGGTAATAATAATTCGCTTTTGTGATCCCATGACAGGCACACCAGCTGACAATGCTCATACCGGCTGGGCGGCGCTGGCACTCCCTGATTTGTGCAGCCCATTCCTGGAGACGGCATTGCTCAGCCGCCACGGTTGTTTCTGAACTCATAGACTTACCTCCGTATGTCGGTATCAAAAGTTGAGACTTAACTTTTAATACCCGTAATAGAAATATAGTCTATTATCACACACTTTTTCCCTATGGTCGAGGTACGCATTATCTACCGTTTAC
>CAJTYJ010000105.1 GCA_910583895.1 uncultured Lachnospiraceae bacterium
TTCCGGCAAATCCGCTGTTGCCGGGATTCAGGTAAGTTCCCATTTCGTCACCGCCCTATTTCATTTTCCTGCGGCGACTCGACACCTCTTTATACAGCTCCTTGTCGTCGCCTTTCTTTAACAACTGCAGTAAAACATCCATCCATTCCTGACATTGATAATGAATGGAATATCTTTCATCGTATTCCCGAAATGTCTCCGTTCCTTCTTTCCCGGCCTTCTCCACAAATTTTGCATAGGCCTCCTTAAGATAAAGCCGCTTTCTCTTCTCTATCGTTTCCTCCGATTCCCTGTGCCATATGGGAATCGCCCTGTGGTGCAGCGCAAGATAGACCAGTTTATCAATCTCTATGCTTTCAGCGTCAAAATAATCCTCCAGATATACCCTGCCGGCTTCTCTTACCTGAGCCGGACCCGGATATTCTTCCAGCCATTTTTTCCTGTCCTGCTCGCTCTCGATCAGATCCACCGGTGGTTTTGGCTTGTTCAGACAGCATTTCTTATATTTCTTACCGCTTCCGCATGGGCATGGATCATTTCTGCCCACCTTTATCTCTTTACTCTTTCGGTTGTAATCTGCATCCACCTTTCGGATATAGTCCCTCAGCGCTTTTTCATCCAAACTGTCCTTCGGTTCCTGCTCAAACATCGCCCAGCTCCGTAATCCGGCAGCCTTAACCGGCGTTTTGCAAAACCGTTCTCTATGCGGATGATATTGAAACATCATATCAACGCAATCGTCATACTTCCCTATCGTAAATTCCTCTATCCTGTCCGTTTTATAAAGCCACCTGATCTCCGGAAGCATATCCGCAAAATGGCAATCGCAGATCATAGCCGCCAATCTGCTGTAAATATATCCGCCGATTTCCTTTTTCCCGTGCACCAGCTCTCTGATGAAACCCTGCAGTTCTTCTCTTTCCAATTCACCATCCAGATACAGCTGCCCCATCACATCCAGCATTGCGCATCTCACATATTCATTGATATCACAATTCCTGACCGAACTTTTCAGCAGGTCGAGATCCCCATTATAGGTGTTGTAAAGAATATCATTAAACCCTTCTGTAGCAAGATCCCCGATCAGACAATCCAGTGTATCCTCCGGCAGAGATGCCAGTTCCATGATCAGGGAGAAACAACTCCTCTCCTGAAATTCGCCCAGAAAAAACAGGGCAAAAAAATGCAGCTCGTAATCATCTTCCAAATCCCCTTTTTCAAGAATCGCCTTCTCTATCGCCGCACGCAGATAAGGCAGGGCGGCCTCTCTATTTTCGCTTATCGTCCGGAATGCCTCCGCCGGAAAGGTTTTGCTCCTGTAGGTGATCTCCTCTATCGCTTTCTCTACTGATTTCTGCATTACTCTTCTTCCTTTCACAAAATATGCTGCTCTGTTGATACTTCTTTTTCTTCCCTGTACAAAAGGTACAAAAGAATTCCCGCCACTGCAATAAACCCGGCTCCGCCGATCAGCCCCGTGGGCGCCGGCCCCAGGAAGAC
The DNA here is from genome assembly GCA_910583895.1 of uncultured Lachnospiraceae bacterium. Lineage (GTDB taxonomy): Bacteria > Bacillota > Clostridia > Lachnospirales > Lachnospiraceae > Hominiventricola. The sequence goes on from CAJTYJ010000105.1 coordinate 1,501, forward strand.
ATTGTAGGGACGTTCCGGTGAGGTAAACAAAATTCCCACAGAGGCAAATCCATTCAGGGTGCTATGTCCCATGACGGCCGGAATACAGCTTTTCGTCTTGATCGTAACATAGGACAGGATAATCCCCATCACAGTACAGAAAAGGCACATAGCCAGGATTCCCGTAAAAGGATAGCCGACATAATCGACGCCATAGTTATGTCCGATAACGGTCAGCGGAAGATGCCAGAGTCCCCAGATCACCCCGCTTAAAAGAACGGCCGGCACCACCTTAAACTGTTTCATCATCCGCGGCAGCAGAAATCCCCGCCAGCCCCATTCCTCGCCGAAACAGTTCAGCAGATTTGCAAAAGGTGCAATCATCGCTCCCATCGCAAGCTGTACCACCACTACCTGCTGCACCTGCGCCTGTGTAGATTCCAGTCCCTGCGCCTCAAAGAGCGCTTTCATAGAGCCAAACCCCACATCAAACTGCTCCCGGAAGATCAGGAAATACAATGCCGCGCCAAAAAGGATCAGCAGATCAAAGCCGAACCATACCAATCCGTAATATCGCAGATTCTTTTTCAGGTCGATCGTAAGCATCAGACTTCTCAACGTAAGTCTCTCTTTCGTCAGCAGACGCGTGAGCAGGGCTCCCAGCGCCGGAAGAAACATCACACTGGCGATCACACTCTGTACAATATAAGCCTGCTGCGCATCTGCATTTTTAGCCATGGGCATAATGCCGAAAATCTCCACAACATAGGTCAACACAAACGTGATCAGCAGGTAGAGGCCGATCTGCTTAAGGTTCCTTTTCTTTTCTTCCTCGGGCGTCAGTTTCGGCGCGGGTTTAACGCCGCCTGCACCGTTACCCTGTTTATTGAATTTTTTCCAGATTTCCTGCATCTCCTGTTGGTTATGATCCGTATCCATAGATGCTCCTCCCTTTCTCATTCCGGTACAATATAGTTTCCGTTGATATACCCTGACAGCCAGTCGGATATTGTCCATCTGTCTTAGATATACTATACAATATTTTCCTGTCTCCTGCAAACCGTCATACAATACTGCTGCCACTTTTTATAACCACTCGTTACAGTTCACGAAAATGGAGTGCAGTTTTCACCGCACTCCCATGAATTTCCCGCAATCTATATTTATTCTGCCTTACGAACCCGCAATGCCATATACTGATTCCCCGGCAGCTCGATCTTACAGATTCCTCGCTTCACTCCCATCGGCGTGATCGTCATATTCCACGTATCGATCACATCCACCTCATAATCCGTATCCTCCGGAAGCACAAGCTGTCTGT
>CAJTYJ010000106.1 GCA_910583895.1 uncultured Lachnospiraceae bacterium
TGTTGGCAGATGGAATGTTGACACTTGAAAAAATTGCGGAATATGCAGGACTTCCGCTTGACGAAGTGAAAAAACTGAACGCAGAACGGACAGTATCGTAAAACCGCAGGCCGGGAATCTAAAAACAGGTTCCTGGCCTCATTTATTGCCGAAAATCCGCCAGCCCACGGTTGACAAACACATCATTCAGCCGGTGATTTTTCTATAATCAAAAATAGGACAGATCTGTTCTCTTTTGGGAAACTATATTATAAACCTGCAGAGGAAATTCCAACGGCGGGCTGGGTGATTTTGAACGGAAACCGCATTCAGATCAAGAGGAAACCGTTTGAAAAAATCATTGACACACTGGACGCAATCTAGCGAAAAAGATAGTGAAACGAGGCTTTGAATCTGCTATAATATTATGAAAGAAAAGGTAGGTGCTCAATAAAATCCCATATTTCAACAATCATAACCGTTCTTTTGCTGAATTTGTAAGGGACTTGGAAAGGAACCAGGAATTATGAAAAAATGGCCATACAGGATTTGGATTAGTTTGCTTGTTTTCTGCTTAATCGCGCTTACCGGTTGCTCCCGTAGTCAGCCGCCTGCTGCCGAAGAGGAAAATCCGGTCAGTGAAAATACAGAAGGGGAAGAAAGGGAAGCGGTTTCACTGCCGCCAAAAGAAGAGGAAGAATCAGCCGCCGGCAATGAGGCGCAGGAGCCGGAAATCATCGCGGCGGACTGGTCCGGATATTTTGACGGTCTGAACGGGGCGGCGGTTGTGTATGATGCTTCGGAAAACTGGTATTTGATTTACAACGAAGCGCTTGCACAGACCAGACGTTCGCCGTGTTCTACTTTTAAGATTATCTCGTCCCTGGCTGCGCTGGAAGAAGGACTGCTTCATCCGGAACAGTCCACCCGCACGTGGAGCGGAGAGAGCTTCTGGAATGAACAGTGGAATCAGGACATTGATTTTCCGGACGCGTTTCGGGCTTCCTGCGTCTGGTATTTCCGGGAAGTGATGGATGAGATCGGTCAGGAGCGGATGCAGGCGGTTCTTAAGGACCTTTCCTATGGAAACTGCGATATTTCTGACTGGGAAGGGCAGCTGAATACCAACAATAACAACCGTGCACTGACCGGATTCTGGATCGAATCGTCTCTGCTGATTTCTCCAAAGGAACAGGCAGAAGTGATGGAACGCATTTTCGGAGAAAATTCTGTCTATTCGGAGGAAAGCAGAAAAGAACTAAAACGGGTCATGCTGGCAGAAGACCAGGAACAGACAGGGCCTCTGATCTACGGGAAGACCGGAATGGGCAAAGCCCAGGGGATTGTCGTGGATGCCTGGTTTACCGGATTTGCGGAATATGAGGAAAAAGAGGTGTATTTCTGCGTCTATCTGGGGCAGAAAGAAGATCGGGATGTATCCAGCGCGGCAGCAAGAGAAATCGCAGTTCAGATTCTTTCAGAGGAACCGGGGTTTAAGGGGACAGTGTTAGATGAAAACATGTAACCGGGTATTGGTGCGCCAGGTTTTTTAGATTTCTGCAGCACTCTGGCATGTTTTATCGGAAGCTCCGACAGAGGAAGCGGAGGATACCGGCGTTTGCAGAGACAACCTGTGAATCAAGGGCAGGGTTTTGCTTAAGAATGATGTGATGGGAAAGGAGAGACGCAGGTGAGGAAAGTAATCTTATTTATCGCCATGAGCCTGGATGGATATGTTGCGGATGGGGAAGGCAGTGTTGACTGGCTGGGCGGCCATGGAAATGACAGTGAGATGCAAGATACGTGTTCGCAGTTTATTGTTCAGGTGGATACGGTGGTCATGGGCAGAAATACGTATGATCAGATCGTGACGGAATTGTCTCCGGATGAATGGGTTTACCGTGATCTGACCAGCTACGTGATCACCCACAGAGAAGCGCCTTCTTCCTCAGAAAACATACGATTTTCCGCTGAGGATCCCTGCAGGCTCATAAAGTCTCTGCGGGAAGAAGAAGGAAAAGCAATCTGGATCTGCGGCGGTGCTGATCTGGTACAGCAGCTATGGAGAGAAGACCTGATCGATGTCTATTATCTCTCTGTGATTCCCATGCTTCTGGGAAATGGAATCCGTCTTTTTGAAAAGACCGAAAACAGGATTCCGCTGAGACTGATCAAGACACAGAGCTATAATGGGATCACGGACCTGGTATACGAACGAAGAGGAAACATGAATTCACATAACCAATGAAGGAGGTAGAGGTAATGAAAAAACTATTTATGTATGCGGATCGCTATCTGCAGAAAAGCAGCTGGAAGGATATGGCCCTTCTGAAATTTTGCCTGTTTTCCATAGGGATTCTGGCGGGCATGCAGATTCCCAAAAGGAACAAAAAAGCGGTGTCCGCCGTAGCTTCTGCAGTTTTTGTACTTACGTATGTTCCTCTGATGGGGAAATTTATCAAGGTAGTGCTGGACGGAACACACGGATATAGAGCATCAGTGTAGTATCCGATTATTCTGTGAAAACTAACCGGATACAGCAATAGGACATCTAAAAGAATAAGGCATAAATTTAGGAGGGATATCCCCTGTGGATGCTTTGGTAAATCTTGTGACTTTCGCAGATGGAAGCAAAATTATTTTACAAGATGAGGATGACATTTCATTGTCTTTTGTCTCAAATGGTAAGGCAAAAGATACGTTTCAATTCCCATATCCTTCCGGTGGTTATGGCGGCGGTTCATTGCTGCGATCACCATCTGAAAAATATGTGATTTTTTCTTATTTTTCGGGTGAGAGCGAAGAAGGGTT
>CAJTYJ010000107.1 GCA_910583895.1 uncultured Lachnospiraceae bacterium
CTGTATGGAAAGAATACATTGAAAAAAATAAAGAATTGCTCAAATTAGATTCTTCGTAAGCGTCAAATAAGAACGTGTAGTGAAATGTATGGTGTTCTCCTGTAAACTTGGGGTTAGAGTTTTTAGAGTTCACTCCAAAAACTCTAAATCCAGATAAAGGAGAATACCCATGGACATTTCCACTTTAACTCCGGATAAACAGGTAAAACTTCAGTACTGGCTGGATGTGATCCGGCAATGCAGAGCCTCAGGCCTGACAAATCAGGTATGGTGCGAACAGCATGATATCTCTTTAAAAAGCTATTATTACTGGATCGCAAAGATCCGGAAGATGGCGCTTGAGGAACTGCCCCGAAAAAGGAATGGATCCAGGCCGGTAATGGAGCAGACTGCATTGCTGCCGGATGGGGCTCCGGAATTTACGGAGGTATCCCTTCACGGCAGACAGGATTTCTCTGCCGCTCCTGCGGCAGTGCTCCATATCGGTACTGTGACGGTTGAACTCTTTGAGGATACTCCCTGCGGCCTGCTGGAAACTATCCTGAAAGCAGTGCGGTCATGTTAGGCGACCTCTCCCGGGTAGAAAAGATCTATATGCGCACCGGGTACACGGATATGAGGAAACAGCTGGATGGTCTGATCGATATCATCCAGTACAGCTTCCGGCTTGATCCTTACAGCAATTCCCTGTTCCTCTTCTGCGGGAAACGGGCGGACCGGATCAAGGCAGTCCACTATGAAGGGGACGGTTTCTGTCTTTTCTATAAGCGCTACGAAAACGGCCGCCTCCAGTGGCCGCGCACAGGCGAAGAAGCCAGACTAATCTCCCATCAGCAGCTCCGCTGGCTGCTGGAGGGACTGAACCCGGAGCAGCCCAGAGCGGTTCGGAAATGGGATCCCCCAAAGCCCGGGAAACCCGAAAATTCCTTATAAATACTGGAGAATCCTGCTGTTTTATGGTATAATGGGTACATCACAACAGGAAGGTTTTCAGCCCATGCCGGATACAGAACAGGAGTACAAAAAGCAGATCAAAGAACTGGAACAGCAGGTCCGGCTCCTTAGGGAACAGGTTGATTTCCTTACCCGTAAACTTTACGGGACAAAATCAGAGAAGACGTCTGCCCTTGAAATAGAGGGACAGATGTCTCTTTTTAATGAAATGGAATCCTGTGCGGATCCGGATGCCCATGAGCCGGACCTGGTCGAAGTCGAAAAGCATCTGCGGAAAAGGAAACATGCCGGCCAGCGGGAAAAACTGATCAAAGACATTCCCCGCAGCAAAGTGCTCCACACGATTGATGAGAGGGAACAGATCTGTGAAAAGTGCGGGAGCGCCATGGTAAAAGTCGGGGAGGAGTTTGTCCGTACCGAGGTACAGTTCATCCCTGCCAGCCTCAAGGTGATCGACCATTACCGGGAAACCTATGAATGCAGGACATGCCGCAAAAACGGGACACCTTATATGGAGAAGTCCCCGGTGCCCCATCCCCCGGTCATGCATTCCCTTGCGTCTGCTTCCACAATCGCATGGCTCATCCATCAGAAGTTTGAACTGGGCATCCCGTTATACCGCCAGGAAAAGGAATGGGAGGCCCTGGGCCTTTCCTTAAGCAGGGCAACGATGTCGAACTGGCTTCTTTGCGTCTACCGGGACTGGCTCTCCCATGTGGCCGGCCGCCTCAGGCAGGAACTTCTGAAACAGGAGTATCTGCACATCGATGAGACCCACGTACAAGTGCTGAAGGAACCAGGGAGGAAGAACACTTCGGATTCTTATATGTGGGTATACTGCAGCATCAGGGACTGCAAACAGCCGGTCCGGTATTTTGAGTACCAGCCGGGGAGGGGCGGAAAATATCCGGAAGCGTTTTTAAAGGGCTATACCGGATATATCCATACGGATGCTTATTCCGGGTACAATGGGGTGAAAGGGGTTACAAGATGCCTGTGCTACACCCACCTGCGCCGTGCTTTTGTGGACGCGCTGCCAAAAGACCTCCATGGGACGGAAGCTTCAAAGCCTGCGGAAGCGGTCGTTCGTCTGAATAAGCTGTTTGAGATCGAAAAGGAACTGGACGGCCTTGACCCGGAACAGAAGAAAAAGGAACGGATCAACCGCGAGAAACCGCTTCTCGAGGCTTTCTGGTCATGGGCAGAGCTAAACTCTGCCGGGGAACTGCCAAAGTCGAAGCTCCATACAGCTTTCCAGTATGCCCTGAACAACCGGCAGGAGTTCTTCAACTATCTGGAAGATGGAAACTGTTCCATCAGCAATTCCCTTGCGGAGAACTGCATCCGCCCCTTTGTGATCGGAAGAAAGAACTGGCTGTTTGCCGGAAGTCCGAAGGGTGCTGCGGCAAGTGCAGGAATCTACACACTGGTCGAGACAGCGAAAGCCAATGGCCTGGATGCGATGAAATATATCAAATATATCCTGTCAGATATGCCGGGGAGTAGATTTCTTGAAAATCCGGAATATCTGGATGACTATCTGCCATGGGATCCCATGGTGCAGGAACGGTGCCGATGACCACTGCCCTTTCAGTATAGAGGGGTGGTGGTTATTTTTCTATCCACTATCTTATTTGACGCTTACGATTCTTCAAAGAATTAATGCGCAAAGCACATAATAATCTATCGTATATAGCTGA
>CAJTYJ010000108.1 GCA_910583895.1 uncultured Lachnospiraceae bacterium
GTTACAGTTCAGAGGTCGGCTTGACCGAAAGAAACCGATGGTATAGACTATATTTAGTCGGAACCATCGGTTTCTTTATCCAAAGATCTGGGATACTCTGCCAAATAAGTTAACGCTTTCTTCTTCGCGCATCATAACAAGCATGCTCATGCACTGACAGAGTGATTCGATGCTTTCAAAACTCCGGAATGACACGGCCTGCTGTTGTTTTCTTTTATAGCCTCTCAAAAGCCTTTCGGCTTCATTGTTGGTGGCTGGCACTCTCTGGTCATATAGGAACAGGAAGTGGTTGTGCATGTATTCCTCCAGCCGTATAGATAAATTGTGCCCCTTTTTATAATACTTATTTGGCGGGAGATACTCATATTCTTCTTTTGCTTTCTGCAGGATCTGGCGGTATCTCGCTTCAAATCCGCTGACCACCTCCGGATCGCATTCCTCCCCCTCTTCCAGGCTGTTCCGGTAGTGGATCATCTCCTGCATATGGGAGTGCATCTCCTTGTTCCAGGACCGGTCTGGTTCGTTTTCCATGCTGTCTTTGAGTGCCCGCAGGACATGGGCCAGGCATTCCTGGTGGTCAGAACCGTATTGGTAAAACGTCGCCTCATGGTCCTGCACGATGATCCCGTCATAATCCTGCACTGGTGTCCCCTCCACACCTTTATGCCCCTTTTTCTGGCGGGCAAAATAAAGGGCTTTCCCATCTGGGGACGCACAGATAAAGACGTAGGCGCTCTTCCCATTTAGCAGCGCGTTGGTGCAGTCCGTGTGCAGAACTGGCGAAAGGAGCAGCTGCGTAAAGACTTTCTTCCGCTCCGCTTCTGTCTTTGCAGCAAACTCTCTGCTGAGTTTATTTACCATCCCTTTGGAAATATTTAGTTTCCCGTCTGTCAGGTCGGACAGGAAACGGCGGCTCTTATCGATGGAGGTACAGCAGTCATTGTTCAAAAGGAAGAGAAATGCCTTGATGCTCCCGCCATAATTGACATCGTCTGTGACTCCTTCCGGAAAGGGGGCATGGAACCTTTCACCTGTTTTTGAATTATAGTAGACATCCGCATGGTATTCTGTGACTTCCAGCACCAGGCGGACTTCAACCTGCTGTTTTACCAGGGTTTTTGATGTCTTCCTGAAATCCGGGTCATCCAGGATCTCCCGGGGCGGTTCCAGGAATACAACTGCGGTTGGTTCCTGCCTCCTGCGGCAGTGCCCTTTGTGCCCTGGCTGGCCGCCCGGCTTCTTCCCGGTCTTCTCCCTGCTGTTTGTGATCTTTTTGCGGCGGATGGTTTTGGAAGAAGGGATGGAGGAATTCTCATGGCCATGGTTCAGCTGGGCCTTCAGACGGAGGTTTTTTCCCTTTTCTTCTTCCAGCTGCGTCTCTACTTCATAGAGCTTATGGCGCTGCTGTGTTACCTTGTCCAGGGCTTCGTCACGCTCATGTTCTGCCTTCAGTGCCCGCTTTTCCATCTGCGCGAGCTGCTTTTGGAGGGCGGCTTTTTCCTTCCGGTGCTCCTTTTGAAGATCCTCAAAGACTTCAAACCAGTGGTTGCGGGCGGCAGCCATGTCCCGGCGGGCCTGGGCTGTCTCCTCCTTCCGATGCCGGATCTCCTGCTCCAGAGCCTTTACTTCCTTCCGGTGCACCTCATGGATCTTCTGATATTTTTTCCCAGACTTAAAAGCCGACACTTCTGCTTCGGCTGCTTTAAGGCGGTATTCCAGGAATGTGATACGGGAAAAGGAACGGTCCATAAGCTGCCCTCCTGCTTCAGTGCCTGGAAAGTCTGTCAATGAATGCCATCAGTTTCTCATTGTGTTCTGTCAGTGCCTGGATTGTCTCCTCCTGTATGCGGATGATCTGGTCCTGTTTCTCAACCTGGGCTTCCAAGGCGGCAACCAGCTCCCCACAAATGGCGGCCGGCTCCCTGTTTTTGTCTGGCTTCATATCTTCATCCTCTCTTTCTGCTAAAAGTATAGCAGAAAAAAAAGGAAAAAGCGAATCTGCTCAAACGGTGGGACTGGCATTTTGACGGTGGATAACTATTTTTTTGCTGAGAGCATAAGACTTAGGAATGGATGTTTTTGGGCCCGGACAGAGCCTGGGGATACTGTTTATGTGGATAATTGTGTTTTTTTTAGCCCAGGAAGAAAAGTCATTCACAGAACTTTTCCTCCTGGGTGAGATTATACACAAAATAAAAAAATAATTTTCAGCACTTTTCACAATGATTTAGAGGGGGGGAGTGAACCAATGTCATTAACTTAAGCAGATGAAAAAAATCTTATCCATAGTCTAACTCAAATTTATTCAAAAATTTCAGAAAAGGGGTTGACACAGAACCCAAAATGTGTGGCCGCTCCCGCTGCTGATTGTATTTTAAGAGGTAGCGGGAGCGGCCCTTGAAATTGGAAACAAAACTATCATTTCAATTTCAAGGAGGTACCTATATGTCTTTCCCACAAAAGGTTAAGTCCACACTCTGGGCAGTTGTGGATGCCATGGCCTGTAACACTTCACTCTTTGTCAAAAACCCTGAAAAGGATTTTACCCGTGACCGGAAGCTGGGGTTTGTCC
>CAJTYJ010000109.1 GCA_910583895.1 uncultured Lachnospiraceae bacterium
ACGCGGGTCAATGATCTTAACTGCATCTGCCACACGGCCATACTGGCCTTTTGCTTTTTCCCATGCAGTGTTCGGGTCATCACCCTTTTTGATAAAGTCAGTCATCTTTCCAAGGGATACATACTGATATCCGATAATCTGATTGTCCTCGTCCAGAGCAATACCGGTGACATAGCCTTCTGCCATTTCCAGATAGCGGGGACCTTTAGCCAGTGTACCATACATGGTACCAATCTGAGAGCGAAGGCCTTTTCCAAGGTCCTCAAGACCTGCACCTACTGCAAGGCCGTCCTCAGAAAATGCGGACTGGGAGCGTCCGTAGACAATCTGTAAAAACAGTTCTCTCATAGCGGTATTGATGGCATCGCATACCAGGTCTGTATTCAGAGCTTCCAGAACCGTTAAGCCAGGAAGAATCTCAGAAGCCATAGCTGCAGAATGAGTCATGCCAGAACATCCAAGAGTCTCGATCAGCGCCTCCTGAATCACGCCTTCCTTCACATTCAGAGACAGTTTGCAGGCACCCTGCTGCGGTGCACACCAGCCCACACCGTGGGTAAAGCCGGAGATATCTTTCACTTCCTTTGCCTGCACCCATTTTGCTTCTTCCGGGATTGGAGCAGCGCCGTGATGAACGCCCTGGGCTACCGGACACATTTCTTCTACTTCACGTGAATAAATCATTTGTTTGAAACTCCTTTCAAGTTATCATACTGGGCCTGTAGGGGTAAGGCCCTATATCCGTATTTATTTTCTCACAAATTCGGCAGTTCGTCCAGCAGTTTTTTCTGATTTGACAAAAATATAACTTGTATTCTGCAACTGTTTTACAGCGGTTTCTCTTCTGTCCGGTCAAATACGGTATCCACACGGAACAAATCCCCGTCCAGTACGACCTGCATTCTCCCGCCGCAGGCCTCTGTAAAGCTCCGTGCAATGGCAAGCCCCAGCCCATTCCCCTCGGTGCTTCTGCTTTTATCGCCTCTGGTAAATCGTTCCATGATTTCTTCTGCGCTGAAATCCATCTCGTGGTCCGAAGTGTTTTTAATAGAAGTCCGTATCTCCTCATCCTGCTCCATGACTTCCACATAGACTCTGCTCCCTGCCATGGAATATTTCAGTGTATTTTCAATCAGGTTCTGATAAACCCGATACATCTTCTTGCTGTCCCCCAAAAACGGCAGTTCCTTCTCCTCGATCTTCAGCCGGAAACACAACCCGGATTTATCGATGCGGTCCTGCATATCCGCCATCGTCTGACGGATCAGACGCGCCATGTCCAGCCGTTCCAGCTTCAGATCCTGTCCTCCGCTGGTTGCTTTGGCCATCTCAAACACATCCTGTATCATCTCCCGAAGCCGTCCGGCCTTAACAGAGAGAAGCTCCACATAATCTTTTGCTTCCTGCGGAAGTCCTTCCACCTGTTTCAAAAGATCAATACACCCTATCATGGACGTAAGAGGGGTCTTCAAGTCATGGGAGACATTGGTGATCAGGTCCACTTTCATCCGTTCACTCTGAATCCTTTTCTCCATACTTTCCTTTTTATTTTCCCGGATGTCCAAAAGCAGCTGTTCTGTACCCCGGAAAATGGAATGGGGCTTGAGTACCGGCTCCTCCCAGACCTGCCGGTCCTCTGCGATCTGGTTGATCTCACTTAGCAGAATCTCCACTTCTTTGGAAGTCCGAAGGATAAAGAGAAGATCCAGAAGAAAACAAATACTTCCAACCAGCATCAGGATCATCATGGCGGCCTCTATATCATAATACACGGCTTCCATATAGAAATATAACAGAAAAAAGAGCAGACCCTGTCCGCACAAAAGCCAGAGCTGTCTGTTGCGGAATGTACGGAACGCCTCTCCTTTTTCCGCCTGGAAAGTACGGTATGCTTCCCAGTGACTGGAAAACTGTTCACGCCTGTTTTTAAGCAGCACCTTTATTTTAAAAAGAAACAGTTTTTTCCGAAGCTTTTCCCTGGACAGATGACGCATAATCGACATATACAGGACCACCATAAAAAGAATGATGGTCCCGGTCATAAAGAAAAGAGAAAAAAAACGGTATAATAAGACAATCGGATTCCAGGCAAAGCAAAAAATATTGTGTACCATATAACCATAGCCCCACCATCCGGAATCCAGATTAAAAAGCAGAATACAGAACAATATAAAAAATACCAGGTCCGGGCAAGTGTTATCCAGAATCCCCACCGGCAGCAGGTTCTTCTTTTCATTCTTCATCATCCGGCCCAGATGGATCCAGGAAATGACAGAAAACACCAAAAACCAGAGGCTGGTCACCAGACAGATTCCGCTTCCCCTGCATTTTGCCAATGCCAGAGCAATCAATGTACCTACCGGACAAAGTACAGAACCAAAGAAACTCCAGGCCGGATTTTTGTCCTCAGTTCCATATCTATATTTTTTCCATTTTATATCCAATGCCCCACACCACCTTTAAATATTTCGGATTTTTTGTGTCAATCTCGATCTTTTCCCGGATTCTTCGGATATGTACCATAACCGTATTCTCTACCGCATAGGCGTCTTCATTCCA
>CAJTYJ010000110.1 GCA_910583895.1 uncultured Lachnospiraceae bacterium
TTTCCGGCCGCAGAATCTCTCCCGTATCCATGCGGTACAGGTCCTCAAACATGCATGGCATCAGGATATCCTCCACGTTGTTGCTGTCCCAGTCCGTTACAAGGACATTGTAATTGACATAGCTAAGTCCGTCCAGATATTTTTCTGTCAACTCCCTGCACCGGTCAGAAAGCGGGGCTGCCCGCCAGAACTGGCGCAGGCTGGAATGGTAGAGCTGTACCGTATAGGCGTAAATGAAATATCCTTTTTCTGTCAGTTTTATCTCCGCAATATCACTGACAGCAGTAGATATGATTTCCGGTACGCCCCCTTCCCTCCATCCGATCTGCACATAAAAGGTCTGCAGGTTTCCTTTCCTGTGTATAAACGTATAAGCACCGATCAGCCCATCCAGATTCACGTCAAAAATAGTAACCAGGCTGTCCTGCCCTTTTAAATAAGCAGAATAAAAGTCCCGGACACTGTTATGGTTTTCCATATTTGCCCCGTCAGTAACGCTTACATATCCGGCCTCTCCCAGCATGGATACTACCCGGTTCCTCTGCTCCCTGGAGAAATCCCTGACCGTATAAGTATAGGGCGCATCCTCCTCTATTGCTGCATACCTGTATACCTCCTGCACCTCCAAGGCAGCCGACAGGGCACTGTTTTCCAGTTCTTTTTCTTCAGCTTCACCGAGCAGGCTGTCCGGCTCTTCTAAAAAATATGGTGATGACAGAGATTCCTGTGGTTCTTTCCCATTGTCTCCTGCCCCGGTATTGCCTGTGGCAGCGCTGCCGGAAATCTCCATAGCCGGTTCCCAGGATTCCTCCGGCTGCTTTCGGCCTTTGTCCTCCTTAAAGCCTGTAAAGAAGCTCCCGGCTGCCACTGCCAAACATAACAGGATAAGCAGGAAACTCCCCTTTCTGAACAACCGCTTTAAATCTTCCAACTAATCATCCCCTCCATATACTTTCTTCCACTGGTCTTCTGTCAGCCGGTCTGAATGCCACCACAGCTCACAGCCGCCCTCCGGAAAAATAACCTGATTGGATACATACTGAAAACCTCCATCGTCAAGGGGACGGACCACGGTTTTGTGGGTATACGCCCTGGAGGTGTTTTCCTCCGGGTATACGGCATTCACAGTCAGAGTTAACGTTCCGTCACCATTTTCCGTATAACTGACCACCTCCGGATATGGGATATCCGGATATTCAACCTCATAAAACCCTCTCGGCCTGTATTCATAAGTCTGATCCTCCGGGATATAGGCGGCCTTCCTCTGCAGCTCCTCGTAATCAATTTGCAAATGACGCTCAATGACATGTTCAAATACATCTGCCGGTATCCTGTAAACGGCCCCGGCGTCTAAATCATCATCCGGCGTAAAAGGAACCGGCTGTTCATAGATATCAGGATAGAACCTGTCAAATAAATCATAAAAATCCAGATTCCCAAAATCCTCTTCGCTCCAGTCCGTAAGAAAAAGATTATTTCCCCCATACCCCACCGGCAGCAAATACTGTCGGTTTAATTCCCTGCACGTTTCATCCAGCGGCTCAACCCTCAGCGCCGTATGTTCCGGTTCATCACTGAGGGAAAGCACATAATAGCTTTCGGAAAAATAACTTCCCTCAAACAGCAGGTAGCCTTCTTTTGTGTATTCCCACGATTCTGCCGGATAGCTTACGGTACTTAAGTTTTTCAGAATCCCATTGCTATACTGATAATATCCCCTGGTTACATTTACTGCTCCCTCTGCTGTATGAAGGTCATACTTTATAAATCCGCCGGAACTGGTGACTGCGATTATGGTAAGTTTGTCATCCTGCGCTTCCTCTACGGATCTGCAAAAGCGTAAAACCTGTTCCGAACCGACCATGTCAATCTGATTTTCTTCGTCCACCACGGCATAACCATGTTCTCCGATCCGTTCAACCATGCGTCTTGTCACTTCCAGCTCTCCAACCGTCCCCATTTCGGCTGCCTGTTCATAAATATCACGATAAAGCTCCGCAATGGATTCCCCATCGGAATCACGGTTTTCTCCCATTTGTTCCTTTTCCGAATATTCTTCTCTGACTTCTGCATTTTGCGGTATCTCCTGATTTTCCTCTGCCTTTTTGCCGCATCCGGACACTATAAAAAGAAGGACACCTGCAGCAATAAACAGTTTTTGTTTTCCCATGTTTTTCATCTCTGTCAGACCACCTTTTATCAATATCTTTTATTTTAGAATTCCCGCCATGCGCAGCAGATACCTGGCATTTGTGGTAGTGCAGCGCCCCACATTTTGGCAGCAGAGAAGCATTGCACATCTATTTATCCAGCTGGGTTACGACAAGACAAACCTGATGCCCTGCCATAATCAGAGCTTCCAGTATCTCCACATCCTTTCGAGTACTGATTTTCTTATACAGGGATATCATACTGCATGATGATGTTATGGAAACAGTCATGGAACCCCAGTTTTCTGTAAAGTTCAACGGCCTCCTCCGAACCGCTGAGCGTAACTGCCCTTACTCCGTTTTCAAAAAGC
>CAJTYJ010000111.1 GCA_910583895.1 uncultured Lachnospiraceae bacterium
TGTAGAGCAACATTTTATGAATGATTGAGATTAAAAGAAAAAAGCAAATTATAAGAATAGATAGAACAAGAGGGAGATGAGAGTGTGCTGTGTTTTACTGCATGCTTTTTTCTCTTTACAAACAGGATTATAATAAAAAAGAAGGAACCCCTTCCTGGCAAGAACCGGTTCCATCTTTCATCAAATACATCCCAAAGGAAGTATCCAAGTATTATGATACGCATTTTCAATCTGTTTTGCAAGCTGAAAGAAATAAAAATATCAGACCAGGAGTGGTTTGACCAGGCGGTTGGAGACCTGATGCTTTCGGACCAGTGCTGCCCATACTGTGGGGCAAAAAGCAGCATGAAACCCCATGACAGCTATTCCCGTTACATGGTCACGTTAAAAGGGGATAAACCGGTAACGGAATCCCTGTGTGTCCCACGGGTAAAGTGCACCTCCTGCGGGCATACCCATGCCCTCCTTCCTGAGATGCTGATCCCCTATTCATCTTACAGCCTGCGCTTTGTTCTGTCCGTTCTGAATGCTTATTTCCTGCATGCCCATACGGTAGAAGATATTTGTGAAGCTTACCAGATCTCCCATTCCACACTTTACGTCTTCCGGGACCTGTTCCTTTCCCATAAACAGATGATCCTGGGGCTCCTGAATGATGCACAGAAAAAAGCGTCTGATTTTATCGGAAAACTGGACGGGGAACGGCTCTTCCGGTTTTGGGAGTCGTTCCGGTATTCATTCCTGCAGGCATACCATGCGTCAGATTTCCATCACCGCTGAAGTTCCAGGCAAAACATTCCGGATGTTTCCCATAATCCCGGCATGTACTTTGGGGGGCGGCGGGGATATACTGTAACCGGAGGCGATATAAAATGGAACAACAAAAGAAAACAGAACGGACAGAGGAACAGATGGAGACAGCCCGGCTCCGCTTTGGGATGATCGCGCCGGTGATCCAGGAAACTTACCCAGATGAATCCGTCATGGCTTACTGTCGGAGGGTATCCCAGACGCCAATGCGGCTTCCGGATGGGCGGACTGTGAAATATAAGCCCAAAACAATCGGAAAATGGGTCAGCCTTTACCGGAACGGCGGGATTGATGCCCTGACGCCGAAAACACGGTCCGACCTTGGAAAGACCAGGGTGCTCACAGAAGAGGCAATTGATGAGATCTACCGGATCAAACAGAAATATCCGAGGTTGAACGCAACACAGATCCACGCCAGGCTGGTACAGGAGGGCTTGATCCCGGCAACGGTTTCTGTGGCAAGCGTCCAGAGATTTGTGAAACGCAACGGGCTGAAAAGCGTAGACGCGGCATTGGCCGGGCGTGACCGGAAAGCGTTCGAGGAGGCGTATTTTGGCGGCATGTACCAGGCAGATACGTGTTACCTCCCGTATCTGGAAGAAAACGGGAAAAAGCACAGGACGTACCTGATTATGATCCTGGATGACTACTCCCGGATGATCGTGGGCGGGCGTATCTTTTACCAGGAGAATGCATACAACTTCCAGAAGGTCCTTAAGGACGCAGTTGCGGCTTATGGGATCCCGAACAAACTGTATGTGGATTCCGGTGCGCCCTACAAAAACCGGCAGCTGGATATGGTGTGCGCATCCATTGGGACAGTGCTTCTGCATACCCCTGTCCGGGATGGGGCCAGCAAGGGGAAGGTGGAGCGGAATTTCAGGACACTCAAGGAAAGATGGCTTTACGGGCTCGACATCAGCCAGATCCGCTCGCTGGACGAGTTCAATGACCTCCTGGCAGCATATATCCGGAAGCACAATACGACAGAACATTCCACGACAGGGGAAACGCCGCTGTACCGTTATCTCCACAGCCCACGCCCGGTAAGGAAACCACAGTCAGCAGAATGGCTGGAGGAATGCTTCCTGAACCGTACGACCCGCAGGGTATCCCGGGACGCCACGGTGGAGCTGGACTCCCGGTGCTATGACGCGCCGATGCAGTTCATCGGCCAGAAGGTAGAGGTCCGCTATCTCCCGGAGGACCCGGAAAAAGTATGGGTGTTCTCGGAGGGGAAGAGATATCCGATGCGCCTGACAGACCGGGTAGGGAACGGGAAAACAAAGCGGGAGAACCATGTATCCATAAATTACAGCACAGCGCTTGGAGGTGGGGAAGATGTACACTGATTATTATGGTCTGGGTTTTAATCCGTTTGATAAGCAGATGGTAAAGGAAAAAGATGCTTTTGAATCCGAAGATTTCCGTGAGATGACAGCGCGGCTGGAATACCTGAAAGAGATCCGCGGGATCGGGGTGTTTACGGCAAGCCCGGGGATGGGGAAGACATTTGCACTGCGGTGTTTTTCAAAGAAACTGAACCCGAATCTGTATCAATGTGCTTATCTGTGCCTGTCCACAGTAAGCGTGCAGGAATTCTACCGCCAGCTGTGTGAAGCGCTGGGG
>CAJTYJ010000112.1 GCA_910583895.1 uncultured Lachnospiraceae bacterium
GGCCAGAGGTCAGGATCCATGTATCGGGTCAGGGGCAGTTTTGGATGCTTCCATGCAAAATAAAACGCCTTCCGATCAGATCAAAGGTATCCGGAGGGTTCAGAAGGAGTACACCAAAAATCCGGATGTCAACGGGATCACCGTTGTGCGTAAGCTAGTGATGGAGGAAACCGAGAAAGGGATCAAGACCAGGATCCCCTATCGGCAGAATGAGTATCTCTGGCTGCCGAAATCCGAGATCACATGGATCAATAAAAACAAAACAGTCTATGCGGGGCTTGAGAAAGAGAGGGAATACCAGATCGTAGACGCTGCAGACCGTCTGATCCGCAGCATGACCGGACAGCAGCTGTATCAGCAGAGTTATGATCCGGTGAACCGAAATGTGGAAGGGAGGGAGCAGGAGCGGATCAGAAGGAGGCAGAAGCAGGAACAGCAAAAAACACAGCAAGCGGAAATCGGACAAGATCTGACACAGCGGAAAGTAAAGCAAACGAAAATCGAACAGAACCTGGAGCAGAGAAAAGCACAGCAGATTGAAATCAGACAGGACGGACAGCAGATAAAAATTCCGCAGAAAAATCGAAACAATAGCAATGGGCATACAGTTAAAGTAACGCCGGGAAGGAGGGCAAGGTAGGGGATGCGGTATCAGAAAAAAGTCCAGCTAAGAAATGTCAATAGCTAAAATGAAAAATATTAAAAAAGTTTTTCAGAAGAATTTGATGTAAAAAAGGGTAACTTTAATAAGCCCACCCATGTGGAGCTATTTAAAATTCATGAGACCTGTTAGGCTGCGTTCCGTACCTTGTCAGGATGCGCTGCCAGATACCGCTCACAGTGTTCCTGAGGAGTGATGATCTCAAATGGTTTATTATCCCGGAGCATGGCAAAAATGATGTTGCAGATTTTATGCATGACAGCCCCGACAGCCACGTTTTTCTTCTTGCTTTTGCATTTGTCGGTATAATAGCCGTGGATAACTGGATTTACTGGTGTTTTTGTCCTTTTATCCACTTTAAGATTATTGATAGCCACCATATGCAGGATACGCCTGGCAAGGCTGGAACCCCTCTTGGACATGTGGACTTTGTCCCCATTGAACTTGCCGGATTGCTTCACGGCAGGATCCAAGCCGAAGTACGCATAAAGCTTCTTTGGGGAAGAAAACAGGTCAAAGGAGCCCATTTCAGCGATCAGGACGGCTGCACTGAGAAAACCGACACCACGCAGGGACTGGAGAAGGAAGATACGGTCATAAACCGGCGTCCCTTCCAGCTTATCAACAGCCTTATGCAGGTCCTCAAGTATATTGTCCAGATGCTCCTGGTATTCCCGGTAGGTTTTGATATACAGCCGGATCCGGAGTGCACTGCTTTGAAGCGCACGTCCGAAAACAGCGGCGTCCTTTGCGGCAGCACGTATGGCATCATATTTGGAAACGGCATATTTTTCACCGAAACGTGCGGTTTTGCGTATGGTTTCCACAAGTATGTCTTTTGGGGCGGCAAGCATGTCTGCGGCAAGGGGGTAAGCTTCCAGAAGCTTTAAGGAAGTTTGGGTAGTGACCTTGCTAAACACCTTCCGGTATGCGGGAAAGGACACTTTCAGTTCCGCCGTGAGCTTCAGGACGACAGCGGACTGCAGGTCCTTGAAGTAATAGTAGTCCCGTACCAGGTTGCGCAGGTCAATGACCTCATCATCTGGTATGATGGAAGTCTTCAGGGAAGCATCCAGGCCGACTTTGGCAGCTTTTTTTGAATCAAATTTATCATTATGCAGTTTCCTTACGTTCATATTTGTGCTATTCTTAGTGATGATAGGATTAATGACTGAGCAGTCAAACCCCTTATCACGAAGGAAGTACAGGAGCGGGATGTGGTAGATCCCGGTGGACTCAAGGAAGCAGCGGCTTTCGAGGGAATACATCTCTTGTGCTTCCTTTATTTTTGCGACAGCAAGCTCACGGGAATCGGGATCAGAATGAATGATCTTAAAAGGTTTTCCAGTGAGAATGCCATTGGGCAGCATGATGGACATCCAGGTGAAGTCTGCGCCGACATCAAGCCCGACTGAGAGGTAAGGGATGCTTTCAAGCATCATAAGTACTTTTTGGTATTTCATGGTTTTATCCTTTCCGGCAGGTATCCATTTCCAGAGGGCGGATACACAACCTAGCGGTTTATACAGGTATAGCCTGGGGCTTCCCAACCAGCCAAAACATAAATCACCACCGAATGGACTGACAGACTTTCTAAGAGGTTTCACCAGCCGGAAGGCCAGTTCCCAAGGAGGCGTCGTCAATGATCCTGCCTCCAGTGATTATACCTCTATATTTTGTCTGGTGCATTAAGGAAACCTCAGACATGG
>CAJTYJ010000113.1 GCA_910583895.1 uncultured Lachnospiraceae bacterium
ATTCAAAGCCTGCCGCTCATACAGATACTCCGATTCTGCAGGGAATCCATTCCACCGGTTCTCCCTTTCCTTTGATCTGGCTGGCAAAATGTGCCACCTCCTGGAAATCGTGATCCAGCAGTCCCATATGGTTAAATTTTATGTCCGGCAGCTCTTTTTGTAAGGAATTGCAGAGAAACGAGTGGAACCCGCTGATATCCCAGCCAAGAATATCGTTTCCAAGGCATGGGCTGTTATCGTTTTCACCATTCATCCGGCCATGGCTGTTACTGCTCTTGAGCTCGCCTGCCAGAATCTCATAATACTCCCTGATTGTAGAGACGCTTACTACATGGCAGGAGACAGCCCGGCAAAATCTTTCATAAAAATCCCTGGCATCCGAAAACCGTAAAAATCTGCTGTCCAAATCAAGACCCCCGGCATCAAAAAGCCTCTTTGCCGTTTCCGAAAACTCTATGTACTGTTCTTTATTAAGCCGCAGCTTTTCCTGATATTCCCGAACCGCTTCTTTGCCCCATCCGCCCATAAAGCATTCCCATCTGGGATACTGCTCCCCTATGCAGCCGCTGACCGACAGGATCTGTCTGCTGATTCCCTGCAGCCATTCTGGGGTATCGCATAGTTCACATATATAATATCCGATTACTTTATAACATTTCATATCTGCGCTCCCCCTTCCGTCCATATCCGCATTTAGCGTTTCAAAGCCTCTTTATTATTCTTTTTTACTGTTTCCAATGATTGCCCGGAAAGCCGCCAGTGCGGTGGATACAAACCGTGCCGGCAGTTCCTCCGGTGTACAAATCAAGCTTTCCGGCACATGATCCCAGGTCAGAAAATGCCGGAACCGGTAAAAAATCACTTTGTCTATGGTGATGATCTCCGGCCCATATTCCGGTCCTCTCCAGATGCCGTCAAAGATAAGCTGCGCGCCGTACCCATGGAGCAAATCCGCCATATGATACGACATATACTGGTTCTTATCGCTCCCCTGATACAGTCCCCATTTCCCTGCGGCAGTAATCATGAAAAGCTGTGTTACCTGTATACCGCTAAAAGCCGAAAGATCATACTGGCCTTGGCAGGCAGGTATTTTTAGTTGCGGAAACGGCTGTTTCCATTTTTCCTTTCCTGCATATTTCTTCCAAAATTTCCGCTCTGTTTCTGTCAGTTCCTCCGGATGCACCAGCCCGATCCTGCCTGTTTCACCAGAGAAGGATTCCAGAGAAATGGTCTCTCCCTTCCCGTCCATCACGCTTCCGTCTTCTTTCAGGGCAAATGCGGTCTGAAGCGCCCCATCCCGGTAATTTCCCCAGAGAAGGTTTCGTGCCATTGCCCGGCCTGCCGGATACTCCTTCATTTTCTTCCAATCAGAGCAACGCCACAGGTAGCTGCTGACAAAGGCACGCAAAAGAGCCGACTTCTGTCTTTTTATGAATTTTTTATCGGAAACATCACCTGGCTCTTCCTGTACAGGAAGCAGAGCGCAGGCACGCAGCGTTTTCTCCAGTTCCAGCTGCTCATAATCCGGATTTGCAAGTTTCTCATAGATGATCTGGCACTGCTGCTTCAGTTTTTTTAATTTATGCTCTTCATGCAAGAATCTCTGATCGTCAAACCCACAGAACAGGTAAAGAAATTCCATCCATATTCTCTGCCATTCCGTCTGATAAGAAGAATGATGACGAACAATCACCTCTCCGAGCACTTTTTTGTCAAGAAGGCGGACTGTCGATTCCCGATCCATTCGGACAGCGGCCCTGACTGCATCCGGAGACAGGTTGTACATGCGGTTTGTGGTCATCCCCAGCAGATAAGCGCACATGGTATCCATCGGCTTCCATCCAACGCGGTAGAGAAGCTCCGTGCTGCTTTCATGGGACACCTGCAGGAACCGTTCCCGCATATCCGTAAATCCCAGAAGTGCCTGATATTTCCCGTTAGGATTGATATAACGGTTATATCTTTCCGCCCAGAATATCCTGACAGTAGGGCTCAATTCAAACAGCAGGCTCCTCCAGTCGTTCTGTTTCTCGCTCCCTTCGTCAAGGCTCTGCAATTCTTCCGTCGCATAGTTACGGGGAGCACAGTATTTTGCCATGACCTGCTCCATCTTTGCCAGGGTATCTTCGGTATCCTCCCCCTGCTCCAGTATTGTCAAAAGATAGTTCGGAATCCATCCCCGCAGGTATGGATCACGGAATGCCCTGCGAACCTTTTCAAGCTGCTCTTTTTTCTCATCCATCATCAAAAAATCTCCGTTTCCTTTTCATTCTTATATGCTGTATACAAGCCTTTTAACGTCCTGTTATCAGGATCTCTCCGTCTTTTTGGTCAGACCGTGGTAGTACCGCATGAACCG
>CAJTYJ010000114.1 GCA_910583895.1 uncultured Lachnospiraceae bacterium
TCTACGTTGCTCCGGCAAACGAACACCTACCACTTAGGAGGCGGTCGCTCTATCCAACTGAGCTACGGAAACATGTATAAAATTGTGTGTGACTTGTTACTTCATATCCTCCAAAAAGTTTCCGTTGTAGGTTTTCTTAGGAGGCGTGTGCTCTATCCAGCTGAGCTACGAGGACTCGAACGATATGAAGTTTATGAAAAGAACTTTTTTACCTCCACAGACTTTGATGACCGGGATATTAGGAGGCTCCTGTTATATCCATTTAACTAAGGGAACTGACGTCAGGTATAACGAAACATATGCTCTTCTCATGCCGACTCACTAATAGTTATTATACAAAAAAATTTTCAAATTTGCAACTATACTGTTGGATAATTTATAAATCCCTGCATCCAGATGACGCCTTTAAATCTTCGGCCAACCTGCGGCTCACCGTACAGATCCTGTTTGTTGATGCAGATATCGAACTCCAGATCGTTGCAGCTTAAATGCATAACATAGACTTCCTCTCCGGAAATCCGGTTTACTCTCAGGCAGACATCAAGGATTTCTCCCATCACAGCATACTGATCACATTCCACACCATAAGGCATAAAGTAAGTATCAACCAGGCTAAACACATCTTCTGTCAGTATCTTTTTGGAAATGGATGTATAAGTATCCATGTCTTCAAGTGTCAGGCTTTCGATCGCGCTTTCATCTCCCTGTCTGGCGGCGGCGATCAACTGGTTTCTGTTCATGGATGCTTTCTGAATCTTCTGTTTCTGTCTGTCGTTCTTACTGATCGGCAGCAGGATCCTTCCGCTTACAGATAATCCAGACAAGGTAAGTGTCGTTCCCCGGATTGGCAGAAGATTTGTATGCTGCGCCTTCACATAGGGAACCATATTCTGCAGATAAAAGATCAAACTGACGCCGACTTTGATATCATCGCAGATGCCGGCATAGGACTCTTTATCTGCATGTCGTTCCACCGTGATGTCTTCACAGGAACTAATTCCGCTTCCTCTCAAATACGGATAAAAATAATCATACGTGAATCTATCATTTGCATCAAATTCGCCACAGACGGCAATTCCCATATCCTTGGCAAAATCTTCACAAAATTCTGCAAGTATGGTTTCTTCGCTGTTAGATGTATAGGCACGATGCGTTGCATTGAGAATAATGTCTGTAATCAGCTTCTGCTGCTCTGTTCTGTCAGTCAATTTGCTAAAACCGATAGCCCGCATAAATTTATGCAAAAATTCCACCTCCCTTTTGTTTATTTCACAAGATAAAATCATTCTTATAGTTAACAACATTAGGAATTTCGTTTTCGGCCTTGCAGGAGCTACCGTATATGGTTCCTGCAAAAGCCGGAAACAGAAATTTGTTATATCGTTTACTATATTTATTATAATACCTGATACATTCAAGATCGCTGATAATATTTTCCATTTACCTTAATTCAGTCATACCGCCCATATACGGACGAAGCACTTCTGGAATCCGCACGGATCCGTCAGCCTGCAGATTATTCTCCAAAAAGGCAATCAGCATTCTCGGCGGCGCCACAACTGTATTATTTAAGGTATGAGCAAAATACTTACCGTCTTTTCCGTTCACACGGATGCGGAGTCTTCTGGCCTGCGCATCTCCCAGATTGGAGCAGCTTCCGACCTCAAAATATTTCTTCTGTCTGGGAGACCATGCTTCCACGTCAAAAGATTTCACTTTCAGATCCGCCAGATCACCGGAACAGCACTCAATCGTCCTGACGGGAATATCCAGTGTGCGGAACAGATCTACCGTATTCTGCCACAGTTTTTCAAACCACATCGGAGATTCCTCCGGCTTACAGACAACGATCATCTCCTGTTTTTCAAACTGGTGTATCCGGTACACGCCTCTCTCCTCGATACCGTGGGCACCTTTTTCCTTGCGGAAACAGGGAGAATAACTGGTCAGCGTGTGAGGCAGCTCCTCCTCCGGTATGATCGTATCAATAAACTTACCAATCATGGAATGCTCCGAAGTACCGATCAGATACAGATCTTCTCCCTCGATCTTATACATCATGGCATCCATCTCGGCAAAACTCATAACGCCGTCCACCACTGCACTTCTGATCATAAAAGGCGGCACACAGTAAGTAAAACCTCTGCCGATCATAAA
>CAJTYJ010000115.1 GCA_910583895.1 uncultured Lachnospiraceae bacterium
CTGTTATTTCCTGCCTAATAGTATAGCTTCTTTCACCCGCCTTGTAAAGAACGGTGCTTTTCATCCCCTGCTCTCCCGATCAGTACCTTTTTGCCGCAGAAGGCAAAGCCATACTTCCGTATCCGATTTTGGGGAATTCCCTTCGCCACGAGTGCCGCATCATATTTTTTCTTATCAATCTGCTTCAAAGCTGCTTCCACCGTATCAGAGAGCTTCTCTTCCTCCTCCGTATCCTGCACCTTGAACTCTATGATAACAGCATCCAGTTCCAATGCACCTGATACGCCTGTGTCCTGTCTCGGCTCCAGCACCACATCGTATCTGCCAAATCCACTCTCCCGGTTGGAGGTCAGCGCATACCTGTCCGCCAGTTCCACCATCATCCCCAACACGAAACCATGATAGAACCGCTCCGGCTCCGATGGATTCGCCGCTGTATCAAAGTAACTGAAAGTCTGGAGCGCAACCTTATTCATGTATGCGTTCATTCCTTTCAGATCGCCAGACAGCAATGCTTTCAGGAAAGCATTGCTGACTCCTCTGCATCTCCCAAACCAACCCTCTATAATACCTTCAAACATGGCACGGACTTCTCTGTTCGTCAGCTGCAGTTCATATTCCGCCTTTCCCAGATCAGCATTGAATGCATGGTGTACCGCCTTTAAGTAACCGCTGGCAAGCAGCAGACTCCATACCGCCTCATCCCCCTGATCCAAATCGCTGAACACGATCTGTTCCTCCAGCCTGACGACGAAGGATTTTCCCTGCAGCAGCCTTTCCATGTTCATTTTCAGCTCAGGGCTCCCCTCTCTTACCAACTTACCAGCCAGACTATTGGAGCTGGTATTGACCCAGTAAAGCCCCACGCACCGCTTATCCAGATAATTGATTATGGACCATGGGTTATATATCTCTGCATGGCTCCCGAATACAAAACCATCATACCAACTTTTTACTTCATCTTTACGATCAGACAAATCGAACTCACCCAGCGCAGTAAACACTTCCTCTTCTGTGAACCCAAAACTGTTCACATACTTCCCGGAGGTAATGGATACTACTTCCAGATTATTCAGATCCGAAAACATGGATTCCCTGCTTATCCTCGTGATGCCTGTCAACACTGCGCGCTCCAGATAAGGATTTGTCTTAAAAGTGGCGTTGAAAAAGTTTCTGGTAAAAGCCACCATCTCCTCCCAATATCCGTTTAAATAAGCTTCCTGCATGGGAGTATCATACTCATCCAGAAGGATGATCACCTTCTTCCCATAATAGCGGGAGAGATAAAGTGACAGCATCTTCAAAGAAAATGACGCCTCATTATCTTCCATCTCTGCAGAGATCTTCCGGAAATCTTTCTTTTCACTCTCACTCAGCAAATCTCCTTCCAGCAAAAAACTGAATTTATCATATAAAAACCGCAAAATACGGCACATGGCTTTTCTGGTCTGTGCAAACGTGTTCTCTTTGACATCCGCAAAGCTGACCATGAGTACCGGATATGTCCCCTGCAGACTGCGGTACTTCTCTTCCTTCCAGATAGCCAGCCCATCAAACAGATCCGCCCTGCCGACATACTCGACCGAAAAAAACTTCTCCAGCATATTCAAGGTCAAAGTCTTCCCGAAGCGCCTGGGGCGAGTGATCAGCGTCACCACATCTTCCGATTCCCACCATTCACGGATGAAGCCTGTCTTATCCACATAAAAGCTGTTTTTCAGCCGCAGGCTCTCAAAATCCTGATTCCCGATGCTCACCGTCCTTGCCATGTCCGTACCTCCTTTCCGGTTTCTTCTTTAACTTTACAGCCAACAATTTGTTATGTCGTTTACTATAAGTATACTCAATGATTGCTCCAGCCGCAATCCTTAGTTATGATCACACAAAAAAACCATCTCCTCCTCCAGATACCTGTAGAAATCCCCGATATGTCGTCCATCCACCAGCGCATGATGGCACAGCACCGACACTGGCAGCAGCGTCTGTTCCATACATACCTCCCTGATATTCCGTACCGAAAAAATCCTGTGCAAATATTTCGATCTTTT
>CAJTYJ010000116.1 GCA_910583895.1 uncultured Lachnospiraceae bacterium
CGGGCGGACTGCTGCGTGCAGACAGACGGAGAAGGAAGGAGTGGGAGGCAGGGGAGAAGTGCCATCCCCAGGGTAGCCGCCCCCCTGTTTCCAGAGGGCGTAGTTGCCGATGAACTGCCCCAGGTAGCCGCCCGCATACAGGACGGCAAGGATGGCGATGGGGGCAGTCACCAGCCCTTTCAGTAATTTTTTCTTGTCTATGGGAAAAACCTCCTTTCAAATTTTTCAAAGCTGATGGTGGAAAACCCTACCTGTCCTCCGCAGAAGCGGTGGAGAACTTCCTTCTGGAAGTCAAAGCAGATCAGGGTTCCCGTCCGTTCCTGCAGCTGGAGCGCCGTATGGAAACGGTTGATGCGGGGGATGTCCAGGAAATAGCCGAACAGCACCGGGTTCCCGTTCTGATCCAGGGCGTCATGTTCTATGGGAAGCCCCGTATCCTTTGGATAAAATCCCTGCATCAGCATGTGGTCGAGTTCCGCTGTACCCTCCGGGCGGTACAGGAGCTTCAGCAGCGTATCCCCGTAATGGTCATTGGTCAGGTAATAAAAATGTTCATAATTGCCGTCCAGAAGAAAGAAACAGCGTGACTCTGTATCCGAATCCGCAAAGATCCGGTAGAAGGGTTCCAGGTCATTGCCAAACAGCAGGCCGGAAACACAGGTACTTGCATGCTGTGCGGAAAGGCGCTGATGGCAGACCACCATCTGCAGGAGCGCCTGTGCCCTCTGCTCAGCCCGGTAATCCCATTTCAGCATATGACTGCCGCCGTTATAGGAAATAAAAACACCGGATGGAGCAAGGAGCACCCCTGTCATCCGCGAGCCACGGATCTTCACAGTCTCGATTCCCATTTCTTTGACTTCACGGGAACTGTAAAAGGCAGGGGAGTCAAGCCGGGCTACCGGAGAACCTCCGGGGGAAAATACCAGGGGTTTTTCGTCACGGAACACGGCAATGCCGGCATTCTGCATGGCAACATAGGTTTCCGCAACCCGGTGGAGCCGTATCCGGCGTGGGACTTCGCTTTTAATCCGGTTAGTCTCCACGTTTCCGGTAAGATAGAAGGAAAAGCGTTCCGGCTGCCTTTCCAACAGGATTCGTTTTGCCCTCTGCCCCAGGCGGTAGCCGCGCAGCTTATCCTTATAATAGGTTTTCAGGAGGCCGTCTTTTTTCAGGGAAGTTATGACGGTCTCGGTATAGGAAGAACTGCCGGAAAGCCGGGTAAGCAGGTCTGTTGGCAGTTCGCCACAGACAGCAGCCATTTCCAGCAGGTGTAAGCCTAATGTGTCCTGTTTTGGGAATCTTCTTTTATCATCCAAAATGTCACCTCCTCTGACCAGGACAGCCCCGGTCTGGCCCCGGCTTTTTACCGAGGCGGCTAAAGACCTCGGTTAAGGCGGGAAAGAAAAATCTGTTATAAGGTATCAGGATCATGGGATTGACGGTTCCCAGTGGGTATCGGGAAAAAACAGGCTCAAATCGTTCAAAAATCCGATATGGATTTCAGTTCTTTTTCCCGTGCGGAGAGCCATCCGGCAAAGCGGTCTTTTTCCATGATATAGATATGGGTACAATCCTTATCTCCAAGCTCCGTAGTATTGTAGGCGTCACATAAAAGCCCGCTGTCATCGGCCATCACATACAGGGCGATGGCATCCAGGATCTGTTTCTGCTGCAGGTTGTCATAGTCCAGAAGGCACCAGTCCGGCAGCTCATGGTCATACACATGGGAGATACATACCACGCATTCCCGGAAGTGGGGCATGGGATGCTCTTTTGCATACTGTCCCAGTACCGCATGAAGAGGGTCAAGCAGGAACAGGCTGCTCTGGCGCATTTTTTTCTTTGGGAGCAGCCGTGGGAGGATTACTTCCAAAATGCCATTTTCATAAAGGATCTCTATACCATGCACTTCCCCGGCTTGCACAAGGTACTCTGCTTTGGAAACAGAGGTGGAAGCGTAAAGGAGATTCCTGAGCTGGCAGGCGATCCCTTCGGCCCGCAGGGCGGCTTCGGTTGACATGGT
>CAJTYJ010000117.1 GCA_910583895.1 uncultured Lachnospiraceae bacterium
ATAAAGCAATGATATACGATGCCTGTAAGAAAAAACTGGCGTTACAATTTCCAGACGACCGAAGAAGCTATACGGAAGGCAAGCAGGAATGCATAGAATGCCTGCTGAAAGAAGCATATATATGGAGACAGCGGCAGGATACATAGAGAACACAAAGAGACGATGAAGGAGGTCAAAGATATGATCGACATTGACATTATGAAAAGGTTTCCGGGAGTCGGCTGTGCCTGTATTAGGAATAACGGAGAAACACGGTATGATTTTTATGGCTTTTCGGATAAGGAGAGCGGAACGGAGGTGGACGAGAGGACGATTTTCCCGGCCTGCTCCATATCCAAGTTTATCACCGCCATCTGTGTCATGAAGCTTTCCGAACAGGGAAGAATCGATATTGACGAACCCGCTAACAGATTTTTATCAAGCTGGAAGCTTCGCGGCACAAACGGGGAGGAAAGTGACGCTTCCGTCCGACATTTGCTTCAACACACAGCTGGAATTTCTGACGGTGAGGACGGATTCTACGGTCATCGGATGAATGACAAGGCAATCAGCATCACGGAGATTCTGGAGGGCACTACTGCCTATAATAATCGTCCCGCAGTGGTCAGACAGGCTCCTGGAACAGCATTTGAATATTCGGATGCGGGATTTTGTATCATACAGGTATTGCTTGAGGACATTACAGGAAAAAGATTTGCCGACCTGGCGAAGGAGCTCGTCTTCGACAAATTAGCTTTGAAGGACATCTTTTTTGGAACCCGTGAACATATGGAGCTTTTCTCAAGAAGGGGGAGGCTGGCTACAGGCTACGGCAGCGATGGCAGGCCCATCAGGGGGAAATACCCCCTAAGCCCGGATCTTGCGGCTTCCGGCCTTTGGAGCTCGCCAGGGGATCTTTTGGCAATAGGCAGAGATTTTGCCGCATCGATTAAGGAGCATGGCCGCGTTCTGGGTCAGGAATCCGCCAGGGAAATGATGAAGTCCTCTGAAAAATTCCCCTGGGTCGGCCTGGGATTGTTTCAGCAGGGGGAGGGTACCATTGTCTCCGAGGGATGGGGAGAGAACGGACAGTGCATGTTGAAAATCACCCCCGGAGAGGATTCCATAGCGCTCATAATGACAAATATGGATCCGGAGCTGCCGCAGGAGGAGTCGGGAGTCGAACAGCTGCTTGATATTTATCTGAGATGATAGGAAAAACGATTGTTGGCGGCAAAAGAGAACGAAAATGAACGATGCGAAAGAAGTATACTATATCGGTGGTTCTCCCTGTGCCGGAAAAAGCAGCGTGGCCGAGATCCTCTCGCGGAAATACGATTTATGCTACTTTAAAGTGGATGACTTTCTGGACAGATATATACAGGCAGGAGCGCGGAAGGAATGTCCTGTCTGCAGGAAGGTCACCAGTATGAATGCGGAGCAGATCTGGATGCGGGAACCATTCATCCAATGCAGAGAGGAATTTGCCATCTACAGGGAAATCTTTGAATTTGTGGCAACAGACCTGAAGCAGATTGATTGGAAAGGCGACATTATCACAGAAGGTGCAGCGTATCTTCCGGAGCTGATGAAACAGTCTGGTATTCCGGATAACCGGTATATCTCTATTACACCTGCAAAAGAATTTCAAATAACGCATTATAGAGAAAGAGACTTTGTTCCTTTGGTGTTGGAGGGGTGCAGTGATAAGGAAAATGCTTTCCACAACTGGATGGACAGGGATATTCTGTTTGCGCAGGGAGTACAGAGGCAATGCCAGAAAGAGAACTACGTTTCAGTGATAAATGATGGAACCATGGGAATGGCTGAACTGGCCAATCTGGTTGCCGTGCACTTTGAATTAAAATAATTGGATATATGGAGAAAGCAAAAGGTAGATGAGGGAGGTAAAAATAATGCGTCATATTTATATTCGTGGGTTTATTGGCTTGATTTGGCTGGCTGCAGCCATTGTATGCGGGGTATCCGGTAACTTCCCGATGATGGGGCTTTATCTG
>CAJTYJ010000118.1 GCA_910583895.1 uncultured Lachnospiraceae bacterium
AACTTCCAGAAAGTGTTGAAAAATGCTGTAGCCGCCCACGGGATCCCGGCGAAACTTTATGTCGACAACGGCTGCAGCTATTCGAATGAGCAGCTCTCCCTTATCTGTGGCTCCATCGGGACGGTCCTTTTACATACAAAAATCCGGGACGGCGCTTCCAAGGCCAAGATCGAGAGGCAGTTCAGGACGCTCAAGGAAACCTGGCTCTATACCCTGGATTTAGATTCCATTACCTCCCTGGCGCAGTTTGACGGACTCCTTAAGGACTACATGCGTTCCTACAATACTGCCCTCCATTCCGGCATTGGCGTCACGCCCCTGGAACGCTACCAGCAGACCCGCACATCTATCCAGATGCCGAAGTCCAGGGAATGGCTGGAGGAATGCTTCCTCAACCGTATCACAAGGAAGGTGAACAAAGACTCCACCGTTTCCATCGACAAGGTGTCCTATGACGTCCCCATGCAGTTTATCTCCTCAAAGGTCGAAATCCGTTTCCTCCCGGATGACATGTCCTCCGCCTTCATCCTTTATGAAGGGGAGCGGTACCCCATACGCCTTACGGATAAGAATGAAAACTGCCGGACAAAACGCCGCAGCGCGCCGGATATTGACTACTCAAAGCTGGGAGGTGGCCGCTGATGTTCCGCTCTTACTATGGGCTCTCCTTTAACCCTTTCGACAAACAGGCGGCTCGGGAAAAAGACCGTTTCCTCTCCAAAGATATCTCGGAAATGCTCTCCCGACTCGATTACCTCAAGGACACAAGGGGCATAGGCCTGTTCACCGCGCGTCCCGGCATGGGCAAGTCCTTCGGCCTGCGCTGTTTCGCCAAAGGGCTCAATCCAAACCTGTACCACATGGAATACCTCTGTCTCTCCACCGTCAGCGTCATGGAGTTCTACCGCCAGCTCTGCTGTGTCCTTGGCGTGGAGCCAAAAGGCGGTAAGCCTGGGATGTTCCAGGCCATACAGGAGCAGATCCTCTACCTTTACCAGCAGAAAAAGCAGCCCCTTCTTCTGGCCGTTGACGAAGCCCAGTACCTCTCCACGGGCATCCTGGAGGACATCAAGATGCTTATGAACTACGGGTATGATTCCCTGAACTGCTTTACACTCATACTCTGCGGTGAGCCGCACCTGAATAACACCCTGCGTAAACCCGTCCACGAAGCTCTGCGCCAGAGGATCACTGTGCATTACAACTTTTCCGGGCTTTCGGATTCAGAAGTTGTGCAGTATGTACTCCACAAGATCTCCTGTGCGGGAGGTTCCGCCTCCATCATTGACCAGGCGGCCCTTTCCTCCGTCCACAGCCATTCCCAGGGGAATCCCCGTTTAGTGGACAACCTGATGACTAACGCGCTGACGCTGGGGGCGCAGATGGAGAAGAAAGTGATCGACACGGAGGTCATCCTGGCTTCCGTCAGCAGCCAGAATCTTGGATAGCAGTACAGGGAGGCATTGACCATGAAATACACCTGTATCCTCAGAGATGGCTCCCGCAGGGAAACCTGGACAGGGGAGATCACCCTGCTGCGAGGAGGGCCGGGATGGTATGAGGCCGAGATCAATGGGCGCGGCACTTATTTCCACATCCTCGCCGGAAGGCATAAATATGGGAATTACCTGTGCATCCCCAACCACGATGTAGGATGTGAGCTGTCTGATTTTTCCGACATTCTCTGGAATGAACAGCGCATCAGCGGTCTGATGCGGAAAGTGGACGCCGTGACAGTTGCTACAGGGCTGGCCTGCCTGCAGGCTCTGGCCGGAGGATGCCTTAAAAGCTGAATATTTCCATGTATCATATACAGGCCATGGATTCCACTATGGAATTCATGGCCTTTCACAATGTCCAGGGAGGCTACGGCAGGACTGCGCAGTATTTTCGGCAGGATTGCCCTTTCACAGACAGCACTGCGCAGTCAACGGAACAAAGATTGGAAAAATAATTCGCTTTTTGCGTCTC
>CAJTYJ010000119.1 GCA_910583895.1 uncultured Lachnospiraceae bacterium
CTATCATTAACGTCATTAGAAATTTCGCTTACTATATCTATAATAACGCTGGCAAATCACAAAAAGATAGCCACATAAAAAAGAACAGCAAAAAACCTCTGCTGCCCTGTCATCGCTTTCGCTCAGGCCGCAGAGGTTCTCTAAGATCAGATCTTTTTGATTATAGCTTACCCCAGTGAACAAAGATACACACGGTTTGTTCACTGAGGGTATGATAATGAAATATTACTCGCCCTTCCTCGCGATCACGCAATACCAGTCTGCCTCATCCACATCCTCACTCTGCACACACGCCGGAAAATTCATGATCTTAATATCTTCATAGCGCAGTTCCTTCAGCTTATGAAGCAGCAGTTCTCTTCTGACCGGAATGTAGTGCTCCTCGAATTTCTCCTTTTGGAAAATCCTGTTGTCTTTCTCAAAAGTATAGAGCAGGTGGAACGTCATCGAATCGTCTTCGTGATAATCCCACACCTGGATCAGATTGACCCTCGTATCCCCGTCAAAAAACGGGTTGTACAGGTAGAATCTGTTCCGCTCCCGCAGGATCTTATCCCAGTTGCGCACGTCAAAATACAGATACCCGCCCGGCTTTACCAGCCGGTCCATCTGCCCAAGCGTCGCCAGAACATCTTCATTGCTCACATAAGGCAGAGAATTTCCCGTGCTGGCGACACAGTCAAATCTCTCCGAAAACTGTTCGGAAACCGAACGGAAATCGCAGCGCTTCACTTCTATATCCACATTTTTCTTCTGTGCCTTTTGCCTACACCGCGCCAACATCGTCTCGCTCAGATCGGAACCGTACAGACGAACTCCCAGCTCCGCCAACGGCAGTGTCACATTACCGGAACCGATGCTCACATCCAGAAACGTTTTCACTGATTTGTCCTGCAATACAATCTCCCAATGTTTTTTGTATGTCTCGTATCTGCTTTCATCTTCCAGCAGATCATAAATATCCGCCCTGTCGTATACACTTGCCATAATAATTCTCCTCCCGTTTTTGATCAATGCTGTCTTTCTTCTTCGCTTCGCATTTCTGACTGCGTATCTGACTCTCGTCACTTGCCTTCAATATAACACTTCAAAGCGGCTGTTGCAAGAAAACGCTATCCCCCGTCTCCCAAATACCCGGCCAGCAATTCCCGCGCCCGTCTGATCCTGTACTTAACAAGCGGCAGACCGATTCCCAGCATCACCGCAATATCCTTCTGCTTCTGTTCCTGCAGAAAATAGAGCACCGCAACTTCGCGCATCTCCTCCGGAAGCCGCTTAAAAGCCATCTGCACATCCAACCGCTCTTCTGCGTTGTCCGCACGCGTATCCGCCTGCTCCGGCATCGTCTCCGTCACGATCTCCTTATGCTTCCTGTGATAGTCATGGCACGTGTTGGCGGCGATCACATACAGATAGTTCGCCGCCTTTCCATAATGCCTGTACTGCTTCAACGACCGGAAAAACCGCTCAAAAGTTTCCTGCGTCATATCCTCCGCATAACCATGATCCCCGATATGCACCTGACAGTAAGACAAAATCCGGGGATAATATTTTTCCACAAAAATCTCGATCGCCTTTTCGTCTCCCATGCGCATTTTCTGCACAAGCAAAAAATCTCTGTCCATACCGGACATCCCCTCGCTTTGTCTGTACTGGTCTTTGCACTCTGTTTCTGCATTCTGTTCCTGCCTTCTACTTGTGCATCCCGCTTCTGCATTCCGTTTCCAGAAATGCTCTTTCTATCAATATAACGCTGCCAGTCAACAAAAAGATAGTTTCCGCGCATGAAAAATATACTGCCCCCTCCGGCCGCACATGATCAGCTGTTTCTCATACTCAACTGCTTCTCATGCTCAACTGTTTCTCACGATCGTCGCACCAAACGGCATCAGCGCAAGCTTCGCGATCTTAAAGCACTGCAGGCCAAAGGGAATACCGA
>CAJTYJ010000120.1 GCA_910583895.1 uncultured Lachnospiraceae bacterium
CAGTCAGAGTGTCTGTCAATAAGATGACATCAAAGGTGCAGAGCGGGAACTGTCCGTCCCGAAAATGCCCCATGGCCGGGGCATACCGCAATGACCTGTACAGCCTATAATGATACTTCCGTCCAGTCACAGCCCCTTTTTAGGAAGGGAACCGCAATGAGGGCGGCGGCCAGAGATCCTGGCCGGGGTTCGAGTCCCATGACGGTTAGCCAAAACCGGTTGTAACTGACTGCCCAGGCTCCGGGAAGTAGTGTCGAATGGGAGCAGATGAAACTTGAAAATGAAAAACAAGCACGATTTTTCATGTGAGGAAAGGCAATCCGCTGTAAGGCGGATAACCTGCGTACACAAATGTGTGCGTTTATGAAGTATGACAGGCGGCGGTCTGTATTTCAGGCCGCTGCTTTTATAAAAGAAAGAACAGGAAATGTCGTTATGCTGACAGAAAGGAGGGAAGGCAGGAATGACAGGAAGAAAAATCAGGCGTGGAGATATCTACTATGCTGACTTAAGGCCGGTAGTTGGCTGTGAGCAGGGCGGCATTCGTCCGGTGGTGATTCTGCAGAATAACACAGGGAACCGGTTCAGTCCAACCACCATAGCGGCAGCGATCACCAGCCGGGACGGAAAGCATCAGATTCCCACTCATATCCATATAGACAGACAGTTTCACGGACTGCACCAGGACTCCATGATCTTACTGGAACAGGTACGGACTCTGGATCAGAAACGGCTGCATGAATACATAGGCTGCCTGGATAAAGCAACCCTGGCGGCAGTGGACAGGGGGCTGATCGTCAGTCTGGGGATGAAAAATATCCAGAAGGAAAAAACAGCTATAGATACGGCAGCTATAAAAAAATGAGTCAGAACAGGGCAAAGAAGCAGACAGAGAGGAAGAGAAGTATGGATGACAGAAAGAAGAAAGCATGGATCTATACCCGTATCGATGCGCCGGAGGACAGCCATGGTACCTTAAAGAAGCAATATGAACAGCTGAACACCTATGGAGAACAGCTCCGGATGGAGATCGCAGGCGGTTCCAGCGATATGGGAGAAACGGCAGGGTTAGAGAGACCCGGACTGGAGCTGTTCCTGGAGGCAAAGGACAGCAGGGGGATCGAAGTGCTGCTGGTTCTGGATTCCTCCAGGATCTCCCGTGATAAGGAATTGGTCACGGATTTTCTGCTCCGGATGCATCAGTGTGGGATTGAAGTATGTTCTCCTTTGGAGGGAATAATCTCTGCCGCAGGGTGAGAAAAGGAGGGCATGAAATGACAAAAAAGGAACTGGAACAGTGGCAGGCTGTGACAAACAGCAGCCAGTACCGATGGGTGGAGGATCATATTACCCGGTTGAATGGGCGGGGTACGCTGTATTATACCGGAGGCGGAGATGGATGCTTCATGAGGATAACTCCGGAAGGGAATCTGACTATAGGAATCTACGAAGGGGCATTCCCCCATATCGGGGAGGCCTGCTTTCAGGTAAAGGCGGAGAGAAAATGCAGCAATTATGACGAAGCTTTCCAGAAAGCCTGTGAACTGGGTGGGATCAAGTTCCTGATGGATTTGTTTTCCAGCGGCCAGGTTCCCCAGGAGCCAACCCAGGGGATGTATTTATGAGGTGAATGGATGGATTATAACGTAAAAACAAGGATACTGCTTGATACAAATTTTAATACCAGAGAATTCAACGACCTGATGTATGAAAGCGCAAAACCTCGTATTATAGAGGACATTAAATCGGTGATCGAAAACGATCCGACTCTGCCCCAATATATTGACGGAGACCTGACTTTTCGTTTTCTGTCTGATTACAGAATCCTGCTGAAATATCAGTTCGGATGTAATGATGAGAATGAGGCGGAAGCAGAAAGTTTTTCAAAGTCCTGCGTGGAGGATATCCGGA
>CAJTYJ010000121.1 GCA_910583895.1 uncultured Lachnospiraceae bacterium
CGTCTGCAATTTCCTCCACGGTAGGAGCCGGGTTGTTCAAATCCGCCAGCATCTGCTCCGGAAAACCGCTTCCGGTGTCCGTATGTCTAATGTGCACATAGACCTGCCCGCTTTCACTCTGCTCCTCAAAGGCGGTGACGGTGAGACTCAGCTTATCGCTGGTGCTTAAATTATGCTTAATGGAATTCTCGCTCAACATCAAAACCAGGCTGGGAAAGACGGCCGCATTATCACATAACCCCTGTATATTAATTTGATAGAGCAGACTGTCAGGGTAACGGTAACTGTTCAGATCATAATAATTGCGCACGAAATGCATCTCTTCCGCCAGACTGACAAAGGGCTTGGTGGAAAGAGTGTAGCGCAGGTGCTCTGCCAGAGTGGATATCATGGACTTTAAAACAATACGGCTCACAGAGGTGCCCGCCATGGAGGAGATAACGCTCAGGCAATTGATCAGAAAATGGGGCGATACCTGATTGCGCAGGCTCAGGAGTTCGTACTCTTTTTTCAGAAGCTGTTCCCGGAGTACTTGGTTCTCCAGGGAATCGATGTGCTCCAGAAGACGAATGACTTCCTCATGAATTTCCCGTACTTCCTTACAGCGGCTGACTTCCTGGAGATTAAGCGCCTCAAGCTGAGGACTTTCCTTCACCGTTTCCGAGATCCTGTACAGCTCACGGATCGGCAGACGCAGTCTGGTGCTGAACAGGATAAAGGTGGAGAGAAAGCAAAGGGTGAGGATGACGATGAATACACCCTGCAGTTTAAATCGAAGCTCCAGCGTCTGCTGCAGATGGGAATAGGGCATCAGGATCAGCAGATCCGATTGGCAGAAGGAGGGCCTGATCTCAAATTTCAGATATTTACTGCCGGAGTAGGTTACAACCTGTGTGTTTTTGCCAAGAAGCAGTTGTAACTCGTTGGAATCCACAGCCTGATTGACAACGGGAAGCTCTGTTTCCGGCGCGTTGAGGAAGGCGCAAAGCGTATCTTTGGAAGTGGATTCTTCCAGATCATGCATGATTGTATCCACATTGACCCATGCGCCGCCGATGGTATTGTTGTAGGCAAACATACGCACAAGACAATAGCTGCCATCAATTTCACAGAAAGCAAAAGAACTCTTCTGCGAAGTGAGTTCTCTGGAAAAGGCGGCAAAGTCCACCGATCGCAGAAAGGTTTTGAAATAGGTGGAAAAGGAGGTATTGGGGTCTCTTGACTCGGAAATAAAACGGTCATTGCGCTCGCTGTAGAAAAACAATCCGTCCACTGTCGAATAGCACAGCAAATAAGAACTCAGTGTTCTCTGAAGACGGGATTCGCAGGCGGAAATCGTCATCATATGATCC
This sequence comes from uncultured Lachnospiraceae bacterium, assembly GCA_910583895.1. Classification (GTDB taxonomy): domain Bacteria; phylum Bacillota; class Clostridia; order Lachnospirales; family Lachnospiraceae; genus Hominiventricola. The sequence goes on from CAJTYJ010000121.1 coordinate 1,353, forward strand.
GAAGTGGATAACTGAGACAGATCAGGGTTGTTGTAAAGGGTTGACAGAACGGAACGATTGGCGATTTCCAGATCATTTTTAGTCTCAGTTAGGCAATAATCTATCGTTCGGTAGTAGCTGTCATAAAGATTGGAGCGCATATTATGGTTCAGGAACAAAAAAAGGATCAAAAAGGAAATCAAAAAAAGGCCATATATCACCAAAACAATTTTGATCAGCTGAGAAAAAAGCGAGTACTCGCGTTTGTGAAAAAGCATGAATACCTCCATCTGTCAGAAAATGTCTATGTATGATAGTAATCTTAGTGAAAAGGAAAAGCAATCGAGAAATCAGAAATTGTAAGAATTTTGAAATATTCACTCAAATATGTACATAGTTTTTCCGGGGGCATCTTCCTATAATGAACAAAAGCCTACTTCGAAGAAGGGAAGAGAGAAGAACGGCTTAGAGCATTTTCATGGGAAATGCCGTGTGAACGGCAGAAAGGGAGAGGTAGCTATAGATCATGAAAACCTGGAAAGAGAGAGTAAAATCGGATTACAGTGAGATTCGCGGCGTA
>CAJTYJ010000122.1 GCA_910583895.1 uncultured Lachnospiraceae bacterium
CTTCCGGGAGACGGCGTACCTTTTCCGGCTCGGAGAAGAAACGTTCCTGAGGGGTGCTCCCCTTAAGGGAGGAATGGGCGGAAAGGTTGTAGCCTCGGACGTAGGCGCACAGGCTTCCGGAAAGGGCCTCCAGGGAAGGGAAATCCCGCATATCCAGGGAGGCCATCCACTGGTCCTTCATGGTCCGGAACCATCTCTCTACTTTGGCCTTGGCTGTCGGGGTATAGGGTTTGCAGTAATTGATGGTGGTTCCGATGCGGGCGGCCAGCAGTTCCATCTGTTTGTTCTTATAGGCGCTGCCGTTATCGAAATTGAACATCCTGGGCACGCCGTACTTTGCCACAGCGCTTTTCATCACTGACATGAGGTTTACGAAGGTATCCTCGAAGAACACCCCTGCCCCGGTGACAAGGCGGCTTGCGTCATCGATCAGGGCGATCACATATACCCTGCGTTTCCTGCCGTCTGCTGTCCTGAGGTACGGCCCAACGCTGGAATCCCCGCACCAGACTTCGTTCACATGGGGGCGTTCATAGCGCCGCATATCCTGGACGGGCGTACTTCCTGCTTCCAGGGCGAGCCGGTTCACATACCTGTTCACAGTGGACTCGGAGACTTCGCCGCCTTTTATGCTGCCGTCCTCCTTTAACTGCCGGAAAATGGCGGCTGCACCCATGCGGGGATAGCGTCCTTTCAGATATGAGATTTTTTCTTTCAGGTCATCGTCCAGCTTTCTGGATCTGCCGCAGTCGTTCCTCCCGGCAGGAAGCAGGGCGTCAAATCCCCCTTTCTGGTAGCTGAAATACCATTTATAGAGTGTTTTGGGTGCATAATTCCTGACCTCCCCGTCCGGATGCAGCAGTCCTTTTTGTGATGTTTTCTCCAGATAGTCCGCCAGATTTCGGTACCCTTCCGGCAGGCCGGGGATGAGCGGAGCGATGGCCGAATAGCGCATCAACGCGATGGCATGTCTGTATTCCTGTTCCATTGATCTGAAACCTCCTTATGTTTTTATGTCATCATAAGGGAAAGGGGCATGGGAGTCACCCAAAGTTATGTAGGCGGCACAAAGAGGAGGTTCCTGGTATTTTTTATCTGCATGAACTGGCGTCCGAAAAGGCGGATGCAGGGCTTAGTGAGGGCATGGGCGGGGGACAGCGGGAGGCTTTCGCTTAAGAGACGCTGCCGCCAGAAACGGATATATAAGGACAGGATGTAAAAGACCTGGCTGGGAGAGAGTTCCGGGTTCGTATCCATCACCTCCCTGCCGTCCCTCCCATCTTCAAAGGAAGAAGCTATGGCGGCGTGGTCCGTGAGGAGGACCTGGGAGTAGGGGACGATGCCGGAGGGAAGGAGGGCATGGGTGGCATTGCAGAGGCTGCACTGCACCCTGCGTATGACAAGGGGGATCTTTCCCGGTGCTGTTTTTATGGAGCGGGTATAGGCCCCGTGCCCTGCGAGGCAGCCGCAGTGGCCGCAGGAACACTCCAGCTGGCAGATCTGGATGGAATCCATGGCATCATCATAAAATTCCTGTGAAATTTCGTTGCATTCTTCTGTGATTACTGTTATCATATCCTTGTCTGTGGCGGAACCGTCCGCCATGGTGTGAGTAAGGACGGGGACACAAACTTTGGTCGGTGTGGGTTCCTGTCCTTTTTCTGCGTATCAGATAAAAGCATAGCACAAAAGGTATGAAGATGAAATAATCTGACGGAAAATATATCAGATTAAAATATCCCATACCTTATTTAATTTGGAGAAAAACTGAGGATTTTGGTTCAGATAAACTAACGAATAACAC
>CAJTYJ010000123.1 GCA_910583895.1 uncultured Lachnospiraceae bacterium
TTCGTAAACGGTAGATAGTCCGTACCTATACAAAACTGGAGCAAACCTGTATGATAGAAACAGATTTGCTCCAGTCTTATTATTTCACTTCATCTTTACCAGGCTTACGGCAATTCGCAGGCAGGTTCGGTGACCAGGGGAGCATGTCATCCAGAAAATTTCGGTCAGTATCATCCAGGTGTTTTGGGATCTCGGTAAGCAGATATTCGAAATAATCATATGGTTTCAGGTTGTTTGCTTTTGCTGTTTCTGCAATACTATATATAATGGCGCTGGACTTTGCACCTGCAACCGTATCGATCATCACCCAGTTTTTCTTCCCGATACAGAATCCCCGAATCGACTGCTCTGCCGCATTATTATCTATCGGGACTTCACCATCATCCAGAAATACTTTAAGGTATTTTTCCTGGTTAAGTGAATAGCTGAAACCTTCCCATGTCTTACTTTTCTGCGGCACTTTTGAAAGGTTTTCACGCACCCATACGAAATAAGCCTCCACCAGGGGTTTTACATTCAACTGGCGGCGGTTCTGACGCTCCTGTGCGGGAAGTTCCTTCAGCTGTTTTTCTTCCCGGTAGATTGCCTGGATCATGGTCAGCGCAAGGTATGCGCGGCTGTCCTTCTGCTTTGCCTTTGGCAGCGCCTTTACTGCCTCGTCAAACCTGCGCCTCGCATGGGACCAGCATCCGGCAATCACCAGGTCTTCACGCTCGTTTTCGATCGTATGGCAGACCTGGTACCCGTCTGTGACGCATATCCCGCTGAAATCCTTCAGGAATTCCCTCGGATGGCTGGCGTTTCGTGTCCGCTGGTATTCGTACAAGACAATCTGTCGGTCCGCGTACATCCTTCCGGTGCGGTATACCCACATATAGCTTTTACTCCCGGCAGGACGGCCATCCCTATTTACCAGCACGGGCGTTTCATCCGCCTGCAGTACATGGTAATCATACATTTTTTCATGCAGGCAATCATAAAGGACTGCAAGGTAGCGATCCGCGCACTGGATCGTCCAGTTCGCCATGTTCTGCCTGGAAATGTGCAGACCGTAACGTTCAAACTCCTGCTCCTGGCGGTAAAGAGGCACCGCATTGACATATTTGGCGTTCATTATGGCCGCTTCCAGCGAGGGGGACACGAGGCTTCCCCTTAACAGGCACTCCGGATGCGGCGACTTTACGATCTCATCCGTCTTCTTCCCTGCATATACTTTCACATGATGTTCCTCTACTTCGACTTTTGCCGGGGTAAAACCATATCTGCGGTACACTTCGTCAGGGAGCTGCTTCCAGCCTTCTTTTCCGAACAATCTTTCCAATTCTGTTTCCGTCATGGAATGTTCGACCATCACGACCGGCAATCCTTCCAGATCTTCTTCCCGCTTTCCCTGTTTCTTTTTCGGTTTCCGGCGGGGTGCGGTCTCTGAGGTTTCACCGGTCTCTTCGTCAGCCACGGCTTCGGGTTCGTTAAAAAATATAATCTTTCCGTCCATTTCCATAAAGGAGATCTGTTCATCAGGTTCGTGCTTTTCAGATGAACTGCCGAAACGGCGCCTTTTTAAATCCGCTACCTGCTCCAGCGCCAGCTGGAGGTTGTGGTCGATCTGCTTAAGCTGCTCCTGCTGTGACAGGAACAGCTGGATGATCGTTTCCTTGTCAAGGCTGTTCAGTTTTTCTTCCGTATATTCCAAAGCCATGCCGC
>CAJTYJ010000124.1 GCA_910583895.1 uncultured Lachnospiraceae bacterium
ATAATAACTGTATTGCTATTTGAGGATTATCCTTAAAATAAGGACGACTTGTCCATACTCTTAATCACTCTGAAACAGCTCTGCGAACATTAGCACAATCACTGTTTAACCATTCTTTAATTAAAGGTAAAGCTGCTTCATACCCGATAATTTTGCAATGATTATCAAAAGCCATAGCTAAAATTTCCTGTACTTTCCAGCTGTCATGCATATTTCTCTGCTTCATTTTTTACAAGTTTAAGACTATCTTTTTCAGTAATTAGTTCCGCTAAATACTTCATATATGCATCCATTGACCATCTCTCCAATACAGATTTTCTATTCTCCACAACCGCGGATCAACTTCAATTCAGGCGGTGCGTGCGGATGGCGGAAATGAATTGCGGCTGAATCCTGCGACGCGGCTGCTCCGTCAATGAAAACCAGCGCAGCCTGCTCTCTCTAGCCACTTTGCAACACCATTCTCTTCGTTGCTCTCTATCACGCCGTCGGCAATCGCCTTCAACTCTTCCACCGCATTCTCTACGGCATAGCATTCATCCGATATCTCAAACATCGGAATGTCATTGATCGCATCTCCAAAAGACACCACCCGGTCACATTTCCAGATCTTCTTAAGCTTCCGGATTGCCTCTGCCTTCGTAGCCTTTGCCGGCATGATCTCACACCAATACTCCGGTCTGTAGAGTTCCTGCTGAAGGGTACAGCGGAATCTTGCGTCTTTCGAGAAAATGTCATACACCGGCTTCATATCCTGCTGTTCCCCGATACAAGTAAAATAAAACATATCGCCCTGGTATAATTCCTCTGTGGACGTGACGGGGCGAAGCCGCCTGTCCCCCTTCCGATTATCCAGATATCTGCGGATTCCTTCATTCTCCCTGGATACGATCCACGATACCTTCTCCACCCCTTCCACAAAAGAATAGACCAGGGGACTGATATCAAGCTGACTCAGGATATCCGTCACCCACCGCATCTCTTCCGGACAGAAACTTTCTCTGGATAAGATTTCTCTTGTGGCGGGGTTAATCATGAAAGCACCGTTGTATACGATTACCGGAATATTGGTCGATAACCCCTGCGTAACGATGGATGCAGATGAGAGTGATCTCGCCGTCGCGTAGGTGAATGCCATTCCCTGTTCGATCAGATGGTTGATGATCCGGATACTCTCCGGATGAATCCGATCCTGCTTATTCAGCAGCGTACCGTCCAGATCTGTTACATATAAGGTTTTACTCATTTTCAATAGTATCCTCACTTTCCGGTCTGTATCTGAAAAGTAAAACTCTTTTGGCCCTGTTCTTTTGCGGGTTTTAGGATTGCTTTTACATGTTGTAAAGAATGACGGCCCAACTCAAATTATTTCAATCTAACTCAAACCAGCTTATAACTCACTTGAAATTCCTCTCTAAAAATGCTATATTATAAGCATAAAAGGAAGCAGCCGCCCACAAAGTGGTTGGCCTCCATGAATAGACAATAAGCCTACCTGTACTGGCCAAGTGACAAGGTAGGCTTATTTATTTTCGCTTGTTGTTCCTATAACACGACTGTTTCCTTTCTCACAGTATAGCACGGACATTTCTATACGACAAGATATTTTAAATTTCTTGTTTTATCATAATCTT